>JBHJIL010000067.1:0-23404 GCA_050043465.1 Leptolyngbyaceae cyanobacterium
TGCTTTTACTGATCCCAATCGCCGACGCTATCGACTCGATTCGGTGATGTGCATCCGTTTTGATACATTCGGCCACTTTTTGGCTGCGCTCTCGTATAGTAAGACTCATCGTTCCCAACGTTGTTTTGCATGGGTACGATAAACAGCTCTGAGCATTGCTTCAGAGCTATTTTTTTTGCGAACTTCCAGGTGCTTATTGATACCTACCTCCAACCTTGTTCGCCTCCCGGATTAAAGAGTTACCCTGAATCTTTTTAGGGATATACCAACTTTGGGAAATCTAGGCTAGATGGGCTCGTCAAACATAACACGTGCTTCGAACTTTCCCAAAGCTACGCTGTTATAGCCACCAGCGTATGTATCCGTTAGTGGTACGTCAGGTTAGCTGTTGCAGTTTAAGGTGTTCAAGGATATATATTGTCCTAACTAACCTGAAAGAAGCTATATACCCTTAATTCTGGATCTAGCCAAACTATGTTGAGCTGCCAACAAAGTGAGATTTTAATTGTTGATGATGTGCCGACTAATATTAAGCTTCTCTATGATTTTTTAGTCCAGTCTAACTATAAGGTTTCAGTTGCAAAAAACGCTGAAGGTGTTTTTAAGAAACTAGAAAAAATTATACCAGATCTAATTTTGCTGGACGTGATGATGCCAGGAATGAATGGGTTTGATGTTTGTCAGAAGTTAAAAAAATGTTCTCAAACTAAAGATATTCCTATCATTTTCATGACGGCATTAACCGATGATTTAGATAAGGTTAAGGGACTTAGTATAGGTGCTGTGGACTATATTACTAAGCCCATTCATACGGATGAGGTGCTGGCACGAATTAAAGTTCATCTGACATTGCGTCACACACAGACACGTCTGCTGAACGAAATTAATGAACGAAAACAGACAGAAGCAGAACTCCATCAGGCATTAGCTGAACTGCAGCGGGCTCAAGTTCAGCTAGTACAAAACGAAAAAATGTCGAGTTTGGGACAGCTTGTCGCTGGTGTTGCTCATGAAATTAATAATCCAGTAAATTTTATCTACGGAAATCTTCCTTATGTAGATAGCTATGTGAAAGAGTTATTGGATGTCATTTCTCTTTATAGAAAAAGTTTTCCTAATCCGCCCAAGAAAATTTTAGATAAGATCGCTGAGATTGAGCTTGATTATCTCGAAAAAGATCTACTTAAAATTCTTAAGTCAATGTTTAGCGGCACCGATCGGATTCGCGAAATCGTTCTTTCTCTACGTAACTTTTCACGACTCCATGAAGCAGAAACTAAACTAGTTGATATCCATGAAGGTCTTGATAGTACTCTGACAATTTTACAGGGTAGCCTGAGACGAAAAGACAGCCGTCCTGATATTCAAGTAATTAAGAACTATGGCTCACTGCCATTAATTTCTTGCTATCCTGGACAGCTTAACCAGGTATTTATGAATTTATTGAGCAATGCAATTGAAGCTTTAAATGAGCGTGACGCTGCTCGAACGCTAGCTGAAACTAAAGCAGATCCCAGTATTATTAGAGTCTCAACAGCAGTTAGAGACAGTCTGTTGAGAATTCAAATCATGGACAATGGTCCAGGCATTCCTGAAGAGGTGCGATCGCAAATTTTTAATCTCTTTTTTACAACAAAGGATATTGGTAAAGGAACAGGAATGGGCCTTTCTATCAGCTATAAAATCATTACTGAAACCCACCGAGGAAAAATCTGGTGTGAGCCTGGTGCAGAGCAGCAAGGTACCCAATTTTGCATCGAAATCCCCATATCGTCTGCTAAAGTCGGACTGCTGCCAAATTAAGCAAGTATCTATACAGTGTTAGCCCTGTTAGCGATATCCTGCTAACATCTGCAATAGCCTAAATTAAAAAATTGGGTATTGTCGCTCCCTCTATTTACATCTACTCAGTATTGGTTGGAGGCCATATGGGGACTTGGATCAAGGAAACTGACAAAGCCGTTTACCTGATGGAGGGGGGGTACTATCGTCAGAAAATCGATAAGTCTCCACGTCAAGGGGAAATAGCTGGTGAAACCTTCTTTCGAACCCAGCGTCTCAAAGAATGGCTTAACAGTGACGACGCTCCTGGTTTTTTCCTAGTCTCGGTAAGAACAGAGAGTGATGAACCTGAGCCTTTACCCCAACCGCCAGCTCAAACTCTTAAAATTACGAAGGCTCCCAAGCAAGTCAAGATATACCACCCTTATCAGCTGGCTGGTACTACCAGCGATGACCTCGTTAGTAAACCTGTTAGCCTGTACGTTGATAACAGCCCTAGGCCGATCGCCACAACGACCGTCAATGCCAATAAACAGTGGGCTTTTCAATCTGTCTTTTTAGCGGTTCCCAAACCTCAGCTACGTCGCCTTAAGGTTGTTGCCGGTAACGCTACCGATATCGCCTCGCTAACCCTAACTCCGTATATTGAAAAACATCCAGGACCGCAAAAATTAGCCTTGGGGGCTAGTGTTGGAGCCAACGGGACCAACCGACCCAGCGATGTCAAACTGATAAAAGATCGGCTGATAGCCCTTGGGTACAACTTTGCTGCCGGCAACTTTGCTAACCTAATACAAGCTATTCGACTATTTCAGTCGGCTATTCTAGGAACCACGACCCTACTGGGTGACGGGCGAGTAGACGTCGGGGGGCGAACCCAGCGATTTTTAGAAGCCACGAATGCGCCCAAATGGATGCGAATGCCAGGACAGGGAGTTGGATTTTACAATGTTGAAGTTTTAGACCAGCCAGGAGATAGCCATGACTATGGTATCGACTGGATTAGCAATGTTATTCGAGCAGCCGGAATTCACTACGAGCTAGCCTACCGTAAAAATCGTTCGAATATTGCGCCCATAGCCGTTAACGATGTGAGCTTGCCCAGAGGCGGAAGAACACCAGACCACTCCGGACACCAAAGTGGTAACGCTGGCGATGTGGTACTTCCTCGAAAAGGTGGAAAGTTTGGCGGAACGCGATGGACAAACTCAAACTACGATCGCGATGCAACTGAAGCTATCCTGAACGCTCTAAGAGCCCAGCCTTGGGTTGATAAAGAAACCCTGTATTTCAACGATCCTGTATTGAGAAACAAACAGCTATGCCGATGGGCTACCGGCCATGACGACCATATCCATTTTGAAGTTAACGTACCTCCCCAAATCTAGTTGACCTGGCTAGCTATGGGTGAGCTGTCCTGTTTTTTGCTGCAGTAGAGCCTGTAAGTCGAGTTGTAAAAAGGTGCGCTGACTTTGCTGTTCGGTAGCCACACCGACATGGCTAATCCAAGGAGTCTGAGGTGTAAAACGCTCGGTGAGTGACACAGGTTTTAAGACTGTGGGCAATAATTCAATCAAATCGGGCGGTGTCTCTAAAGCAACTCCCCAAAGCTGATTGTTCTTGTTCTGGAGAACGATCAAAAATGCAGGGTTGCCTGCGTTGGTCTGTGGGGGGAGCCCAAATATTTGATATAAATCTAATAGTTGGATCGTATGGGGACCCAGTTGCACTACGCCTAAACCTACCACTCCCCCCTGGTTGGGTGACGGGCAGTTGACAATTTTTAGAATCTCATCGACTGGGATGACATACCAATAATTTGCTATCTGAAAAGAAACATATTTACTTAGTTCGGGATTATACATATTTGTTTTCTAGTGCTTCTAACAGCTGAGCATCAGATGGTTGAGCAGCGACGTTGGTTAATTTTTCTAGCAGCTGGGGCGTTAAGTAAGGTTTTGTCAGATAGTCCGTAGCACCGAGTTCTTTAGCAAGCTTGCGGTGCTTGGAACCAGCGCGAGACGTCAGCATAATTGTGGGAATTGCCTTAATTTTGGGTGTCCGCTGCTGAATTTTAAGAAAATCAAATCCATTCATACCCGGCATCTCTAGATCGCAGAGAATAGTATCAACCTTAGCGGTGTGCAGCTTCTGAATTGCTTCTGCCCCCTCTTTGGCTTGAATTACTCTATAGCCAGCTTTTTGCAACGTTGCAGCTAACGTATTTCGTACCGTAATTGAGTCATCTACAATCAGAATTGTTCTCTTAGGCGGGGCTACAGGTAAGGGCACAGCTGCCTCTGGACCGGCTTGATCGCCGGCGTTGAACATATCAAGCACAGTTTGAGAAAGGTCGCTTAGAATATCTTGAACCAACGCTGTTCCATCAAGAACTAAGCTGAGACTGCCACTGGTAAGAGTGCTACAGCCATACACATACATAGGTGTTGAAACAGATTTTCCTAACGGATGAATCGCTAGCTCCTGCTCCCCACGAAGATGCTCTACCTCGATTCCAACTAGCTTTCCATCACTCTCTATCAAAATGACCGGATTCGATAATGTTACCGATGACATCTCTGAACCAATATCAGTATCCTCTGGGGAGGGAGCTGGCAGAGTAGCCCGATAGCTCAGAGCATCTGAGAGTGGAAAAATAGGCACAAGACGCTGTTTATCATCTGATTGCCAGCTTAGAAATTTGACATGTTCGCGGGTACTGATCTGCTGGTTCGCTGGCATGACAATCTGTTGAACAGTATCCGTCATCATGGCATATTGCTTGTTAGCCACCTGACAGAGTAGTAACTTAGCGATTGTCAGATTGGTTGGAATCTTTAGGGTAAAACATGTCCATTGATGGGCTTTAGATGTGACTAAAACGCTGCCTTGTAGAGCGTCCATTTGCGATCTCACCGCACTCAGCCCGATACCCCGTCCAGAGAGCGCATCAATTTGGCTAGTCGTTGAAAATTCCGGCTCAAAAATCAAATTATAGATTTGTTCAGGGGACAGCTTTGCTGCCGCCTGCGGAGTGATTAACTGATTATCAATCGCTTTCTGACGAATTTTTTCTAGCTCTAGTCCTTGACCATCGTCGATTACCTCAATCGTGAGATAGTGCCCCTTCTGACTAGCCTCAAGTCGAATGGTGCCAGTATCTAACTTATTATGCTGCTGACGTATATCCGCTGTTTCGATACCGTGGGAAAACGCATTACGAATCAAATGCAGTAAGGGATCGTATAGTTTGTCTGCAATTGCCCGATCTATGCGAACTTTACCACCCTTAATTTCAAGATGAACATCTTTTGGATACTGCGCAGATAGTCGAGCAACAACCTGCTGAAACCGTTGCAAAACTGATTCCAGAGGCTGCATCCTAACGTCAAATAGCGTATCGCGTAAATCACTCACAAGCCGCTTTTGCTTTGTGAGAGCCTGATAGCTATGGTGAGTGAATAGATCAATTGCTTCAACTCCCTCCATCTGCTGAATTGTATTATCCAGAATGGGTTGAACCAAAGGCTGCAGCGAACTATATTGCTCTAACTCAAGCGTGTCAAACTGATCAAATGGTGTAACCGTCTGCTCAACCCTTGTACCTGTTAAATCATGAACAGCCTTTTGCTGGAGCACAGATAGCTGTTGCTGCTGTTGCTGTACTTTATTAGAGAGTTTTTTAAGATTATCTACCAGCTGCTCGTGGTATAGGGTCTGACGATTTTGCTGAGTCAACAGCTCACCAATGACATAGTTAAACTTTTCAAGATGATCGACTGACACCCTCAAGATAGCGGTGTTGTTGGGAGTAGAAGGGACTTCGGCATCCAGAGATTCAGCCTGCGGCGGCGCTTGTTCAAGGACAGCGGGAGCAGGCAATTCCTGAGGCGATGGGTCTGTCGAATCCTCTAGCGCGGCTAAAACGGTGCTCTCCGTGTCAGAGAGTACTGCCTTAGCTGGCTCAGGTAATGGACTTGGCTTGGACAGAACCGGTGTTGGTGGCGATAAGGTATCGCTATGAATAACCTTAGAGAGATCCAGAGTAGAGGGAGAAAACTTTTCTTGACTAACAGGCTGGGGATCAGCGGTTTGCTGAGGTTTGGATATCTGCGGCGTACCCGGAATGGGTCGAGTTAGCATGTGCCACAGTTTGCCAATTCCAGTAGGTTTCTTTGACGGCTGTTGATAAACAACGGTTGGAAAAAGCTTTTGATTGTCAGACACCTGCTTATCATGTACCGGGCCTGGGAACACCGAGTCAGACTGCCTTCCACTGAGCTGTCTGAGAAGAGATCCGGGTTCTCCTCCCTGGACGCGATCGCCCTGCAGAACCTTGACCTGACCAGCGCGATAGTCTTCTAAAGCCGCTTGTGCAATTTCGACAACCCGATCGGGGGACTGATGGAGAGCCGTCAGTGCTGACTGAGAGATTTCGCCAAATCCTGGTAATTTAAGAGACTCAGCTAATCCCCAAAAGACGTCTGCCTGAGACTGTAGAAGTGATGCTAAGCGCTCAGGCTCAGGATGCTTTAGGGCATCTTCTAACTTGTTGAGCCGCTCTTCTACCCCCATCTCAAAAATGGACTGAGTCATATCAAAGCCCAGTTCAGCAGATGAGGGCAGATAGCCATCGTTGCCAAACTGGTCACCTAAATTGTCTTGCAGCTGCGAGACAATATCTGCCATTCGGTCTAAGATGCTTGATTCGTCTAAGGGCGTATTGGTAAACCGGGCTGATAGCAGCATCTGCAAGCAGGCATAGGTTTCAAAAATAAGCCCTTCGACGGCGATACTTAAAGAAGTACCGGGGACACACAGAGCCTTAAAGGCATCTTCTAGAGAATGGGTTGTCGTTTTGATAGTATCTAGCCCCACACTCGCCGCCGCTCCTTTGAGGGTATGGGCTATCCGCATGAGCGTATGAACTTTTTGAACGCTAAAGTCTTGGCGAAGCGTTTGTAACTCTTCATCCATTTGCTGAAGCAGTTCAGAGGCTTCCTGCAAAAAGTAGGATGGAACTGGCTGGGACGGCACTGGCTCGGAACTCATAGTCAAGCTTGAAGAAGATAGTTTGGACTCATTTATTTAAGTTTAGGCAACCTTAAATTTGTCCGTACTGGCTTGAAGTGCCTCAGCAGTAGCCAACAGCTGATGAATGGACTGGGTCAGCTGCTCTGACTCTGCTGATGTTTGATTGGCGATTTCTGTCGCTTCATTTACAGTACCCGTGACATCTTTAAATTCTGAAACCTGCTGATGGGTAATCTGGGTAATCCCTTCTATCAGTCGACTAATCTGACTGGTGGCTTCTACAATCGCCGTGAGATTTTGACGGGTATCTGTGACTAGAGTAGTTCCTTTAGCGACCTGTTGAATCCCCATTTCCATTGCCGTGGAGACTTCTGCTGTACCAACTTGAATCTCTTGGACCAGCTGCTCAATTTCGGTTGCAGCCTGGGCGGACTGGCGGGCGAGAGAGCGGACTTCATCAGCAACGACAGCAAAGCCCCGGCCATACTCACCGGCTCGAGTCGCCTCAATCGACGCGTTGAGAGACAGTAGCTGAGTCTGGCTAGTAAAATGACTAATCAGATTAACAACTTTAGAAATCTTCTGAGAAGATTCGCTCAGTCGTTTGATTCTCTGACTAGTATCCGCTACGGTTGAGCGAATCTCCATAATACTGGCTACGGTATTGTTCATCGCCGCATCACCTGTTTGGATCGTCAGATTTGCCTGCTGTACCGCTGTTTCAACATGCTGAGCATCGTTAGCCACCGCTTCAGTTGAGCTCATCATTTCTTTGACTTGAGCCAGCGTTTTATCGAGGGCAGCAGCCTGTCGCTGAGCCTGCTGGTTGAGTGACACCATGGAGGTACCGCTCATTTGAGACGTTTGCCCAACCTGTTCAGCGGCCTGTTTAACCTCAAGTACGATTTTTTGCAGGCTCTGTAACGTATTGTTGTAAGCGCTAGCCACGGTGCCCACTTCAGTATCTGTGACAGGAGCGCGTACCGTTAAGTCTCCGCCAAGAGCTGGATAGACATCTGACAGGAGTTGGGAAACTTGCTGCTGGATTCGTTCCTTAGAGGCTTTTTCGTCAGCTGCTGCCGCTGTCAGTGTAGTATTTTTTTCCTGTAGCTGTTCTAAATACTCAGCCTGTTGTAGAGCCACATTGAGCTGTAGACCAATGCGACGGGCAAAATCGATTTCATTACCTTGCCAATGTCGGGGTCCCTGACATTGATGAATGCAGAAGAGTCCCCAAAGGACATCGCCTTTCAGTAGAGGAATAACTAAAGAGGCTCTAACCTGGAGCTGAGTCAGCAGATCTATCAGACAGGTGGGTAAATCTAAGTCCTGGATATCATGGACGATCCACTCACGCCCATTACGATAGTTTTCAGCCTGATCCTCTGCGAAACAATGGTCCTTGACTCTGGTCGCCATAGCGGAGACAGTCTCAGCTGAAACATCTTCAATAACAAATTCGCCAACGCTATAGTTAGTTGCTATGTCGAATTGAAAGAGACCGACCCGATCTGCCTTTAGTAATTGACGAATATCACGAACGGATGTTTTTAGAACCTGTGGAATATCTGTCGATCGGCGTAGTCGTTCTGCAATCTGGGTGATTAATCGTTCCTGCCCGGCAATTTTGGTGAGTTTGTAGTTTTTAGTCTGAAGCTGTTCTAAATAGGTTGTCTGTTGGAGAGCCACGTCGAGACGAGCAGCGATTCTACGTACAAGGCCGATCTCATCATCTTTCCAAATCCGAGGACCGTCACACTGATGAATGCAAAATAGCCCCCAAAGCTTGCCTTCTTTAAGTAGGGGAACTACCAGATTGGCTCGCACTTGAAACTGGGTCAGCGTATTAAGGTGACACTCAGGGAGTCCCGCATTGTGAATATCAGCAGTGACCCAGTAGCCCCCTTGCCGATAGTCTTTATCTGTCTTGCCACCCTCATCAAAGCAGTGGTCCTCAACATGAACTTCTTTGGCCGAAACAAAGCGTTTACCTACACTTTCAGCAATGATCTCGCCACTGCCATTGTTGCTGCCTGGATGAAATTTAAAGATGGCCACTCGATCGGTGTGTAGGTGCTGACGAATAGCCTGGACAGTTTTCTCAAATATCGCTTGAAGATCAGATAGCTGACGTATATCCTTGACGACGCTGGTGATGATGCGATCGCGGGTCGCCTCTTGCTGATGCTGTAGTCTCAACTCATGTACATGGAGCCTGAGGGAAAACTCAGTGCCAATTTGATAGAGCAGGGCAATATCAGATTCGGTCCACTGACGGGGAGCCGTACAGCTCTGAATCACCAAGAGTCCCCACAGCTGCTCGTCTAAAAAGATTGGCAGACTTACATATGCCTGTACCTGAAAATGCTGACAAAGCTGTACCTGATAAGGCGTAGTCGCTTCCTCTGCAAGATTGCCAATACTAACAAAAGGCTGTTGCTGATAGTCCTGGATAGTCTCGGCACCAAAAGCAAGCGCCGTGACAGACTCGCCTAAATATGGCGTATAGCCAGACGTGAGAGACTCAGCTACAACAGTCCCTTGGGTTTCCGAATGGAACTTATAGATCAAAGCCCGGTCAGTAGCTAGATGTTTCCTCAGCTGGGTGACCGTAATTTGACACAAATTATCCAGATGAGTAGCCTGAGCGATAGCGTTTGCGATCATAAATGGTCGCTCACCTGGGCTCGGCGGAAATGGAATTGTGTCTAACATGAGGGGGCGTAGGGTGTGCTCGGATAAGTCTTGATTGTCGGGGACCGTTTCTGTGGGAGACAGGGTTAAGTTTGAGGTTACACTTGATGCTGTCACCAAAACAGCATCATTATCTGAGGAGTTTTCTGAGGTAGTCATACTGTTAGTCATCTTATCGCTGTTGACGTTGTTAGAATGAGTGTCTGTGGAAATTGACATAGAAGAATCAATAATGAGCTAAGAGAGTGTTCGAAATGAATGCTTTAGTAAGCGTGCAACATCTAAGACAGTCCCCCCTCGATCTGGAAGATGTCCCACTATAAAGGGAGCCAAAATTGGAGAACCTGTGTCTTCTAGAAATATAGTTTCGGGTGAGATTAGCTCTACGTCATCCACATGTTCTACGACTAACCCAAGGGAGTGACTGTCTGACTGTACAACTACCGCCGTCGGATACTCTAGAGTAGGCGTTTGACGCCATAGAGAAGGGCCTCCCATCAGTCTGCTCACATCGGTTAGCCAAAGCATATTTCCGCGCCAGTTACAGACACCTAGCAGCCAGGATGGCACGTCGGGAATGGGTAAAATGTCTGCGGTCGTCAACTGTAGAATTTCAACAACGTCTATTAAAGGCAGTAGCGTATTGTCTTCACCCGACAGTCGGAATCGAAGAAATCGCTGACGGGTATCTTGGGGGATCGGCGTCAGTCCTAAAGGATCAAGCTGTGAGTATGGAGACTCAGATATTAGCTGTGTAGAGTTTACAGCCACTGACTCAATATTCATATGCCTCAACCTACAATGTGTTTGATAACTTGCGTCAGCTGCTCAGCATTGACGGGTTTGCTCAAATAGGCATCTGCTCCTAGCATTGACCCCCAAAGCTTGTCTGCATCCGTATCTTTTGTAGAGTAGATAATAATCGGAATATCCTGTGTTTTTTGATCGGTTTTTAAGTTGCGACAAAACTCAAATCCGCTTTGGCCTGGCAGCACAACGTCTAGGAAAATAACATCAGGCTTCGTCGACTCTATTTTGAAGAGCGCTTCCTCACTACTGCCGACGCTGATCACCATAATCTTAAGATTGTGGAGATGATTAATTAAATTTTCTCTGTCTGTAAGACTATCTTCTACAACTAAAGCGGTAACCATGCAATTTTACCTTTTGATAATTTCAATGTCGAGTCTTGTCTGAAGACGGGTTTACTTCAGAACTATCAGAACAACCGGTCAGAACAAGGGTATGAAGTTTGGCTGTTTAGCATCATCTGGAGTGACTTTTGACACCGGCTGCAGATATTTGGATAGCACTTTTTCAACTCGTTTTTGTCTAATTGGTTTGCCCAAGAAACCCGATGCGCCAACGACTTTGGCTCTAACTCGATCGGCAATGCCATCGTTGTTGGTAACAATGATGACAGGAACTTCCTTAAACATTGACATTCGTCGAATCTGAGCACATAGCTCATAGCCATTGACCAACGGCATGACTAAATCTAAAAAGATCAGCTTCGGCCTCAGCTCTAACAGCTGTGGCAGCGCCTGGAGCGGGTCAATAATATTAGCATAGCCATAGCCTACATTCTGAACAATAGTCTCCATTGCTACACTATCTGACTGGTTGTCTTCAATGTAAATAACAAGTGGTTTCTCTGGTGAACTAGCTAAAGAATCGCCTCTATTCTCATTGAAAGAGGTAGGACGAGAGATAGGGGAATCTTGTTTCTCCTTAAAGACGGTATTTTGAGATAGCGAAGATTGTCGGATGGGTTCTACTGGGCCAGCATCAGAGGTACGCTCTAACAGTCTGTGAATCTTACCTAAAAGATGCATAGACGTGACTGGTTTGAGGCAATAGTCATCACAGGCTGACTGACTCAGCTTTTGCCAATCTGCTTGGATCGTGGGGGATATCGATACAATAATGGGCGTGGCCTGAGTGACTGTGGACGCTTTCAAAATCTTGATTACCCGCCAGCCGTCAATGATGGCTAAGTCTGAATCGACTATGACTAAGTCAGGAGACTCGTTAATAGCCCGTAAGATTCCTTGGTCTCCGCCTTCTGTCGATATGAGTAAGTTATACCCATACAGATGGAGCTGTTGATGTAACTCACTGTAGCTGGATTGATCATTCCCAATCAGTAGAATATTAGCCATGATGAGAAGTAGTTGAAAGTGTGTAAAAGAACGCAAGCCAAGCTGCTTGCGTCAGCTACAGGCGGCAAATATCAGACTGTCTAAACTGTCTCTAAAAGGAACCTCAAATCCGTTCTTACCTGCGAATTTGAGAATCCAGCATGGGCGTAGCCAGATTATTTCTGCATAGGCTGAGCATTTCTAATCTGTTGAACTAAGTTAAAACTATAAATAATGAATTTTGAGCCTATTTTTATAAAAAGTACAGTCAGAGACATCTTGAATCAGGACCATTTGTAGTAAATTTCCTAGATATTACCGATCTTCGGGATGACAGCGGTAGTAAAATACCCGTGGCTGTAGAGCAGCCTGTCCCCTCAAAACAGAGATCGCATTTACTATCATTGTTGTGACTAAGGATTCCCTTCTCAAGTTCCAAATCATACAGCCTACTGGGTAACCTCTATGCTTCTAAGGAAGAATACCTAATGTCGTCGAATCTTGTTTAGAGATCGCCCCTTACATTGTTCAAATGGCTGTATTTTATTTAACGCAGCCATGTAGACAGCTCTCTAAAGGTTATTAAAACGCTGAGGGTTTTATCGCAAGAGTCCTAAATGCTTAAGAATACGCGCCTGTACGCTGTCAGTGCTCTTCGGTATAGACTGAAACGGATTGAGATATTTTCTAACCATCTTTAAGATCCGCTGCTCGTCAATAGGCTTACTGACAAAATCAGAAGCCCCCACAATGCTGGCTCGGACTCGATCAACGATACCGTCATTATTGGTCACAATAACGATAGGTGTTTGGCTAAAAGCTGAAATCCGACGAATCTGAGCGCATAGTTCGTAGCCATTCGCCATGGGCATGACCAGGTCTAGAAAAATAATTTGAGGTTTACAGTCTAAAAGCTGCGGTAGCGCCTGCAAAGAATCAGAAATATTTGCGTAGCTGTAACCAGCCCTTGTGAAAATGGCAGCCATCGCTCGGCGATCTTTTACGTTGTCCTCTACATACACCACCATGGACGAGGACTTTACCGCGCAGGATGTTTCTGAAGATAGGGATGCTGTTGTCAGCGAGCGATAGCTGCCAACAGTTCCTTCATTATTAATCGGATTGCTATCTACTAGAGTATCAATTCTTGTCAAAAGATATTTTAGAGATACAGGCTTCCGAAAGTATGAGTCAAATCCCGCCTGTAGTAACAGTTTCCCTTCTATAGACTGGTCATATAGTGCAATGGTTGGAATCGACCAGGTCGATCTAGATGTTTTAAGTGCCCGAATAGTTTGCCAGCAATTTAAACAAGACGTCTCCATATCAATTACAACCATCTCTGGCAGTGTACGGGTGACTGCTTTCAAGCAGTCATGGCTCTGGCTAGCCGTTATGGTGTCATAGCCATATAGTTTGAGTCCTTTAACTAAAACTTCATTATCCTGACTATCATCAGCTATTAACAAGACTTTTGTCATTAAGAATCTAGTTCATGTCTCTAACAAAAACAATTTAAAGAAATTTGAAAAATACGATCAACTTTAGTGCTGGCGCATTCGATTAGATACCCAAACAAGAAAGCATTGGGTATCAGAATGCTGCTTAGAACCGTATGTAGACAGTATCTGCTGTCAATACCGTTAGCAGGGGACACGAGCTGATTTTCATATTCACCTAAAGTATTATTTTTTTGTATCGTCTGCAGGCTCATATAGTGAAAGCTTCATATATGTCATCCTCTTACTAAGCTCCTGTGTGAATGCTAGTAGAGATTTCGGTTCTCACTTCAATGCGTGGATTTACTTAGAAGATAGACTCTAATTTTTTAACATGTACTTTAATCTCTCTTTGAGATTTATCACAGCGTTAATCTAAAAAGAGCTGAAGAAATCAGTAGCAATTGAGAGAATTCAGTTGAGCTGTTTAGAATCAGCAGCGTTTAGCTTTCCGTAGTGAGATATTGGTAGCAGCTTTTTATACATGAGTCTCTATCATCTAGAGATAAGAGTTTTGTCTAATCTTCATTATGTAGAACAATTGATGATTTACAAACTCTTTGCTTTGTCAGGGGGTCTTAAAAAGGCGTGGCAGTCTTCCTAACAAAGTCCAGACGTCTGCCCCACGGGGCTTTTGCTCAAGGGCTCTCATACGAAAGAACTAGATTTGAGTTTAGCAAACAGCTATACCCAGGCAATCCAAATTAAGTAGCCTATGCTCAGACTGGCAAATAGCAAACTTGGAGCCAGCCAGGTAGCAACAATTTCAGGGTGGCGGTGGATTTGGTGACAGCCGTTGTGCAAAGTTAGAAACGAGTGGTGTACCGTGATGAATAAACCCAGCAGCCACAGCCACGGAATCATAAGGGCAACGGGGCTCACAAGCACAAACAGTCCTACAGGTAACAGGGTCGCTCCGGCAATAAAGGTGTCACCGGACCAATTACCATGACGTCGCAGCCACAAACGTGAGAATGCCAGCAGAATAATCAGACTCAAAAACGTGACGCAGCCTGACAACCATAGCCGACTGAGGGCCATCGCTGGAGTCATATCGCCCGCAAATC
Source organism: Leptolyngbyaceae cyanobacterium (assembly GCA_050043465.1). Classification (GTDB taxonomy): domain Bacteria; phylum Cyanobacteriota; class Cyanobacteriia; order Phormidesmidales; family Phormidesmidaceae; genus Leptothoe. Next base: position 14,218 of record JBHJIL010000067.1, read on the forward strand.
GTAGAACGTAGCCTCCCAGCGTCAGCCCACCTAACGCTACTGTAGCTAACAAGCAGCCTACCTGTAGAGCCTGTCGCTGATTCAGATGACTATATAGTGCAGTGAGTTCTTCGGCTGGATTGCCCAGCAGCCCAAACAGGTATCGGTTTAACTGGGCAAGCAGTCCCCAGCGGGCAATGGGCCGATGTCGTTTTAGTCGCCGCTGCTGGCGGAGACTGTGGCTGCGATCGCAGCTGCGATGATAGCCTTCTAGATCTCCTTGAGCCTGATATTGAACTGAAGCGGTCTGAAAATCACTGGCGGCTTCGTCCCACTGCTGGATATCGCTGTGGGCAATGCCGCGCTGAAAATAAGCCTGAGGATCGTCGGGTTCTTGGGCAATAGCTTCTGTAAAAGCCGCGATCGCACTTTCGGTATAGCCTAATCGATAGCGAGCTAATCCCAGATAGTAGTAAGTTTTGGGCAGATGCTGAGAAAATTGCAGCAGTCGTTGGCAGTCAGCTAAGACCCCCGCATCATCTTCTAAGAGGTAGCGCACCTGGGCTCGACGTAAATAAGCCTCAGCTAGCGTGGGCTGCAGCTTGATAGCCTGGTCAAAGTCCGTCAGCGCAGCTCGATAGTGTCGCAGTAGCGTCTGCTGAATGCCCCGCAGATAGAAATCATGGGCCGTTTGCGGTCGGGTACCGTCATATTCGCTAGTACCTGTGCGGTCGTATCGCTGCCGCTGCACCTGGTCAATCAGCACCTCATAGGCTTCGTGGAGAGCCCGGAACTTCTCAAGAGCACCCGGATCGTTGGGATTTAGGTCTGGATGATACCGCCTGGCCAGACGTCGAAACGCCGCTTTAATTTCCGCTTGACTGGCATCAGGGGATACCTGTAACCGCGCGTAGTAGTCATCCTCAGTGGCCATAGACAACCAGACAAGTGAAATGTGGATAGAAAGATACTACGGTGAGTATCCATATATTTCCATTGTAGTCATTCGATTCTTTTGAACTATTCATTATTTATGAATCAGGTCCGCAGCCTTTAAGGCGTATCTAGTCACAACGGACCCCAGCGGTATATTCACGGTTTTGGGGAATTAAGGCACACTGGACTGTAGATATTAGTAAAAAAGTCTGCAGAATCTGACCCGTACTGTTTATCCATCTGACTATTTTTAAGCGCACTCTCCTATGGTTACACCCCAAACAGCACCCGATTTCAATGCCAATTTATCAGCGGTCAATAGCCTGGAGGCCCTAACCCGCAATCGTCAGCACGCGGCTGAGGTGCTAAGTCAGATTGCGATCGCAATGGACCGAGCCGAAACCACCGAACGCTCGGGAAAGCTGGGATTGACCCGTCATATTCGTACGCTGCAGAGTACCGTAGAGCAGCTGCAGCAGGGTACCTACCGGATCGTAGTCCTGGGCGAAATGAAGCGAGGTAAGAGTACGCTAGTCAATGCTCTTGTGGGTGAAGCGCTGCTGCCAAGCGATGTTAATCCCTGTACGGCACTACTCAGTCTGCTGCGCTACGGTACCGAACGCCGGGTCACGCTGCATTATAACGACGACAGACCTGAAAAATCCATTGACTTTGACACCTTTCGTTCGGACTATACCATTGCTCCAGACGAAGCTCGTCAGCTCAATACCAACGCTTTTCCTGATATTAGCCACGTTGTCATTGAATGTCCCGCACCGCTGCTGGCATCGGGACTCGAAATTGTAGATACCCCCGGTCTCAACGACACTGAAGCTCGCAACCAGCAGGTACTGAGCTATTTAACCGAGGCCCAGGCAGTAGTGTTTGTCATGGACGCCGTACAGCCAATGACGCTGGATGAGCAGCGCTATCTGCGCAACTATATTCAGAGCCGCGAGCTAGAGTGCTTTTATGTGATCAATGGCTGGGACCGCATTAAAACAGCTCTGGTTGATCCAGAGGATACGGTGGCATTAGCCGCTGCTGAAGACCGCCAGCGACAGGTATTTACCCAGAGTCTACCTGAGGGCACGGTCTGGTTTGAAGTGTCGGCTCTAAGCGCTTTACGACAGCAGCGTCAGGGAGCATCGTTGACCGGCAGCGGTGTGGATACATTTTTACACGCCCTAGATTCTTTTTTGACTCAGGAACGGGGACAAGCAGAGCTACAGCGGGCGGCCAACCTGGCCCAGCGAGCCTACAGCGCAGTGCAAGAATCGGTGGCGCGCCGGATACCGCTATTAGATGAAGACCTTAGCGAGCTACAGCAGCGGGTTGCCTCAGTTGAAACCGAGTTTGGCAAGCTCGAAAAGATTCGCGATAACTACCGACAGCTGATTCGAGGAAAGTGCGATCGCGCGGCCAAAGCAATTGCTGACTCATTTAAAGCCTATATCCTCAATCTAGAAGCAACCTTTGAGACCGACTTTGTCGCCTCCCAGCCCGATCTCAATTTCCTTGACTTTTTAGATGAAGACGCCCGAGATGACTTCTACCGAGAATTTAAGCGCGCCTTCGAACGTTACATCAATGACCGGCTAGCCGCCTGGGAGTTTACTGCTAAGCAAAAAATTGGCCAGTCCTTTGATGAGCTCTACGAAAGTGCAGCCGATTATCAGGTTGCCTATGCCGAAGTCGTTGAAGTTATTCACGAAAAAATGATGGGGCGTAAGTTCTATGCCCCTAGTACCGAAACAACAGATGAGGCCCGCCCCTGGATCGACAATATCCGCGATCTCTTTGATGAGCTGCCCGACACCCTAAACGATGCTGTTCAGCCCTTTAATCATTTCTGGCAGTCTGTGCTTCAAATGGCGGTCAGCTATGTGTGTATTGTCATTGCGCTGCAGATTTTAGGACTTCTCTTTAGCAGTTTGTTCTTAAATATTGTGGGTGTAATTGCAGCGGCAGGAGGCATCCTGGCCGCTCAGGCCGAGTTTGTACGTCAAGAGTTTATCAAGGCTACCCGAAAAGAGTTTGCAAAGCATTTACCTCAGATTGCAGCTGAACAGTGGCAGCCAATTTATAACGCCGTACAAGACTGTTTTGGCACCTATGAAGAGCGAGCGATTGAGCGGATCAGCGGTGATATTGCAGCTCGCCGACTGGAATTAAGCAGTCTGGTACAGAAAAAACAGCAAAACGAAATCAACCGCGAGCAAACGGTAGAACGACTCAAAGCATTAGAAGAACGTATTCAACAAGAGCTAAACACATTGCAGGGAATGCTCTAGACATCTGGGTACAGCTACGTTGCTCTCAGGCCAACCGGTTTGACCTGGATTGATCCTGCAGAATAGTGTTCTGTATATCATACATTGAGCATTTTCTCCAGCTTTGTCAAAAGATCGCTCAAGAATATCCTGACAGGGGGCCAGTTTCTCGTAACTCTAATTGGTAGATGCACCCTGATAACGTCCTTGGCCCCTTGGGGCTAAGGACTTTTTTTAGCTTTTATTAACTCGGTACAACTGATATGTGCCTGTTAGTACAGCTCATACTTCAAGAACTGACAAGGGATAGCTCCATTGTAAACCGGAATTTTTCTAGCGGTTCTGAGGCCAATGCACTTGGTCAAAGCCTTATTACCGCTCAGGATATAGGCTGTCCATCCTTTAAAGCGCTGTTTGAGAATATCCCCCATAAGTTTATAAAAAGGAGCGAGATTTTCTGTTTTGCCCAAACGCTCGCCGTAGGGCGGATTGCAAATGAGAATACCGCTGTCGGCAGGGGCTTCAATATTGGCAAAGTCTGTGTAGTTAAATTCGATATGCTCAGCAACGCCGCTATAGTCTGCGTTGGTCCGGGCATTGGTCAGAATATCCAGATCGAGATCGCAGCCCACCACCGGTACGTCTAATTCAGACCTCTGGCGTTCTTTAGCAGCTGCCACCACCGTCTGCCACAGAGCCGCGTCGTAGTCAGGCCAGGTTTGAAAGCCAAACCCCTGACTGGTTTCATCTCGAAATAGACCGGGTGCAACATTGAGTACCCGCAAACACGCTTCAATGGGCAGCGTGCCTGAGCCACACATGGGATCTATAAAGGCAACACTGCCGGACCATTCTGTCAGCTGGATCAGGGCTGCCGCCAGAGATTCTTTGAGTGGCGCGGTGCCCATGGCAGGCCGATAGCCGCGTCGATGCAGACTGCTACCAGAACTATCTAAGCTGATGGTGGCGCGACTGTCCTTAACATGAATATTGATCTGCACATCGGGGACATCTGTGTCTACATCGGAGCGCTCACCGTAGCGATCCTGCTGCTGATCAACGATGGCGTTTTTTACGTGTAGCGCGGTGAAGTGGCTGTGGTTAAGACGATCGTTTTTGCCAGTGGCCTTTACCGCCAGGGTGTGCTCCGGTGATAGGTACTGCTCCCAGTCGATACTCTGGATGCCGCGATAGAGGGTTTTGGCATCGCGGCAGGGTACCTGGGCCACGGTCACCAGGATGCGAAAGGAGAGGCGAGTCCAGAGATTAATGGTATAGAGACGTTTGCGATCGCACCGAAAGCTCACCCCGCAGAATCCTGGCTCCACCCCATCTGCCCCCAGCTCTTCTAGTTCCAGAGCGGCCAGTTCTTCCAAACCACGGGCCACGGTCGCAAAACAATCAAACATAGGCAGACCCCATTACACAGTGAGTCTACTTATCATGCCTTACGATCCTAGTTTTTTGAGCGCATTGGGCCCGAGTTTTCCCGGTATGACCACCATAAGGCCTAAGACGACTCACGATTTTCCCAGGCGGCCCGCACCAGACGAATCTCGTTGTAGGCAAAGGTTTCCCCCAGCTCTTCTCGAATGGTTCTCAAAGAATGGGTCCCCACCTTTTCAATCGCCTCAAATATGGGCACCTGACGCTCCGGGGATACCAATCGATGCAGATCCACCGATCGTCCAGAGGCCATGATTTGTTCAATGTGGGAAATAATGGTTGTCAGCCGCAGGCCCCGCTCAATGGCCACCTCCGACAGCGAGAGTCCCTGCTGGTGGAGAGTATAGGTAGTCAGGTGAGTGGCGGTGACTTCTTTAGACAACGTGCTACCGGCCATGGCCGTATCCTGGGGCTCAACCGCCGCTACATTGGGGGTTAAATTATGGGACTGACAAAACTGCTGGATCTCTTGGGTAAACACCTGGCCGTATTGCTCTAGCTTACGCTTACCTACCCCAGAAATAGCAGCAAAAGCCTCGCTAGTAATGGGCCGCTGGCGAGCCATTTGTCGCAGACTAGCGTCGGCAAACACCACATAGGGGGGCACCGACTGTTCATCGGCCAGACGTTTACGCAGGCTGCGCAGCTGCCCCAGCAGCAGCGTCTCATCACCGCTTAGCTGAATCTCCTCGGATTTAGTACTGGCTTTGGTGGTCTCAGCCCGTTTAAACACATGGATATTGACAGGAATCTCTTTTTTTAGCACCTGCCAGCTGCCCGCGTTTAGTTTGAGTACAGAATAGCCATCGGTGGTTTCAGACAGTAGCTCCTGGTGTAGTAGCGAACGACTCAGCTGTCGCCATTCATCAACGCTGTGGTCCTGGCCAATACCATAGGTGGATAGCCGGTCATGGCCTAGATCTAGAATTTTTTTCTTTTTGGACCCCCGTAGTACATCGATAATGTGATTCATACCAAACCGTTCCTGGCAGCGGGCCACACAGGAGAGAAATTTCTGGGCTTCGATGGTCCAATTTTCTAAGGGAACAGGATTAAGACAGTTGTCACAGTTTTGGCAGTCTCCCGGAAAACTCTCCCCAAAATAGCTGAGCTGAATCTTACGACGACAGACCGCACTTTCAGCATAGTTAATCACATGGCGCAGCTGTTGCCGGGCAATGCGCTGCTCCTGATCATCGGGCTTTTGACCAATCAGATACTCCACTGTTGCCACATCACTGTAGCCAAAAAACACAGTGCAGTTAGCCGGATCGCCATCACGGCCCGCCCGCCCCGATTCCTGATAGTAGCTTTCAATGGTGCGGGGCAAATCATAGTGAACAACAAAGCGTACATCAGGTTTGTTGATGCCCATACCAAAGGCAATAGTGGCCACAATTACCCGCACATTGTCGCGAATAAACTGTTCTTGGTTCTCCTGCCGTTCTTGGGCGCTGAGGCCAGCATGGTAGGGCAGGGCCGAGATCCAATCCTGTTTTAACCGAAATGAGATTTCATTTACCCGTTTGCGACTGAGGCAGTAAATAATGCCAGAGCCCGGCTGTTGTTTAATCAGCTTTAGTAGCTCGTCATAGGTTTGCTTGGTTTTAGGTTTAACCTCGTAGTACAAATTTTGTCGGTTAAACCCCGAGACAAACACCTCTGGATCGTTGAGTCGTAGCTGCTGGCTAATATCCTGACGCACCCGTTCAGTGGCGGTTGCGGTGAGGGCCATCACCGGTATTTGAGGCATCTGCTGCTTGAGCTGAAACAGCTGACGATATTCAGGGCGAAAGTCGTGACCCCATTCAGAAACACAGTGGGCTTCATCAATGGCAAAAGCACTAATACCGACTGTCTGCTGGAGCTGTTCTAATAATGGCCAAAAGCTAGGGCTCATTAGCCGCTCAGGAGCCAGATAGAGCAGCTTAATGTCACCGCTGAGGACAGCTTTTTCGCGGGCTCGGGCTTCAGCCAAGGTTAGACTGCTGTTAAGAAAGGTGGCGGCAATTCCATTGTCTTTAAGACTGCGCACCTGGTCCTGCATTAGCGCGATTAGAGGAGAAACCACGATAGTGACGCCTAATCGCAACAACGCCGGTAGCTGATAACACAGCGACTTCCCCCCACCCGTCGGCATAATGACAAGGACATCTTGATTTTTGAGCGACTGCTCAATGATGGCTCGCTGGTAGTGGCGAAAGGCATCGTAGCCAAAAAAGTGCTTGAGAGCCGTCTCTAAGGATGGAAACGATGCAACGGTAGGTGCGCTAGCCATGGACACATTGAAATTGCTCGGCTACTTATTTTAGTACCCATACAGACCCAGATACTGGGGTAAAACTAACCATTTCAGTCAGGAGTGGTCACAACGCGCTTAATCCAATTGTTAACTTGTGTAAACATTTTGCCGTTATGACGGCTTGACGGCTTGACGGCATCAGACAAGGTGGGTATCGTAACGTCATGGGTCAACACCCCGTAGATTATTACTATTTATTAAGGTTGATATGCAAGGCAAGCAGAAGGTCACTCTTTATATGCCCGATGACCTGCATCGCCAGCTCAAAGTTCGTGCTGCAGTAGATGGAGAACCAATGTCTACTCTGGCCGAGCGGGCAATAGGTTTTTATCTAAATCATTCCGATGTTGTTGAGGGTGTTCAAGGGACTACCCACCAGGTATACGAGTGTCCTGCCTGTACAACTCCTGTAGTGGTTAGGGATGGTGACCTGATGGCGATTAAAGCCCACGCTGATTTGCATGCAGACTTACTGGATGAAGTTCCTGATGTTGTTCCTAGCTCAGTTCGTTCGGATGAAGGCGAGTTAGTACCTTGTTAGATCGCAGCCTCTAGAGATTCTAGCTCTGGAGAATCTGGGTGGTCTGTTGATGTCGGTCGGCGTTGAGAGGATAAAAGACAATGAAAGAAGAGCTCAAGGTCCTAGTTAAAGCTCAGTATCCTCTGATTTATTTGCTCACGTTCGAGGAAGAGCGAGCAGAGCGAACAATTGCGACGATAGCTAAGCAGCCTCAGCGACGAATGTTCACATGGACCGTAACCCACGGCATTGTGGAGTATGGTCAGAATCGCGGGTCTCAAAACAGTAATACGGTCTCTCCTGAAGCTGCCATAGATTGGGCTATTCGTCAGAAAGACGCGGGTATCTATGTGTTCAAAGACCTGCATCCGTTTATGGATTCGCCAGCGGTCACACGCTGCTTAAGGGATGCGATCGCAAGCTTTAAGGGCACTAACAAAACCATCATTCTCATGTCACCAGTACAGGAGATTCCGGTGGAGTTAGAAAAAGAAGTCGTGGTGCTTGACTTCTCAATGCCTACCATGGGCGAGCTAAATCAGGTATTGACCGCTGAACTCGGCAAGTCTCACAGCGGTAATATCACTACCGATATTCGTGAGAAGCTGCTCAAGGCGTCTCTGGGACTAACCGAAGATGAAGCAGAAAAAGTATTTCGAAAAGCCAGAGTTGTTGCTGGAAAACTGACCGAGTCAGAAGTCGATATTGTCCTTTCTGAGAAAAAGCAGCTAATTCGCCGTAACGGTATTCTAGAATATATAGAGGAGGATGAAACTCTCGATTCAGTCGGTGGATTAGAAGAGCTTAAGCACTGGCTGAGGCAGCGCTCAAATGCATTTAGCGAGCGAGCTAGAGAATATGGTCTACCGCAGCCTAAGGGAATGCTTATTCTTGGAGTGCCCGGATGTGGTAAATCTCTCATTGCAAAAACAACCGCGCGTCTGTGGGGACTGCCGCTACTGCGGTTAGACATGGGCCGAGTATACGATGGTTCCATGGTAGGTCGTTCTGAAGCCAATCTTCGCGGAGCGCTGCGCACGGCTGAATCCATATCACCTGCCATTTTATTTATCGACGAGATCGATAAGGCCTTTGCTGGCGGTGCCGGTTCAGCGGATTCGGATGGAGGCACGTCAAGCCGGATTTTTGGTAGCTTTCTCACTTGGATGCAGGAGAAAAACTCTCCAGTCTTTGTAATGGCTACAGCCAATCGGGTAGAGCGTTTACCCAGCGAGTTTTTGCGGAAGGGCCGATTTGACGAGATTTTCTTCGTAGATCTTCCCAACGAAGAAGAGCGTAAAGAGATATTCAAAATTCACCTAGGTAAGCGGCGTCGTGACATAGAGCGCTTCGATTTCGAGCAGCTTACCAAGGTATGTGAAGGTTTTTCGGGGGCGGAGATTGAGCAAGGCTTGATCTCGGCAATGTATGAAGCGTTTGCTCAAGGTCGTGAGTTTAATCAACTCGATATTATTGCGGCTATTCGAGCTACGTTACCGTTGTCTAAGACAATGAGTGAGCAGGTAACGGCGCTTCGCGACTGGGCACGACAGCGTGCTCGCCCCGCAGCTTCATCCGTCGCTGTGTATCAGCGGATGGAGTGTTAACAGGCTTTTGTTAGGAGGTTTCTCCTAGCAGAGGGCTAGCCCCAGGGTTAGCAGTTTTCAGACAATGGCTTAGCTAATTATTACTATTGATTTGTTAATCTATTGGCTTTGCGTTTTTGATTCT
>JBHJIL010000068.1:0-27768 GCA_050043465.1 Leptolyngbyaceae cyanobacterium
CAAATAGGTATAGGCACGCTTTTTATTGCCATAGCTTGTATATTTGGCTCTTCAATTAATTTTAGTATCCCCCTTACTCTATTTCTCAAGGTACTTTTAGTAGTTGGTGCCATTACTTTCTTGCTTTGGATAAAGCTCATAAGTATTGGTGAGATCAGAAGCTTTATAAGGCCTGATAGGTCGTGAACCAAAGAAGTGTGGGAAACGTCATGTAAAGGGATGCTATCTACCCGAAGCCAATGGATTGCCCCTATTGCGACCATCCTAAGACTCACAAACACGGTAAAACTAGCAAAGGGAGTCAACGCTACAAATGTGCCCACTGTGCTCGTACCTTTGTCGAAACCTTTGATACTCTCTACTATTGGCGTCAGGTCAGTGCCGATGAAGTTGAGAGTATCCTACAATCGCGAGCAGAAGGGAGCAGTTTACGGGGGATTAGTCGAATCAATAAACGAGCTTATAATACAGTTGTGAGTATCGTCCATGCAGCTGCTTATCGAGCTCAGTTGGTCCATAATGAAGAGGTTAGGGAAATTGAGACAGAGCAAGTGATTGCCGATGAGATGTGGTCATTTGTAAAAAAACAGAAACGATGCGGACCTGAGGATACCAATCTGGGAGACTGCTGGATAGGGGTAAGCTTAGCCACGCAAAGTGGACTGATCCTGACTGCCCGAGTGGGTAAGCACACGGAAGCATTCTTAACAGAACTCATCACCAGTACCGAAGACAAAACTGATTGTAAGGTCTGGTACACCGATGGTTGGGCTGGCTATGAGCGAGTATTGCCGTCTGAGGTCGTCCATGTTGTTGGTAAAGAGAATACCCAACGATTAGAACGAACCAATGGCATCATCCGGCAACAGACCGGTCGTTGGCATCGCGTCAGAATAAGTTTGCGAAGGTCTCGCAGACGACCGAAAGTATTACTCGACTGGTCGTGACCTACTTCAACTGGATATGGCAGCACAGTCGCACCGGAGATACGGCGGCTCAGAGAGCAGAGATAACCACGAAGACTTGGTCCTGGAATGACATTGCTGCCTATCCCACTTTTTTCTGAGGCACGACCGATAATCTGATATAGACAAATGAAGGTTGCTTAGCTCAATGGCAGCGTGAAACAAAAGCGGCTGCCTTTACCCAAGTTGCTATTGACCCAGATATTACCACTGTGTTGCTCAACTATTTCTCGACAGATGGCAAGGCCTAGTCCCGTCCCTCCGTTTGATCGGGTATCGGAGGAGTCTAGCTGCATAAAGCGGTCGAAGATTGTTTTGCACTTGTCAGGCGGAATCCCAGGTCCTTGGTCGCGAACTTGAAAACGCACCATGGATTCTATCTGATTAGGTTGGTTTAACAAGAATGTGTCAACGGTTAGTCTGATAGTGCTGCCGTCAGGGGAAAACTTAATGGCATTGTCAAGTAAGTTGGTCAGTACTTGTTGGATACGCTGGCGGTCGGCGACAAGTTCAAAGCCAGGGTCAGAAACTTCCAGGGTGATGCCTGAGCGTTTTGCCATGGGCTGGACTGAAGCGGTTGCTGGGTTAGTCAGGTCTTGTGTATTGAGAGGTTGCTTTTTCAGTGGGCTTTTCCCCGACTCCAGACATTCAAAGTCTAAAATTTCCTCTACTAGTCGTACTAATCGCCGAGAACTTTTTGCTACGGTCTGAAGCAGTAACTGTCCTTGCTCAGAATCACTGGCTACGAGCCCCTCGGTTATCAGCTTTAACCCGCCGTCAATCGAGGTCAGTGGGGTACGTAGCTCGTGACCAACGATGTCAATAAACTCGCTTTTCATCCGCTCAATAACAAGGCGTTCGGTAATATCTTCGCCAATGCTCATGGAGCCGAGGATGGTATCATCCCTATCACACAGAAGAGTGTTGTTCCAGGCAATCATACGTTTTTCACCGGATCGAGTCACAATGATGTTCTGGTATTTTATGGCGGTATCTGGCTGGGTAAGTAACTGTTGGAAGTATTGAGTGAGTCGAGGTTGCTCAAATAAGGGCACGAACTGCTCAAACCAGTCTTTTCCGAGTACTTCTGAAGCGGTATAGCCTGTTAACTCTAGGAGAAAAGGGTTGGCATAGGTGACTTTGCCGTCATGATCAAGGCCAACTACTACCAGCGGCACATTTTCTAGCAGGGTACGCCAGCGATGTTCGGCCTGACGTAGGTCTGTGGTCCGCGTTTCGACTTGGTTTTCCAGGTCAGCATTTGCCTGACGTAGATCCTGTTGAGCTATTTGGAGGGCTTGTAGGGTCGTCGTTAACGTGACATTGGTTGCTGTCAGGCGGCTGTGGCGTTGTTCTAGTTGCTGGCTTAGACGAAGTTGGTTTTCGAGCTCACAGGTACGATCTTCTATGAGGGTTTGGTTTTTTGAGCGTAGCTGTTCTACCTCCTGCTGTAATAGTTCAACTACCTGTTGGATTTCGTTAGGATCAAGCGCCTTCAATAGGCTGCTTTGGGTAATCAGACCGGCTAATGTTTTGTCAGGCATGCAGACCACCAAACGCCGCACGTGGTTTCGGTTCATCTGCTGGTGGGCCATCCAGAGCGAATCATGGGGCTGGATGGGCAACAGAGGGGTGCTCATCACAGTCTGGGCCTGGGTTTGACTAAAATTAGTACCCAAGGTTTGAAATTGTACAATGTCTCGCTCGGTGACGATGCCGACGGGGCGATGATGAGTGTCTGTAATCACCACACAGCTGACGCTGTGTTCAGCCATCTGTTGCACTAGGGTCAGTAACGATATCGCTTGGGGGGAGCAAACGACCTTTGACTCCATGACCTCTTTGACTAATCTGAATTTTAGGAGGCTGGAGGGGGGGAGGACCTGCCGCAGGCTTTGTCGAGTAATGATGCCTGCTAGATGACCGAGTTCATCAACTATGGGTAGATGACGTACCCGGTTTTTTTTCATCAGGTGTAAGATTTCAAAGACGTCTTTGATGTCTTCAGCGGCTAGGGTAAGCAGCTCTTGGGTCATGACTGTGGCGAGTGCCATCCCTATGGTCGATTGCCCTGTGGCCAAGAGCCGTACCAGATCTCGCTCAGTGAAAATGCCAACGGGGCGCTGTTGGTCGGTGCTGAGGATATAGCTGCTTTTGGCTTGATACATCTGTGCGATCGCATCCTCAAGCAGTGCATCAGCCGTTACTGTGAGTGGTGTGGAGACAATGGCTCGATTGATGAGAGCCAGTGAATTTGGAGATGGTGAATCGGCAAGCATCTTAAGCTTTTCAAACGGTCCTACTAAAGATCTTCTGAGAGCCTGGTCAGTCATGCAAGCCCACGCTGAGTGGCAAACTCACTACTCACCAAATTAGACTCCTTAGAAAGCTCAAAGCAAAGCATAACGTAGCATTACATCCTGCCAGAGTAGAAGGGCCTGGGTTTTATCTATTCTTAGCAGCCAATTTTGATGATCCTGTGGGGATATGGATTCATCAGCTCCTCATAACATGCTCATTTTGTTGTCCTAGGTTTGAATATTGATCAGGAATAGGGATTTTATAGAGACCAAAGGATTGTATTTTCAGCATCGATCTGAGTACATTTCAACGAAGTGTTAACTGTACTAATGTTTGCTCAGAGTTGCGTATAGGCTTCGTCAGTGATTACAGGCAAGGTGAAATAAAATGTTGTTCCCTGAGCTGGCTGAGAGTCTACCCAAATGCGTCCACCATGGTTTTCAACAATCTTCTTACAAGTGGCTAGCCCAATACCTGTACCGGGGTACTCCTCCTTGGTATGCAGTCGTTGAAAGATCTGAAAGACCTGGTTAAAGTGTTCTGGATTGATACCAATGCCATTGTCATGTACGCTAAAACACCATTCATTTTCTTGGTGTTTTGCAGATACTTGCACATGGGGAGCCTTTTCAAGCGGATGATACTTAAGAGCATTGCTGAGCAGATTTTGAAATAGCTGCGTTAGCTGCGTTTCATGGGCACAGAGGGTAGGTAGCTCATTCTCTTTAGTAACAACTGCATGATTCTCGTCGATGCTAGGTTGTAATTCAGTGAGGACTTGTGCAATCACCTGATTACAGTCGGTTAGGTTGCACACTTGTTGAACCTGGTTTACCCTGGCATAGGTCAGTAAATCTTGAATCAGCTGCGACATGTGCTGACTGGCATTGATGATTTGGTCGATGTACTGATTGGCCGGTTCATTGGGGCGGTTGTGATAGGTGTGTGCCAAAATTTTGGCATAGCCAAAAATGCCCTGGAGGGGTTGTTGCAGATCATGTGAAACGACATAGGCAAATTGCTCCAGCTCTTGGTTAGACCGGGTTAATTCGTCATTTAGGTGTTGGAGCTTATCTAGGTTTTGTTGTCGCTCAATGGCGTAGTAGATGGCCCGCACTAGCCAGGTGCGTTGGATTTCGCCTTTGACCAGGTAATCTTGGGCTCCTTCGCGCAGGGCTGCGATCGCAATTTCCTCATCATCCAATCCGGTCAATACCAAGATCGGCATTTTAGGATTTACCTGATGTATTCTTTTAACCGTATTCAATCCATGGCTGTCTGGTAAGGACAGATCGAGCAAAACAGCATCAAACCTATTTTCTTGGAGGCAGTGGATCGCTTCATCAAGGCACCCAACCTGAGTTAGCTCGATATGCTCTACAGCAGCAAGAAACTTATTCAGCAGATAGGCATCTGCTGAATTATCTTCAACTAAGAGAATCTTGATGACGTCATTGCTCACGGCTGATCAACCAAATGAATCGGCTAAGTTAGACGCATATCTATGATAATCATGACACATGGGGGAGCTTGACGACCGTCAGCCAGAAGTTCTCAATCGATTCTACGACATTGATAAATTGCTTTAAGGTAACCGGCTTTGTAATGTAGCAGTTGGCCCGGAGGGCATAGCTTTTGAGAATGTCTTCCTCGGCTTCGGATGTCGTCAGCACAACCACCGGAATATTACATAGAGTTGGATCATCTTTGATTTCAGCCAGTACCTTGCGCCCATCTTTTTTAGGCAAATTCAGGTCCAACAAGATCAAATCGGGGCGGGGGGCTTCTTGATAGTCACCATCCTGATGCAAAAAGGCCATCGCTTCCACACCATCTTCTACAATGTGCAGATTGTTAAGTACCTTTGCTTTTTGAAACGTTTTTGCCGTTAATTTGGCATCGCTAGGGGAGTCTTCTACTAGTAACACGTCGATGGGCATAGATTCATTGATGTTCATGGACAAGGTGTATCCAGTTTTTAGTACGATTCACCCATGAGTTTTCGGTGGTCAGGCAGGGTGAAATAAAAGGCTGCCCCCTGTCCTGGTGCAGAGTCAATCCACATATGTCCTCCATGGCGCTGTACAATTTTTCGACAGATAGCTAAGCCAATGCCCGTGCCTTCATAGTGACGGCGTGAATGCAGGCGCTGAAAGATTTCAAAGATTTGCTCGAAATATTCAGGATCGATGCCAATACCATTGTCTCGAACACAAAATTCCCATTCATTCTGTTTCAATATGGCTGAAATGTGAATACGAGGAGTTTCTTGACTACGGAATTTGAGGGCATTACTAATCAGATTTTGCAACAGTTGGTATATCTGTGATTCATCCGCTACGACCTCGGGTAACGCATCATAGGTTACTACGCCATGACATTCCTCCATGGCCAGTTTTAAATTGCTTAGCACTTTCTGGAGCACGGACTCACAGGCCATTGGCTCAAATTCTTTGCCTCGTGTGCCCACTCGAGAAAATGTCAACAGGTCCTTGATCAACTGCTGCATGCGAGTCGCTCCATCCACAATGAAGTCCACATACTCATGGGCTTCCCCAGCCAGGCGATCGCCGTATTCCTCAGCTAGTAGCTCTGTGTAACTGCTAATGGTCCGCAGGGGCTCTTGCAAATCGTGGGAGGCTACATAGGCAAACTGTTGTAATTCAGCGTTGGACCTTTCAAGTTCTTGAGCCCGCTGTTCTAACTCCTGGGTGCGTTCCTGGACTTTTGTTTCTAACTTTTCATTGAGCTGCCGTAGTGCGTCCTCAGTTTGCTTGCGCTCGGTGATATCCCAGTTCACGCCAATCATACGTCGAGCTTTGTCTTTTTCATCCCTTAAAGTGATGGCATGGGCTTCAATAAACCGCACCTGACCATCGGGCCACAGGACTCGAAACTCGGGATGAAATTCTCGTTCTCCAGCAATAGCGGCCTGAATATCTGCGTGAGCCGCTGGCAGATCATCTGGATACACTCCTTGTTTCCAGGCTTCGTAAGCACCGCCAAAGGTTTCTGCGGTGATGCCATAGAGCTCATACATGCGATCGTCCCAAATTAAGCGATCCTCCACCAGATCAAGATCCCAAACACCAATCTTGGCAGAATTGGTCGCCAGAGCCAACCGTTGGGTCATTTCATGAATTTGAGCTTCAGTTTGCTTCCGCTGGGTGATGTCGCTAATGGAGCCAGCCATCCTTATTGCTCGGCCTGTTTCATCCCAAATAGCTTTTCCTCGGGCTTTATTCCAACGATAGGTACCCTGCTTTGAGCGCAATCGATTTTCGATATCGTAGGGAATCCGATATTCTATGTGGTCATGTACCGCAGCCAGCACCCGGTCATGGTCATCAGGGTGTAATCGCGATACAAACGCACTGAACTGGTTTTCCATTTCATCATCTTGATAGCCTAAAATCGCTTTGAATTGTGGCGAGTAGTAGACTTCATCGGTGAGGATAGTCCAATCCCATACTCCATCTCGAGAGGCCTGCATTGCCAATGCATAGCGCTCTTGGCTCTCCCGTAACGCTGTTTCGGTTTGCTCAAGGGCGTCCAACTTTTCACGCAACAATGCATTGAGTCGCTTTAGTTCTGCTGTTTGAGGATCCATTAAGTTAAGCATCAACGGGGCATCAACTTTATCTACTACTACCTATCTATAGGGACATAACAAGGCATGCTCTTATATTATCGAGAGCTCAGGAATATTCATCAATTCTCACGAGTTTCTCAAATTCTTTGCATAGTCTTGAGTTCGTAAGCAGGCTTAACAGGCAAGTTATTAAGCCTACTTATATTGTTGTATGGATCTCAAAAACTGTAAGAAAGCAGATTAATTGCCAGCTCATAAATCTTTTGGAGGAAGTCTATCCCGTGACATCACCTACTGAATCCAAATCTAATCCAAAATCTCTATGGCCAATTGGTAACTCTATACTTATTGTTGCCTTAAGTGTGTTACTTACCCTGACTATCCTACGATTATTTCCAAGATTCATTCTGACATCGCTGTCCTCGGCCCAGGTGTCATCACCTGGGCAAATTGCCCAAGCTCCTGCTTCAAAGACAATCAGTTCCCATAATTTTGTCGTAGCGGCTGCTAAGCGGGTTGGCCCAGCCGTTATAAGAGTTGATACAGAACGTACTGTTGCCAATGATATTCCTAATCCTTGTTCCCTTGTGGTTTCTATACTGATCCCGTCTCTGTATAGCCCAAGCCATTAGCTTCTGCATAGCGATGCATAAATCGCATGAACCGTTCCCAGTGGTCGTCTTGATCTATTTCAAGTTTACATTCAACACCTTTGAGATCTTCTCCCTCTAGGTCCCCATAGAACATCTTGACGCCAGAGGGCGTGATCAAGATTTCGCCTTCGGCATCGATCAGGTGTAGCGCGTTTCTTGAACTTTTTCTAAAGCTCAAGAAATGTTCTATGGAAGCCAAGGCTTGAAATCGCATGATTGCAACATGCATTCCTGTTGATGGATCTCGTCTGAGACTCACACTGCTTATTTCTTCAGGAATATCTTTAAAGATTTGTACACAGGGTGCTCGAACACTCATTGTCATCCCTCCTTGGTTATAGCTGATTGCTTAAGTGAGAATGATATTGCTGCCTGATATGACTGGGTGCTTTACCCCCCGACGTACCTATAAAATAGACATTAAAAGTGAGGAATGCATGAGCTATTGAGCCCCTCATCAGTTCCTCATTTGTTTTGTTGGATCGTTGGGTGTGGGTAAAACTAGCCTGGACCGGTTGATTGTATAGGCGTTGGGACGTCCCTTTAAGCGTATTAGTCTAGGTGATCTGCGCGATGAGGCAGAATTGCGAGGACACCGTCGTACAGGGGTGTTTTCCCATAACGCAACGGACGAAATCCCTCACAACATCCTCAAACTTCCTGCGTACTCTGAAGATGTTAGGTAATGCGGATTCTAACAGTCTGCTGTTGACACCGTTATTGAGGATTGCAACCGATGACGACCACCCTATTACCCCAGTCCGCGTTTGCCACATTAGATGGAAATGAAGCCGTAGCACGGGTGGCTTACGCGTTGAATGAAGTGATTGCGATTTATCCAATTACTCCTGCATCGCCAATGGGAGAATGGGCGGATGCCTGGGCCGCTAGCAACAAGCCTAATCTGTGGGGGACTGTGCCTGCCATTGTGGAAATGCAGAGCGAAGGCGGTGTGGCAGGGGCTGTGCATGGTTCTTTGCAGACAGGGGCGTTAGCAACGACGTTTACCGCATCTCAGGGATTGCTGTTAATGCTGCCAAATCTCTATAAGATTGCAGGTGAGCTGACGCCCTGTGTAATTCATGTAGCAGCGCGGTCTGTGGCGGCCCAAGCCCTATCTATTTTTGGGGATCATAGTGATGTGATGGCAGCTCGCAGCACCGGGTTTGGTATGCTGTGTTCCGCTTCGGTGCAAGAAGCGCAGGATATGGCAGCGATCGCAACCGCTGCATCCCTGGCCAGTCGCATTCCTTTTATTCACTTTTTCGACGGTTTCCGCACTTCCCACGAGATCCAAAAAACAGAGCTGCTGTCTGAAGAGAGTCTGCGGTCTCTCATGGATGACGAACTGATTGCTCAACATCGCCAGCGAGCTCTTAGCCCCGACCACCCAGTAATTCGAGGCACAGCTCAAAATCCCGATGTATTTTTCCAGGCGCGGGAAGCAGTTAACTCTTATTACCCTCGCTGTATTGATATCGCAGAACAAGCAATGGAGAGATTTGCCCAACTCACGGGGCGGCAGTACCGACCTTTTGAGTACTATGGCGATCCAATTGCAGAACGGGTGATTGTGCTCATGGGATCTGGCTGTGAGACTGCTCAGGCCACAGTGGATGCCCTCAATGAAGTAGGAGAAAATGTAGGTGTGCTGAAGGTGCGACTATATCGACCTTTTGATATCCAAAGGTTTGTAGCAGCACTACCTAAAACTGTTAAGGCGATTAGCGTATTAGATCGTACTAAGGAGCCGGGCAGTGCAGGTGAACCCCTGTATTTAGATGTGCTTGCGGCTGTGACAGAAGAGCGCTTTACTACATTGAGTAATGGGGCTCCGGTGATTGTTGGTGGGCGCTATGGTCTGTCATCTAAAGAATTTACGCCAGCCATGGTAAAGGCTGTCTTTGATAATCTTTTACTTGATGGCTTTCAACACAATCAGAAAGAGCCCAAAAATCACTTTACTATTGGCATTGATGACGATGTTACCCACACTAGCCTGACCTATGATCCAACATTTTCCATTGAGTCAGAGCAAACGATTCGTGCAGTTTTCTATGGGCTAGGTTCGGACGGGACGGTAGGTGCCAATAAAAACACCATTAAGATTATTGGCGAAACCACTGAAAACCATGCACAAGGTTACTTTGTCTATGACTCGAAGAAGTCTGGTTCGGTTACCATATCCCATCTAAGATTTGGTACTGACGAGATCCATGCTCCCTATTTGATTAGCCAAGCTAACTTTATTGCCTGTCATCAGTGGATGTTGTTAGACCAGCTCGATATTCTGGGGCCAGCCATGTCAGGGGCAACATTGTTGTTAAATTCTCCCTATGATCTAGAACAGCTGTGGGATAAGCTTCCCGAACGGATTCAGGCTCAGATTCTTCAAAAACAGCTTGAGGTGTATGCCATTAATGCCTATGAAGTAGCCCGAGCAGCTGGTTTGGGGGGGCGAATCAATACGGTTATGCAGACTTGTTTCTTTGCTTTATCAAAGATTTTGCCGCCCGCTGAAGCTATCGAAGCTATTAGGGCATCTATCTCTAAAACCTATGCTAAAAAAGGCGATAAAGTCGTATTGATGAACCTGGAGGCGGTGGAGCAGACTTTACAGAACCTGTATAAGATCCCCCTGCCGAAAGGGCCACAGGCTAAAAAGCTTACCCCCTTAACATCTCCTGTAGCAGACACAGCTCCTCCCTTTGTAAAAACTGTTTTAGGTAAGATGATGCAACGTCAGGGTGACACTATTCCTGTTAGTGCTTTACCCTGTGATGGAACGTATCCTACCGGTACTGCCCAGTGGGAGAAACGTAATATCGCCCAGGCGATTCCCGTGTGGGATCCGGACGTATGTGTCCAATGTGGCAAGTGTGTTATGGCCTGTCCCCACAGTGTGATTCGTGGAAAAGTTTATGCATCTGAGGCATTGGATGGAGTGCCAGAGACGTTTAAACATACGACTGCTCGCGAGTGGCCAGGGCAAGAATTTACCCTCCAAGTTTCTGCTGAAGACTGTACTGGCTGCGGTATCTGTGTGGATGTGTGTCCGGCTAAGAATAAGGCGATTCCTCGACTGAAGGCAATTAATATGACTCCCGTTTATCAAGAGACATCGGTAAATGGTAATGGGAGCCATACCGTTGTTGATTTACGGCAGCAGGAAAAACCTAACTGGGAGTTCTTTATGGATTTACCCAATCTAGATCGGCAGCAGCTGAATCTCCACAAGATCGCTCAGCAACAACTGCAGCAGCCCCTGTTTGAATTTTCTGGAGCTTGTGCAGGCTGCGGTGAAGCGCCCTATCTAAAGCTGTTAACTCAGCTCTTTGGTGACCGCTTGCTAGTGGCCAATGCGACGGGCTGTTCCTCAATTTATGGTGGAAATCTACCGACTACACCTTGGAGCCATAACGCTGATGGGCGGGGGCCTGCCTGGTCGAACTCACTGTTTGAAGATAATGCTGAGTTTGGATTGGGGTTCCGAGTATCGATTGATAAACAGGCAGACTATGCAGCTGAGTTACTGCAAAAAGTGGATGCAGAGATGGTTATGGAAGTCGGATTTTCTCCCATGGAACAACTCACTCGGCAGATTCTGCAGACACAGCAAATAGATGAGGCCGACATTGTGGAGCAGCGGGAACGAGTAGCTCAGCTCAAGGAGGTTCTAGAACAGGTGCTTCAGCAAGAGATCTCTATAGAGCTAAAAGAGATTATTCAACGGCTGCTGCCCCTGACAGACTACCTGGTGAAAAAGAGTGTCTGGATTGTGGGTGGAGATGGCTGGGCCTATGATATTGGCTATGGTGGTTTGGATCATGTGTTAAGTTGCGCACTGGATAGTCAGCGCGGGCGCTATCGCAACGTCAATATTCTTGTTCTCGACACCGAAGTCTATTCCAATACCGGTGGGCAACAGTCTAAAGCTACCCCTAGAGCAGCTGTCGCCAAGTTTGCAGCAGGCGGCAAAACAACGGCTAAAAAAGATCTAGGTCTAATGGCCATGACCTATGGCCATGCCTACGTAGCCAGTGTGGCCATGGGGGCTCGCGATGAGCATACCCTCAAAGCATTCCTTGAAGCCGAGTCCTATGACGGACCGTCTCTTATCATTGCCTACGCCCACTGCATTGCCCATGGCATTAACATGTCCACTGCCATGAGTCATCAAAAATCCGTTGTTGATTCTGGCCGCTGGCTGCTGTACCGCTACGATCCTCGGCGTCGTTCAGCCGGAGAAAATCCCCTCATTGTGGACAGTCGTACACCCAAGCTACCGATAGAACAGTCAATGTATGCCGAAAATCGATTCAAGATGTTGGTCCACGCTCAGCCACAGGTAGCCAGAGAACTGTTGCGGCAAGCCCAACAAGATGTGCAAACCCGATGGCATCTGTATCAGTGTTTAGCTACGTTAGGAGAAGAAAAATCATGACACACACCCATACAAATCGTAATCCCATTAGCTGGAAACCTCTGAAGTGGTGGCTATTGGCTCTAATAGCCTTACTGTGGGCTTTGTGGGTTAGTCAAGATCCCAGTTTAATCAAGCCTGTGTACTTGCTTGAGGGGTTCACCTCTATGTTTCCAATTCCCTAGATAAATGATAAATACTATGGATATCTCTACCACCTATCTTGGTCTATCCCTGCGTTCCCCTTTGGTAGTCGGTGCCTGTGGCCCCTTAACCGAAAATCTGGATAATCTTCGCCATATGGAGGACGCGGGAGCCGGGGCAATAGTTCTTCATTCCCTGTTCGAAGAACAATTACATAGAGATCGCCTTGAATTAGATTATTACATGACCCATGGAACGGAAAGCTACGGTGAGGCACTTAGTTACTTTCCCCAGCGACCTCTGTTTCATGTTAGTGCTGAAGCCTATCTAGAACATATCCAATCGGCCAAGCAGCAAGTTGATATACCCATTATTGCTAGCTTGAACGGTACGGCAAGTGATAGCTGGGCTGATTATGCCAAACAGATTGAGTCTGCCGGTGCCGATGCGTTAGAACTTAATCTCTATGCTGTACCGACGGATATAAGTCTAACGTCTGACCAGGTTGAACAAACCTATTTGGATATTGTTCACTCGGTAACCCATAGTGTTGATTTACCGGTTGCGGTCAAACTCAGCCCCTATTTTACAAGTCTGGCTCATTTTACCCATCGTCTCTCTCAAGCAGGAATCAACGGCCTAGTCCTATTCAATCGCTTCTATCAGCCTGACATCGATATCGACACCCTGGAAGTGTATCCTCATGTTCTGCTCAGTACCTCTCAAGATTTACGGTTGCCGTTACGATGGATTGCCATTCTCTATCGCACCATGCCAGTAGATTTTGCAGCGACAGGCGGTATTCATCGTGCTCAAGATGTGATCAAACTGCTGATGGCGGGGGCTGATGTGGCACAGATGGTCAGTGCGTTGTTGCATCATGGCATTGATCATCTGCGTACCGTTGACCAAAATCTACGCAGATGGTTACAGGACCATGAGTACACCTCTCTTAGTCAGCTGAAGGGTAGCATGAGCCAGATAAATTGCCCTGATCCCAGTGCCTTTGAGCGAGCTCACTATATCCAATCGCTCCAGAGTTATCGGCCTCAGCCACACTCCATTCATTTGGCTCCCTGATTTATATTTTTTATATTTGTTTGAACCGTGACTAAAAAGATTGGCATTCTCACAAGCGGTGGCGACTGTCCCGGTCTCAATGCTGTTATTCGGGCTGTGGTTAAAAGTGCGACTGGACGGGGCTGGCAGGTATATGGTATTCCCTACGGTACCCAGGGCCTAATCAATCTAAAGCAGGGGAACTGTACTATTGAAGACTTTCAGCTGCGAGACCATGGGTTTGATATTCCAGGGCTGCTCCACGGTGTAGATATTCTCCAGTTTCTCAGTGGCAGTATTTTAGGTGCCTTAAACAAAGGAAATCCCAGCGACCCTGACATTGCTCGTGAGATTTTAGATGGGTATCGTTTGCTTGAGCTAGATGCCTTAATTACGTTGGGGGGGGATGGTAGCCTCGATATTATTTCTGACCTGGCACAGCAGGGTAATTGGAACTGGATTGCCATTCCTAAAACCATTGATAACGATGTCCCCTTTACTGAACAATCTTTGGGGTTTGATACGGCTGTGGATACGGTAACCCGTGCCCTCTATGATCTTACCTTTACGGCAGCTAGCCACGATCGCATTATGGTGGTACAGGTGATGGGCCGGGATGCCGGTCATCTGGCATTGCGAGCGGGTATTGCTGGTGGTGCGGATGTCATTCTGGTACCGGAACTAACGCCGCAGATTAATGACAACATTCTCGACGGCATTTGTCAAAAAATTGTACAGCTACGTCAGGCCAGGCGTCGGTTTGGCCTAATAGTGATGTCGGAGGGTGTGCATAATCAAAATGACTTGAGAGAGAAATATATTGGCGATACCCTGGCTCAGCAGATATATGATCATGCAAAACGACTCTGCGAAACAAATAAAACAGACTTTTGTCATTTACAGAGCATAGAAACCCGAGCAACTACACTGGGACATACTCAACGCAGTAGTACGCCGTCGTCGATGGACTGTCTGATCGCAACGGCCTTTGGCTCCAAGGCGGTGGAGTTGATTGCGGCTGAACAGTATCAGCAGTTGGTTATTTGGTCCCAGGGAAGGGCAGATAGTAAGCCTCTAGACAAGGTCATCCCCTTAATCAAGCAGCGCCATCGATCTGGCTGTTGTCCTAGACCCGTTTCACTAGATAGTCCTTGGGTGCATATTGCTCAGGGTTTAGGAATTTATCTGGGTGAAACTATAGCTATGCCTGAGGTGCCTGTACTATTCCATATTGGCGATCTCCAATGAAGTATGTTGACGAATACCGGAATGGATTGGTAGTACAGGAGTATGTGGATGCGATCGCATCCTTAGTTACCCAACCCTGGACCCTGATGGAAATCTGCGGTGGTCAAACCCACACCATCGTAAAATACGGTCTTGACCAGCTGTTACCCTCTGACATTACCTTGATTCACGGTCCTGGTTGCCCTGTATGTGTGACCGATATGGCCATTATCGATCAGGCGTTGGTATTGGCGGCCCAACCCGAGATTATCTTTTGTTCCTACGGCGACATGCTACGGGTTCCAGGCACCTCTACGGACTTGTTGAGTGTCAAAGCCCAGGGTGGAGATGTACGCATGGTGTATTCTCCGCTGGATGCGCTAGCGTTAGCCCGTAGGCATCTAGACCGGCAGGTTGTGTTCTTTGCCGTTGGGTTCGAGACCACAGCCCCAGCTACAGCCATGGCGGTTTACCAGGCACACCAGCACCAGGTGGAAAATTTCTCGGTATTAATAGCCCATGTGTTGGTGCCCCCAGCCATGGAAGCAATTTTGTCATCATCGGATTGTCAGGTGCAGGGCTTTTTAGCTGCAGGCCATGTGTGTACAGTGAAAGGCTATGAGGCATATCATGAAATTTCGGAGAGATATCACACTCCCATTGTGGTGACTGGGTTTGAACCTGTTGATATTTTGCAGGGAGTATATCTCTGTCTGAGGCAGCTGGAAACAGGTTATGCCCAGGTGGAGAATCAGTATATCAGATCTGTTCAGTCCCAGGGAAATCTCCCGGCACAGCAGTTGATGAGCGAGGTTTTTCAAGTAGTGCCCAGGGTGTGGCGAGGTCTGGGCAGTCTTGCCCAAAGTGGTCTGGGGCTGAGAGAACCTTACGATTATTTAGATGCTCAATTGCGATTTATCGATTTCTTCCCTTCTTTTCCTTTCCCCCTTTCCTCCTCTCATCCTCAAAATGCATGCATTAGTGGCCTTATTCTACAAGGTCTCAAAAAGCCCTATGACTGCCCTGCTTTTGGAACAAAATGTTGTCCAGAACATCCCCTCGGTGCTCCAATGGTTTCCTCAGAAGGAGCCTGTGCTGCTTACTATCGCTATCGTTTAGCTACATTCAGATAGGAGGCGCTTGTCAATCAGAATCGACTCCAACCTGGCGATTATCTATTAGAACTCTATTTTCCCTATTGCCATGATAAATAAGTCAGCAATGTCTTTTGTATTCATATACTTCTCTATTCAGAATATGAGGCTGTGTATACTACTGCACTTGCCTCATAAGTTTAGTTGCTGAAAAACCTTCTGTAGAACTTGGGCAGAGTGACACAGTTGCTGTTCTTCTTTTTTGCTTAGTCTCAAGTTAACGGTCTTAAGAATACCTTTTTCATTTAGAACTGTAGGCCACCCCAGACAAACATCATGGATCCCATAGGGACCATCCACTAGGCTACTGACCGTAAGAATGCGCTCCTGACTGCGCATGATAGCCTTAACAATATCAGTAACTACTAACCCAATATCATAAGATGTTTATCTCTTTCGTTGAATTATCTCGTAGGCCGCATTTTTGACCTGGTTAAAGATACTAGAGAGTTCCTCTTGATCAAACGTGCTTAAGGATTCCCAGCTATTCTCGAGCTGTCTTCTGCCGCCAATATTGGATGTGCTCCATAACGCTACTTAGCTATCACCATGTTCGCCGATAATATTGGCGTGAACACTGCGGGGATCAACCTGCATCCGCTGGGCCAGCTGATATCGAAACCGGGCTGTATCCAGTACAGTCCCAGAGCCAATCACTCGTGAACTGGGAAACCCTGTGATTTTCAAGGTAGCATAGGTCATGATATCCACAGGATTGCTGACAATCAACAAAATCGCATCGGGACAGTGTCTAACCACATCACTCAAAATACTTTTGAAAATAGCAATGTTCCGCTCAACCAGATTCAATCGGCTTTCTCCTGATTTTTGAGCTGCACCAGCAGTAATAATCACCAAATCGGCAGCCTCCCCAGCATCTGCCACAGTCCCTGCTTTGAGGGCTGTCGGCGCAATAAAGGGCATACCATGGATCAAATCCATCACTTCCCCTTCAGCCTTGTCCTGGTTAATGTCTTGTAGGATCAGCTCATCGAAACAGTCTTGAATCAAAATTGAGTAGGCACAAGCCAGCCCGACTTGTCCTGCTCCAATGATCACTCCTTTACGAGGCCGTAAAGGGGCGGGTTTTTCGGCTTCTGGGTGCTGGGTGAAAATTGACTCAAACATAAGTCTGAAGCGATATATCAGAGGCCACAGTTAGGATCTTAGTTTTGGACAGCCACTAAAGAGACCGATTCAATATAACGTTATGAGTATTTGTCAATTGTTAGATTGAATGCGTTGTCGCCAATTCATCCATAGGGGATATCCATTTGCATCTCGTAGTTCTACGGTACGCTCATCAAGTTTGATTTTGGAGGCGATTATAGTTGTTGTGTCATTTTGGCAGAGCTAGGATGGTGATCTGAGCTGGTAGGGTGTTTCATACTGCCGATCTTCTCTTGAATTGGGAGTCTTCAATCTTTGATGTCCTGGGTTTAGCCAGGATTTCAGGGCTGTTGATGGTCGAAGCTCTGATAACAGTAGTTTTAATGTGTTGCCCTCTAGAGTTTCTGTTTTCAACAGTTTCTGGGCAATTTGTTCTAAAACTTCTTGATTTCTCACTAGAATTTCAAGGGCCATTTGATAGGCTTGATCGATAAGTTCTTTAATCTCTCGGTCAATGGTTTCTGATAGGTGGGGACCAATGGGACGACGAGGTTGGGCAAGGCCATCTAAAAACTGAGCCTGGTTCCGTTCTATTGCTACAGGTCCCAGAGTTTTACTCATGCCATAGAGAGTAATGCAGCGCTCTGCGAGGTCGGTTGCTTTTTGAATATCATCACTTGCCCCAGTGGATACTCTGTCAAAGATTAACTCTTCAGCGGCACGTCCACCCAACAGCGTCATGAGTCGACCCCGAAGCTCATCTTCCATCATCAAGAATCGATCATCTTCTGGTAGCTGGAGTGTGTACCCCAACGCAGCCACTCCTCTGGGGACGATAGATATTTTCTCTACATGACCAGAGCCCGGCATCAATGCTCCAATAATGGCGTGACCGGCTTCATGGTAGGCGACGGTTTGTTTTTCTAAATCGTTTAGGATACGTGATTTCTTCTCTAGCCCTGTTAACATCCGTTCAATGGCTTCATTAAAGTCAGCCATCTTCACCGCTTCTCGATTTTTTCTGGCAGCTAGTAGGGCTGCTTCATTGATTAAGTTGGCCAGGTCGGCCCCAGCAAAGCCGGGAGTACGGGCTGCTAGTTTGGATAGTCTTACATCATTAGCTAAATGCACTGTTCTAGCATGGACCTGCAAAATAGCCTCTCGACCCTGGCGATCAGGGCGATCGACCACCACCCGCCGGTCAAATCGACCCGCCCTAAGCAGTGCCGGATCTAATACTTCTGGACGGTTAGTTGCTGCTAGTAAGATCACCCCTGCGTTTGGCTCGAATCCATCCATTTCTGCCAAAAGCTGGTTCAAAGTTTGTTCCCGCTCATCATTACTAGAAAAAGGATTATTGGCGGTACGTGACTTGCCTAAGGCATCGAGTTCGTCGATGAAAACAATGCAAGGAGCTTGCTTTTTAGCTTGCTCAAACAGATCTCTTACTCGAGAGGGACCCACCCCTACAAACATTTCAATAAATTCCGAGGCTGAAATACTAAAAAAGGGCACCTCTGCTTCGCCCGCAATGGCTCGGGCTAATAGGGTTTTGCCAGTTCCAGGTGGGCCCACCAACAAAACACCCTTAGGGATTTTGGCTCCCAACCGAGTGTATTTTTTAGAGTCTTTTAGAAACTCAATAATTTCTTGTAATTCTTCTTTCGCTTCATCTACACCCGCCACATCGTCAAATGTGACTTGAGTACTACCCTGGGCGTAGATGCGGGCTTTACTCTTGCCCACATTGAGTGCAGCCGGTCCTTCTTGCATTCTATTAGCAAACACTCCCCACAGCATCCATAGCAGCAGTAGGGGAAATATAAGGCTCCACAGACCAACTAACCAGTTTTGTTCATTGGTCGCTGTGGCTGTGATTTCAACACCATGTCTGCGTAAAATGCGGGATAGATCCGGGTCATTGGGTAAGGGGGTGGTCACTGATGTTATCGCTGCAGCCTCAGTGTCTACTGTTTCTTGATCAGTAGGTGTTTTGAGTGTGTATTGAATCTGATGCTCACTAATGTCTACCTTAATGACCTGACCACTTTCAACCTGGGTGAGAAACTTACTATAGGGTACTTCCTCAGACCGTTGTGGCATACGGGACACTGTGAACATCATGATTAACAGCCATACCACCAGCCAGCCAAAATTAATGAAGGTTAATTTGAATCCAGGCGAGTTTTCTTGGGGAGGATTTGAGCGAGGAGACGAGGAACGTTCTGGCATAGCATTGAGTAATTGTATCTACACAGTTGCTACAGCAGCCAAAAGTTTGGTGGCATCTGTCGCATGTCTTTAATATAAAGAGTTTATTTGAGGAACTTGTGAGCATAGCGATAGTGCGTCATGAAATCAAAAAGTCATTGGTTGAAATGATAACTTTTGATTTTTCGAAGAATTAAGGTCTGGAATTAACCGATGCTTGCAGTTTTTTGACCTGATTCCTCAGCCATAACACAATCGGTTAGCAATTTCATAGCGACAATGTTATTAGCAATAGCGTTTGTTGTTTAAAGCACGTTGCTTGGTTACGAAAAGTAATTTGACTTAGTAACTAGAGATATTCCCCTAGAAATGAATAACAATAGTAATGTACTCTCTATCCCGCTCACTTTGATGGAGGTTCTATGTTTTCTAAGATACTCGCACCAATTCAAACAACTATGACGGACCAAGTGGTTTTTGATCAGGCTCTTGCTCTTGCTCAACAAAATCAGGCAAGTTTGATGTTGCTTCATGTGATCTCCCCTGAAATGAGTAGTACCCCAGTAATTCCAAATCCAGAATTATACCGATATCCAGTCATTACAGATGAGCTGATGCAGGACTATCGGAAACGGTGGGAAGACGTTGAAGATCAATGTCTAGAAATGCTTAAAGCCCTAGCAGAAAAGGCGGAAGCTGCTGGAGTAACGGCTGAGTTCTCACAAAACGTCGGTAACACTGGCAATGTGATTTGTCGTATGGCCGATAATTGGGAGGCTGATCTGATTCTCATTCGACAACCTGATCGCTCTAAACTAGACGAGCTGTTTTTGGGTAGTATCAGTAACTATGTTTTACACCATGCGTCTTGTCCAGTAATGACAATCCCATCCTAAAAACTAGCCTGAGACTTCGGCATCCTTTCAGAGTCTCAGGCTAGTTGGCTCAATAAACGTGCCCCTGGGATATGCTCGGCCACATATTCTGCGGGTTCTCTAACATCGATCAATAAGGCTTCTTGGTTCTCTAACCATTGCTTGAGGGTAATCACATCAACCTCTTGCAGAGGATATTTAGGAACAACAGACATGATGTTTTTCCTTAAGGATTGGATTGACTACTGAGAGCCTAAGATTAAACTTTTGCCATAACTCTGCCGCAACTTTCGTTAGCAGGGACAGCTTCCATCATTTTTTTAGGATTAGGTAAGTTCAACGTTTGCATAAACTCAGCAAAACTTTGTCGATTGCGACCAACAAACCGAGGATTCCACTGCTTTTCTTCGGCAATCGTCGATACAGTATGGCCACGATAGTCATGTCCTGGATAAACAAGTGTGGTCTCCGGCAAGGTGAATAATTTCTGGGTAACCGAGTCGTACAGTGTCCCTGCATCTCCGCTTTGGAAATCGGTGCGTCCACAGCCGCGAATGAATAATGCATCGCCAGTCAGTACGCGGCTACTGTTGATTAAATAGGCCATGTGGCTGTCTGTGTGGCCCGGTGTTGCAATTGCCTCTACGACAATTTCACTGAGAGTAACAATTTCACCATCATCAATCTGGCGGTCGGCACAGCTTACTTGGGCATGGGCCGGAACAATGGCTAAACAACCTGTGGCTGCTCGTAATTTGCCTGCTCCAGTAACGTGGTCAGCATGGACATGGGTTTCTAGACAGTAGCGTAGGGTCAGTCCCAATTCCTTGAGTAGCTTCAGATCTCGATCAACCTGCTCTCTCACTGTATCCACCAGAATTGCCTCTTTCAGCTCAACATCCGCAATCAAATAGGTGTACGTACATGATCCTGGATCAAATAGCTGTCGAAATAACATGATGTATTCCTCTGGTGGCCTTACAGATGAGATGAGTTATTACCCTTTCATCATAAGCTTAGAGAAAAAGTGTGAGGAAGTTATGAGCCTTACAAACCTTGGAGTTAGGTGGTTAGCTAACTGTTTCTGGGTTGAACTTAGGCCCAGCAGCGAATCTAGTGCATAGGGTCCTCATAACGTTCTTAAAATAATCTTCTATCTTCACGGAGTATACATTTGCCTTGGCCAGTGAAGTCGATAATGTGCTCGAAAAACCTAATGGGTGTTGATGTGAGTAGCTAACTAGTTTTAGGTTGGTGATCTAAGATCCAATTTTCAATTAGAAAAATAGCCACTAGCAAGGCGATCTGAAGTGCTGGAGGAGAGACTCCAATCATAATCATCATACAGGCTGTGGCAGTGAGTCCGGCAGAGATGACTTCGAATTGATTATCCTTTGTGAGAAAGACTCTTACGGCTACAAGAAAGATTGCTGCTGCGGTAAAGAATGTGGGCCACATACTTACCTCCTGGGGGGTGTGAAGGGATGAGAGAAACTTAAAGGATTGAGCTAAGTTCCCACTTAAAGGGTAAATAAATATCTTGAAGAACTTATGAGGGAACAAGATAGTAGTTTCTGAGTCTAGAAACGGTTTGCTCATAAGTTCCTCACCTTTTTAGGCTAATTTTTGGCATATCGAAGGTTCTCTTAGGCTGAGGTATCTTCAATTTTTTGAGTACATGAGTTACCTATGGTTGACCGATCGGCTATTTTAGCCTCTGATACACCTGCTGTATTCCATGTGAAACAGGTGAGTAAGGTGTATGTGATGGGTGAGATGGAGGTTCACGCTTTAGGATCAGTGAATTTAGATCTCTATGAGGGGGAGTTTGTGGTACTGCTGGGACCCTCAGGAAGCGGCAAGTCCACGCTGTTGAATATTTTGGGTGGATTAGATGTGCCGTCTGATGGGCAGGTCTATTTTCGTGACCAAGCGATGAACAAAGCTGATGAGCAATCACTAACACGGTTTCGTCGCCAGTCGGTAGGGTTTGTGTTTCAGTTTTATAACTTGATCCCTAGCTTGACGGCGCGGGAAAATGTGGCTCTGGTGACGGATATTGCCCGACATCCGATGCGGCCTGAAGATGCCCTAGACTTGGTGGGTTTAGCGGATCGTCTGGATCACTTTCCGGCGCAGCTGTCGGGGGGAGAACAACAGCGGGTTGCTATTGCCCGAGCCATTGCCAAACGTCCCGAAATTCTGCTTTGCGATGAACCTACTGGGGCCCTTGACTTTGAGACTGGCAAACGGGTGTTAGAGACCCTGGAGCACGTCAATCAAGAGTTTGGCACGACAACAGCTGTGATTACCCACAACGCCGGAATTGCTGCTATGGCGGATCGTGTGGTCCACATGCGCAGTGGCAACATTGCCGATATTAAGCGGAATGACCAGAAACTATCTCCGGCGGAGTTGGAGTGGTAAGGGAGGATGGGAATGAAGGTCCTGGACCGCAAGCTATTACGCGATCTGCTCCGTATGCGGGGCCAGGTACTGGCCATTGTGTTGATTGTCACCTGTGGTGTGGCTAACTTGGTTACTATGATGAGCACCCACGGGTCGCTGCAGCTCACCCAGGCAACCTACTATGATCAGTACCGATTTGCCGATGTGTTTGTGCAGCTTAAGCGGGCTCCTAAAAGTTTGGTGTCTCGGTTTGAGGAAATTCCGGGTGTAGGAGCTGTACAAACGCGGGTGGTACAGGATGTCACCCTGTCAGTGGCAGGCTTAGCAGAACCGGCTACTGGGCGTCTGATTTCGATTCCAGAGCGACCTACGCCCATGCTTAATGACCTGTTTATGCGCGTTGGACGTTATCCCGAACACGGGGACGAGGTGCTGGCCAGTGAGGTCTTTGCTGAGGCCAACCAGCTAGAACTGAATGATACGGTGGGGGCCATTCTCAATGGTCGTTGGCAAACTCTGCGGGTTGTGGGTATTGCGCTATCACCAGAATATATTTATGAGATTCGAGGAACCGAGATTGTTCCTGACAATAAACGGTTTGGCATTCTCTGGATGCAACAGCAGGCGCTGGCTACGGCCTTTGACATGGAGGGGGCATTTAACGATGTCAGTCTAAAGCTGATGCCGGAGGCCAGCGAAGCAGAGGTGATCTTTCAACTGGACCAAAAACTGGAAACCTATGGTGGTCTGGGGGCATTTGGCCGAGAGGACCAAATTTCTCACACGTTTATTTCCGATGAGATTCGT
The DNA here is from genome assembly GCA_050043465.1 of Leptolyngbyaceae cyanobacterium. Classification (GTDB taxonomy): domain Bacteria; phylum Cyanobacteriota; class Cyanobacteriia; order Phormidesmidales; family Phormidesmidaceae; genus Leptothoe. The sequence goes on from JBHJIL010000068.1 coordinate 22,931, forward strand.
CAGCTATCGGCCCATGCCGTCTTTGTACCGAGTATATTTCTGGGTATTGCGGCTTTTTTACTCAATCTGTTGCTGAGTCGCCTGGTGAGTACCCAGCGGGACCAGATTGCGGTGATGAAGGCGTTTGGCTATGACAATCTTACTGTGGGACTCCACTACCTAAAGTTAGTGATGGTGGTGGTGCTGTTGGGAGCAATTTTGGTGGCTGGGCTGGTCTGGTGGATGGGTCGGGGGATGACCCGTCTTTATGCTGAGTTCTATCACTTTCCGCTACTGCAGTATGAGGTACGCCCCCAGGTATTGTTAATGGCCCTGGTCGTGAGTATAGGGGCCGCGATGATGGGGGCTTTTCTGGCGATGCGACGGGCGGTATCGCTGCCACCGGCTGAGGCCATGCGGCCTGAACCGCCAGCGACCTATCGGCCTACTCTGGTGGAAAAATTAGGCCTGCAGCGTTGGTTTGCAGCCCCGAGTCGGATTATTCTGCGGAATCTGGAACGGCGTCCGGTGCAGGGGATTCTCTCAGTGATTGGGATTGCGGTTGCGATCGCAATCCTAGTCCTGGGTCGTTTCTTCACCGATGCCATGGATGCCCTGGTAGATATTCAGTTTCGCACCATCCAGCGCGAAGACATTACCCTAGTGTTCAACAATCCCCTATCCAGTCGAGCCCAGTTTGACCTGTACCACTTACCGGGGGTATTGCGAGCTGAGCCGTTTCGAGTGGTGCCGGCGCGGCTGCGTTTTGGCCACTATCACAAACTGAGTGGCATCAACGGTGAGGAGACCGATAGCGAACTACGCCGTAAGCAGGATCGTGAGCAGCGCCCTGATACCCTACCGCCAGAAGGCATTGTCTTATCCACTAAGCTAGCGGATATTTTAAAGGCCCATTTGGGAGACCAAATTATAGTCAACGTCCTAGAAGGAGCTCGCCCCACCCGTACCGTGCCTGTCACCGGCATCTTTGACGAGCTAGTGGGTATTTCCGCCTACATGGATATCCACGCACTCAATCGACTGATGCGAGAAGGCTTTACCCTTTCTGGTGCCTACTTACAGGTGGATGCCCATGAACAACAGACACTTTATTCCCAGCTAAAACAAACCCCTGCCGTGGCCAGTGTGGCTATGCGACAAACCACCATTGATCAATTTAACGAGATTCTCACAAAAAGTATGGCGGGCTTTACGGTGGTACTGGTGGGATTCGCTTCAGTAATTGCCTTTGGAGTGGTGTACAACGCGGCTCGTATTGCCCTATCAGAGCGAGAACGGGAACTGGCCACCCTACGCATTATTGGTTTTACCAAAGGTGAGATTGCGTTTATTCTCTTGGGAGAACAGGCGGTGCTGCTTATCCTGGCGATTCCCATCGGGTTTGCTCTGGGGTTTGGCCTGGCAGCACTGATGACCGAGATTTACGACTGGGAGCTGTTTCGGTTTCCCCTGGTCATCACCCGGTCCACCTATGCCTTTGCCTTTGTGGTGATCATGGCAGCAGCTCTCGCCTCTGGTCTGATGATTCGTCGTCAGCTGAATCGTTTGGATTTAATCGCTGTGCTGAAAACCAGAGAGTGAGGAAACGATACCATGTCTCAGTCACAGAAACATGTCACTAGAAAACTGTTTCGCTGGCGGTCTAAGGATACTTCAACTCAGTCTGCCTCTAAGCGCCGTCTCCGGATTCCTAGTTGGTTGCCCTATGGTTTTGTTGGTCTGGGTCTTGCTGTTTTAGTAGCCCTAGCGTTTCGCCCTACGCCGATTCCGGTGGATATTGGTATAGCAACCACAGGACCGCTACAGGTGACCATTGATGCTGAGGGGCAAACTCGGGTGAAAGCCCGCTATGTGGTTTCGGCTCCCGTAGATGGACGACTGCAGCGGATCGACCTGGAAGCAGGGGATGAGGTGGTGGCCAATGCTGTTGTGGCTCAGTTGGATCCCTTGCCCCTAGGTAGCAAGGTAAGCATGGCTCAAGCGCGGCTGCAGGAGTTGCGAGCTGAGCTAGCTGGTGTAGATACCCAGCGACCTAAAGCAGAGGCGTTGGCCCAGGCTGCAGCACAATTACGCTCAACCCAGGCTACACAGCAAGCAGAGGCGGCTGAGGTGGAAGAGACTCGTGTGGCCCTGGAACAGGCACGTCGAGATCGCGTCCGCGCTCAGGGTCTAGAGCATCGGGGAGCCATCTCTCGTCAGGCCAGAGAAGCAGCCGAGTTAGAGGAAGACCGGCTGGTGCAGAAGCTGGCGGCAGATGAGAAACGGTTGGGGAGTGCGATCGCAAACGTTTCTGCAGCCCAGGAAGCTCTGACCCTGTTACAGGAAGAACAGCGCGATCCCGATTACCTAGAAGATGCCTATCGGGCTCAAATCAGGGGCGTAGAAGCAGAACTCGCTAACCTAGTAAATGAAGCTGGTCGAACAACAATTTCTGCACCCATTAGCGGGACCGTGCTGCGAGTTCCTGATGAAAGTGCCCGGTTTGTTCAAGCTGGTGACCCATTGATCGAGTTAGGTAATCCTGAAGAACTAGAGTTGGTAATTGATGTGCTGTCCGCAGATGCGGTGCAGATTCAGCCTGGAGATCCCATTATTGTTGACCAGTGGGGTGGATCAGAACCATTAACGGCAACCGTCAGCTATATTGAACCCGCCGCATTTACAGAAGTCTCTGCTCTAGGCGTAGAAGAACAACGGGTAAATGTCATTGGTACATTGTCAGAGTCAACAACCAATCCGTTAGGAGACCGTTATCGCATTGAGGCTCGTATTGTTATCTGGGCTAATGATGACGTACTACAGGTGCCCGTTAGTACTCTATATCGCTGTGGAGAGAGTTGGTGTGTATTTGTGGTAAAAGATGGCCGTGTCCAACCTCGTGAGATTGCTATTGACCATCGCAGTACCATGGCTGCTGAGGTAACAGATGGTCTACAGCCCGAAGAACGTGTTGTCTTGCATCCTAGTGAACAACTCCAGGCGGGACGTCAAGTTAAATCAAGATAGTGTTATGCATGCTACCTGTCCCATTCCCATTCAACAATATCCCCACGTTCTACTGGCTCATGGCGGTGGCGGACGTCTGATGCATCAGCTAATTGAGGATATGCTGCTAGCTGTCTTTCTGCCGGACCCAGACTGGCAGCATGATGCCGCTAGTCTCACTATGTCTGGTAACCGGTTGGCATTTACCACCGATTCCTATGTGGTCACACCGCTATTTTTCCCAGGGGGTGACATTGGTTCTCTGGCGGTGCATGGTACGGTCAATGACTTAGCCATGGCTGGGGCAAGACCACACTATCTCAGTCTTAGTTTTATTTTAGAAGAGGGGCTGCCGATGGAGACCCTATGGCAGGTAGTTCAGTCAATTAAGACAGCTGCCCAGCAATCTCATGTACAGATTGTCACTGGCGATACAAAGGTAGTCGATCGGGGTAAGGGAGATGGGATATTTATCAATACATCTGGGATTGGAGCGCTTGAGCATGAAGACTTTATCGGTCCCCGTTCTGTTCGAGTAGGCGATGTTATTATTCTCAGTGGAGACATTGGTCGCCATGGCATTGCTATTTTGTCTGCTCGTGAAGGGCTGATGTTTGAAACCACTATCAAGAGTGATTCTGCTCCTTTGGTAGATCCTGTTCTGGAGTTGCTACAGAACTCACCAATCCACTGTTTACGTGATCTAACCCGTGGTGGTTTGGCCAGTGCCCTGAATGAAATTGCATTGGCCGCCCGCGTAAAAATTGAACTAGAGAGCACAGCGGTTCCTGTGGAAGAGCAGGTTCAGGGAGCTTGCGAAATTCTGGGTTTGGATCCGCTATATATCGCCAATGAAGGCCGTTTTATTGCTTTTGTACCAGACAGCGCCGCATCAGATGCTCTGAAATGCTTGCAACGATACCATCCACAAGCCCGAATTATTGGACAAGTGGTGGATGCCAAAGGGGCATTGGTCACGATGAAAAATTCTGTTGGATCCCAGCGCCTTCTCGATTTTCTCAGTGGTGAGCAACTGCCTCGTATTTGCTAGTGGTTCACTTATAAATGCCAGGGTCAATCCGATCTCCCCCTTCGATTAAGGCGGGTTCAGGTGGAGTCACTACAAAATTCTCCAGATTAGCTTTTAAAATATCGATCTCGCGATCGCTTAAATTCGGCATCTTGAGAACATCTTCCACCGGATCAAAAGGTGCGTTTGCAATAATCTTTCGAGCCAGAGTGGGATACAGGCCTCGATAACGTCTAAAGATCAGCACGCTGGAATTATTGCCGTTTCTGATTTAAGGGATGCACCGATCTGTTAGAAATACCACGTGCCAGCATTTTTCAAATAAAGCTATCCCGAGGATCAGCAACGCCGAATTATTTAGGTCAATCTTTTTACCTATTTCACCGAGTTTTTTATCGACGGGATTACGCAATACATCGGACAGGATGTATGTATTATCTAGATTTGTAGTTGTTAGTGTCTGAGCGGTTGCGGATTGAGTAAAGCCGAGTCCAATCCAATAGATAATTACTAGGGAAAGGCCTATGAACAGTCTCAAAAGACGTTTAATCCTGATTCCACCTCAGTTTGTGTGTGAGGATTTAATCAATGGTCTCCGTCCATTGAGAGAAGAGGCAATTAACAAATTACGCATCCAGTCGTGATGATATCGGAAGCCATTGAGTTTCTCAAATGGACACATACAGCCTCCATTTTGCTGCTGAGTTTTACGACAGAATGGATGAAAATTCCACAGCATCGCCATGGAACGAACGGATAACTCAGCAGCCTCCCAAGCCCCATGAAAATCTTGCATGGCATAGAGTGCTCGGTCGAGATAGTT
>JBHJIL010000069.1:0-23301 GCA_050043465.1 Leptolyngbyaceae cyanobacterium
TGTCAGCAAGACTAGCTTGCGACTGCTTGTCAGCAAGACTAGCTTGCGACTGCTTGTCAGCAAGACTAGCTTGCGACTGCTTGGCAGCAAGACTAGCTTGCGATCGCGTCTGGAATATTAGGGGAGATAGTTGCGATTTCAGACGATACCTGGGCTATGGGTACAGGTGTCTCCCTCAGGAAATTACGATTAATCCTGGCCGCAACTTCCTCTAGCTGATGACCGCGCAGCTGGGAAAAAATTCGGTAGGTGCTCAGCACAGAATCTGCTGAATCATTGCTAGAAACCTGCACCAGGTTGTATAGGGTGCCGCTGGCATAGACCGCAAACGTAATCCGAAAGACCTCAAAGAAGTTGATGACCCAGCGGCAATCCTCCTCTGAATAGGCTTCATAGTACCGAATTAGGCTAGAAATTCGCAGTTCCAAATGAGACTGCACGTGAGGGCAAAACAGCGCAACTTTGAGCAATAAAATCACCAGGATCAGCGGGTTGCCCTGGGCCAAAAACATACTAAAGAAAGTGGACGGCTTTTCCCCATCTTCTGATGTGAAACAGTCAACTACCCGCTTGCAGGTTCTTAGGACAAACGCCTCAGTAATCGCTTCGCTATCGTGATGGTCATATAGCGGTAAAACAAAATCGGGTAGTTTTGCCTTAAGCGTATGGGTGATGGATGTATTGGGCAGTGCGTAGACTAGATAATGCAAAAGTGCCCGCTTAAAGTCCCAATAGGTGAGCTGCTCACATTGTTTACGTAATAGGTTGGCTAGATTCTCATAGCCAAACCGCCCGGGCTGTAGCAGCAGCATTTTAATCAAATTGATAGCGGCTTCGCCTAAAACCGTCGGGTTATCGACCGTAGTCGCTGGAGCTTCCATCTGTGATTTGGCTGTGTACATCGCCAAATCAAAGCGAAACTTAGACTTGAGCTGGGACGACAGATTGCGCGCAGCCTCACGCTGTTCTAGAGGATTGTTGTGATTGAGATACTGGGGAGCCAAAAGATAGGACGTGTAGCGACCGCTCCAATGCTCCTGCTGCTCGTAACGTGCGGCAAATAGCTTTAGATCTTGAAAGTCAGAACTTTTAACAAAGTCCTTCATCCAACCCCGCAGCCGTTTGAGAATCACCGATACTCCCGGCCGCATCAGCACCTGACTATCAAACATTTTGATCAAGGCTTTGATGGCATCTGGGCGACGCTGAATTCCCCAGTTGTTAATCAAAATGTAACAGACCCGCTTGAGGGTAAATAGAAACTGCTCTTCGCTATTAGCGATAACGATGGAATAGAGTGCTACAGGGAGTTCCGACTCAGTTGATGACTCTGTGTAATCTATAAATAGTCGACGAAATGTCGACAAAACAAGATCTACAGGTTCGGTTTGAACACTGTAGAGAAAGAAATCATACAAAACGTGCTGGGCGTTCTGGATATCTGTGCGCGCCATAGTCACCAGTAACTCAATCAGGAACTGAATAATGTCAGCTAAGTCTACCTAAAAGAATCAATTATTTTCGGATGGTATGACACCCGTGCCCCTACGGAAGCAGGGGCAAATTGATGAGCTACTTAGCTAAAGCATTAATAAAACTATAACCTCTGTGTAAAAGCATCAGTGAAGTCCGTAGTTCTACGGATAGAGTTTAGGAACTCATAATGCGTCTTTAAATTGAGTTGTTAAAACTGCTGGGTTATTACGGCTGAGCCTATTGAAACTAAAAAACCGCTATCCGAATCTCTAAGGCTCAGACAATCCATGAACTTTCTATTCATCCATCCTACTATTTAAGAGAAATTCTCTGTCTTTCGCCACTCAGGACAGTTTCTCGGCAAGATTGTGGCTAAACCGTCGCAGGGACCAGCATTTCTTGCTTGAGTTGAAAAATACGTTGAATAATTTGAGCTACAGAGCGGTCCGGTGTGGAAGCACCAGACGTAATTCCAATAACGATCTCGCCAGAGGGCAGCCAGTCATTTGAAACAGTGATATCTGCATGCAGCAGCTGATGCTCGATTTGATTACCAGGTCCTAAGCGCTGTGGTCCGTCAATGTGATATGAGGGAATGCCTCGTTCAATGGCAATCTCTTGCAAGTGTGTGGTGTTGGATGAATTAAAGCCACCGATAACCACCATCAGGTCCATGGCCATATCGACGAGTTCAAACATGGCATCCTGGCGTTCTTGGGTCGCATCACTGATGGTGTTGAAACTTGAAAATTGGTCGTGAATAGCGTGGGGACCGTACTTTTTGAGCATCGTTCGCTCTAGCAGCTTACCAATTTGCTCAGTTTCGCCTTTGAGCATGGTGGTTTGATTGGCAATACCGACGGCCTGGAGATCTCTGTCTGGGTCAAATCCTTGGGAACAGGCGTTAGCAAATTTGGCCAAAAACTCGTTGCGCTCACCACCGTTCAAGATGTAGTCAGCAACGTATTGAGCCTCGTCTAAATTGAGGACAACTAGATATGTGTTAGCAAAGGACTTTGTTGCTACGGTTTCTTCGTGCTTGTACTTGCCGTGAATAATGGAGGTAAATGCCTGTTTTTTATGCTTTTCTACGGTATTCCAAACCTTGGAGACCCAGGGACAGGTGGTATCCACAATGGTGCAGCCTTTGTCGCTCAGCAGCTTCATCTCATCAACGCTGGCTCCAAAGGCGGGCAAAATTACTACATCTCCCTCACCGACGGCAGCAAAGTTTTTGCCCCCATCAATCACCTGGATAAACTGCACGTTCATTTCCTGAAGCCGCTGATTGACCCCTGGATTGTGGATGATTTCGTTGGTAATCCAAATTCGCTGATGGGGAAAATGCTGTCTCGCTTCGTAGGCCATGGCAATGGCGCGCTCTACACCCCAGCAAAAGCCGAAGTCTTTGGCTAACTTGATAGTGACGTCACCCTGGGTATAGGAATAACCCTGATCTCGAATTGTCTGAATCAGATCGCTTTGGTATTCGTCACCCATTTGGGTTGCGATTTGCTCTTTCTCACCAAACCCTTGATTTCGATAATAGTTGTCAGACTTGTTGAGACTACGGCGAAACGCTCTGGTATCCATAGGTTTTCAAAAGCAGCAGCAGGGCTTAATTTTTGTGGCGTTGCTGACTTTTGAGACGATCTTATCTAAGGACTACTGATAAATTGCATCACTACCAGCTCGGTCCATCCTACAAATCAGCAACGGCATTTTTATTCTACCGAAGATAGGTCGTGGCTATAAAGAATGCCCATTGGTCTCTTTTAGGGCAGCTCGAGCTGACTATAGAGTGAGATCGCAGCTCGCCATACCAAATAGCCCTCACGATTGAGATGAAGACCGTCGGTGGTCAAATCAGATCTGAGCTGTCCCTCGCCGTCGGAAAAAATTGGGTATAGCTCTAGATAGTAAGCGTTGTAGTCTGCTGCGATCGCTTGTAGAGATTGATTCATTGCTCGAATCCGCTCGTTGGGTAGTTCAAGCAATAGATGGCGACTTTCCCAGGTAGAGGTTTCGGCTCCGTGGGGCAAGATCGACTGCACCACCACATCAGTATCGGGGTGATGGACGCTCAGGTAGTCCATGATATCTCGATAGTTGGCCAGCACCTGCCGATCGCTTTGGCCCCAAATTAGGTCATTGATACCAATCATTAAAAAGATAGTGTCCACATCGGCTACATCTAGCAAATGCAGTCGCGATCGCAGGCTGTAGGTTTTTTCACCAGAAATACCTTGATTCATCCAGACGCGTCGACCCGGCAGCAGCTCAGCTGGAAACCATAGGCTCAGAGAATCCCCGAGCAAAATTGTCAGGTGGTCTGGATTTTTGGCAGCCATGGTTGCCATTTCCTGGCCCAGGATGTCAACCCACTCTTCATAGGTACGCCGTTGTCGAGGTGGCTCAGGGGCATTAGCAGGGACTACTGTAGCGTTAGTGGCATAGGCACTGGCCTGGGGAAGGACGGTGGGGTCGCCTCCGTCAGACTTTTCTTGCCAGATCAACAGCAGCGCAGCAAACAATACCCCATTCATCAGCAGTGACAGGATTGCCCATGAGGGGATTGTGAACGGAAGTTTCAGAAACCGATTGATCACAACTATTTGAGCCAGTTTGCAAGCGTTGGACCGATTCTAATTGGATCTGCCGTGGATGGACAGTCTAGTTCTGTAGATTTTTTATTAAAAACCTTGAGTAACCCAGTGTATACCCAAGGCGTTGGATCGGATGTGACTGATAGATTCGGTGCTCAACGGAGGCTCGCCAGCTTACAGATACCGCCAACCGCTTAAAAATTAATGCCCTCTTTTACGAGTCGTCTGACTGTTGCACTTCGTAAAGCACAATCAAATGACCGTCAAAGTCACACAGGGCCTGTTCGGTAAAGCGCAAATTGGGCGGTGTGGAAAATGAGCTGGCTGAGATCGCACAAAGCCCCAACTTCTCAATTTCAGGTAAAACAGCCGCCAAAGACGGCATGCGAATTACCGTTGCACCGCGATGGGGGCGAGCGGGCGGTGGGAGCTGGTAGCCCTTGACCTCAGTTAGAGCTAGGGCTCTGGGTTCTTGTTCTGTGCTTAGAGCTGCAAATCGCAGCTGGGCTTCAGCCGGTAGCTGAAACACTGGATACAGATATGAATCGGGGTCGGCCTTACCGATATAGTCCAGTCGAAAGCCTAAACAGTCGCGATATAGGGTAAGAGACCGCTCTAAATCAGCTATCAGCAAGCAAGGCCGTTTGAGATGCAGGCTAGAGGGGGGGACAGACCTATCTATTTCCATTAGTAACGTTGAGATTGTTTAGACGTTAAATCTAAACAACATGACATCCCCTTCTTGAACGGTGTATTCTTTGCCTTCACTACGTAGCAGCCCTTTTTCCTTAGCGGCATTCATGGACCCATGCTCAACGAGATCTTTGTAGGCAATCGTTTCAGCGCGGATAAATCCGCGTTCGAAGTCAGTATGGATGACACCAGCTGCCTGGGGAGCTGACATCCCGGCAACAATGGTCCAGGCACGAGTTTCCTTGGGACCGGTGGTGAAGTAGGTGCGCAGCCCCAGCAGGTCATAAGTAGCCCGAATTAGCGACTTGAGTCCGCCTTCTTCAACGCCTAGCGCCTCTAGGAAGTCATTACGCTCATCTTCGGGCAGTTCCAGCAGCTCTGCTTCTACCTGGGCTGAAATAGTGACTACCTGCGCTTCTTCTTCTGCCGCTAGAGTTTTGACCTGTTCTACCCAGTCATTACCGGTTGCTAGTTCGTCTTCAGAGACGTTAGCCGCGTAAATAATCGGTTTGCGAGTCAAAAAGCCCAACGATTTTATCAGCAGCTCTTCGTCATCTTCTAGCGTTACTGTGCGGGCAGATTTACCTTCAGCTAGCACAGGCTGAATTTTTTCGAGTACGGCGAGCTCAGCTTGGGCTTCTGGGTCTCTACGGGCCTGTTTTCGCACCCGTTCGATCCGACGTTCAATTTGGTCTAAATCGGCCAGGGCCAGCTCTAGATTGATGATCTCAGCGTCCCGCAGCGGATCGATTGACCCATCAACGTGGATAATGTCGTCATTTTCAAAACAGCGGACTACATGGACAATGGCATCCACTTCGCGAATGTTGGCTAAGAACTGATTGCCCAGACCTTCTCCCTTGCTGGCTCCTTTCACCAAACCGGCGATGTCAACAAATTCGACGCGGGCTGGAACGATATCGTCAGATTGGGAAATTTCAGCCAAGACGCCGAGGCGGGGGTCAGGAACGGCGACGACGCCCACATTGGGCTCAATGGTGCAAAATGGAAAATTTGCAGCCTGGGCCTTAGCGTTTTCGACCAGCGCGTTAAAAAGTGTGGATTTGCCTACATTGGGAAGCCCAACGATTCCAGCTCTGAGCATGGCCTCTAATTTTTATGAAGAAATTTCCATAGTCCAGCATAGGTCAAAGCGATAACCTTGCGGTCTGGGAAAGTGGGGAATTCATCAGTCAGCTACATCCTCAGATTTTTCTGGGGGAAATCTGCGTTTCTAAAAAGTGGTTTATCCTTTGGCTAATTGCCGTTCTAAGAATGGGACGAACGCTATAGAATACCAGGGCGTTGCCTCTCCTCAATTGGCAACGGCAAAAGCTGCTTTAAAACCGGGATAGGTCAATGGGTTTTCAGTTTAAGGGTCAGAGCAGGACTAGAGGAATGAGTCTGCTGGTTGTGACGGTAGTCTCTCTATTGCTGGGCTCATGCGATCGCTTTGGTGATCGCACGAGAGACGTAATTGATTCCATCTCTATTCAAAACCTAAGCAATGGTCAAACACGGCTGACCAATGAGAACAGCGATATAGAACTGACGCTGCCTGACGGCTGGGTCGATGTCCATAATCTGCGCCCCGACGCGGATCTGTATGCTGCCCACGAAGATAGAACCATGTATGTAATGGTTCTATCAGATCCCAAACAGTCAGAGGTCGGTACGTTTAGCCTCGCCAACAATTCAGATCAGTATCTGAGCTTTTTAGACCGAGGACTGACTCAGGAGCAGGCTGAGGTGCCGACAACGATGACCTCTCTCAATGGTTTAGACGCTGTTCAGTACGAGGTGCGCGGGCGAGTGGACAACCTGCCCATTGTTTATCTGCACACAACGGTTGAGGGCGATGATAACTACTATCAGGTGGTCGCCTGGACAACTGCTGAAAACTACGGCAGTGCCAAGGGTGAGCTGCAAACCGTGATTCAAAGCTTTCGGGGTACCTGATCGGCATAGGCAGTATTTTATTTATGTGCTGGCGCAAGAGACGACCCGTTCTGTGGCGTAATGGTAGTGGTGTGATTTTTGCGAGCCGTATGGGCAGTATGGGCAGGTTTGGTTTGGGGCCGTTGCAAAAGCTGATATGTCGCTGGCTGGTATTAGGAGCTGCGATCGCAACTCTGCTTATTCCTACATGCTGTTTTCCAAACGCAGCCTGGGCGAGTCTCAACGACGATCGATACGACGGTAATATTTTTGCGCTCTATGCAGGTAATGGCGCTATTGTGCCGCCACGACTTGACTTAGCCCAGTCCCTCAAGCAACAAAAACCGACGCTGCTGTTTTTCTATGTAGACGATAGCCGCGACTGCAAACAGTACTCAATCGTTATTTCCCAGCTTCAGGCTCCCTATGGTCGAGCGGCTAACTTTGTTCCCGTTATGGCTGATGCGGTGCCCCTCAAGGATGACTTTACCCCGAGCGAACCCGGCTACTACTTTAAGGGCTCTGTACCCCAAACTCTTGTGTTAGACGGTGACGGCAAGGTTCGTTTTGATCAAACAGGCGCTGCCAGCTACGAAGCAATTGACGATGTATTTCGTGAGGTATTTGATCTGCTGCCGCGCGAAGAGTCTGAAGAGCTGCGGCGCCGCCCGGTCAACGAGCTAAATGTAGAGCTGGTGCCTGATTAGAGCTAGGCTGTGCTTTTTTTAACGGATAATGCACTGTGGCAGGTCTAACGGTATGTGCATCCTTAGTGGAGAAAGCTCTGAATCAGGCCGCCCTGTGTCGGAGCTGTGAAGTGCTGGGCGTTCAACGCCTGATTTTGCCTAGACCTAACGATTCCTGGGATTTTCGCAAGATTTCTGCTTCGGCTCAGCAGTGGCAGCTGATGGAGTATTGTCTGCCAGAGTTTTTACCTCAGTGGCTGGCCCTACAGACCGGCTCTACCCGTGTTGCTCTCAGCGTGAGTGAAGCCTCACAGCCGCTGACTGACTATGCTTTTACCCCTAAAACAGTGCTGCTATTGGGGCGAGAACTCACGGGTATTCCAGCAGAGCTAATGGCGCTGTGCGATGTGACTCTGACCATTCCACAATATGGGCGGGTGGAGTCTCTAAATGTACAAACGGCGGCAGCCATTGCTATCTATGAGTACAATCGCCAGCGGCGATCGCCCTAATCCAACGGGATATCTGCTGTCTCTGAGGCTTCTTCAACCACCTCATCTAGCTCGACAGCTCCATCTTCTAGTTCCAGCTTAGGGGCGTCTTCTGATTCTTCAACCGGACTATCTGGCTCTAATGGATTCGTTCGTACTCGACGAATGGGTAAATTTGCCATCAGTGCGGTTATGCGCTGGTCAGACTCAAGGGAGAACTCCAGCTTGTCAAAGTCCAGTTCGACGTAGCGAGAGACGACCTCCAAAATTTCTTGGCGCAGCTTTTCTAAGTTTTGAGGCGAAATATCCGAGCGGTCGTGGGCTAAGACAAACCGCAGCCGCTGCTTAGCCGTATCACGACTAACTGGTTCGCGGGAGCCAAAGAGTCTTTCGAAGAAGTCGCTAATCATGGTCGTTTCCGATACGGCGGAGAGTATTCATAATTTTTTTATCAATAGTGGGCCAACGATTGATACCTCGCTGGCATAAACCTAGTTAAATAACTGACGTAATTTCTTAAAAAAGCTATCCTTTGGCACACTTAAATCCATCAGCGGGACCTTTTCGCCCTGGAGTCGCCGGGCAATATTGGACACTGCTGTCCCGGCCTGAGTTAGTTCTTTACCTAGAATTAAGGGCTCTCCATTATTAGTGGAGACAACCACCTGTTCATCATCGGGAATCACACCTAGAAGCGGCACCGCTAAAATATCTTGCACATCTTTGACTGACATCATCTGCTCAGCTTCTACCATAGAGGGCTTGAGACGATTGATGATCAGTCGCATCGCTTTGATGTCATTGGCTTCTAATAGCCCAATTACACGGTCAGCATCCCGAACCGCAGAAATTTCCGGCGTGGTGACAATAATAGCCTCACGAGCGGCTGCGATCGCATTACGAAACCCCATCTCAATACCGGCAGGGCTATCGATCAGTACAAAGTTATATGCTTTCGTCAGGGCGCGCACCAGCTTTTTCATCTGCTCAGGCGTGATCGACTCTTTGGAGCGATTTTGAGCCGCAGGCAGCAGAGCTAAGTTGGGCTGGCGTTTGTCCTTGACCAGCGCCTGATCTAGACGGCACTCACCAGCCAAGACATCGAGCGCCGTATAGACAATTCGATTCTCTAGACCCAATAGCAGGTCCAGGTTGCGTAATCCAAAGTCCGCATCAATAACAGCGACACGTTTACCGGCCTTGGCCAGAGCCATTCCTAGGTTGGCAGTACAGGTGGTTTTTCCAACGCCTCCCTTGCCGGAGGTAATGACGATAATACGGTTCATAGCCATAGATTCAGTGGGCGATGGATGATGTTATGCGGGCAGGGCTCAAGTAGGGCAATAATCGCACGTTGTGGCAAATTTTATTAGAAAATTCTGTAGAGAATTTCGAAGGACGCCGACGGCTAGCGGCAAACCTAATGATAAAGGCCCTATTCTAAGCGCCGTTGAGGTGGATTTTGGCAAATTCAGATGCGATCGCAATGCGAATTCCGTCTTGACTCACATAGGCCACCTCCGGTTCGTACATGGCTGGTGGTTTTTCCGGTGCTCTAGCCACCTGGTCCGCAATCCGCAGCTGCGTTGGCTGCATCTGTAGCGCCATAATCCGACAGGTTTCGTTACCGTCTGACCCGGCGTGGGCAACTCCTCGCAGCCGCCCCCAAACAAAAATGTCTCCAGCGGCAATCACAGCGGCCCCCGGATTGACATCACCTAACACAATAATGGAGCCAGCATGGCGAATTTCTGCACCTGAGCGCAGGGTGGTCTGTAAATACAGGGGCGTTTCTAATGCTTTGCCCTGAGCCACGTCATTGAGATGTTCGAGCTTAACTTGCTGCTCGACCGAATATCCGGCGGTGACGGCAGCAACGGCTGTTTGCCGCCGCTGAGTGTAAATGCGTTTCATCCGCAGCTGGGCCGTTTGCAGCAGTTCATCAATGTCTTGCAGCTGACGACTGTCTAGCAAGCGATCGCGCGCGATTAGATGCACCGTGGTATTAGGTTGCAAGAAGCGATCTCCGGAGCTAAGACGCAGCTTTAGCTGCTGACACAGCTCGTCCCACTCTGGTGGAGTAAAGCTCCTATGGGGTGACGGTGGCAACAACAGCAGCAGCCGTCCTTGTTCGCTTTTGAACGTTATTTGTTGCTTAGAAACGACTTCTTGTTGATCGACTTCAAGTTCGAGGGAGGCGACATCTGCTAGAGGCGAAGCATCGTGTCCTTCTCCATCATCTGCTTCAAATACAAAGAGTTCTACATCATTAGAGGACTTGAGACGGGCCGCAAGACGAGACCGACTGTCTTGTGCTTGGGCTGTGTGAATATCTGTTGGTGCGTCAGCGCCTGGTTCAGGAGACGGAGGGGCCTTGCTGCTTTGGGTATCATCTGAACGCGTGGAGTTTTCCAAGCCTTTTTGCTCAGTGAGCTTGTCGCCTGCGCCGTTATCCATAGTGCAAGTTAACGTATAAGTGCCGCTGGAGGTGCTCTTAGCGGAATATAAAACAGTGATCTAGTCGTTCAAGAGCATAAACAACTATAAAGCTAGACTTGCGTTCTGGTGAGCTTAATGTCTCAACTGACGTTAGATTTTTTTACGGAGCGCTGATAAATTTTGAGGACGCGTCATTGAGCACCAGGGAATTTTAGATGGCCTGGACCCCTATACATGCTCAGGTTCATACGTTACTGCGCTCCAGAATCCTGCTGCCTGAGGGGGCCGCTATTTTAATGGCGGTATCTGGAGGTCAAGACTCGCTATGTATGGCCCAGCTGCTAATGGATCTCACCCCCCATTGGGGTTGGAGCTTGGCCATTGTGCACTGTGACCATGGCTGGCGCTCAGATTCTGCCGCCAATGCCATGCATGTAGAGCAGTTAGCGCACCGGTGGCAGATTCCCTTTTTTCTAGAGCGGGCTCAGCTGGTTAAACCTACTGAAGCGGACGCCCGGAGCTGGCGCTATGGGGTATTTGCAACCTTGGCCAATACCCAGGGCTATGACTGTGTCGTGACTGGACATACGGCTACTGACCGGGCTGAAACCGTCCTCTACAATCTGTTGCGTGGCAGTGGGGCTGATGGTATTCAGGCGTTGAGCTGGCGACGTAGTCTGAGCACAGCGAACGGCGATGTTTGGGTCATTCGTCCGCTGCTGGCGCTAACTCGACAAGATACCGGACAGTTTTGCCACGACTTTGAGCTATCGGTTTGGCATGACAGCTCCAATGATGATTGGCACTATCGCCGTAATCGGATTCGTCAGCAGCTGATGCCCTATTTGCGATCGCACTTTAACCCCAACGTGGAAAATACCCTGGCACAGACAGCTGAAATTTTTACAGCTGAAGTAGCTTATCTAGAGACCCAGACGGTTCAGCTCTACCATGACGTGGTGGGTACTTTAGACGACGGTAGCTGGTATATCCAGCGTTCCTTATTTCAGTCAGCTCCACTAGCGCTGCAAAGACGGGTGGCTCGTCGGCTACTACAGACAGCCTTACCCCAGCCGCCCAACTTTGGCCACATTGAAAAGCTAGTAACTCTGGCCAATGCCCCTAACCGCACCCAGACCGATCCGTTCCCAGGTGGATTGCGTGCCTGGGTAGAACACGAGCTGATCAAGCTACGATAGCTGCCATCAATTTGCTTTGAGTTCTAAGCTATAGAAGACACTTTTTGGGATACCTGATGCGCCAATTGATAGCAGTGGTTCTTGGACTATGGATAGGGTTGATATCGATATCACCCGCTTTAGCAAATACGCCAACCCTCACAAACGCTGAGATTGGGCGTCTGCGTAAACAAGCATTTGCCCTGACCCAAAAAGGAAAATTTGATCTGGCTGAAGTCACATGGACTCAGCTGATTGATGCGCTGCCTGACGAACCCGCTGTCTGGAGTAATCGGGGAAACGTGCGAATTAGTCAGAATAAAGTCGAGGCGGCCATTGATGACTACAGTCGGGCAATTGCTCTAAGTCCATTACAGCCTGATCCCTATCTTAACCGTGGTGCAGCTTACGAAGCGGTCGGAAACTGGCAGCAGGCCATTGATGACTACAACCGTGTGTTAAAGCTATCTCCCGACGACCCGGCGGCCTATAACAATCGGGGCAATGCCAAGGGCGGGCAGGGAGACTGGGCGGCTGCGCTTGAAGACTACGAACAATCGATTACAATCCAGCCTAGTTTTTCCTTGGGATATGCCAACTATGGTATTGCCTTGTTCGAAGTGGGCGATCGCGCTAGATCATTACAGATACTCAAAAGCCTTGCCCGTAAGTATCCCAACTACGCAGACGTACGAGCCGCATTGACGGCAGCGCTCTGGGAAACCGGTAACCGAGGTGAGGCAGAAAGTCAGTGGGCAGCGGCGCGGGGACTCGATCGGCGTTATGCCGATTTGAACTGGGTGCAAAATATTAGACGCTGGCCCCCCTCTTTAGTCGATGGGTTAGAGCATTTTTTGAAGCTCTAGGGGCTGAGCGTTCAAAACTTTTCAATAAGATGGCATTTGTACATCTAGGTCTGATATTAGAGCTTGAGCTGATGCGTTTTCTAACTCAACGGCAGTCATCCACAAAGGCTAGCTCAGCTTTAGACAAGCGATGTATCGAATCACTCGCAGTTTATAACCCTCTAAATCAGCGGCGAAGTTGGTTACATTTCTTTACTATTGATAACTAATATATCTATTTCGGTGGCTAATTTTTGCTGCCTCAACAATAGATACAACAGGCTTTTGGATAAGTTAATTTGATCGCTGTGACTTTGATTTTAGATATTTCAGTCTTTCTACGATAGAAGTTCCTAAAGTTTCAACTGATACTTGTAAAGTATCGGTATTACTAGGGTGCTTGAGATAGATATCACGATCAATTTGATGGTGATTGCGAAAAATAGCCACATCTTCCTGTAGATGATTTTTGATGCCTAATTTTGGCAAGTCTAAATGTCTAGAAGCTATAGCTATAGCCATTAATCTATACAACCTAAAGCTTCTCTAGGGGTGGTTTATCTGGTGGGTGACTCCCTGGTTTTAAGCTGTCAAACATACAAATACTGTTGAGTTTGTATGTTGCCTGACTATTGTTCCTAAGAGCTATTGAGGGCTTTTACGTATGGATATTTCTGGGCTGCAGGTACTCTAAAAAGTGCTACTTAGCTGACTGTTATGTGGTTTTTTAGTTCTTTTCTAAGAACTGATTAAAAAGCTGCTAAAGACTAATGGGTGCCGTTATCACTTGCACTTTTTTGTCCCTGCATTTTTATGTATCAAACATCGTTTCATCAGACCTGTACTCAGCTACAGGCGCTGTGGCTAAAATCTTCAGTATGGATTGATCAGGGATGGTCTAGATATAAAAATAAATTTTATGCCCGGACTGGGCAACTTAATCAAATCCCCATACCTTTGCTACGGATGGCTGGTTTTTTCGGTTCTGACAATGATTTGAGCCACGTTCACCAGCTGCAACAGATGTTACAGCAGCAAATCCGTTTAAGAGAAGCGATCCAACGAATACGGCGAGTACTAGATGCCCAAAACGTCTATCGGGTTGCGGTTCAAGAACTATTAGATTTCTTTAAGGCAGACTGGGTATTTATTCTGGGACATGGTTTGAATCTCTGGCGCTCCAGTGATCAACTGCGTCATTCTGGGAATGTGGATAATTCAGCTACCTTAAATGCCTATTGTGAGCTTGAAAATGCAGCGGCAAAACTAGGTAAACCGTTGCCGATTGTAGTTAATGAACAATCCTTACAGCAGTTTCCAGTGGGTCAAAAGTGGCTAAACCAGTACCCAGGCTCCTGGCTTTTGATACCGATTCCCCTGTTTCCAGGTCATCAGCTGCAGACTGATAAAACTGAGAAACCTTGGGGCCTGGTTGCGATCGGGTCTAAAGATGGGAAAAATCGTTGGTCATCGACTCAACAAGAACAGGTCAAGCTCTTGGTTGATGAGGTTGCGATCGCATTAAATCACAGTCTGAAATATCAGCAGTTAAAACAAGACAAGCTTGAACTGCGCGAATTAGCCCTCACAGATAGCCTGACCGGTTTGGCTAACCGACGACAGTTTGATGATTACTTTAAGGCTGAGTGGCAGCGTCTTGCCCGCGAACAGCAGCCGCTAACGTTAATCTTGTGCGATATCGACTATTTCAAACTGTACAACGACTACTATGGCCATCCCACAGGAGATATCTGTCTGGCCAAAGTTAGCGATGTGCTCAACCGCTGTATTCGCAGACCCGCAGATTTGGTTGCTCGCTATGGTGGCGAAGAATTTGCCGTCGTTTTACCCAATACAAACACCGAAGGAGGCCATAGTGTGGCCCTAGCAATTCAAAAGCAGCTGGCCCAAGTCGCGATTCCCCACTTCACCTCCAGCGTGAGCAAAGCTGTAACCCTGACGATGGGGATTGCTACAGTGGTGCCTGAGCATCAACGGACGTCTCAAGATCTGCTTCAGGCAGCGGATTTAGCGCTCTATCATGCCAAGCAACAGGGGCGCGATCGCATCTATGTACACGCCCATTACTGTGTTCAAAGCCATAATTGCTCGGGTAGCCTTGCTCAAGTAGCTAATCCCGACCTTAGCCAACCCAACAACTAACCGCTGAGATAATCAAAGATTACTGATAGTTTACGATGCGGGCAAAGTTGTCGGCGTCTAAGCTAGCCCCCCCAACCAAAGCTCCATCAATTTCTGGCTGGGCCATGATTTCATCCACATTACCGGGTTTTACAGAGCCACCGTACTGAATGGGAACGTCCTTATTAGCCAGCTGGGACCGGATAAGCCAGCATACCCGATTAGCTTCTCCAGACTCACAGGTATTGCCCGTCCCAATCGACCAAATCGGCTCATACGCAATAATAAGCCTGCCTTGATCAACCCCTGCTAGTCCTTGTTTGACCTGCCTGACAATATGGGTCTCGGTTTCACCTGCGTCACGCTGCTGCTTGGTTTCCCCCACACATAGAATCGGAGTCAGTCCAGCGGCTTGGGCTGCTTTGAGACGTAGATTGACAGTTTCATCTGTATCGCCAAAATACTGTCGTCGCTCACTGTGACCAACAATCACATAGCGAACCCCAATTTCTGTCAGCATTTCCCCAGAGATTTCTCCGGTGTATGCTCCCGATGTCTCCCAATGTATGTTCTGAGCCCCTACCGTCACCCGTGAGCCATGGAGCGTCTTAGATAGAGTAGTCAAAGCTGTAAAGGGTGAGCACAGAATAATTTCTCGATGCTCTGGTGTGGTCTCCAGCTGGGATAAAAACCCATGCAGAAATTCCAGACTGTCTGCCTGGGTTTTATGCATTTTCCAATTGCCAGCGATAACAATTCTTCGCACAGATGTTTAATTTCGCTCTTGATAGTGCCTGAAGCATCGTACCGAGAAACCTTAACCCAGCGCAAATAAGGTTAATTTATCGCCTTAGTGATAAAGATTGAATTCTAGATATCGCAGGGTCTATAAAAGCCGACCCGATATGTCTGTTAGTTTTGGGCTAGCAGGCACTACAAAATTTTGTAATGCCTGCATAGGCTATCTTGCCCTCAAACCGAACTACTCAGGGGCAAGGCCAGCGGCTTCCCGAGCCTTTGCCGCTTCGTCTGGATGAATATTCAAGCGGGTCAGATTCACACGACCACGACCATCAATCTCGCGAATCTTAATCAACACCTCTTCACCCATGGATACTTCGTCTTCGACTTTGTTGACGCGATAATCCGCTAGCTGTGAGATATGAATCATCCCCTCTTTGCCAGGCCGATATTCAACAAATGCGCCAATCGGAATGATGCGAGTGACTTTACCCACATAGACATCCCCGGCAGAAGGTTTGAATGTAATCGCCTCGATCAGCGCCTGGGCTCGTTCTGCTGCAGCTCCATCAACAGAAGATACCGTAATGGTGCCATCGTCTTGAATGTCAACTTTGGCACCTGTTTCATCAGTAATGCTCTTGATCTGCTTACCGCCAGGTCCAATCACCATACCAATCATTTCTGGATTGATCTTAAATGTGAGCAGTCTGGGCGCGTAGGGCGATAGCTCAGTGCGAGGAGCGTTGATGGCTTCAAGCATCTTGGAAAGAATATGAAGTCTAGCAGGCTTGGCCTGATTGATGGCCTCAGCGATGGTTTCCATCGGCAGCCCCGTAATTTTCATATCCATTTGGAGAGCCGTAATACCGCTGTCGGTACCTGCGACCTTAAAGTCCATGTCTCCAAGAAAGTCTTCGATTCCCTGGATATCAGTCAAAATACGAACTTCATCTCCTTCTTTGATCAGACCCATGGCCGCACCGCTGACTGGCTTAGCCAAAGGGACACCCGCATCCATTAGTGAAAGAGTAGAGCCGCAGACCGAGCCCATGGATGTAGAACCGTTAGAGGATAGAACCTCGGAGACAACGCGGATCACATAGGGAAAATCAGCCATTGAGGGGAGCACCGGAATAAGCGCACGCTCCGCTAAAGCCCCATGTCCCACTTCTCGTCGTCCTGGTGAACGCATGGGCCGGGTTTCACCGACAGAATAGGGAGGGAAATTATAGTGATGCAGATAGCGCTTTTCCTCATCTGGGTGTAGATCATCTGTCATTTGCGCATCCCCTGGGGTACCCAGAGTAACGACAGACATAACCTGGGTTAGGCCCCGACGGAATAGGCCAGTACCGTGAACGCGGTTGGGTAGAACCTGGGTCCGACAGGAAATGGGTCTTACTTGATCAAGCTTACGGCCATCAACGCGTACGCTTTCTTCAAGAATTTGAGCCCGCATGAGTTTCTTCGTCAGCGCTTTGTAGGCGTTGCCAAATGCTTTCGCATTGTCAGCAACCGCAACGCTGATTGGGTCGTCTTCGGCCAGTTCAGATATCTGTTCGCTGAGCTGCGCCTTGAGCGCATCGAGCTTTTCATCTCGCTCAGGCTTGGCTAGTTCAAACTGCTTGAGGATATCTTTGATGCCATCAGTGGCCTTGTTCGCGATAAAGTTTGCCAGGGTCGGATCGGCTTCTGGTGTGGGCAAAGTGACTTGTTCGATGCCTAATTCAGCAATGATATCT
Source organism: Leptolyngbyaceae cyanobacterium (assembly GCA_050043465.1). Taxonomy (GTDB): domain Bacteria; phylum Cyanobacteriota; class Cyanobacteriia; order Phormidesmidales; family Phormidesmidaceae; genus Leptothoe. The sequence continues at coordinate 16,981 of JBHJIL010000069.1, forward strand.
TTTTGAGCCTGGATGATATCGCGGACAACTTCATAACCAAAGTCGATAGCTTCGATGACATCCTGCTCAGGCAGCTGACTGGCCCCAGCTTCTACCATGATGACACCGTCAGGCGAGCCGGCCACAACGAGGTCTAAATCCCCGTCTTCGATTTCTTTATATGTGGGGTTAATGATGAAATCATCGCCGATTAGTCCAACTCGGACAGCGGCCATAGGACCATAAAATGGAATGCCCGCCAAAAGCGTGGCAAGGGATGCTCCAGTGGCCGCCAAGACATCGGGAGGAACATCGTGATCCATGGAGACCGTTGTCGCCACAACTTGGATATCGTTCCGCATCCATGAAGGGAAAAGCGGCCGCATGGGGCGATCAATCAAGCGACTAACCAGGGTAGCTCGTTCTGGTGGACGTCCTTCTCGGCGTAAAAAGCCCCCTGGGATGCGGCCCGCTGCATAGAGGCGCTCTTCGTAATCGACCAATAGAGGTAGAAAATCTATACCAGCCCGTGGGTCTGACATGGTGGCCGTGACTAGAACCGACGTTTCTCCCGATTCAATTAAGACTGAACCACCTGCCTGAGGTGCCAAAAGACCCATCTTAAGTCTAATATCCCGTCCATCGAAGGATATTAACTTGTCATTTTCTTGCATTTACAACTACGTCCTTCTTACTTCTTTCGCATTTGTTCTTTGGCAATCCTAGCATTGATGTAGAACAGTTGTTTCTTCTTCAAAAAAAGATGCGACTAGCGTTACGAAGTTACTTTTAAATGAATCTCAAAGATGTTTGTCTATCAGACCTTTAAGGACTTTTATCATGCTGCTAAAGCACCCTGTGGTCATTTATCTTGGCAATTTACCTGATGAGGATTGATCGTTTGTTCAGAACTAAGCATGTAACTGAAGTATGTAGAAAAGCTTAGAAAAAGAAATGCTTTGCTGAAGGGCTTGTTGGAGCAAACTGTGAATCTTTAGAAAAGTTTTAATGCCATCCTAAGGCCGTGTCTGAAGCTAAATACTTTTGCATATAAACACGGGGCAGACAGCTCGTATTTGTGTTGACCAGATTGTTGGACGAACTGGGTAAGGCTTTACTCGCTTCAGATTTGGAGGTAGCTCAGGGAAAGATACCCTATAGTAGGCTCGTTCGACGGAATTTTGTTGCATATGAATGTCTTGGTAACAGGTGTAGCTGGCTTTATTGGTTACTTTGTGGCAAAGCGCCTGCTGGCTGAGAATGACGTCGTTTACGGGATTGATAACCTGAATGACTACTATGATGTGTCTCTTAAACAGGGTCGGCTAGATCAACTATTACCTGAGCCGTCATTTACCTTTGCCAATATAGACCTGGCCGATCGCAGTAGCATGGCTGCTTTGTTTGAGGAGCAATCGTTTGACAGGGTCATTCATTTGGCTGCTCAGGCTGGAGTTCGGTACTCTCTCAAAAATCCCTATGCCTATGCCGATAGTAATCTGGCAGGCTTTATCCATATCTTGGAGGGATGTCGCCATAGTGGTGTTGACCATTTGGTCTATGCTTCGTCAAGCTCGGTCTACGGTGCGAATCGTCAGGTGCCGTTTGCCACGATGGACAATGTTGATCATCCGGTATCGCTCTATGCTGCAACTAAGAAAGCTAATGAGCTAATGGCCCATTCCTACAGCCATCTTTATGGACTGCCTACGACGGGGCTGCGGTTTTTTACGGTTTATGGTCCTTGGGGTCGACCGGATATGGCCTATTTCAAGTTTGTAGATGCGATCGCAAACGACAGACCGATCCAGGTCTATAACCATGGCAAAATGCAGCGCGACTTCACCTATATAGATGACGTGGTGGAAGGGGTGGTCCGAGTCATGCGCTTACTGCCTAAGCCCATCACGCATGAAGCTTTTAATACGGCAGCACCCTACAAGCTCTATAACATCGGCAACCACAGCCCTGTAGAGCTGATGCGGTTTATTGAAATCATTGAGCAGACATTGGGTAAGACCGCTAAGAAAGAAATGATGCCCATGCAGCCAGGAGACGTGCAGGCGACCTACGCTGATGTCGCCGATCTGTCTGCTGACGTGGGCTTTGCCCCCAGCACTCCCTTAGAGGTGGGTATAGAAAAATTTGTTGTCTGGTATAAAGGCTATTACGGTCTAGGCAAGCTCAAGCGCTAGTGTGACGACGCAGGGTGCGATAGCCCAAAATGCCAGCAATAGCGACTATCAAAAGATAAGGACTATAGGCCAACAGCCACAGTCCAAGCTGCATCAGTCCGACCGTTAGATCGCCCACCGATTGAGTGGCCTCGCGCCAGGTGGCTCCAACGGTTTCACCCAGCGGGCGTCCGATAGGCTGGGAGGCGACCGCCGCTGCGAGCGTCAGCTCTACCGTGGAATACCTTACCTGGGTCTGTAGGTTTTGTACGCGGGCGTCAATTTGTTCAATTTGTTCACGCACGCGACTCAGCTCTCGTGACACTTCCAGCACATGGGAAATCTCTCCAGAGCGCTCCATAATTTTGAGCAGTGCACTTTCTGATTTTTGAAGATTGCGCAGTCGTGCCTGGGCATCGACAATTTGGTTAGAAGCATCTTCAGCGCTTAGGCCCTGTTGCTGAATGGTGCCTAGTTCTCCGAGAGCCGCGAGTAACGGATCTAAATTTTCCTGGGGGACTCGAATACGCAGATAGGCGCTACGTTGAATGGCTTCTATCTGATTGTCTTGGAGATCTAAAATATCGCCCTGCTGTGCACGAATGACTTGTGAGGCACGTTTAAGACTTTCGTCGAGTGAGTCTACGACTAGACTCAGCTGGGCTCGTTTAATGAGCTGTGGTTGTCCAGCGGCAACAGCCGCATTTTCTGAAGCTGGACTGCTAGCGTCAGCTTCAACGGTCTCTGCCTCTGTTAGGACATCGGCAGATTGTGCGATCTCAGTTTGCTCCATCGGTGCTCCAGCTTCGGAGCTGACTGTGCTGCCGAGGTCATTAGCAGCAGCACAGCTAGCCAAGCTAGCCACTGCTACAAGGATCGCTAGACCGGCTCTTGTTGACGTTGCCATGGTTTCTCCTGCTGCTCAATTGGGTTCATGGCCCTAGTATGAGTGGAGAATTTTGATGATTTGGCCGGGTTACAGAATTTGCAACCGCGCAGATCTCCAGTTTCTTAAGCAAAAGCCCGGTACTTTTAAAGTACCGGGCTTTTATGCGGATGAAAGGACTTGAACCTTCACGTCACGAAGACACTAGAACCTAAACCTAGCGCGTCTACCAATTCCGCCACATCCGCTTTCGGAATCCATAGTACCAAAGAATCCAGACAAGTTATAGTCGGTTCTCCGGAATAGACAATTCTGTCCTAACCGGACCATTATGATGGTGTGTGCATGTGATTAAGCTGCAGCACAATAGTGGCTTAGACTACTAAGTGACTAATATATATATGATTAATTGTGTAGGCGGCTATCGTCGCTACAGGCGCAGTGGGAGAAACCTAGCGGATGGGAAAGGTCGTCGGTATTGACCTCGGTACTACCAACTCAGTTGTCTCAGTCATCGAAGGTGGCAAACCGGTGGTCATTGCCAATATGGAAGGGATGCGCACCACACCTTCAGTTGTCGCATTTAGTAAAGAAGGCGAGCGCTTGGTGGGGCAAATGGCCCGTCGACAGTCGGTGCTCAACCCTCAAAATACGTTCTATAACGTCAAGCGCTACTTGGGGCGCAAGTATACAGAGCTGAGTTCTGACTCAAAGCGCGTTCCCTACACGGTGCGCAAAGATAGTGAAGGCAATGTTAAAATTCGCTGTCCGCGTCTAGATAAGGACTTTGCGCCTGAAGAAGTGTCGGCCATGGTGCTGCGTAAGATGGCTGAAGAGGCCAGTCGCTATATGGGGCAGCCAGTGACGGGCGCTGTTATTACTGTGCCGGCCTATTTTAATGACGCTCAGCGTCAGGCGACGCGAGATGCTGGCCGGATTGCGGGGCTAGAAGTCAAACGGATTATCAATGAACCGACGGCGGCAGCGCTGGCCTATGGATTAGACCAGCAGTTTAATCAGACGATTCTGGTGTTCGATCTAGGCGGCGGCACGTTTGATGTGTCTATCTTAGATGTCCGTAACGGGGTGTTTGAGGTCAGATCTACCAGCGGTGATACCCAGCTAGGGGGTGTCAACTTTGATAAGAAGATTGTTGACTGGCTGGCAGATGAATTTTTAGAGCTTGAAGGTGTAGACCTGCGTCGAGACCGTCAGGCTCTTCAGCGTCTAACAGAGGCGGCTGAAAAAGCAAAAGTGGAACTTTCAGGGTTGCCAACCGCAGAGATCAACCTGCCATTTATTACGGCAACTGCCGATGGTCCCAAGCACATCGAGAAAAAGCTATCGCGATCGCACTTTGAAACCCTGTGTGCCGATCTCATCGGTCGCTTGCGCGCTCCCTTGCAGCAGGCCATGGGTGATGCTCGTGTGTCCCCCTCTCAAATTGATGAGGTAGTCCTAGTAGGGGGCTCTAGTCGTATGCCTATGGTGCAGCAACTAGTGCGCTCAATGCTCAGCAAAGAACCCAGTCAGAATGTTAATCCTGATGAAGCGGTGGCGGTAGGAGCCGCCATTCAAGCCGGTATTCTAACTGAAGAAGTTCAAGACATCATGCTGCTGGATGTTACTCCCCTGTCATTGGGCTTGGAGACCATCGGCGGTGTGATGAAAAAGGTCATTCCGCGTAACACCACGATTCCGGTCCGGCGCTCCGATGTGTTTTCTACCTCGGAAAATAATCAAACCGTGGTTGAAGTTCATGTGCTCCAGGGAGAGCGCGAAATGGGCACAGACAACAAGTCTCTGGGACGCTTTAAGCTCATGGGCATCCCGCCAGCACCGCGCGGTATTCCCCAAGTGCAGGTGTCCTTTGATATTGATGCCAACGGTATCCTGCAGGTATCGGCCATGGATAAAACCACGGGCCGAGAACAAAGTATCACCGTACAAGAAGCGTCAAATCTTTCTGAGGACGATGTCCAGCAAATGCTGCGCGAAGCCGAAGAATTTGCCGATGTGGATCGCGGTCAGCGGGAGCGGATTGAGAAGCGCAATCGAGCCGAGACGCTGACGTTTCAAGCAGAGCGCGCTATGCGTAGCGTATCCATTGATTTTGGCCTGCAGTTTGCTCGCGATCGCAAGCGCCGCATCGATAACCTAATTCAAGATCTGCGCGATGCTCTCAAGCGTGAAGATGAGCGCATGATCGACATGATTCAATCTGAGCTGCAGGACGAGCTCTACGAACTCAATCGCGAAGCCTATCTCTACGACGCTGACAATGACGACGGCAATATCTTTAGTCAGATTGGCGATACCCTCAAAAAAGCGTTTGACGACGACGACGATTACTACCGTCGCGACTATGACTGGAACGGTCAAAGTCAGTGGGATAGCCCCAGCTGGTCGGCAGGTCGACGGGACAATCGCAGCGGCTGGGATGACTGGGATGATGGCTGGAGCCGTGGCTCAGCCAGACCTGCTGGTAGCTCTGGCAATCAAGGATATAATTCGCCGCGCGGTGGCTATGACAGCGGCTATGGCAGTGAAGATCCGCGCCGTAGTAACGGCGTACCCCAAGACTACGGGCAGGCGGCTCCCTACGAACAATCTCGCTACGATCAAAGACGCTACGATCAAGCACCAGACGATCGGGAGCGTTACAGCGCTGACTCCTATGATGCTCAAAGACAGCCTCAGCGGAATCCCTACGATCAGGAGCGCGGCAGCAGCTATTCCCAAGATTCCTACAGTGACCCCTACAGTAGTCCACAACCTTACTACGACCAGGGAAGCAGTGACCCGGCAGGACAAGACTTCAATAACCGTGCAGATCGCCGTCAAAGCTACGAGCAGCGTTATTCCTCATCGGGGTATGGCAGTGAGCCGCGACAAGATCAGGTGCCGCCGCTATCAGAACAAGGTTGGGACGCATCTAGCAGAGACTCTGAGCGTCCCTGGTCGCAGGATTCTGGTCGCCAGGACTACGGTCGCCAGGACTATGGTCGTCAAGACTATGGCCAGCAGCAGGACGCTGGTCGCAATACCTACGATCAGTCCGGAGGATACCGACAAAATCCTGCCAATACCCCAGCGGCGTATGGCCAAGATTACGAGGGACAGAGCTACCGTCAAAACACTTCCTCGGGTAGCCGCCCTGTAGACCGCTCCTCTGATAGTGGACGTTCCACGGCTTCCGGCTCTGGCTATCCAACCCAGCCCCCAAACGGCACGTAAAATAAACCCGCCGCCACCCCAACCCCGCCCCCCCAAAAGAGATAA
>JBHJIL010000070.1:0-16225 GCA_050043465.1 Leptolyngbyaceae cyanobacterium
TTCAGGTACTCTCGGTAGGCCTCACGGTCCTCAACCAACTGGTCATAATCAATGTCGGCTATGGGCAGGCAGATCGTTTTATCCCCTGCTGTCCCTCGTTGCTTGCGTTTGGCCATCATAGCTTGGCCTCCAAACTCGATGCCCTTATGATATCCAAACAAACTTAGTTGGAACTAGGAATGGTCTAACAGCTTCCGCTATTGTCTTGCCTATGCTGGAAGTCCCACTAAGATTTTCTATGGGCAATTTGAACGATAGAGAAACTACCTGAGACATCGATACATCAACCTCAGTTACTTGTAGCGAACAGTTAAGTCGGGCAGTCCCTCAAGTTTTTCATCTGCAACAACACTGTTATGTCTGGGCACCATCAGCGTTAGTCCTTTAGGAATGCACTTCACTTCGATGGGGGTAGTGCCTATCATTTCACCATCTAGCACCACTTTTTGAGCGGGTTCGGTTGAAACTTTAATGCCAGAACACCGAAAGTAGCCAACGTCTTCTCGCTGTACAGGAGTGTCGTTGAGCGCTGACTGAAAGAGATTATAAGAGGCTGTGAGCGCGCCGCCTGTTCCTTCTGGGGCAAAAATAGTCACATCCAACAAGCCATCCCTAGGTAAAACATCCGCAGGTCCCTGAGCCAATACAGAGGTAGCGGGTGCCACGTTCGCAACGGTAATACCTGAAGCTTTGACGGTGATTACCCTATCGGGCATCTCCATCTCTACTTGAAAAAACGTTAGCTCTTGAACCTGCTGGAATGCAGATAAAATATAGGCTGCACTGCCAACTTTGTTTTTTAGCTGACGATTAGCCTGTGAGATAACATCGGCTTCTAGGCCAATGCCAGCTAGCAAGATAAAGGGCCGCTGATTGCAGCTTGCGACATCAATTTTTTGAGCAACCCCGGTCAGTATGGTGTTACAAGCCTCAGTAAGATCGTTAGAAATATCGAAGGCGGCAGCGATCGCATTGGCTGTTCCCCTGGGGATGATACCCAAAGCAACGTCGCTACCCATTAAGGCACCTGCCACTGCAGAAACAGTGCCATCTCCGCCAGAAGCGATGATGCAGTCAGCACCCTTATCTTTAGCCAAACGAGCCAGCGTTACAGCAGACTTCTCTGGCGTCGTTTCGAGCACGCTCAGCTGAGCTTTAGACCCAATTTCACGCCGAATCAGGGCTAAATCCCTTTCAGGATCGCCTCGACCTGAAACAGGATTGAAGATCAGAAAAATATTCTCGAACATTGCCCCATTCAACGCCGGAGCTGTGCCAGCTTTCTTTTTACTTAGCATTTTTTCATCGGCTGAATTTGCTACGGGGGAGCCGTCTGTCTGGGTGTCCAACGTTTCTCTTCGCAGTTGTTCTTGAGTGACCACCGTATCTGCGACCGTCTCTTTGCGGATAGCAACATTTTGGTAAGGAACAACCTGGCGACACACCATCGCCTGCTCTTCGTAAATGCCAACGCGAACAGTACCATCTTCAGCTACCTGCGCGTCATCCACATCTACCTGTGTCTGGCCACCATAAACTGACTCGATTTCAATAATGACCTTTTCTTTTGTGACAGGTACTGATGCTTCTACACTCTCTGTGACCGTGTGCTTAGAGATTTTGACTTCGCCTGTTTTCACCCGCTGCGTTTGGGTTACCAGGCGTTCTTCAAGCAATTGCACATCGAGCCTGTCTGATTCTACTGAACTCTCGACCGGTGGATCAGCGGCCTGAGGATCCACCTGATCCACTGAAGCTCCCTTGGTACTATGCGTATCATCGTATTCAGCCAACGCCTTAAATTCTTCTCGGTTAAGAGAGGTGACGTACATATGGTTTTGGTCGGATACTCTCTCCCAGCGCTCAATGGGTAGCAACAATTGCCTGTGGCTATCTGTATCAATCGTCAGATATCGCAGACTGCCTGATTCATCGACAAGCAAATCATCGGCTCTGCCTACCCTATGACTTTCAGCACTGTATACTTCAATTTCCTGTAAGGGGCAATCGCTAAAATAACGTGTCGAGTAATTAGGTTGTTTTAGCCTACCTTGTGGAAACTCACCAATTCTGTACAAGACCATAGCCGCTCACAGAATAACTCTAGTGCCTTAGTATGGTGGGTCATCATTGGCATGTCATCCTCCGTTGGGAACACACCCTCAGTCTGCGTAGGTTTCTAAAAGATAGCAGGACTCATAAGAGCGATTAGGCTGACGTTTTCTTGAGCCTTGTCGTAAGGCTGTATTAACCAATCCAGCTGTCTCCACTGAAACGCTGTCTCCACTGTGTGGAAAACAGCTATGACTGAAACAGACGCTCTAGGGTACTTCTGACTTCTAGATCAGAGGCTTGTTTCATCACCCAAAATGTGGTCTCCCACGAGAAGAAAGATACACCGCTGTAGTCTGCCTGCTGCACGGCGGCAATTTCATCTACAGTGCGATCAAAGGCTTTAGCCGACGTCAGCGGACCTGTATAAAGACCAATGGCAATGGGTACCTGGGTACGCAGGTTATGAAAACCGCTGTGGTAAAGATCGTTTTCAAATACGGTCAGATCGTTGCGATAAAGCTGGACTACCACTTCATCCACAATGCCCAGGTTGACCCACCGTACCCAGTCTTGAAGGTATCTGCGATAGGCGAATCCAGGCGGATTGGGAGACACTGACACCAGAGTTTCTGGACGGACGCTTTTGACGGCCTGGGTGATCTCGCTTAGCAGTGAGGTAATCGCCTGGGCGCGCCAGGCAACCCAGCCTGGCGCATTGGGGTCTGCTGGCGGTGAGGCCCCACCGTGGCTCTCTTGGTAGAGCCGTACCGAATAAGGATCGTAGCCCATGGCAACTGGCAAACTAAAGTGGTCGTCTAGCTGAATTCCATCGACCGGGTAGCGTTTCACCACATCGACAATCAGATCGGTCAAAAACTGACGGACCTCGGGATGCATGGGATTTAGCCAGGCTAGATTGCCACCGCTAATCTCTAGCTGAAAATTTTGGACAGGTCCGGGAAACAGGGGATGGGGCGATAGGGGAGCGGGCACCGTTGCCCCTGCCTGGTTGGTGGTGAGCCATTCAGGATGGGCTCTGGCCACAGGCGATGAGGCCGGGATCATCAGACCGTACTCAAACCAGGGAATCAGCCGCATATTATGACGGTGAGCCTGGCGGGTGAGGCTGTGGAGAATATCGTCAAACGGATAGAAGGGCACATTGGCGATGCGATCGCAGCACGCTCCTCCAGCCTGTTTGGTCACCTCGTTGGGATACAGCGTATAGCCCTGATTCCAAACGCTGGGATACAGCGTATTGATCCGATGCTCTGCTAGATTAGCCACCACGTCATCTAAGCGAAAGCTGTAGTAGTTAATGGCAGCAGCTGTATTGGTCATCCACACCCCGCGAATTTGGCTGGTGGCCGCCAGTTTGACCGCCGGGGCCTGCCAGCAGGCCAGCACCAACCACAGCACCACAATCGCCAACGCAATATAGCGCCGTCGCCGCTTGGGACGCGTTCGTCTTACCCGTGGGGGCGTATCGAGACTATCAGGGCTATCGGGCAGGAGGGCGTCAGACATTCACCAGGGCATTGACTAGACAGCGATGCTGGACCAGCGGGATTCTAAATACTTCACCACGCTATCTTCACTGTGGTGACCAATAATTTCGGTAGCATGCTGCTGTAGCTCAGGGGTGGCGTTAGCTGTCGCCACCGCCACATCGGCCAGCTGAAACATGGAAATATCGTTGTTATGATCCCCAAACACCGTCAGATGGTGATGCTGCAGGTTGTTGAGCTGCTGTAGTTCACGAATACCGTTGGCCTTAGTGGCCGTGCGGTCCTGCAGAGTCAGCCAGTACCAGCTAGGCTGATAGGGATTTTCAAACAAGTGCATATCTAAGCAGGCAGGAAACCGGGTTTCCAAGTCCTGCATCAGCGCCATTAGCTGTGACTGAGTATCAATCAGCGTCAGCCGCATAATCTGCTCATCCAACACATTCATCAGGTCCGGGCAGCAGTGCCAGCGACCGTCTTCATTCCGCTCGGCATCATCGATGTACCACTGCACCCCCAGGTTGGCATCGGTGGTGAAATACACCTGATCGTTTTGACCGTTGTAGCTAGACACCAAGGGCTGAATCCCATAGCTCTGCACCAGGGTCAGTACATCAGCCGCCAGGTCTGTAGCAATGTCATTTACAAACAGATGCTTCCCCGTGACGATGTCAGTAATGTAGGCTCCATTCAACTCAATCACCGGCAGCGGCAGCGATAGCCCTTGAAAGATGGGTCCAATAGAACTAATGCTGCGAGAGGTGGCGACTGTAAACGTCAGTCCCGACTCTAAAAGCCGACCGAGGCTATGGCGGGTGTAGGGAGATAGGATCGCTGTATCGTTGAGTAATGTACCGTCAAGATCTGAAATATACAGGGTAGGCATAAAGGGGTTTGAGCTCAGAATCTCAAAGCTCAAAAGATACACAGTTTGGCAATGTCCCATCCAGTTATGCCAGGTATCCCGTTGGTTGTCTAGATACCGTCAAGAATGTATGAGATTCTTTGACTATTCAGGGACATCATGTCTCAAAACAAGACCTACTGCAGCAAAATCCGGATTACCTTCAAGCCTACCCTCGATACGTTTGATCACCCTAAAGCCTTCAGACAGATAAAGCGCTAGCGCGGGTGAATTACCTTCTAGCAGTTCCAGCTCAATGGACGATGAGTCTGCCACAGCCTGTCGAACCAGCGCGCGCCCCACTCCTTGTTTGTAAAACTTAGGATCCACGTAAAGCCAGGTCAGTTCTTCATCACTGTAGGCAACAAACCCCTGCACGACAGTATTGACCTCTGCTACAAACAGCCTGCTGTCAAAAAGACCTTCATTTTCGGCTGTTTGCTCAAGGGGAAGAAACGCCTCTGTACCGACCGTTAGGCTCAGTTCATCGAGACGGGATGCGTCATGTATTTCGCATAGCCTGGGCCAGTCAGTAGGCTGGTAGGGACGTATATGTATCATGGGATCAGACCGCTTTTTGAGACGAGTTGCGATCGCACAGCCGCCCATCTTCAATATGCAGACTGCGCTCAGCGATGTCGAGAATGCGGGTGTCATGGGTCACTAGCAAAACGGTGCAGTGTTGCTGATGGGCCAGCTGCTGAATCAGGTTGACAACGTCTCGTCCGGAATGACTGTCTAGAGAGGCGGTGGGCTCATCGGCTAGAACAATTTTGGGTGCGGCCACTAGAGCGCGTGCGATCGCAACTCGCTGTTTTTGCCCTCCCGACAGCTGGTCAGGATAGTGGTGGCAATGGTCTTCTAGTCCTACGGCTGCCAGCATAGTCTCAGCTCTTTCTCGGCGCTCTAGCCTGGACATCTGATGCAGCTTCAACGCCATCTCCACATTTTCTGCTGCGGTTAAACAATCCAGCAGGTTGTGAGACTGAAAAACAAAACCAATCTGATGGCGCAGACGGACAAGCCGTCGTTTTTTTGCACCCCTTAGCTCTTGGTCAAGAATCTGCAAACTGCCTGATTGAACCGACCGCAGGGCCCCCATCAGCGTTAGCAGCGTTGTTTTACCACTGCCGGACGGACCTGTAAGCAACACAATTTCTCCCGGATATAGGGCCAGAGTAATGTCGTTCAAAACGGTGCGGCGCAGGCTGCCTTTACCAAAAGAGTGGCTGAGATTTTGGATAGTAACGGTAGGTTTCATAGCGCTAGAACACATCGGCAGGGTCAGCAGATTGAAGACGGCGAATAGCAATCGCTCCAGAGGCTCCACACATTACCAGGGTCAGCACAAATACCTGTAGCGCCACGACACTTTTCATCGCCAGGGGAATCCGGGTCATCACCGTAAGCACTTGATAGAGTCCCAAAGAGGCGGTAAACCCAGGAATAAAGCCAAAAACGGCGAGCAGCATCGCTTCTATCAGCACGACTCTGAGTAACGCGCCGTCACTGTATCCCATCGCTTTAAGGGTGGCGTATTCAGGCAGGTGGTCGCTGCTGTCGGTATAGAGCACCTGATACACAATACCGATGCCGACTACAAACCCGACGGTGCTACCAAAGCCAAAGATGATGCCAATGGGGTCACTGGCTGTAAACTGGTGTTCTTTCGCAATCAGCTCGGCTTGCGTCAGCACTTCGACCGTTTCAGGCTGATGGGCCCGTAGCTGAGCCTGTACCGCAGTGCGATCGCTGCCGGGTTCCAGGCTCAGCACACCGAGGCTAATCTGCTTCAGGCTGTTTTGGCCGTACCAGCGGGTATAGGTGAGGTCGCTCATGCCCACCGTGCCTTTTTCGATCACAGTGCTCCCCAGGCTAAACAGTCCCACGACGGTAACGCGCCGGTTTGCCATCAAGGTTTGGACCTCTCCGGTTGCGCTCCATTGCTGGGGAATATCGCCCAAAGAAGGCTGGGACAGGGCATCAAAGAGAACCATTTGTGGAGTGCCCAGACGCTCGCGTTGAGTATCTACCTCGGGTAAATCCAGCACAGACTGAGATGGATTAAAGGCAATCACCCGCACCTGATTGCCAAACAGGTCTCCGTCCTCGCCCGGTTCACTAGACGAGTCCAGCTGCTCAGGATTTGACCAGATGGCAATATTGATATATAGCGGTGCGGCAGTGGCCACTCCATCCACCGCATTAGCTTGCAAAAGATAGGCGCGGGACAAGGACGAACCTATGCGCAATGTGGGACTAAAAGACGACATCAAAAACAGCTCGCCCCGCAGGTTTTCATGCAGGGTTGTCGCTCCGTCGGAGATGAGCGCCTCTAGCCCCATCATGGTGAACATGAGAATGTTGGCAAAGCTCACACCGGTTAGCGCCACCGCCAGTCGCACCTTTTGGTGGGAAAGCTGGGCCCAGGCCAGGGGCTTGGAAACATGAGAGAAAAAAGATTTGATCACAGTTAGGAAAAGCTAGTGGATGGGCGGGGCGCACCCCTTTGCAAAAGGCAGGGGTTACAGTGTGGGCTTGAGCAGTTCACCTGCCTCGATCGCGACGCGTACCTGCATACCGGTTAAAGCCGCAACAGCGGCACTCGCCTCCGGGTCAAGACGCACTTTTACGGTGACAACTCGGGCATTAATATCCTGGGTAGGGTCAGTTTCCCCTTCGCCAAAGCTGGCGGTACCGATTTGCAGACCCACTTGGGCAACGGTACCCGTCAGTTCTTGGGTAATGCCGCCGTATTCGCTGGTGACCGTCACCGCTTGACCCAGAGCGATCTGCTGAATATCGGTTTCGTATACTTCTGCTAGGACCATCATTTGGGCGGGCTGGGCAAGTTCTACGATGCCTTGCTGGGTGTTGACCTGCTCCCCCACCTGGGTGTTGATTTTGAGAATCTGTCCGACAACCGGGGCACGTACCATCACATCATCTAGGTCCGCCTGCCGCTGGGCCACCTGGATTTGGGCCTGTTCGAGCTGGGCTTGAGCAATTGCGATCGCTTCTGGCGTGGTCTGTCGCAGTTCCACCAGCCGAGCTTTTTCTTCTGAGATTTGCGATCGCACAGTAGTCTCCGTCTCATCCAGAGCGGCCTGTCTTTGAACCAGCTCAGCCTGAGCCGTTTCGTAATCGCGTTTGGCCATATCTAGCTGCGCTCGGCTTTCGGCCCCCACAGCAGCAAGCTGTTGATAGCGCTGGTAGTTAGCTTTCGCTTCGTTGAGGTTGGCCTGAGCCAAGGCAATTTCAGCGTGACGCTGCTGGGTCTGGGTCGTAAGCTGCGCTGACAAGCCATCAATCTTGGCCTGCTGGGCCGTCACAGACGCCGCCTTGACGCTGCCGTTTTCCAGCTGTGCCAGTTCCGCCTGGCGCTGTTTTACCAAAGCATAGGCGGCTTGTAGATCCGCCTGACGGCGTTGTGCGCCCTGCAATACGGCAATGACCTGTCCAACTTCAACGCGATCGCCCTCGGCTACCCGGATTTCATTAACCCGACTATCTGCCGCATTGGGAACCGATAGACGAATCACATCTCCCTCTGGCGCAATACGTCCCAGGGCCACGACAGCATCCAGCGTTACCGCAACCGGAACGGCGTCAGTATCCTCATCAGTAGCACCAAAGGGCAACGCACACCCCGTCAACAGGCTAGCTGTAACGGCCAGGACAAAAAATGTTTTGCAAACCATGATGACACCGTAAATGGAGGCTGTCGTTGGCGGCGGCGGCTAGTTCAATGCGCTCGATAACGACTTTTCCAAAATATGCTGACGTCCCTTCACATCCTCACCTGCCAATGGGTGTTCAATTGGCGGAGTTGGCTTCACCCAACTAGGTAAACCTGACCGCAGGATGCCGAAGTGCCAAACGCGACGATAGGCTAAAGCCAGTCACACTCCGAACACAATCCCTCGAACAGAACAATGACATCCCACAATCAATCTTTTCTCAACCCCTAAAGCCCTGGCTAAGCTGATGTCATTAGCCTAAAAATGTGGAGCCGGTCGAGGGCCTATATCACCCCCCTCAAGGAGTTTATTAAGCATGTTGCTAACCCGCTTGCCATATCGAGTCGCCGCTTTCTTCGCATCAGGACTACTCAATGTTGGCATATTCTCAATGTCCGATATGCTCAACGCAACCCTATCGGACGTTGTTTCAGCTCAGCCTAGCCAAAAGAGTTTGCTACTCAGTCAGGGGCTGCCCGATTTTGATGAAGACGACGAATTTGAACAAGCCGGTGAAGGCATCCACGCCGTTTATGTAGACCGGGCGGGGAATGTATTAGGCACGTTTGTCAATATTCCCAATGCGCAAATCAAGGTTTATGCTAGCGGCCAGATTGAAATCACCAAGCAAACCTACACGGTCGAAACCAACTATGGCTCGGATGGCCAAATTCGCACTATCGGCAGAACTCGCTTTAGATATTTCAACAATGGTCGCATTCGCGAGATTGATGACATTGACTTTCGTTATTTCAACAGCGGTCGATTAAAAAGGATTGCCAACATCGACTTCAGCTACTTTAGCAGTGGCCGTCTGCGCCGTATTGAACAAGTTCGCTTTCGCTACAGTGCCAATGATCGCCTAGAAACCATCAGTGCAGCTCAAACCAACAGCGGCATTCGCATCGTCATCGTTAATTGAAGAGTCACTCCACTAAGCCACGACGAACAGCGGCTACAGCGGCCTGGACCCGATCGCTGACAACTAGCTTATTCATAATCCCCTTGACATAGGTCTTGATGGTATTTGGACTAAGAAACAGCTTTTGGCCAATTTCAGTGTTGCTTAAGCCTTCTACGATGAGTTCTAGCACTTCTCGTTCGCGATCGCTCAACAGCCCCACATCCCCAGTGACTTTAGGACGAGCAGGTGTGAGGTTTTGCATTACTTTCTGGGCAATTTGCGGGTCTAAATACGCCGCTCCAGATGCCGCCACCCAGATCGCATGGGCCAGCGCTTCCACATCCGTTCCCTTAATGCAGTAGGCGTCCGCCCCGCTGGAAAGGGCGGCAATAATTTCAGTCTCATCAGTATGTGAGGTGAGCATCACCACCCGCGTCTCTGGCAGCTGAGACTTAATGATTTGAGTAGCTTCAATACCGTCCATACCAGGCATTCCCACATCCATTAGGACAAGATGGGGAGTGAGCCTACCAGCCTGCTCCACGCCCTGACGACCGTTAGCGGCCTCACCCACAATCGTAAACCCAGCTTGCTGACTGAGCGCCGCCGTTAACCCCAAGCGCATCATGGGGTCATCGTCCACAATCATTAGCGTCAGCGCTGTGGTATCCGTCGCGCCCATACCCTTTACCGGAAACTAGTGTTTATTCTACTCTCGACTGCTCACCCAGCCGAGTACCTTCAGCAGCTACGGGTTCTATTGCATAGGTGGCAAGGAAATACCCCGAGGCAACATCTGAGAGGAAGTCTTCATGTTAGCCATCGATCGACAATTTGTTTAGCTGGAATCACCATTTTGGCAAAGGTACTTTCAATCATAGCTACAGTAATGGTGTCATAGGCATGGCGATCCACCGTGGTGATGACACCGCCCATACCCAAAGCGGCAAATCCGTCACCTGGAAACTCGGAGACAATTTCATGATCCCCGTTTCTAACAACGACTAAGATACGGTCGTTGACCATAATCAAATTAAATGGAATTCTCTCCTGCTGTAGTCGATCGACACAGGCAAAAATCTCTTGTATGGGTGTCTGAATAGAGAATACGATGGCCTGCACCGGATAGTTATCCAAAAGTTGGTAACCCCGGTAGTCGATGACAGCAGCTGATTCAATCGGTAGGGGGTAGCGATGATACAGCGCCTGTAAATGGATATGATTGACCGACGCTCCGGCATGAAGCGTATTAAAAAAGAGAATTGTCTGGGTAAGCTGCGTAAAGAGCTGCACCGCATCGACCAGGGTCTCAAACGAGAGCGTTTGGGGAGCATGGGGCAACAGACTGGTGTGGGCATCTGTGGGCACCCAGAGAAAATGTCCGTCTTTATCTAAAGGAGCAACGTTGTAGTAGGCATGCCAGGGAGAATATTCCAGATGGGCCGTTAGCAGCGGCTGCCGCTGTAATAGACTGATGGGATGGGTGGCATCTTGACAGTGAAAGCGACAGTCTTCTGGAGCCGCTGAAATCTCTGGCTGACGACCGACAGGACGATTGCTAGCCCCCGGTCGGAGCGCGCGATAGCTGTTGAACTGACAGATATAGCCAGTGTCGCCCAGCCGTTTGCGCTCGGTGCCTCCTTTGATCTCCTGGGACTGGGTGAGATTTTGGGCATAGTAGGCGGTTTCATTATCAATACAGCGAATGCCATAGACAATCCGATCGCCTTTAACCCAGTGACTACCGTCTTTACTGGCCTGAAACGGATTAATGATTTTCTCATCTAAAACAGCGTTTCGCCAAGCCGTATAGAGACGAGCGGTCAGATCTCGCATGGGGCTAGCGGTCATTAAGAGCCAGCTCGACTAAATCGGGGACCTGTTGGATCTGTTCGCCCGTCACCATTAGATTTGTGACGGCTCGGATGGTGTTTGGCCCCACGGCATTCATATAGACTCCCTTGAGTTTCAGGCGTTCGACTAGCGCTGGGGCCGGGAGCGCCGCAGTGTGAAAGAGAACAATATTGGTTTGAACGGGCGCGATCGCAATTCCAGGAATTGACTGCAGTCCTTGCGCCAGCGTTTGAGCATTGTGGTGATCTTCTTTTAGCTGGGGGCGATGATGTTTGAGGGCATAGAGGGCTCCAGCGGCCATCATACCCGCCTGGCGCATACCGCCGCCGTACATTTTGCGAAAGCGCCGGGCGCGCTCAATAAATTTAGCAGAGCCGGCTAGAGCAGAGCCAATCGGGGCCCCCAACCCTATGGAAAAACAACCGCTGACAGAATCAAAGTCGGCCACATAGTCAGCCTCAGAGGTATTGGTGGCAATACAGGCATTCCACAAACGAGCACCGTCCAGGTGTAGCTTTAGCCCGTTTTGCTGACACACCTGTGCGATCGCAGCGATTTCTGAGCGCGGATAGATGGCACCGCCGCCGCGATTGTGGGTGTTTTCTAAGCAGACCAGCTTAGTTTTGGGAAAGTGGGCATCATCGGGACGCAGCACCTGGGATAACTCAGCGGCGGTAAAAATGCCGCGATCGCCATTGATCAAACGACACATCACTCCAGCTAGGGCCGCCGGACCGCCACCTTCGTAATAATAAATGTGGGCCTGGGATTCTAAAATGATTTCGTCACCGGGTTCCGTGTGGGTGCGCAGCGCCACCTGATTGGTCATGGTCCCAGACGGCATAAAGACAGCGGCTTCTTTACCCAGCAAACTCGCCACAAATCTCTCTAGCTGCTGCACCGTCGGGTCGTCGCCCAGCACATCGTCACCCACTTCGGCGGTCGCAATGGCCGTTCTCATGCCAGCAGTGGGCTGGGTGATGGTATCGCTTCTGAGGTCGATGGGCATGGGTTCAGACATAAATGCACGGGGCGGCGGCTATAGCCGACAGACTTCTTCAGGCTGACAGCGCTGGTTGCGCTGGGCAATAATCGTTGCTAAATCAGGACGTCCGGTTAGCTTTAAGCGCCAGTCGGCCCAGATATCGTACAGCCTGTCGACAATCGGACCCAGAATAGGCCACTGGGTAGGGGCATACATCCAGCCAATCCCCAGCACCTGATAGACCTGGCGAAAAACCTCAACGTTTTGAATTACGGTTCCGTCTGGAAGCACCGCATGGATACGCGCCATGGCTGCTTGAAAGGAGACGTTGCCATTAGCTGCCGGGTCGTAGTCGTCAGCCGCAATATCAGTAAAGGCCACCAGCCCACGACCGTTGTCTTTCTTTTGTAAAAAATTAACTTCACGCAGACACAGAGGGCAGTCGCCATCGTAGAGAAGTTTAATTTTCCAGTTGGCCATGGTCGTGCAGCAAATAATTTCCTACTGCAGTTTAAAGTGTTTTTTCAAATTCTGCTGGCTCCGAACTATCCGGGCCGGTGGGCTGGGCCAGATGCTCATAGATGGTCGCAAGTAAATGATCCCGGTTAAAGGGCTTATGAATACAGGCATTACAGCCAGCGGATAAAATCTCTTCTAGCTGGGCATCAAAGGTGCTGGCAGTCAGGGCAATAATTGGCAGCTGCGGATCGTGCTGTTTGATTGCAGCGGTGGCGTCATACCCGTTCATGACTGGCATCTGCATATCCATTAAAATCAGCGACGGCCGCGATCGCTGCCACTGCTCAATCGCTTCTTGACCGTTTTCAGCCTCTCGAAGCTGAAACCCTGCGTTACCTAAAATATTTTTGAGCAGCAAACGATTGGTGGGGGCATCTTCCACAATCAAAATTTCATAGTGCTGCTGACATAGAGCAGGGTAGGTAGGCACGGCTTCAGTGACAGTATCTGAGTGAGGCGACTCCTGAATCACGGTCATGGGTAGCTGAATATAAAACGTGGTGCCCGCATCTAGCTGACTGTCACAGGTGATGCTGCCATTCATGAGTTTAATTAATCCCTGACAGATGGCGAGACCTAACCCGACGCCCTGGGCACTGGCATCGTGAGCATTGGACAGCGTGTAGGACTGATAAAAGGGATTAAAAATCCGGCGTTGTTCGGCGGGGCTGATACCTTGCCCGGTATCAGAGATTTCTAGACCCAGCTTCAGGCCGTCTTGCTCAAGGGTATAGGCTTTTAGACACACCTGACCTTTGCCGGTATATTTAATGGCATTTTCCAACATATTTAGAACAATCTGCCGGAGCTTACTGCCATCGATATAGCACTGGTGAGGAATGGTGCGATCGCACTCCACCGTCAGCGTCAGTCCATGGTCTTGAGCCTTAAGCTGCACCATATTGCCTGCCTGACAGAGCAGGGTTTTAACATCCACCGTACTTGGCTGCAGACTCGCGTGACCGTTTTCTAGCTTGGTAAACTCCAAAATATTGTTGATCAAATTCAGCAGATGAGACCCGCTGGCATCAATAATATCGAGCACACGACTATGGGCCACCGACAGCTCTGAATCGGCGGCCATTACCTGGGTAAACCCCAAAATCGCATTGAGAGGGGTGCGCAGTTCGTGACTGATTTTGGCGAGAAACGTGCTCTTGGCCCGATTGGCTAGCTCAGCCGTTTCCTTGGCTCGCTCTAGCTCCTCGGTACGCTGTTTGATCCGCAGCTCCAAATTGTCGTAGGTATTGAGCAATGCTTGCTCAGCCTGATGACGCTTTAGTTCTGCCGCTGAGCGCGCCGCAGACACATGTAAAACTGATTTGGCCAGTTCAGGATCCTCTAAAGACCCGGTGTGAAGCAGACAGAGGGTGCCGATGACATTATCCGCGTCATCCAACAGAGGCGCACTCAGGTATGTCGTAATGTCTAAGCGATTAAACGGATGGTCTGATGGCAGGTTTAACTTTGAGCGATGCTGCAATGTGCCGTTCTCGATGGCATAGGCACAGGGGGTACCCGCTGCTGAAAAAGTGACCCCTGGGTCAAGCTCGCTCCCGTGGTGCCACATGGCCAGGGTGCGCATGTCTAACGAATCTGGATAGAGTCGCTCGCTAACAACCACCGTACCGACATTGAGAAACATCGCCAGACTGACCACCAGCGTAGAGAAATAGTCAGCGCCGGTCGCCACCGAGGTGGAACTCACCAGACCATAGAAAGCGGTTTGAGCGTCCCGACGTCGATAGACCTCAGTTTTTAGCTTTTCATTAACGGCGGCCAGCTCCGATGGACTGGTTAGGGTCAGCAGCTGAGGCAGTCGAGCCACAACTTCAACGGCGGTAGCAACAGCCACTAGCGCCGTCAGCACGCGCACAGCCACAACCAGTTTGTAGGCAGGATGCCAGACTGTCCAGATATCTAGCCCATAGCCGATGCCGCAAAGCGTGACAAATAGACCCAACAGCCGAAATACTCGGGTGATTATAAACTCATTTCGCTGGCGTCTGCAGGTCCAGTAAAGCGTCAGCAGAATGGAGACATAGGTCAAGACCATGACCACACTGCTAATGACGTGCAGGTTGATGGGCAGACCACCGGGCGGGTAGTCGCTCAAAAAGAGAAGTGATTGCAGAAGATTCCCCATTACTCAGATTGCTCTACTGCATTGGTGTCTGATAGCGCTGAATTGTCTTACTGTGTCTGAGATGATCGTGACGCTATATTCGAATCCGAGTGGTTGGGGTCAAAAGACCGATCCGATCAGCAATGCCGCACGTTTAACAAGGCCCTTCATCAATCATTACTAACGATTTTGTAGACCATCCGACAATTTTAACGGATTTAGTCTTATGGTACGTGCAGGTTTTAAGTTAGCGGTCAATATCGAGTTGTTCTCCAGCAATGGCCTTGTCTAGGAGTTCAATCGGATGCATCAGCGGTACGGTGTGGCCTTGACGGGCTAGATGTTTTTGAATCTGCAGCGCACAGCCCGGATTAGAAGAGGCAATCAGAACGGCCCCGGTATTCACTAGACTAGTCGCTTTCATCTGCCCTAGCTCATTGGCCACCTCCGGCTGCAGCATGTTGTACACCCCGGCACTGCCGCAGCAAAGTTCCGCGTCAATCGGTTCAGTCACGCTCACCTTAGGAATCTGTCGCAGCAGCTGGCGGGGGGGCTGGGTCAGTCCCTGACCGTGGCGCAGATGGCAGGCATCTTGATAGACCAGCTTCAGAGGTGCTTGGGTCAGGGGTGAAAGCGGCGCGGTCAACCCAACTTCGGCCAAAAATTCCTGGACATCGCGCACCTTATTGCTAAAGGCAACGGCTCGGTCACAGTAGACCGGGTCATCTTGCAGAATATGACCATAGTCCTTGAGGGTATGACCACAGCCAGCGGCGTTGATAATGATATAGTCCACCTCCGCATCAGCAAAGCTGTCGATCATCTGACGGGCAAGGGCCTGAGCCTGCTCGGTTTCCCCTTGGTGAGCCGGTAGCGCCGAGCAGCATCCCTGGGCTGGCGGAATCACCACCTCACAGCCGTTGGCGCTAAGCACCCGCGCTGTGGCCTCATTGACGTTGGAGAAAAAGACTCGCTGAACACAGCCTAAAATCATGCCAACGCGGTAGCGTTTTTCCCCTTGGGCAGGGACCGTCTCGGGCAGATTATTTTGAAAACATTGGGGGGTAACCTGGGGCAAAATAGACTCCATCGCCGCCAGCTGGGGCGCCCAGCGATCAAGCAGACCGGTGGCGCGCACCAGCTTAGAGACACCCAGCCACTGATAGAGAGCTAGGGGACTGAGCAGCAGCCTAATCCGGTCAGGATAGGGGAATAAAGAGAAAATCAGCTGACGCAGCAGTCGAGCGGAAAGCGGGCGCTGATGGTTGCGGTTGACCTGCGATCGCACCGAGTCAATCAGCCGGTCATACTGCACCCCAGACGGACAGGCTGTAGTGCAGGCCAAACAGCCCAAACAAGATTCAAAGTGGCTAACCGACGCTTCAGACAGCGGCGCTTCCCCTTTATTGATGGCATCCATCAAATAGATGCGGCCCCGAGGCGAGTCCATCTCCTTACCAATGACGCGATAGCTGGGACATGTGGTCAGACAAATTCCTCAGTGGACACAGGCATCTAGCAGCGTCTGATCGGGCGGTTCGTGAGCATCATAACCCACCGTGTTGGAATCTAGACCGGTATCAAGTTTAAGGGAAGTCGCTTGTGATGAATCTGATGTCTGCTTTCAGTGAAGA
>JBHJIL010000071.1:0-75778 GCA_050043465.1 Leptolyngbyaceae cyanobacterium
ACTGGTCATAATCAATGTCGGCTATGGGCAGGCAGATCGTTTTATCCCCTGCTGTCCCTCGTTGCTTGCGTTTGGCCATCATAGCTTGGCCTCCAAACTCGATGACCTTATGATATCCAAACAAACTTAGTTGGAACTAGATTTAATCGAGTCATTTCTCTACCCGGTCGTATTGACCATCAGAGCGTTGCTGCTGACTACAGCGATGGAATTTTATCGATAACCTTGCCAAAGGCAGAAGAAGAGAAAACCAAAGTTGTTAAAGTCAGCGTTGGCTAAAATAACAAAGCGCTGGCCCTAAACTCTAGGGCTAGCGCCTGCTTTCATGGTGCAACAAAATGTCTCTACGAAACGAGATCCATCTTTTGAGGCATGGGATAGCGGAGAATAGCGGCCGCCATCGTATTTGTGGGCATTTCCTCTAGATCCATTACAAACACCTGCCCCCTGCAGTTAAGGGTATAGATGGCAGCAAGGTTTAACAGACTACTGCTTTGAAGCTTAGACCGATCACTTTCAGTAAACTGACGGGAACGGACGTCATAGGTCCCCCATTTTTGCCGGTCAGAGGCTACAAAAAGCGCTTCGACCTGACCGTCGTGGGCCGCGTTGAGAATATCGGTCAGGCGATCCGTAGTGTGGTTCGAGCCCACCAGCGTCTGGTAGCGGTTCTTACTGCTTTTTGTAGCCTGCTTAAAGTGAGCTTCGGCCAATGGCCATGTCTGCTGCTGCAGCGTTTTTGCATCCAACACATCTGGATTTGTTGCCACTGACTCATTCAGCAGCGTTGGGTGGATCTAGTCAAGACCAGCCGCTATAAACTCTTTAGTAGATTTGTCCAGCTGGCGGATGGCTGACTTTGATTGCCGTCAGCGGTTCTACAATCCGATAGGCATGGGGAGCCCCGGTGGGAACAACCCAAGAATCACCAGGCTTTAAGGGAATTACTTTACCGTCCACATAAAGTTCGGCCTGCCCTGAGATGACGTAGCCCATCACCTCGTAGTCCTGACTGACGTAGGAGTCAACGTTGGTATGATCTGGCACTGCTTGCCAGTGCCAAAACGATATCTCCTGACCTGTTAAGAACAGCTCCAGACCCGTCTGAGATAGCTCAGACAGCGTATTTTTGTGTGCCCTTAACGGTTCTATCATGTGCTTATGGAGGGTTATTGAAAGAGTTTCCTGGTTCTACACGATCGTGCTGAACAGCAATCACGTTTGATTACTCTTCTATTGGACCAAAATCTGGCCCAAAAAGTATCTAGCATCTGGGATAAGTCGCCTCTACCCATAGATATAGATATGGCTGATTACCCAAAACATTCTAAATTTAGACAGATCTGCGCTCCTGTGAGGCGATCTACGAATCAGCTGCGGATGTCTTTTTGGGCTCTAGCGGCAGAACTGCATTTTCTGACTCTGCTGTCACCATGCGCACAACCTGTTTAGGGATACCGAAATCAATATCGGCATCCTCAAAAGCAATTTTGAGCCGTCGCCGATACTCGCGGGCAACGTCCCACTGCTTTAACGGGAGCGTTTTAATCCAGAGTCTGACCGTTGCACCTGAGTAATCAATGCCGTCTACGCCCAGCAGCAGTGGTTCTTCTAGGATGAGCGCCGTCCAATTCGGATCGTGGCTCATATCGTCAGCGACCTGTTTGATAATGCTCAGCGCGTGGTCAATGTCATCATCTAGGGCAACAGATATTTTTAGATCGACTCGAGACCATTCTTTAGAAAGGTTTTGGACAACGTTGATTTGACCGTTGGGAATGGTAATCAGTCGGCCTTCTTCATTTCTAAGCTGAGTAATCCGCAGGTTCATGGTTTCTACAAAACCAGACATTTCACCAACAATAATGATGTCACCAATGCCGTAGTGGTCTTCCATGAGAATCATAAAGCCGTTGATGATATCTTTGAGTACGCTCTGAGATGCTAGCGATAGGGCTAAACCGATAATTCCAGCACTGGTTAACAGCGGCCCAAGGTCGATGCCGATGATGGCCAGAATGACTAAAATACAAACCGCAATGACCAGAGCGATTAAAATACTCTTGGCAACCTGAGAAAAGGTAGAAAATCGCAGGCTAGATCGCTGGGTGCGTAATGAAATAGGTAGGGTCTGACCGTAAATGGTGAGAAATAGCCGGTCAATGACGATATCTCCCAGGTGGATGATGCCATAGCTAACGGCCAGCGCGATCGCAATTCTTAAAGGAACTCTAAACAGCTGAATCAACGTATGCTGCCAGGCTCGGGTGTAGGGAAACAGCCCTAAAATAAGAAATATACCGCCCACCCAGATCAGCAGCTCTCCTAGCCAAAAAAACCAGTTCTTGAGCTGATAGACACGTTTAGCCTGCCGCCATAGAATCTGGCGAGTAACATCTTCTTCGTCAGCGATACCTGACTTGGGAACATTGGACAGCCAGTGGTGGACGCGATGCAGCCCCAAACCCAGCACCAAAATTAAGACCGACAAAATTCCAGCCTGGCGCAGCCGTTGTTGAATCACCTCTGGCTGTCGCTCATACTGGTAGTACTCAAGCGCTGTAATCAGCGTATCCTGCAGCTCTTCTGCGCGGACTTCAGTAGAGACAGCACCGGCCAAAGAGGCATCAGCGCTGGTAATCGTCATTAAAAACCGCTCGCCCGTATAGATAACAGGCTGATTTGAACCAGAGTCGAGACGCCATTCTACAGTGGGTGATACCTGCTGAGCAGCGTAGGTTTGCAAACGCTGTGAGATTTCTTTAGCCCGTACTTCTGAAGAAAATCCGGCAACGGCGGCGACGCGAAATAAAGAGCGCCCGTCTAAACGCACGGTCGACAGCTCTAGGACGGGAGCTAAAATCTCAGCCTCGCTATCAAAGACCTGATCAAACAGCGGATTGTTGAACTGAGCACCGGCGGGAAAAGCATTGAGCAACAAACAGCTAACGCCCGTTACAATCGCCAGGATCAGGGGTTTAATCCTACCGGCGCTAGATAGTAACCGGAGATTCGACATAAATCGTAGGCTCATCAACGCTGAAGTGAATATTGTAAGAGTTTAACCGCTTGGCAATTTTTTCACTGGCTAGCTCCAGCAGACGCTTACGTAACTGAATTGAATCTTCGTTAGAGCCCAGGATAAAGAAGGTTACTCGTGCCTGGGTTTGTTCTGAACTGCCGTTGTCGTCGCTACTGACAAAAGAAATGCTAGTACTGCCGGGATCGATTCCCAGCAGGGATTCAGTGCTGCGGGTCGTTACCTGTCTAACGAGGGCAATAGACTGCTCATCTAAGGAATCGTGAAAATTGAGATAAAGCATCACCATGACCTTTTTACCTCGGGTCACGTTTTCAATATCTAAGTTGGCCAGGGTGTTGTTGGGGATAATGACCAGGGTGCTTTTAGCGGATGTTCTGAGTTTGGTAGAGCGTAGACCAATGGACTCGATGCGACCGTACACATCGGCCGCATGGGGATTAAGGCTGACTCGAATATAGTCACCGGGGACAAACGGTCGGTCTAGATAGAGCACAACGGTACTGATGAGCTGCTCTAGAACCTTTTGAGCTGCAAATGCGATTGCTAAACCACCAATCCCCAAGCTAGCCATCAGACCAATGAGATTAAAGTCCTGACTTTGAGCAAAGGCCAGAACGGCAATAAAGCCAATTAAGATATTAATCATGGTCTCTAAAACTAGCAGTAGCTCATCTACCTCGCGCCCCAAACGCCGCAGCAGCTCGATGCCATAGATTCGCAGCAGCTGGCTAAACAGCCGGGAGACCAGCCAGGCAACGCTACTAATAACGCCCAAGTTTACGATGGGTCTTAAAAAGTTGTATAGCCCCAGATAGTCTTCTCGCAGCCAGGCCAAGGAGAGCGAAATCAGCAAGCAGGTACCCGCCGCTCGAAACGCGTTGTGAATGGGATGGATCAGATTTTCATAGATGGCGTTGCTTTGCTCTTTGGAACAGTAGTTAACCGTTAGCCGGACTAGCCCAGGGGTATAGCGTCCTATAATCAGAGCCAGCAGCATAGACACTAAAAAAACAAGTGTTCTTGGCAGCTCAGGGAGTTCAATCTGTAGAACTTCCAGAATATCTGACAAATTCATAGGGAACGGATACCTTATATCGTGATGGGGGAGTCTACATAGACAGTAGGCGCTTCGATATCAAAATCGATACCATAGTCTAAAAGCTGATGGGTCAGATTTTGATTGGCAATATCTAATAGCTGACGACGGATCCGCATTGAGTCGTCCCCCGAACCTAAAATAAAGAAAGTGGCCTGGGCCTGGGTATTGCCGGTCTCAGCATCTTGCTTAAAGGCAACATCGGTCCCTCGGGTGTCAATGCCTGAAACGTCCTGGGTGCTATCGACAACAACCTGACGAATGAGCGCCTGTTCATCAGCGGAGATATCTTTGCGGAAGTTGAGGTACAGCAGCGCCATCACCTTTTTGGCCCCGGTAAAGTTCTCAACGGTAGATTGAATAATAGCGTTGTTAGGGACAATGGCCAGAGTCCCTTTACCGGAGGTGCGCACCTTGGTCGAACGCAAACCAATGGACTCAACCCGACCGTAGGTACCATCGGGTAAACCAATGTAGTCATCGATGTCAAAAGGACGATCGATATAAATGACGATCCCCCCTAAAAGCTGCTCCAGTACTTTTTGGGCCGCAAATGCGATCGCAATTCCCCCCACCCCCAGACTCGCCACTAGACCAAAGACATTAAAGTTATGGGTCTGACCAAAAATTACAGTGAGAATAACAATAATGCCAAAGTTGGCAAAAAACTTGCCTAGAACTAAAAGCTCGCTGTTGGTCTTTTGCCCCTGTCTAGCTGCCGCTGAAAGCACATAGCTGCCAAAGTACTCCTTAAATAAACGCGACATTAGCCAACCAAAGGCCAGCGTTAGCCCCAGGGTCAGGAAAGTTTCTAGTGCGGGATACCAGGATACGTTGAGAAAAACCTTAAAGAATAGCCACACAACAACGTCCAGCAGGGCAGCCGCGATCACGCTACCTAGGAGTACTCGACGAGGCTCGATTACCTTACTGTAAAAGTCATTGACCTGGGGTGTGGCCGTATACCGCAGAACCTGATCAATCAAAAAGGCTCCAAGCTGCCCAATTACAGCAATCAGCCCAATAGTGGCCACCACTAGCAGACCAAACTGGGCTAAAAAAACCTTGTCAACAACAGCAAAAACAACACTATCGAGACCTAACAGCACACGTATTTCCCAAAACGATTAGACAGCAGAATACGGCCCAATACTAGCGGGCTCAGACTCCATACGCCTTTAAATCTATCCCAAAAGTAGCAAATATGAGGTCGCTACACCTGTATCTTAAGGCATAGGACATTTGCGATCTCTAAAGCAGAGCCTACCCACGGTTAGGGCACTCCCAGGCTCGGCGGTGCGACCGGTAAATCGGGCCCCTGTCAGACAGGCAAAGTAATCACAGATAGTTCACCTGCCCTGAGGGAGCCTCGTTGAGAGCTAGATTTTGTATAAGTTAAATAAACTAATAAAAAATGTATCCCCCAGCTTCAGGGTACACAAGAAATGTACGTCACCGTCA
Source organism: Leptolyngbyaceae cyanobacterium (assembly GCA_050043465.1). GTDB lineage: Bacteria > Cyanobacteriota > Cyanobacteriia > Phormidesmidales > Phormidesmidaceae > Leptothoe. Next base: position 5,601 of record JBHJIL010000071.1, read on the forward strand.
TTCGATCGTTTTCGATTTATGTACGCCAGACAGCATCAAGGGTGCACCGCGCTCGCGAATCTGCACGCGTTCATTAGAAGATTGTTGATTATTAAATAGTAAATATAGACCAAATAAATTGAAGCACGACACCATAAGAATGATGACTTTAATAGCCAGCGGAGAGCCTTCTCGAACACGGTTCTCGCGACTGTTGGCGAACATAAAAAATCTTCTCCCTAAATTGACAACATAAGATTGGTGAACACGATTTGATGTCCCTCAGCTCTGACGTTTAGTCAGAGTAGTTACTCAAACAGTCACCCAACCTTTTCGACTCGGGCGCTTAACCCAAAAAATCTGAAAGGCCAGTTATGCAGAGAGCTAGTAGCACCCCCTACACAACCAAACCATTTATTAGCCGCAGCTCGGCCTAGCTTTTACCAAACATCACTACAGCGGATAATGTCATTTAAGACATTTCTCCCCGGGTAATCAAGCTTTGCATTAGCGATACAAATCCACGAATACCTAACAGGTACATAGCGGTGGATACCAATATAACTTCGGGGAGACATGTGCCTATGAACATGCACTTATCTCCTTACTCAACTTCACGACCACGCTCTTACAAACGTGTAAGTTGGACTCACAATTTATGTTGGATTCACAACTTATTGCACAATCATTAGACCAAACTATCTAAAGATTGTCAAACCTCGATGTATATGGTAGCAAAGCTAACAGTTTTCAAAAAAAGGGTGGGAGGTTGAGACTGTCCACAAACTAAAGGTGTTTGCAAAGCACTTAGCTATAAGAGATACGCGTGAAAATAAGATACCGTTGTGAGGCAAACGCTATTCAGGCCCCCAACCCCCAAATCTGGGGGCTTCAGAAATTTACTTACTAAAGAATGTATGCGAGATACGAACTCAAAGTCCCCCAAGTTTGGGAGATTTAGGGGGGTCTCCGAGAGGCTTGCCCGATTACGAAATCATTTGCTAGTCGTATCTTCGTAAGGAAAAGACATCCTCCCGTAGAATACCTTCAAGCTGGTATTTTATTTAGCTGCTATCCCCTAACGGTTTTAGAAAATATGCCTTTTTAGAGATAGATATCTGTCCTTAGGAGGAGTAAACTTTTCAATATTAACGAAAGTAATACACCTTTTATGACGCGCTCAAACTCTGTGGTTGAGAAAGCAGTGTCAGTCGAACAAGTATCTCCTAAGCCAAAACCCAAATTTAAACTTTGGCAGCTGTGGAACATGAATCTGGGTTTTCTCGGCATCCAGTTTGGCTGGGGGTTACAGATGGCAAATATGAGTGCGATTTTTGAATATCTAGGAGCCAATGCCCACCAGCTCCCTATCCTCTGGATTGCAGCACCAATCACGGGATTAATCGTTCAACCTATTGTCGGCAACCTTAGTGACTACACTTGGGGACCCCTAGGTCGACGTCGCCCTTATTTTTTGATGGGGGCAATCTTGGCGACGTTTGCCCTAATTTTGATGCCCCATGCTTCCCAGCTGTGGATGGCGGCTCTTTTACTGTGGCTGCTGGATACCAGCGCCAACATTAGCATGGAGCCCTATCGAGCATTCGTCGGCGACCTACTGCCAAAAGAACAGCGTACCCAAGGGTTTGCAACTCAAAGTCTAATGATTGGTCTTGGGGCTGTTTCAGCTTCAGTGCTGCCGTGGGTTCTCAGCCACGTTTTTAGGATCAATTCTGTCGCCAGCAGTACCCATAGGATTCCGCCAACGATTGAAATTTCCTTCTATGTAGGTGCGGGTCTATTTCTACTGACGATTTTGTGGACCATCTTTACCACGGACGAACGTCCTCCCAAGGATCTTGAAAAGTTTGAAAAGCTACAGGCAAAGCGCGGCGGTCTAGTGGGCAGTATTCAACAAACATGGAAAGCACTACAGCAAATTCCAAGTGCTATGCAAAAGCTAGCCTATGTTCAGTCGCTAACCTGGTTAGGAATATTTTGCTTTTTTCTATATTTTCCCCCTGCGGTCGCTCGTAATGTGTTTGGCGCAGTTGACCAAGACTCCCTACTTTACAGCGGCGGTACCGAGTGGGCCGGTCTCTGTTTCGCTGTATTTAATATTACCTGCGTTGGCTTTTCATTCTTAATCTCGACGCTCTCCCACAGACTGGGACGACAGCTGCTGTACAGTCTGTGTTTGTGTCTGGGCGGACTGAGCCTGATCTCAGTTTTTATTGTGCAAAATCAGTACTGGCTTTTGCTAGCGATGATGGGGTTTGGTGTGGCCTGGGCCGCTGTTCTATCGCTGCCTTACTCTATGCTAGTAAACGCTATTCCTCCCGGTCAGAAAGGAATTTATATGGGCATCTTTAATTTCTCCATTGTTCTCCCCGAAATACTGGTGTCCCTATGCTTTGGTTGGATTATGGAGCATGTTTTGCACGACGATCGCATGGCTGCCGTAGGCATAGGTGGCGTTTTTCTGCTGATGGCGGCAGCTTTAATGACTCAGCTATCTTTTCCTTCGTTAGCGGCTACCCATGCCGATACAGCTGCAGCCCCCGGCGACCCTGCGGCCTAAGGTCGAAGCAACAGCCTTCTAGGCGGCGATATTGTCCAGACCGATGCTGGAAATCTGGGGATAGCAAAAATCATACTCTGCAAATTTTTGCTTAGCTCGCACGGTCAGGTCTGTTTTATATTTAAATTCGTTTCGAGCATCAATGGGATAGCATTTCAGCGTAAACAACGTTCCCCAAATATTGTCTTCAACGATGACCGTGATGGGCAGGTTAAGCTGGGTGTAGCGACTGGTTTGAGCTACCCGGTACAAAAGTTTCTCTACCTGCTGAGAATCAGTTGAGTGGTCTAAATAGAAGTGGGTAAGTAGGCGGCCAAAACTATTCAATACCTTAAAGCTTGCCAGATAAGCATTTCGGCAATTCAGAGCTACGTTTATTTATGGCCATCCACTTAACAACCTGAGCTTCGAGATTGCCCATATTGGCATTGGAGATAGCATGGGTCCATATTTTGTTGTGGGGAATACTAACAACATTGTCATCGGGCGTCATTAAGCGCAAACCTCGCAAACCATAGGTAATAACTTCACCGTAGTCATCTTCGATTTTGATGCGATCGCCAATTTGATAGGGAGCCTCAAACAGCCCTAGAACCCCAGCAATAATAGAGTTAACATAGTCCTTAAAGGCAAAGCCCAGGGCCACGGCCACGGTACCGGTAATGGCAAATACATTCTCTTTGGATAGGTTTAATAGCCGATTCATCAGCACAAGCAGGGCCACACTTAAAATCAGCATTCGTACAAAGGGAACAAACTGCTTGATTCTTAACCGCCATTCCTTAGCAACCTGTTCCGAAAGCCAAAACAGCAGACGATTTAGTAGCTGAACCAGCAGATAGGCAGCAAGAACAATAACAATGGTCTCTAATATTTTAACGGTTGTGATTTTTGTCAGAATATCTTTGGCTTTATCCGCCGCCTCTTCAGGCATCTGGGCAAGAGCACCGATCAGATCGAGTAAAATCATAGGGCAAAGTTATCTCCTGCTAGCTTTGTGCGGACTGTGGGGTAGTAAACCGGATTAAGCCGCAGCGTCTGCTGCTGTTGCTCGATAACGCCCGTCTTTCGTAATGTCTGTAGCTGTCTTTCAATTTGGTAAGGCGTTTGTCCTAGGCTTTCTGCTAGCTCCTGCTTGGTTAACCAACAATGTAATAAGAGCGAATAGAGCAAGTAGATGTCTTCTCCATCTAGCGCTGGAATACTTGGGCATCGGGGCGTTTTTGCCTGTAGCTGATAGCCCTGAATCCGGTTAGATTCATTCTCTTCTGCAGCTTTTGCATCACCGCTGCGATCGACTACTTGTAGACTGTTTAGAAAGAGCTGAATAGCTACCGTATCAGTTCCTTCAGACTCGTCTGACAGGGCGTTGAAATAGAGTTCACGCCAGTTAATCTTGCTGCTGGGCAGCTTAGAACTCAGCGATGAAGACTCAAACCTAATATCGAGATTTGAAACAATTGGATCAATCCAGGCGCTCAGCTGTTCACCAGACAGGGGGCGCAGGTGTGTAACCTTTTGGGCGTAGGTATCTAGGGCAACAATTGCCTGCAGATATTTCCAACCCACGTATCCCAATCCCAAAATCCAGAATCTTGACGAGTCGGCGATCAGGCGCTCCTTTAAGAGGTCAATGCCTTCAAGTCCGTCTACGCTGCGTAAAAAGTATTGTTCTAGACAGGGGATAACAACAATTTCTCGATCGCGCTCAGATGACTCTTTGGAACCCAGCTGCTGCTGGAGCGACTGACCATCGGAGCGAGCTGCGGCTGGCGCTACCTGTATCGGTAGTCCTTGATAGGTAGGGACTTGAGCCGCCTCATCGTCAATAATTGATTGGAGAAAAGCATCGATGACGTTGGCAAGATTGGCTACGGACGGGCTGACAACAATCCAGACGTTGCGGTTACAGCCGGTAGCCCAGTCGTCAATACTGTCCTGACTGACACGCCAGTTTTTAAATATGAGGTCAAAATCTGCTGTCAGCTGCTCTGTGTAGCTAGGGTGACTGGGTAGCTGTTTTAGCTGGTCAAACAGTTGATATCTAGCTAGGGTAGGCAGCTGCGATAGGTTGTCCTCCAGTTCATTAGCTGACCGGTCGGTTGAGAACTGGGCGACTATGGAGCGGCGGCGCTGGCGCAGCCAGGTCTGAAGCGAAGAAAAAAACGAACTAGCTATTAGCATTCACAGACCGGTCTGGATACTGACAGATTGCGGCTGTCAGCTAGATACTACTTACACTAGTTTATGCAGCATACGGGATCACGGGCAAATCTATTGATGGGACCGGTTTATTCAACAGATGAGCCACCCAACGAATGCGGTTGCCTGATGCTTCTAGTCTATGTGCGTAGCTTACGAACAAAACTAGCCTCTATTAAACAGACGCTTGATTGGGTTGGACGCAATCTGTCCTAGGGATGGAGACGTGCGCTTTTTAGCCACCTGAACTGAGTCAGCTGCGGTAAAAATTCGGGTGGCTTTTTCCATGAGATCGCTGTCGCTGTTATTGGCGACTAGCGTAGCGGCTGGGTGGCTATCTGGATCTGCAAGGGCCGCCTGGTAGGCGGTGCTCAGCTGGGGGAGGCTGGCTGCGATCGCAGGTATCTCAACCGATCGACCCGCCAAATTTTGCCCAATGGCATGGAGCTGCTTCTGCAGACCGGCGGGCAACGCCTTATCCTGCTGACTAAGGGCCGTAATTAGGGCCACAATACTTTTTTCCTGCTGTGAATTAAGAGAGGTCATTATTAAAGTTACTCCGATAAAACTAGAAACTAGTTGGCAACAAGAGCGGGCCTGCTACCTTGAGATGCTGATTTAGAGAATGGGCCGATCGGCGGTCGATCAAAGTCCTATCAAGGCTTAGAAATGCCCAGGAAAATATCACTTAGCTTTCGCCCAGACGTTTCTCAGGAGGATTAGCCATCGGGCGTTTACCCTGGCTAGCATCTTTCTTTAGAGTTGTTTTCATGGCATTGACCGCTGCCTGTATCTCTGCTCGAAACCAATCTTGAAAGCTTTCTTCCTTGGCGCGATTAGCCCACACCTCTTGAGCTTCATCAAGGGTTTCCTGACTGGTCTCTTTCACCCGCTGAATCACAGAATCTCTAAAGTCTTTAGTTGCCGGACTAACCACAGTGGCCCCTTCTTTGAGTTCGCTGGCGCTCTTAGCAATAGCGGCTCGTAGAATCTGAGTAATTTTTTTAAACCGAATATCTCCCTCAGCCTTTATTTTGTCAAAATTATCTGCAAACCTTTCAGTGGGGGTAGCCGGGTCATTACCGTGAGTCATGATGTTTGCTCCTAAGCAACGCGACAAGTATCAGGCCAGTGGCAAGATACAAACCGATAAGACATGCCGACACCTGAGGGCCAGGCAGATAACAATTTGCTTGAGAAAATGGCTTATCAGCTTGCTTTAATTATCGCGGCTAGTGCTAAAAGCAATGTCTGCCTAAAGTATGGTTCTTACCCGACCGGATTAGCAAAGCTTACCCTCAGGCTTCACCGGGTATGGCCGCTCAATTTAATCGGTCAAAAAAACTCGAACCGGAGCAGCAATAAGGGCTCCAGCTCGAGCATTTGCTTTAAGAGAACGGTAAAAAAAAGAGAACAGGAAACCTCTGCGTATCAGCACTCATAGTCTGCAGGGTATGTAGAAGCCAAACGCTGCCAAGAAGGTTGAAATTCCCTAATGAAACCAGTATATAACTGGATAGCGATTTTGTGGGGATTTCCCATCTAGTCAACAACCAACTATATGTCCTTCAGTCTTGACAGCCAAAGCTTTTCTATCTTTTAGCATAGGTTTTTTTAATGTATTTTTCGATCCTAGTCAGCTCAAAGAATTATTTTAATATCTACATAACTAAATAGTGTTTTCAGGCATACTGTAAAGATGGACTGTGGCAGCCAACGCTTAAGCCCATAGAATCAAGTCATAGCCATTCACACCTTTTCAATAGAGGACCTACTACTGCTATGGATAGTCAGGAACTACTACAGGCATATAACGCTGGCGAACGTGATTTTTCTGGGCTGAAGCTTGTGGAGTTGGAACTGCTTCAGCTTGATCTAGGGGATATCAAGTTTAGTCACTCAGATTTGCGACAGTCTCGTCTGGGTCGTACTCACTTTTGTCGGGCCAATTTTGAGCGCTGCAACCTGAGCGAATCTATTCTCTGGGGCAGCGATCTACGCTCTGCCAATTTGAACCATGCCCAGCTGCGGGAAGCAGACTTGAGCAGTGCGCTGTTGAGTGATGCCGCCCTAGAGCAGGCTAACTTAGTCAAAGCCAGCCTCTGTGGAGCAAATTTAAGCAGCGCCAATCTTGCCATGGCCTGCCTCATTGATGCTGATTTGCGCTCAAACGCCGATCAAAGAACCGATTTGGGACGAGCTAATCTAAGTCACGCAGATTTGAGCTATGCACTGTTGAGCGGTGCGATTTTGCGAAGCGCTAATCTATCAGAGGCCACGCTGTGTCGCGCTAAATTGGGAAAAGACTATCGACCAGGCAGTTTTCCTACCGATCTGAGTGACGCGAATCTTCAAGGGGCCGATTTGAGCTACGCCGACCTCACCGGTGTGAACTTAAAGGAAGCTAACCTGCAGGGAGCTGACCTGACGGGTACGCTGCTTCACCAGGCAAATCTATACCATGCCATCATGCCAGACGGGCAGCGCCACGAGTAGGACGTCTGCCCTATAGCATTACAGGTTTAGAGAAAACCCATGAGCGAACCAGAGGAACTCTCATGAGTGCCCTTAGCAACAATCTGGCTATCGGACGGTTTCTCTTAGAGCTTCGGCATCCACAGGTGGAAGCAGATAGAGTCTGATTAAGTCACCCACTGTACCGGCCACCAAGGGCACTTTACGTAAGAATTTCCACACCTTGGGCGCTGCCCCCTCAGCAATATCTTTAAGTTTGAGATTGCGCTCAGCACAGCGGTCGAGACGTTTGAAAAATTCGGGATGATCAACCTCAAGAATGACGGGAAAAGCTCGGGCTGACGTATTGTTGGTTTCGCGAATGACGTCGGTATCAAACTGGGTGGCGTCGAGGCCAAGCATCTCGTAAAACTTAGTCCGTTCATGGACTGTGAGGCTGTGGGTCGCAAAAACAGACAGCAAAAAGAAACGGCTCCAGAGACGAGACTGCCAGGTATCCCACATGCTGGATTGAGATCGCAATAGCGCCTTAAAAATATCCCCGTGGCGATTCTCATCCTGACACCAGCTTTCAAAGTAGTTAAACAGCGGATAAAAGCGATTGTCAGGCTGCTGTTCTAAATGACGATGGATTAGAATATAGCGCCAGTAGCCAATCTTCTCTGATAGATACACCGCATAGATAATCCACTCCACTGGGAAAAAGGTATAGTCTCGTTTTTTAGTGAGCTTACCCAGGTCCAAGGAGATATTAAAATCCGCCATGGCTTTGTTGAGAAAACCCGCATGGCGAGCCTCGTCACGGGCCATAAGTGAAAAGATTTCTGCCAACAGCGGACTGCGTCCTTTGAGCTTACGCGAGAGTTCTTTAAACAACAAAAATCCTGAGAATTCTGAAACACAGGAACGCTCTAAGTAATCCACAAACGCCTGTCGCTCTTCCCCCTGGATGTGGTCCCAGGTTTGCTGAAATGCCTCATTGCGCACAAAGTGATGACGATTATAGTCAGCCCGCATTTCTACCAGCATTGCCTGCAGATCCGCCTCGCCTTCCGAAAGATCTAAACTGGCAGCTTTGTCAAAGTCGGTCGTATAGAAACGAGGCGTCAGCAAATTCTCTTCAACCTGAGATTTGTGACGGGCTGCAACGCTAGCAGGGGATGATGCCGTACTGACCATAGGTTTTTCCTTTCTCAAACATCTATTCATCGCTTTGTAGCTATTGAAAGCGTAATATGATTCAGCCTTAACAGCACGACTGTCATATTTTCTTAACTCTTTTAGGTTCTGTGAGTCAATGCTAAAGCCAGACTGCAGATGGTTTTCTCTATGAATAGGCATAGTCAAGCGACCTTGACAGGCTCAGACGCGGCTCTTACCAGGTAAAGTTTTGAAAACAGAAATACGAGACAATCGTTTAATCGCTATATGGTGATGAACGCTAAATTCCGCTGCAAAGAGTTAATCCATGAGTCTTCAAATCAACCGGTCGCCAGCTGCCACCTCCGTACTGACGACGAATCCTTCAGCCCTGCCGCCCCATGACGGTCGCCAGCGATTTAAGCAGTATGTGCAAACACTGCAGGATACAATTTGTTCTGCCCTAGAGCGCTTAGACGGACAGGCAACGTTTCAAGAAGATCCCTGGCAGCGCCAGGGCGGCGGCGGTGGCCGCACCCGAGTAATCCGCGATGGACGAGTCTTTGAGCAAGGTGGCGTTAACTTTTCAGAAGTGTGGGGAGATACGCTGCCCCCAGCAATTTTGATCCAGCGCCCTGAGGCGGCAGGTCATGGGTTCTACGCCACTGGAACCTCCATGGTGTTACATCCTCGTAGCCCCTATGTGCCAACGGTCCATCTCAACTACCGTTATTTTGAAGCGGGGCCGGTATGGTGGTTTGGCGGTGGTATAGATCTGACTCCTTACTATCCGGCAGTAGAGGATGTGATTCATTTCCACACCACCTTAAAACAAGCCTGTGATCGGCATCATCCTGATTTCTATCCGGCCTTCAAACGCTGGTGTGACGAATATTTTTATCTGAAGCATCGTCAAGAAGCCCGAGGCATCGGCGGTATCTTCTTTGATTATTTAGACCATCGCGGCAGTCTTTATTCAGGCTCAAATTCTACCGGAGATGCGGCTGCCTACGCGCAGCAAACTGGACCTGTTAGTCACAGCTGGGAGGAGTGGTTTACCTTTGTTCAAAGCTGTGGCGATGCTTTTTTGTCAGCCTATGTGCCCATTGTAGAGCGCAATCAAGATAGACCCTATGGCGAGCGTGAACGAGAGTTTCAGCTCTATCGACGGGGACGCTATGTCGAATTTAATTTAGTTTACGACCGAGGTACGATATTTGGTCTACAGACCAACGGTCGAGCCGAGTCGATATTAATGTCGCTGCCGCCGATGGTTCGCTGGCAGTATGGCTACGAGCCCCAGCCCGACAGTCCAGAAGCGGCGCTGACGAGCACCTTTCTTAAACCTCAAGATTGGGTGAACTGGGCGCCGACAGGTTGTTGAAAAGCTTTTTTGGCAAAGAACAGTGGTTTCTCATCTCCTGGCGACACCACAGGGGAAAGCCTAACTCGCACCTCCCTCAAGCGCGTTCCTTGCCTTTTCTCTTTTAAGGTCCGACTGTAACTATCTGAGATAACTCCCATGGATCATAACCTAGCGCTAAATCTACGAGAAGGTACGCAGCGCTCTCACACGCTGGCAGAAAATACGGCCTATATGAAGTGCTTCCTTAAAGGAATTGTCGAGAAAGAAGCATTTCGTCAGCTCATGGTCAATTTATACTTTGTCTATAGCGCCCTAGAAGAGGCGATGCGATCGCACGCTCAGCACCCTGTTGTGGGACCAATGTATTTCCCCAGGTTAGAACGGGTGGCTCAGTTAGAAAAAGATTTAGCGTTTTACTGTAGTGCCAGCTGGCGTGACGAGATTACCCCATCTCCGGCCGGTCTGCTCTATCGAGAGCGCATCCAAACCCTGGCAGAGCAAGACCCCGCGCTGCTGATTGCCCATGCCTATGTCCGCTACATGGGCGATCTCTCCGGAGGGCAGGGGTTAAGAGCCGTGGTTAGGTCGGCGTTGGAGCTGCCCGATGGCCAGGGGACAGCGTTTTATGAGTTTGATACTATCCCCACGGTTGAAGCCCGTCGCTCCTTTAAAGGACAGTATAGAGACGCCCTAAATTCACTCCCCGTTGACCCTAATCTGGCACAAAAGATTGTTGACGAAGCAAATCTTGTATTTCAGCTCAATCAAAATGTTATGCATGACCTGGAACCTTTAATTAAGGATGCCGTTGGTGAGCATGCCTTTGATCTGATTATTCGTCAAGCTCGCCCTGGTAGTACAGAACATCGCCATCGGTCTCCAGAGCTGGTGTCCTAGTCTTGTCCATCGGATTCCTCCTTTAGCATGGACGTCTATTTCCCTCGCTAGGGGGATTTTTTTTGTGGAATCTCTTTTTGACTAGATCTGGTTATTTGGCGCTGCTGATCTACGGGATGGTATCGCTGCAATATCGCATTGCTAACAGATCGGTGCATCCACTAAAACAGCGGCGGCGGTTATTTTTTAGGTACCCAAACCGAGACTGAGCCCGCCATACAGGAGAAATCTCCCCAGCCTTCTTCGTTGGTGGTAACTGGTGTATCGACATGTTCTGTGATGTCGATATAAGTCTGATTCGGCTGTCCTGTCTCCATCCATTTTTGACCCTGGTCCCCGTTGGTTAAGACAACGGCCATACCGCCTGGATGCTCGCTGTCTCCTAGACGAGTCCAGCCGACGGTATTAGGATGATCAAAATAGTCATACTGTTTTCCGTAGGCGTAGGTATGACGGGCATGTAAAAACTTGTCGATCATCCAGCGGTGGCTGTCTAACCAGATTTCATACTCGTTGCCGTCGTCGCTGCTGTCGGTATAGTGGGCTCCGTAGTAGTCGGCATAAAAAATACAGGGATAGCCACCGCTGCGCAGCAAGATCATGGCGTAGGCCAAAGGTTTAAACCAGGGTTCCACCACCGATTCTAGAGACTGTAGTGGTTGAGAGTCATGATTTTCAACCAGCGTCACGGCTAGTAAAGGCTGCTGTTTAACCAGCGTATTGTCAAAGATCGTTGTCAGGTCATAGTCGCTACCGCTGTTGCTGGCCTCGCTAAAGTTGTAGTGCAGCGGTGCGTCAAACAGGGCAACGTCTCCACCCGTTAGAGACAAGAAATGGTGTAATGCTTCGATTTCGTAAGACCAATATTCCCCTACAGCAAACAGCCGACTACCAGCGTGCTGACGACAGTGATTCAGCCACTGGGGGAAAAAACCAGCATTGACGTGCTTAACCGCATCAAACCGAAACCCGTCTACGCCCGTCGTATCAAGATACCATTCTCCCCAGTACTTTAGCTCTCCCTGGACCTCTGGATGTTCCATATCCAGATCGCAGCCCATGAGATAGTCAAATGCGCCTTTCTCTAGATCTACATCGTCGTCAAACTGTTTGCCTTCAAATAAATAAATAGCATCAAGACTATCGTCATAGGCGTTGTAGTCAACCGCGTCAAAGTGCCACCAGTGCCATTCCAGCGAAGAATACTTGCCCTGACGACCAGGAAACGTAAAGTGAGTCCATACCTTAACGTTGCGAGCGTCTCCCATCGCTTCGTTGCGATTATCGGGATTGCACGGCGTTGCCTGTACTTCTTCAGCCTCATCGGCGCCAAGCTTGTGGTTAAATACCACATCGGCATAGACCTCTATCCCTGCTGACTGGGCAGCTCTAATAGCAGCTACGTACTCATCCTTAGTACCGTACTTGGTTCGAACCGTTCCCTTTTGGTCAAACTCACCCAGGTCAAAAAGATCGTAAACCCCATAGCCCACATCATAGCCACCCCCTGTCCCCTTATAGGCCGGAGGCAGCCAGAGAGAGGTAATGCCAACATCGGCTAGCTCACTGGCATTTTTTTTAAGCTCATTCCACAAGCTTCCATCTGGAGGAAGATACCAGTGGAAGTATTGCATCATGACACCATTCAGCTTAGACATGGCCGACGGACCTCTCCGATACGAGGGATTACTTTAGCCATGTAATCATGACAAAAGCCGTCAGCGGTCTCATCTATCCCATGGAATATATTTAAGCGATGCGCATTGGACTATGACAGGACTCCAATTTTCCGATAGCGAGCTTGAACAAGCATGTAAATACCGTAGGCTACCAAACCGACTGCGACCAGCAACAGCAGCCACTGCCCCATAGTTGACGACTGTTCTATAGCCTCCAGAGCGCCTTCGGTGGAACGGGCTTGATCAGCATTAGCCGACTTAGCCGCTTTGATGAGATATCCGCCGACGATGGCAAAAACCACACCGCGAGCGGTGATACCAAACTGACACAGACGAATCAGATTCTGCCTGGCCGACTGGCTGAGGTCGTATAGACGCAGCCGCTTGCGAAACTTAGCCTTGAAGGCTCTGTAAAAGTAGTAAAACGCAATGCCAATCACAAGAGCACCTGCAGCACCCACGAACCAGCGACCCATGGGCTGCTGTAGAAGTGTGGCCGCAAAGGTCTCTTGGCTATTGCTTTGACCTGAATCAGAGGAGCTGCCTAAAGCTAGACGTAGAGCAGTCAGAGCCAGGCTACCGTAGGCAATACCGCTGAAAAAATAGCTGAGTCTGCGGACAATGTCTGACCAGTCATTGCTGTCATGTTCAGGGTCTGCAAATGCCTGCACTAACCGCCAAAGAACGTAGCCTATCAGACCAATACCGATTAGAAGTAACAGAGCCTGTCCAAAAGGTTGAGACGCGATCGCATCCAATGCACCTGAAGATCCGGTGGTCTCACCCCCCGTATTAAGGGCCGCCTGAACGGCCAATATTCCTAAGGAACAATACACAACCCCCTTAGCAGCATAGCCAAATCTAGCCAACCACCTAATCCAGGGAGCAGCATCGTGTTTAAGCTGAGAACGTTGAAATGAAGACATAGCTTGAAGACAAGGTTACAGGAGACGATAGCCCCTATATGAAATCAGACTCTGTCGAGATACGCCTACAGCAGGAGAGTTAGATTAAGTCAGGGATCGGTCTACCTTTAGTTGGAGACTGCTTTGAAATCGGTCTAAAGAGAGAGAACAGGTTCGCTCTTTTGACAATTTTGTCGCTGTGGTTACTTTTCTACTATTCATATGGATTTATTACTATAGGTTATTGCCCACGATGGACCCCAAAGAACGCCGCCCCACCCCTGATGAGATCTCTAGTCAGCAGCTGGACTATCCGGCCAGTCAGGCCGATATGAACATTCAGCCTGATTCAGACCTATCTAACTACAGCCCTGCAGACAAGTTGAAGGACAAGGTTGCCATCATTACAGGAGGGGATTCTGGTATTGGTCGAGCCGTTGCGATCGCATACGCCATGGAAGGGGCCAACGTGGCTATTGTTTACCTGCACAGCGACGGAGATGCTGACAAAACGCGTGAGCTTGTAGAAGCCAAAGGCCGCAAGTGTCTGACTGTTAAAGCAGATGTGCGTGACGCTGCCGCCTGTCGCACCGTAGTCGAAAAAACTGTTGCCACCTTTGGTCAGCTCAATATTCTAGTCAACAATGCTGCCTATCAGATGGTACAGGAAAAATTTGAAGACATCTCTGAAGAACAGTTTCGCCGCACCCTGGAGACTAACGTATTTGGCTACTTCTACATGGTGAAAGCCGCCATCCCCCATCTGAAAGAAAACGACACCATCATCAACACCGGCAGTATTGTAGGCAAAATCGGTAAGCCCTTTCTAATTGACTATGCTGCTAGCAAGGGCGCGATTCATTCAATGACTAAGGCCCTAGCGCTCAATCTAGCCGAGCGCAAAATCCGAGTAAACGCCGTAGTTCCTGGTCCTGTGTGGACTCCCAATATTCCAGCAACCATGCCCGCCAAAATGGTAGATGGGTTTGACACAGACGGTGCGCTCAACCGTGCAGCTCAACCCGAAGAGCTGGCTCCTGCCTATGTCTACTTTGCTGCCCAAGATAGCAGCTTTGTGACGGGGGCACTCTTGGATATTACCGGCGGCCAGCTGTCGAGTTAGACCGTCAGCCTTAATTTCTATCCTAGAGAGCTAGCGAACGCAGACGCAAGAGAATCTGTGTTCAAGAAGCGTCTGCTGCCAGCAAAATCGGCTTCGAACAGACCTGTTGTCTCTGTTCATTTCCTTTAAAATCTCTCTCCTAGGATAGGTCATCATCACTTTGCAAATTATTACACTGAGCAAAAGCAAGAAAGGAGAGGAGTTATATGGCTTCTGTAGAAGAACTTATTCAAGAAACCAACAAGGCCGTCGAAAGCTTTAAACAGCTTTCGACCGACGAACAGCTAGGTCTACTGTGGTTCATTTATAAGGAGATGGGCAATTCCATTACCCCAGCGGCTCCTGGTGCGGCTAACTCACAGTTTACCGAGAACCTACTAATTCAGGTCAAAGAAATGGAGCAAGAGCAGCAGCTTGCCTTTATGCGAGATCTCGTTGAGAGAACGCGTACAGAATATACCCAGCAGTACAGAGCCTATAGCAAGGACAACAAACTGTTGTTTTGGTACGAGCTTGCCGTGCTTATGAGTGAAGGCGAGGTTATTCCAGTCCCTGAGAGCTACTCCTTAGGCAATGATGCTACTAAGCTTCTAAACACGCTCTCTGCTATGGACTTTAACTCTCAGCTAACGGTGCTGCGCGATGCTGTGATCGACATGGGACCTACTGCTTAAATAATGATTACAGAACAGCAGACAGACAAACCTGTTAGCAAAGCGCACAGAGCGGTTGTTGAACAATATTTTAAAGCGTTCAACACCAACGATTTTACCACTGCCGCTGGTTTGTTTTCTGCCGAGGGAGAGCTACATCCTCCCTTTGATGAGGCGATCGTGGGTCCAACTGCGATCGCAGCCTATCTACAGCAGGAAGCCAGCAAGATGAAGGCATATCCCAAAAGCATTGCTGGTGCAGACAGGGAGCAGGTCGAGGTGATTGGTCAGGTAGATGCGGTCGTATTTAAGGTCGGTGTCCGATGGACATTTTCATTGACAGAAGCGGCCAAAATTAGAACGCTGTCTATCCGGCTGCTCGCCTCCATGAAAGAGCTTTTGACCATGCGCTCTGATAGATAGCGGCGGACTTGCCTGTAGCTTCTGGCAGATTTAGAGTTACCACAGACCATATCAAAATGTATTCCAAAACATATCTTTTGGAAGATTTTTGCAACCAGCATCAAAGCTACGCTGTTAGACGATACAAAACTAAGCTACTGCGTTGGTAAGGCAAATTTTGTTCTAACAGAGCAATGCAGCAAAACAGATCACGTAGGAGGAATTTATAAAATGGCTTTCTTTTCCAAACCTGTTACATCATCAAAGACATCTACAAAATTAGCCATGGTAGGTATGCTGCTGGCAGCAACCATGGCCTCAGCCTGCGCCTCGGGTCCCGAAGCAACTACAACACCGGCTGAAGAAGAAAACGTTACTACCGAAGAGTTAGTAGAAGAGACCGATAGCTTGATTGGTCAGACCGTTTCCATTCGCGGTGAAGTTGCAGACGTTATTGGCGACGCTTCATTCCTAGTCAGAGACGGTCAGTTCTTCGATGATGATGAGATTTTAGTCATCAACGTATCGGGGCAGCCTCTGATGCTCCCCGAAGTGGGCGAAAGCCAGGTTCAGGTAACCGGTGAAATTCAGCAGCTAAGCTTGGATGAAGCTGAGGTCGCCTATAATCTAACCCTTGATCCTGAGACCTATGCAGACTACGAAGAGCAGCCTGTAATCATTGCTCAATCGGTTGCACTAGCTCCCGATCCTGGCGATATCACAGCCAACCCCGAAGAATACTACAATCAGGTGATTGCAGTAGAAGGTGAAATCGAAGATGTCCTCGCTCCTGATATCTTTACCTTAGACGAAGATCGGCTGTTCGGTGCTGACGATTTGTTAGTCATCGGCACTCAGGATGCAGCAGACATAAAAGATGAGTCTGTGGTAACTATCACGGGTGTACTTCGTCCTTACGTCAAAGCAGACTTCGAGCGGGACTATGACCTAACGTGGGATCTGTCCGTTCAAGAGACAATTGAGGGCGAATATTCAGAGAAGCCCGTCTTTGTAGCTGACGAGATCTATCCTTCTGCTGTACCTGAGTAACCGTCAGCTGTCGGTAATATCAGTAAATTTCTAGCGCTGCCGGTCTTAGGGATAGGCTAGCCGAACCGACGGTTCTAGGCTAAAGTCATTCCAACGCTCGGCAGCGCTAGCGTTTACTCGAGGCGTCTGTCAGTAAAAATTTAGCTATGGGGTTCAATCATGTTTAATAGCTGGTCATCTCTGGGCCATACTCTCATGGCAGGGACCCTGGGCTACATTATCATTATTTTTTTACTGCGGATCTCAGGCAAGCGAACGCTGGCGAAGTGGAACTCGTTCGACTTTGTCGTAACCATTGCATTTGGTTCGATTTTAGCGGCCATGCTTTTGTCGAAAGATACATCGCTGGCTCAGGGTGTTCTGGGATTTGCCATTTTAGTGCTATATCAGTACATCATCAGCTGGATAGCCGCTCGCTCTTCCTGGGTACAGCATCTGATCAAGTCCGAACCGGCACTGCTGCTACACCAGGGACAGTTCAAACGCAGCGTTCTCAAAAAAGAGCGGGTATCAGAAGGCGAGGTGCTAGCCGCCATTCGTAATCAGGGTATTGGCAACGTATCTCAGGTTGATGCCGTTGTTTTAGAAACAGACGGAAGTTTTAGCGTTATCAAAAAGCTAGAGGACGCTTCTGCACTCAAGGATGTCAGAGGCGTTGGAGCTTAGCATAGTGACCTGTAATTTTTTCAAGACAACAGCATTTTCTCGAACCATAGCTGTTGTACTTTTAGCTGTTGCACCCACGGCTTGCGTACGAGCATTCCCAGAGGTCGCATCTGCCACATCAAAGGAGACGGCTCAATCAGAATTCCCCAGCGACGTTGAAAAAAATCTTAGTGAAACTGTTTCTATTCGAGGTGAAGTTCGAGAAAAGATTGAAGAGATTTCGTTTTTACTTGAAGACGAAAGAGTGCTAGGCGGTGAAGATATTTTAGTCATTACTCCAGACGAGCCGGTTGTGTTAATTGATGGCTACGAGAGCGATCTGCAGGTAACAGGAGAATTAAAGCTGTTAGTTATCAGTGATTTTGAGCAACAGTACGGAATCGAGCTAACACCTGAGCTATACAGCCAGTATGAAAACAGTCCTGTCGTTGTAGCTCAGTCAATCGCACTAGCTCCGGGGCCGGAAGATTTGACACGTCACCCTGAAGTATACTACACTCACCAGATTGCGGTTTCTGGAGAGGTCGAAGAAATTTTCTCGTCTACCGCCTTTGTACTCGATGAAGAACAAGTATGGGGCGGAGAGGATCTTCTGGTGCTTAGTCGGCAGCCCGTTCCCCAAGTTAAAACAGACAGCAACGTAATTGCCACAGGTGTCCTACGTCCCTACAATAAAGCAGATTTTGAACGGGACTACGGCACAAATTGGGAGACATCAATACAGCAAATGCTTGGCTCTGACTACGCCGATCAACCTGTATTTGTGGCCGATGAGGTCGATCTGCTTGCTCCCTGAGTAGGTTTTATTTGTCAAGGACTGTCACATAATAGTGGTTACAGATCGGTTCATCTCTTAAAGCAGCTGTCGCGGTTCTTGCTTTGACTATCAGTGTCGCTATTTCATCAAAGGGGACTTTATATCAAATTGACTGTGTTTCAAAATCTATGGTCCTCTAAAAGCATTAGCAGACTTCAGCAATCGTTAAGACGGTTAGCAGATCTAGGTCCGATTAAAGTCTGGATGCGGCTTGGCTATGCCGCAAAAGGATTTATTTATTTGATTATCGGTCTGTTTGCTCTAGGTAGAGCTTTGGAAAGGAGAATGCCTCTGCTGGGAACCGAAGGCATTTTACAGGTTGTTACCCGACAGCCGCTGGGTCTCTTTTTCCTATATTTGTTGGCAAGCGGTCTAGCAGGCTACGCTTTCTGGCGATTTGTACAGGCGCTGAGCGACCCCGAGCACTCGGGGAAGCAAAGTCTTTTGCGTACCGTACAGCGTTTGGGCTATGCGATCAGCGGCTTTAGCTATGCCGGTGTCGTATATGCGTCGATAGAGCTAATCGCCAATGTCAGTTCAGAGCAGGACGATACGCTTGAAGATTTTGCAGCCCAGCTGGTAGAAACCGGTTGGGGAGTTTTGCTACTGGTGCTAGCGGGACTGACTGTCGTGGGTGTGGGTTTTGTCTACATCTATGGCGGATTGTCAGGAGCATACATTAGCCAGTTTAAGCGAGAGTGCGATCGCAACCTGTCAAGGGTCGCTACCTGGCTAGGTCAAATTGGCTATACGGCTCGCGGAGTGGCCTTCGTTGTCATCGGCATTGGTCAGCTGCAAGCGGCATTTCTGTCTCGCTCAGACCCGGCGGGCGGCTTGCAAAACGCATTGGAAAAGCTGGAGGCTCAGCCCTATGGCAAAGTTAGCTTGGGGCTGATTGCAGCTGGCTTTATTGCCTACGCGCTCTATGCAATATTTGTATCGTTTTACCGGCGGTTTAGGCTGCAATAAATAATGTTATCTCTCTCTATTTCTATTCCCCTATTCTTTTTTTAAAAGACGACGAGCTTCTCTGAGCAAACGTCACCACAACGCCTAAAAATAGGAATGTACGACGTTGATAATGCTTTTAGGCTGGGAAGCACCATGACTGATCCATATTTACCTGGAGTTTCAGAACGCTCCTATACCGAACTCTGTCAGCAGATTCGACCGGGCGATGTGTTTGCCTTTTCTGGCGCTGATGTCCCTTCTAATGTGGTCAAAATTGCTACCCGGTCCTGCTATGTCCATGTGGCCATTGTCCTATCCGTGGATTGGACAGCTGCCCATCAAGACCCCGTCCTAATTGCTGAATCTCATATTGATACCAGTCTGCCGAGCGAAGGCAGCGGTCAACCCCAGTTTGGCGTACAGTTTCAGCGATTATCCAATCGGATTATGACAGCTCAGGGGCCAGTGTGGTGGGCACCTTTGCAGGTCCCGTTGCAGCCGCAGCAGCTGACTCGCATGAGTGAGTGGCTGCATCACGTTGAAGCCCAGGCCGTTCCTTACGACTTCCCCCAGGCTGTAGGTGCCGGGGTAGATATTTTCGATCAAGCTGGATTCAGCAATCAGCCTGACTTTGAAGCCCTATTTTGCTCTGAACTGGTAACGCGGGCCTTACAAATTGCCAATAGTGTTTCTCCCGAAGTGAATCCTTCTGAGAAAACACCTGCAGATGTCATGGAGTTTAGCTGTTTGAAAGAGCCGGTTTTAATTTGCACCCCTGCCTAAAAACAATGCTCCTATGGGTAAACCCAACCGGGCATTAGGGCAATCCACCCCTACGACCGTCTGGTACAGCGGCTATGCTATTGGCAAAGGGGGACACACCTCATTTTTACAACAAAAAATATTTTATAGGAGCCCGCAATGCTGCAATCTTTTCTCGATTTGCTGCAGCAGATCGATACGTCTATGCTTGGCGAACTTAATGACCTTGACTGGACTAATATTGCCACCTACAGTGCCCTCATCGTTGCATTTGCGGGCATCATTTGGACCACGTCCAAACGCGTTGTCAAACTGCTGTGGCAAAAAACTGAAGGAATTATCGGGTTTGCCGTTAGCACTTTAGTGGTTGTATCTCTGTGGTACACCCTGCTGCGGGTCCACGTCAGTATCTCGTTTAATCTGGATAAAGAGGTATTTGATAATCTCCTTTGGTTTGCCGCAATCCTCTTTACGCCTTACTATTTGATCCACTACAGATTGCTTACAGGGGTCTTCTTAACGGTGGTCAGAAGTGTAGAGCTGGTGTTAGATCTATTGGTCTTCTCATGGTTTCCCCAAAAGGCAGAACACAATCGTAACAAATGGAAAGCTCGTATCAGTCACCTATATCCTAGCTGGAAGCGAGATATGACGGCAGTGTCAGCCGCAGAAGATGAGCTAGAAGAACAGGCCGCAGCCTAGCGACAGACCCGGTACAGCTACGGAACTATGGTGTCCCCCATGTCTAAACAGCGTTTTAATCGTCGCACCCTTTTGAAAGTGGGACCGGCTGCCCTGGTTTCATTTCTATCGGTTACCTGTAGCCGTTTTACCAAAGGCACTGGCGAGACCGCCCAGGCATTATCCCCCACCCCTGCCTGCGGCAATGATGCGACCACACCCTCCCAAACAGCAGGGCCTTTCTACACACCTGATTCTCCACAACGACAGTCGTTATTAGAGCCAGGACTAACCGGTACCCCGATGATACTGACCGGTCAGGTGATGTCGTCTCAGTGTGAGCCCATTGCCGGTGCGCTGGTCGACTGCTGGCATACCAACGACCAGGGTGAGTACGACAATCGCGGCTACACATTTCGCGGTCACCAGTTTACAGACGCCGAGGGACGCTACCGGATTGAGACCATCGTGCCGGGCATATATCCCGGTCGCACCCGCCATTTTCATATAAAGGTCCAGGCGGCTAACCAGCCGGTTTTGACCACACAGCTATATTTTCCAAAAGAGCCTGCAAATCAGGGTGACTTTCTGTTTAACCCGCTGCTGTTGATGGCCATGGACGATAGCGGCCAAGCCACATTCAACTTTGTTCTGGCCTGAGTGCCGTAATCAAGTTTAGTAGAACTGTATTCATCCTGTGTTGGAGAAGTCCTGACGCAGCGATGTTTAGCAAAAAGTGGTCTAGCCTCAAGATTGTTAATGAAACTCCAGACCAGCTAATTTTGAAGACCAGCCCAGGGTATCGAGTTTTGATGGGGCTGCTGCTGCCGTTTGCTTTGATTTTAGGACTGCTTGCGATCGCACTCGGTCTCGGTGGCTTAAATCTGCTGTTTACAGAAGCCTATACTCTAGGACAGCGGCTCTGGATGCTGCTGGTCGGCAGCTTTTTTACATGCCTAGGCATCGTCGCACCGACAGCTGTTTTTATGAATGCCGCTACCTCCGAGCTTTGGACCTTTGATCGTCGCCAACAGATTCTTTACCGAGTGCGAAAACGGTTTTGTCGCCAGCATCGCTTTGAATATCCCTTTGCGGAGATTGCCCGCATTCATCTCAAGCAGCATGACCATGATGCCGATGCTGTCTATCGCATCGAGCTAACCCTGACCTCAGGCAGAAAACTAGCCCTCAGCCCATGGAACGGTGCTCACATGAGAGGGGTTGAAATGAAGATGATTGAACACATTCGAGCTTTTCTTCACCGGTAGCCTCAAAACGACGTTGGCGATAAATCTACCCCTATCAGGTTTTGGGTGATATCTGTGGCACAGTCCACCGTAGTGACGTATTCTCCATCAATTTCAACACTCACACCGGCTTCGGGAGGTCGATCGATCCCTAAGCGATCGCGCGACCAGAAGACAATGTAAACCGTATCGCCGTTAGGAATACTAACCGAATAGTTTTCATATCGGCCAATCCCCCGCCACTGGTAGGTGGAAACCTGTTCTCTAGGAACATTTAGCACCAGCTCCGGCTGTTCCTTAGGGCCAAACACATATTCAATCGAAGCGCCCATGTCATACACTTCAATTACCTTATCCTGAGCTGTGCGACAGGCAAACAGTACATCGCCAGACTGGCTGGTAGTTTCTAGAGGGTCTTCAGCGTCTGCTGCAGTAGCGTCAGGGGCGACAAGAGCCGCAGGTGCTTCTGCGATATCTCTAGCAGGGTCTGTATTAGCTGCAGGAGCCGACGTACAGCTGCTGATAAAAGCGACTATACCTACCACCAGACAGCATCTGCCTCCAGACTGTAGAAAACGCATCGCTGGCCCTCCCGAAACTTCTAAAGCATTGCCAACCGTTCTCGCAGCAGCTTGGCCTGGGTTTCAGCCTCCA
The DNA here is from genome assembly GCA_050043465.1 of Leptolyngbyaceae cyanobacterium. Lineage (GTDB taxonomy): Bacteria > Cyanobacteriota > Cyanobacteriia > Phormidesmidales > Phormidesmidaceae > Leptothoe. The sequence goes on from JBHJIL010000071.1 coordinate 27,831, forward strand.
CCAGCGAATCTCGCGCTTCTTGAACTACACGCTCAGGCGCTTTATTAACAAATCCTGGATTGCCAAGACGCCCGTTGATAGATTTCATTTCACCTTCAACCTTGGCCAGCGACTTTTCAATCTTTTGCTTAAGCGCATCGACGTCCACCAAACCCGTTAGTGGAATCAGCACCTGTACGGTGCCAAAAACGCCAGCAAACATCTGTCGTGTATCTGTAGCAGTAATCTCTTGAAGCGTCTCTGTCTCCAGGCTCGCTGCCTCTTCTTTATTAAAGGTACCAACAACCTCGTCCCAGAATTCGGTGGTGTTGCCCCAAAGCTGTCGTCGATTTTCAGCTTTGAGCAAGTATCGACCGCCAAACCAGGCAACGTAGCCCGTACCAATCATCTGAAAGAATCTACCCACCAGCGGCACGGTATTAACACCAGCAACAACGGCAGCGGCCAGTCTCAGCCCCAATGCCGTCAGCAAAACTAGCAAAACAACAGACGCTGGTTTCTTAGCCGCGCTGTAGGCTTGCCCGGTATACCCAAGCGGGTGCTTTAGAAGCGTTTGAATCGCGTCGATGCCATCACCCCAGTCAATTTCCGGCAGCTCGTCAGATTCAGCAGCAGACGCTTGGTCAGTCTCTAGAGACGCAGCCTCGCCCGAGGCTGGAGCCACCGTTAGCGTCTGGGCCATTAATGCGGTACCGCCGATGGTCAGCGTTGCTACCTTAGCGGCATCCTTGAGATAAACCTGGGTAGCGTTAAGGATACGGACTTCATTGGCATCGTCGGTTTTGAGAATGGCTTCAATTTTAGCGGAAGGCTTTACCCCGGCAGCGGCTCGCAGGTTGCGGATAGTGCGAATGGTACCAATGAGCAGGTCAAAGTCTTTTTCAAGTTCGACATCTACCCGCTCTGAGCGTACCTCTGGATAGGGCTGTATGGCTAAATAGCTATCTGACCGCGTCAGGGTGTGCCACACTTCTTCAGTAATGTGGGGGGTAAATGGGTGCAACAGTTTTAGAATACCGTCTAGAACAAACGCCAGCGTCTGTTGTGCAACGAGCTTAGAAGCCTCGTCTTTCCCATACAGACGAGGTTTTACCAGCTCAATATACCAGTCACAAAAGTCTCCCCAAGTAAACTCATAAAGAATCTTGGCTGCCTCACCCATGCCGTATTTATCAAGATACTCACGGGTTTCTGCAATAGTCTGATTAAACTTAGAGAGAATCCATTTGTCGGCCAGCTCCAGTTTGGCGGTCTCCGGTTCACCCAGGTCAGCAGGCGTTTTGCCCCCCAGATTCATCATGACAAACCGAGAAGCGTTCCATAGTTTATTGGTAAAGTTGCGGGACGCCTCTACCGAGGAGGATTCATCTGTTTTGCGATTGTAGTCTAGACGAATATCCTGACCGGCTCCGGCCACTTCACGGATGAGGGTATAGCGCAGGGCGTCGGTACCGTACTTATTAATTAATACCAACGGGTCGATGCCGTTACCTTTGGACTTGGACATTTTCTGGTTTTTCTCATCCCGCACCAGCCCATGGATATAAACGGTCTCAAAGGGCATGGTGTCAGTAAAGTGGCTCGCCATCATGGTCATGCGAGCTACCCAAAAGAAGATAATGTCAAACCCGGTAACTAGAGTAGTCGTGGGATAATATGTTTGAAAATCTTTAGCGTTTTCATCGGGCCAGCCCATGGTGGAAAAGGGCCAGAGTCCAGAAGAGAACCAGGTATCAAGCACGTCTGGATCTTGCTTAAGCACCACATCGTCACCAAATTGCTCTTTGGCTTGGGTGTAGGCTTCTTCCTCAGACTCAGCAACAAAGAAGGGCGTGGCCTCAGCAATCTCTCCGTTGGTTTGGCTAATGGCATACCAGGCAGGAATCTGGTGCCCCCACCACAGCTGCCGGGAAATACACCAGTCGCGCAGGTTTACCAGCCAGTCGCGGTATACCTTGGTCCAGCGCTCCGGGACAAATTGAGGCGACTGATGATTGTCTAAGGCATCTAGGGTCTTATCGGCCATCGGTCGAATTTTGACAAACCACTGGGTGGAGAGCAGAGGTTCTACCGGTACTTTGCCGCGATCGCTATAGGGCACGCTGTGGCGATAGTCTTCAATTCTGACCAGCGCATCGGCTTCATCTAAAGCAGCCACTACCTGCTTACGAGCTTCAAAGCGATCCAAGCCTTCAAACCGACCCGCATTTTCGTTCATCGACCCATCTTTATTCATGATGGTGATCATGGGCAGGCTATGACGCTCTCCCATGGCAAAGTCATTAGGGTCGTGGGCCGGAGTCACCTTGACGCAGCCGGTACCAAAGTCTTTGTCTACATAGCTATCGGCAATAATGGGAATCTCCCGACCCACCAGAGGCAGCGTCAGGGTTTTACCTACCATTTCCTGGTAGCGCTCATCCTCTGGATTAACGGCGACTGCCGTATCTCCCAGCATGGTTTCAGGTCGGGTGGTGGCGACTTCTACATACCCTGAACCATCGGTGAGCGGATAGCGAAAATGCCATAGGCTACCGTCTACTTCTTTATTTTCAACTTCTACATCCGATACTGCCGACTGGCTAGCGGGACACCAGTTGACCATATAGTTGCCGCGATAGATTAGCCCTTCTTCGTAGAGCTTGGTAAATGCCTGGACAACGGCTTTAGATAGACCGGCATCCAGGGTAAATCGTTCTCGGGTCCAGTCTACAGAAACGCCCAGCTTACGCAGCTGATTAACAATGGTGCCGCCGGACTCTTTTTTCCATTCCCAGGCTCGCTCTAGAAATGCGTCGCGACCGACATCCTCGCGAGTCTTGCCCTGAGCTTTAAGTTCTCTTTCTAGGATGGTTTGAACAGCGATGCTGGCGTGGTCAGTACCAGGAAGCCAGAGCGTATTGCGACCGTTCATGCGCTGGTAGCGTACCAGGGTGTCGATCAGCGCATTTTCAAAGGCATGACCCATGTGTAGGCTGCCAGTGACGTTAGGAGGTGGAATTACCACGCAAAACGGGTCGCCACCATGATCCGGGTCAGCCTTAAATACCGCATTGTCTTCCCAGGCCGACTGCCATTTGGACTCGGTTTGGGACGGATCGTACTGGCTCGATAGGTTGGGGACAGTTGCGGTCATTGCCGGATACGCACTAATGCTGACTCAACAATGTTAGGCCAAAACCGGAAAGTCCGGCAGCGCTATCCTATGGAAGCAGGAATCGTGAGTCTGCAAAACGGCAGAAAGCAAAGCGGTCAAATTGGTGACCGGACTAAACTGACATTAATCCAGAGTCTGTCTAATGATTTAGAGCTGCTCTTCAAATTCAGGGGTTTCTATCGCTGCCCCCTGCTGCGCTTCAAGGGCCTCGCGCTGACGCTGATGAAAGTCGGCGGCGGCTTCGTCAATGTTGCGATCGCTCTTGCGGCTAAACTCGTCTGTGTTTAGACCATCGGCCCGGCGCAGATTGCCCATAATATCGGTCAGGCTCACACCGCTGCCGCCAAATACTTCGTTACTGTCGGCGTCACCGCTTAAATCATCAAACCCACCGCTGGTTTGAGCCATAGCAGGGACAGCTGCTAGCCCTAGGACTAGGCCCAGACCCGTCACGGACGCCAGTGCGCTTTTAAGAATGCTTGCCATAGTGAAGATTGCTATAACGTAATTTTCTGTGAGCAATTGTCCACAGTTTAACAAGTCTGTTTGAGAATGACGTAGCCCGGACGTCAGTTTTTAGACTGGCTATCGCTGCTAATCGTCTAGCGACGGGTCTAAAGGAACGCTCGAAAGCCTAAAAATAGGTAGCATCAGGCCCCAAATGATCGCGGCCAGTCTGAGCGCTGCCACGACGGCCATACCCAGCAGTGCCGCCCACGACTGCACCATACCCAGGGTTTGCAACACCAGATACACAACGATGCCGACAATGGCAGCGGTGGCATAAATTCGTCCCCGCTTTAAAATCACCGGAATATCCACGAGTAAAACGTCTCGAAATACCCCACCCGCTGAACCGGTAATTGTCCCCATCATCACCACAAGCAGCCCCGCCAGCTGAGCCTGCTCTGCAATCTGCGCACCGCTAATGGAAAATAGCGCCAGTCCAAACGCGTCGGCGATCAGCAGCGACTTGTGAGGCGGCTTAAAAAATTTAGTGTAGACCACCGTCAGTAGGGCCGTGAGCAAAATAACGGTGATATAAATCGGGCTATCAATCCAAAATATGGGACGGTCTAGCAAAATATCGCGCAGCGTACCGCCACCAACGGCTGTCACAACAGCAATTACAACCACACCGAGTAAATCCAGGTGTTTGCGTCCAGCAGCTAGGGCACCGCTGACGGCAAAGACGGCCACACCGACTAAATCTAGAACGTAGAGAACCACCGGCAGCTAAGCGATCCGGCGATTAATCAAAGGATAGGTCAGCGCTAACGCGCCGCCGCAGAAGCCAGCTAGCAATACTAGTGCCAGACCCATGGAAATATCGCCCCAGGCCGTCTGCATGACAATACTGCTAAAGCTCCATTCACTGTGCAGATACAAGTAGCGAATCGGCTCGATGGCGTAGCTGAGGGGATTTAGACTGGCGATAGTGCTCAGCCAGCGCGGCATAAAGGACAGAGGAACCAGGGCCGTACTGGCAAACAGCAGCGGTAGATTGGTGACAAAGATAACCGCAATCAGCTCAATATGACCGGGTAGGGCAAAGGCCAGCCCCAGGCTAAAGGCCGTCACCCCTAGCACCAGCATCAGAATAATCGCGCCCATTAGCCCCAGACCGGCGACGCTGGGCAGCCCTGCCCCTAACAATGCGCTTAGAGCCACAATTGCAGCGGTTTGTACCAGGCTCATGGCCGCAATAAACAGCGCCGAAGCAATCACAATTGAAAATCGAGATACCAGTGGAGCCACCAGCAGCCGGTTTAAAAAGCCAAATTCTCGGTCAAACATCACCGGCAAACCAGCATTAAGCGCGCCACCAAAGGCGGTAAAGACAATAATACCCGCCCCGATAAACTGCCCGTAGTTGACGCTATCGCCAAACAGTCCCTGGGGGACATTTTGAAACATGGCACCAAACAAAATCAGCCACATCAAAGGCTGGACAATACCGGCTGCCAGCGTAGAGGGCCGGCGCTGTAGCTGGATAAATAGGCGCTTGGTGAGAGCCAGGGTCTCTTGGACAAACTCGCTAAAGCCAGGAGATGCGATCGCATCCTCCTTCCACTGCTGCAGCTGGTTGTTTTGAATCGTTGAACTGCTCATCTTCTTTACAACTATGAGTTGTGTTTTTTTAAGTTACAGGTATCTAGGTTGTGTGTTGCTGACGCTTAGCCAGTTTCATGAGTAATCGTAGGGCCTCATTAACGTCTTGTGCACTACGGAAGGCTTCAGCAACATCGGGATCCAAAAGCACCAGGTTTGTACCTTCACGATAGCGCTCGACATACTTACCTCGAACTCCGCCTTGCATTCGGGCAAAATCATATTCAGGTTCTAGGGCGTCTTCCGGAGTATTTTCAGAATCCTTCTTCATAGAACGTTTTCTCTTTGCGAGTAGCCTTTCGAGCAGTTATGATGCGAAGTCTTTGACCGCGCTCTGTATGAGCAACAATTAAAACCAGTCCAACGATTGATTGCCCAATAATAATGTAGCGGTTTTCTCCGACCGAATGATTAGGATCTGGGAATGTGACAGATAGTGGATCTCTAAAAACAGTGGCAGCCTCGTGAAATGAAACACCATGTTTTTCAAAATTAGTAGCTGCCTTCTCAGGATCCCATTCGAACTCGATACTCATAGGAAATCTATCCCATCATCGAGCTAACGTTTCATGTTCTGCTGTTTCATTTCCTTTTTCATGTCGCGCTTACTGGCAGCGGCAACTTCTGCGTCCATAATGGTGCGACCCGTGGCGGCTAGGTACACATCGTCCAGACTAGGCTGCGATTGAGCAATGCCAAACGTAGGCAGTCCAGATTCCTTAAGCGCCTTTTGCACCGTCATCAGAGCCTCAGATTCAGACTCGACTACTAAATTTAATGAATTGCCCTGGGCGCTGTTGACAATGACCTCTTGGACAACGGGCAGTTGCTGCAGCATCTGGCTAGCCTGTTCTGCCTCTTTGAGCGGTGTAAATTCTCTGATGCGTAGGGTAATGCGCTCACCGCCAACGTTAGACTTAAGCTCAGCAGGTGTGCCTGAGCTGATCACCTTACCTTGATCAATAATGGCCACCCGATCGGCTAGGGCATCCACCTCTTCTAAATAGTGGCTAGTAATCAAAATCGTGGTGCCTGCGGCCTGAAGCTGTCGCAAGAATCGCCATACTGCCGAGCGGCTTTCAATGTCGAGACCGACCGTTGGTTCATCCAAGACCAGCACGTCTGGCTGATGCAATAGACCTGCAGCCAGATCTAGACGCTTTCTTAAACCACCGGAGTAGGTACCGGTTTTCTTATTAGCCCAGTCGGTTAGCTCCAGCAGCTCTAGCATCTGGTCAATGCGAGCCTGAGCCAGCTTTCCGGGCAGATGATAAATTGCCGCCTGCAGCTCTAGCAGTTCGCGCCCCGTTAGGACCTTATCTAGGGCAACTTCCTGGGCAATATAGCCCAGCCGCTGTCTCACCCGCCGCGGCTCGTTAACAACAGAAACGCCCATCACCTCTAGACTGCCAGCATCGGGCAGGGTGAGGGTGCACAGACAGCGAATGGTGGTAGTTTTACCAGCACCGTTGGGGCCTAGCAGCCCAAAGATTTCTCCTGGCTGAATCTGTAGCGAAACATCCTTGACTGCTTGGACATCGCCATAGCGCTTTTGGAGACCTTTAATTACAACTGCGGGCTGCTGTGACATCCTAAACCTTTGTAGACAGACGCCTGGTGAGGTAGTTCAATTGTAGTCTTGAATCGTAGCCTTAACCGACGCCGATGGAGCTAAGCAGGGCATGAACGCCGTGGCGAGTGGCGGGCAGGCTATCTACCACCATGGACGCCGATAGCAGCATCATATAGAAGATGGAATATTTAAAGACGCCTCGGGCCAGGTCGCGATCGCACGGACACTGCTTTAGATCGTAGGCTTTGCGTAAAAACAATCCCCCCAGCAGCAACGCCAGCAAACCGTACAGCCAGCCGCAGGCTTCGGTAGGGCAAACCATCAGTAAGGTAACCGGCACCAGTAGCAGGGTATATAGCCAGATCTGATTGGCGGTCTCTTCATTGCCTACCACCACCGGCAGCATGGGGACATTTACCTTGGCGTAGTCATCTTTGATCAGCATGGCCAATGCCCAAAAGTGAGGCGGGGCCCACACAATCACAATGGCAAAGAAGATCCAGGCGGCCCAGCCCACGTTTCCGGTCACAGCGGCCCAGCCCACCATCGGCGGAATAGCTCCAGCAGCTCCACCAATCACAATATTCTGGGGCGAAGACCGCTTGAGCCAGTGGGTATACACACCGATGTAAACCACGATACCGGCCATCGCTAAACAGGCCGCCAGGAGATTGGCAAATGCGGTCAGTAGACTAAAGGATGCTAAGGCTAAGGCTCCTGCAAAAATCAGCGCGTCGCGAATCTGAATCCGACCCGATGGCAGCGGGCGATCGCGAGTACGCTCCATGTCGTAATCAATGTCGCGGTCGTAAACACAGTTGATCACCTGGGCAGATGCAGCGGCTAGCCAGCCACCGGCCATCGTGATTAGCACCAGCAACAGGTCTGGACGTCCTTGAGCCGCGACCCACATGCTAGCGGCTGTCTCGATCAACAATAGGGGAATAATTCGCGGTTTAGTGAGCTGGTAGTAGCTGCGACAGATTTGGCCGAAGTTCTCATGGTGAACTCTAGGCGCAAGATTAGAAGGTTGCATAAGAAAAAAGATGACAGGATAAACGTTCAGACAACGTCCGTGAAAAGAAGTAATCGGGAGAGAGTTTTATACCGAGGTAGCCGATTAAGACTTAAGACTCTCTTTTGGCAAAGAACAGTCTCTGACGGCTAAAACCGTAAAACAAACGAGGGTGCCCAACAGCGCAGCACCAACGGCCTGATGACATACCGTTAGCGGTTCTACCTGTAGATGAAGACGGAATGTGGCCAATCCCAGAATCAGCTGTAGGAGGAGGAGACCAAAGGCGATCTTAGCGAGCGATCTCAAAGCACTGTCTAATGCGGGTGTGCGCCATGCCAAAACAGCTAACAGAATCACAGCCAGACTTGCTGGAACAATACCCAATAAGTGGGCATTGACAACACCACACAGCTCAGATAGACCAAAACACTGATGGGCTGCCCAGCGTGAACCCACCAATCCACCCAGCAGGCTCTGACCATAGACTAATACGGTGGCTGCACCGCCCAGCCAGGAAAGACTACCGGCAGTCCCCTTTGCCCGATAGGGGATCAGCCCCATCCCCATAACCAACAGGGTGCAAAAGACCAGCAGCGCAGTACCCAGATGAGCGGTAACAATATCAAACCGCAACAGCTGGGTAACCGTGAGCCCACCTAAAACACCTTGAAAAACAACTAAAAAGAGAACTAATCCTGCGGTCCAGGGAACCCAACTCGCTAGTGCTCGTCGCCAGCGCACCGACAGCCCCACCAAACCGATGGCCATTAGTCCAATTAGTGAGGCATCTAGTCGATGAAACCATTCTAGAAAAACCTGTAAATTCATCTGCTGACTGGGAACAAGCTGTCCATAGCACAGTGGCCAATCCGGACAGGCTAATCCAGCATTCATCACACGAGTGGCGCTACCAATTGCCATCAGGATTAGGGTAGCTGCGGCCATTTTCCATACCCAGCGTCGCAGATAGATGACGGGATCAAATCCAGCTACGCTGCCAGTCTGAAGAGTGGATAACGAAGAATGCGCCATAAACCTAAAAACTCTCTTAAAAACCTAAAACACAGTTGAGGCGGCTTGCCCCTATAGCCTAGAGAATTTTTTTGCCTTTGATGAAATACGTTTACTATTTCTTCTCGTTTGGAGGAAATTGTAAAATCCCTTAACCATATGGCTGGACAGTGACTTGATTTTGAAGGCTTTGTTTAAAGCTTTTATCTATAATTCGGAGCTGCTTCACACTAGAAAGTTCCCAAAGCCAAGCGAGTCCACAAACAAACGTCAATCCCCCTGGTAAAAGAACCTGAAGAAAATCCTTAAATAGCGCAAATGAACTTTACAAGCCCTGTCATTTATAGAGAGATGGCGCTACCTTGGGGTGGGGCTAGACAGCATCCGTCCGGGTCTCTTTGATTTTGATAGTGTCCCACCTCAGTCCCACCTCATTTGTTAGCGAACAATATTACGTTCAGTTAAAGATTTATGAATTGAGACAGGTTGCCCATCTAGACAATCGGCCAGATAGTTTTCTGGAGATTCTCTGGGTTGGGTAGCAATTGTCACCGAAAAGAAATTTTCTTATCCCCGTAGAAACGTTCGATTTATATCGATGTCCGCTTTGTTTGATCCGGTCAATTTTTAATCGGTTCTGTTCTTATAAGCAGTCCCCCCTCCACAGACCAATCCACAGGAGAATGTTCAAGTCGTGAACGGTATTCCCACATCTATTATCACTATGCTGATCGGCATTGCCGTTACGCTGATCAGTCTCTGGTATGGCCAAAATCATGGTCTGATGCCGGTCGCAGCATCTACAGAGGCGACAGAGGTCGATCAGTTATTTAATCTGATGATGACCATCGGCACGGGGCTGTTTCTCATTGTTGAGGGCACCCTGGTGATTGCCCTGATTCGCTTTCGTCGAAAAGACGGAGATGAAACCGACGGTCCCCACATTGAGGGCAATATTCCTCTTGAGATTGTGTGGACGGCGATCCCAGCCATTATTGTTTTGGGTCTCTCGGTATACAGCTTTGAAATTTATACCGAGATGGGTGGACTCAATTTAATGGAGCACCACTCTACCAAAGAGGTGCAGCTGGCCTATGCGCCCTCGGGGGACAGTACCTCTAGCTATCCTCTCATGGCGGCGTCTGGACTGGGTGAACCACCAGATTTGGCTGAGACAGATGACGATGTGCTCAATATTGATGTCTTGGGTCTGCAGTTTGCATTCGTCATGACCTACCCAGAGACAGGCATTGTCGATGGTGAGGTACATGTGCCTGTGGGTCAATTGGTAAGGCTCAATCTCAAAGCCCAGGATGTTATCCATGCGTTCTGGCTGCCGGAGTTTCGCATTAAGCAGGACATGATCCCAGGTAAGGAGACGTCCCTGGTGCTGCGGGCCACTCGAGAAGGCACCTATCCTGTTGTTTGCGCTGAGCTGTGTGGCTCGTATCACGGTGGGATGCGGACTCAGTTGATTGTTCACTCGCCTGAAGGATACGACGAGTGGGAACAAAAGCGTATTGCTGCAGGACCAAGCGATCTCTCTACAGCGGTGGCTGCAGCTAGTCAAAAACCTGATGAGACCGACGCTGAGTATTTAGCCCACTTTGAGGCTTCCACCGTAGCAGAGCCCTTAGAGCATCTGCGACATGCCTCCATGGATATGGCGCTGGTGCCTTAAGCCCCAAGCGCCACTGACCAGCAGCGTTCGCCCAAATCTCTGTTCTTCCTTTTTTCATTTTCCTTGATTTCATATGGCACAAGCAGAGGCTATCAAACCCCCTGAACCGTCTCCATCACCTCAGCAGCCGCTGGGTAACGAGCGCAGATGGACCCACTTTTTTACCTTTAGTACAGACCATAAGGTGATCGGTATCCAGTATCTGGTGACGTCCTTTGTGTTCTATTTGATCGGCGGGGCCCTGGCGACGGTTATTCGCACAGAGCTGGCCACGCCGGCTCCTGACTTTGTCACACCTGAAACGTATAACGGCGTACTCACACTCCACGGCACCGTTATGCTGTTTTTGTGGATTGTGCCGGCAGGGGCGGGACTGGCAAACTATTTGATCCCGCTGATGATTGGGGCCAAGGATATGGCCTTTCCCCGGATTAATGCGATCGCATTCTGGCTGATCCCCCCGTCTGGCATCATGCTAGTAGCCAGCTTTTTCTTTGAACCGGCCCAGGCGGGCTGGACATCCTACCCGCCGCTGAGTTTATCCAACGGCATGCTGGGTCAGGGAATCTGGATTATGAGCATCCTGATTGGTGGCACCGCATCCATTTTAGGCGCGCTCAATTTTCTGGTCACTATTTTGAAAATGCGGGTGCCCAGTATGCCGCTGCTCAAGATGCCGCTGTTTTGCTGGGCGATGGTGGCCACCTCTCTACTGATTTTGATTAGCACACCTGTGTTGGCAGGTGCGCTGATTCTGCTGCTGTTTGACCTGGTAGCCGGTACGGCATTTTTTAACCCTACCGGCGGGGGTGACCCGGTGGTCTATCAGCACATGTTCTGGTTTTACTCCCATCCGGCGGTTTATATCTTTGTACTGCCGCTGTTTGGAGCTATTTCCGACGTGCTGCCGGTCCACGCGCGTAAGCCTATTTTTGGCTATCGTGCCATTGCCTACTCCAGCTTGGTGATTAGCTTTTTGGGTCTGATTGTCTGGGCCCACCACATGTTTACCAGCGGTACCCCTCCCTGGCTGCGGATGTTCTTTATGATCACCACCATGGCCATTGCTGTCCCCACCGGTATTAAGGTGTTTGGCTGGACGGCCACCCTGTGGCGCGGCAAGATTGCCTATACCAGCGCCATGCTATTTGCCATTGGCTTTATCGCCATCTTTGTCATCGGCGGTATCAGCGGTGTCATGCTGGCGGCGGTGCCCTTTGACATTCACGTTCACGACACCTACTTCGTCGTTGCCCACTTCCACTACGTACTGTTTGGGGCCTCCATCTTTGGGATCTACATGGCGCTGTACCACTGGTTCCCCAAAATGACCGGGCGGATGCTCAACGAGTTTTGGGGCAAGGTTCACTTTGTACTGACCTTTGTGGGTATGAACCTCACCTTTATGCCCATGCACCAGCTGGGTCTCCAGGGCATGAATCGCCGGATCGCGCTCTACGACCCGCAGTTTACGGACCTCAACGTGCTAGCGACAATCGGTGCCTATCTGATGGCGGTTTCAACAGTGCCCTTTATCATCAACGCGATTTGGAGCTGGCACTGGGGTGAAAAAGCACCGACCAACCCATGGCGGGCCCTGACTCTGGAATGGCAAACCCTGTCCCCCCCGGCCCACGAGAACTTTGAGGGTGTCCCTGTAATTAAGACCGGTCCCTACGACTACGGCCTGGGCTATATTCCGGTCAAAGACGATCCTGCGATCTATGAAGAAGCGATCGCCGCTGCCGCCGCTCATGCACACTAGCTAGTAACCTATCCCCTCCTGGGAGGGGCTCCGGGGTGGGTTGCCACTGGCGCTAGTTATCAAGACCCACCCCGCCTACGGCACCCCTCCCGAGAGGGGATGATATTAGAATCAAACCCATGTACAGACGTTGCCTGCAGCGTCTCTTCATACCTTCTCTCTTCTTATGCAAAGCTCCGCTGTTGACCAATCAAGCACCGTTAGCGTCTCCCATATCGAACAGGCCCATGAGGAACATCCAGACCTGCGCATGTTTGGCGTTTTGGTCTTCCTATGTGCCGAGAGTATGATCTTTCTCGGTCTCTTTATCGCCTACCTCAGCTTTCGGCTGATGGCTCCCGCCTGGCCACCGGAAGGCACAGAAGGTCTGGAACTATTGCTGCCGGGAATCAACACGATTATTTTGATCTCCAGTAGTTTTGTCATTCACAATGCCGATACGGCCATTAAAAAAGACGACGTCGGTAAGATGCGGATGTGGTTTGCCATCACCGCAGCCATGGGCGCTATTTTTCTGGGGGGCCAAATCTATGAGTACACCCATCTAACGTTTGGTCTCACCACCAATATATTTTCCAGTACGTTTTATGTGTTGACCGGGTTCCACGGTCTTCACGTCCTGTTTGGCTTACTGATGATGCTGGCGGTACTGTTTCGCTCTCGTAAGGGTGCTCACTACTCCCATGAGAATCATTTTGGCATTGAAGCCACCGAGCTTTATTGGCACTTTGTCGATGTCATCTGGATTATCTTGTTTGCGCTGCTGTATCTATGGCGCTAGGGCAGCTGTTTTAGACAGCGCTATCGCGCAGCCGGTGGCTAAACGAAACAGCCAGCGTGGCTAAAACCCCGGCCAGCAGCCCCCAAAAGGCTGAGCCAATCCCTAAAAGGTTGACGCCTGAAGCCGTCACTAGAAACGTAATTAGGGCAGGCTCTCGTTCTTTTTCTTGGGTGAGCGCGGTGACCAGCCCTCTGCCGATGGTACTGAGCAGAGCCAGACCTGCGATCGCAACCACCAGCTCCTGGGGCAGTGCTGAAAATACGCCGACCACCGTTGCGCCAAACAGCCCCACCACTATATAAAACACACCGGACATAACGGCCGCCACGTAGCGTCTATTGGGATCTTCATGAGCTTCAGGCCCCATGGAAATCGCCGCCGTAATCGCCGCTAGATTACTAGCAGCGGCACCAAACGGAGCCAGCACCAAAGAGGCCACACCGCTCCAGCTAATCAGCGGCGAGGTTGGTACCTCATAGCCAAAGGCGCGAATCGTGGCCACACCCGGTATATTTTGCGATGTCATCGTGACGATAAACAGCGGTAGCGCAATGCCCACCAGCGCGTTGATCGAAAACTGCGGCATGACCAATATGGGAGTAGCCCACTGCAGCTGAACCGTCTCGGTTTGCAGCAGTCCCTGGACGCCAGCGATCAAAATTCCTAAGCCCAGCGCCGCGATGATCGTATAGCGCGGATAAACCTGCCGCATCAGCAGGTACGTGCAAAACATGGCAAACACCAAAACAAACTGGGTTTGCATCGCGGTAAATACATTTAGACCAAACTGTAGCAGCACTCCGGCCAGCATCGCCGAGGCTAGGGACAGGGGCAGATGCTCCATCAGCTGCTCAAACCAGCCGGTAACGCCAAACAGAGTAATCAATCCAGCACAGATAATAAAGGCCCCGGTAGCTTCTGGCAGGGTGACATCGGCTGTGGTGGTCACTAGCAACGCCGCTCCGGGAGTAGACCAGGCCATCACGACAGGAACGCGATAGCGCAGCGACAGGACAATTCCCGTAAGACCCATGCCCCAGCCTAGAGCCCACAGCCATGAGCCAATTTCAGCGGGGGAGGCTCCCATCGCTTGGGCGGCTTGAAACACAATTACGCCAGCGCCTGTAAACCCTACCAGCACTGAGACAAAACCTGCGATCGCAGCAGAAATTGAGAAATCTTTAAAGAAAGCCATGGTTGTTTCTAGAAGCTGGCTTTTAGCGTAGGGGCTGCTTGACGTCACCGTATTGGACAGAATTGCCCTTTCGATACTGACCTGGCGTGACACCGTAGGTTTGCTTAAAAGCGCGGTTGAGATGGCTTTGGTCGTAGAAGCCGTGGGTGGTTGCGATCTCAGCTAAAGAATCGTTTGAGTTAGACAGCACCTGCTTAACCCGTACCAGCTGCCAATGACGCTGATACTGATGGGGCGCACAGCCCACCTGCCGACGAAAGCAGCGAATTAGATAATACGGACTAAGATTGACCAGACAAGCCAGGTCGTCAAGAGAGATATTGGCCGCGTAGTTTGCCTGCAGATATGACCGCACCCGGACAACTGCCGTAGATTCTGGTTTTTCAGGTCTAGTCTGCCTGCCCTTTTCTCCATTGAGCTGAAATAGCTGAGACAGGAACACTAGGAGCAAAGACTGTTGGGTTAACCGACTGTCAGAAGAGGCCAACGCCTGAAAAAGCTGATAAAAAACGGGTCGTAGTACGGTCGCCTTAAGGACCGGCTCTTTGAAATAAGGAATTTTCTGCCCCGGCCAGTCTAGCTGAGCAACGATCTGGTCGATAACCGAGAAATCAATATAGATATTACGAAATCCCCAACCGCCGTCTGAGGCCACCTGCCCTGTGTGAATGTCGCCTGGATTAATCAAATTAAAGCTGCCGGGACTGTGAACATGTGTTTCCCCACGGTGCTGACAACACCCCTGACCGCTTTCATTGAGGCCAATGGTATACGCTTCATGAAAATGCTTACCAAACCGATGTCGGTGCAAACGAGCCTCAAACAGCTCAACACCTGGCACATTTGATTTCCAGAGATGAGCTAAATCTGTCGGCATAGTTATAAAACAAATAGTGAAAAACAAAAACGATGGCGCGGCTCTCTTAGCGGATAAAAGAAACCTTGCTGTAGCTTTCTGTGTTTTATCTTAGATCGCTACTCACAATGCTTATCAAACTCTCAGCTAGATCTTAGCCAAGCATGCGAAGAAACTCAGAAGACCTCTTTACCTTAGAAACTGTAATCAATCAAAGCCTTCGGGCTAACACCAGTTTGAAACGAGGTTTTTAACATGAAACGCTTCTTATTTTCTGCACTGACTATCGTAATGTCTTTAGGAGCCCTGACTGGCAGCGCCAGTGCGGTTCAGGTCGGTCTAGGTGACAGCAGAGCCGATCTCAACGGAGACGGCCAGGTGACTCTCCATGAGGTTGTTAACTTCAACCGCGATCAGCGAGATAAAAGTTAAATGCAGCTGTTTTGTTATGAAGCAGGTCTGGCAGTATTAATAACCAGACCTGCCAAGACTGCTCAAAGGCTATTCAAAAATGGATCGCGGTTGCTCACCTAGGATAGCTATGAAGACAAATAGGTATACTGACTCAAACTCTCCTCATAGTTTTGTAGCAGCAGCTGAGCCTCAGTAAGCGTAATCTGTTTTTCCTTAAGAGAGACTTCTGAACGACGGCGAATCTGTTCGACTAAGTCTTCAGAGTCATACTGCACATAGCCCAGAACCTCCTTCATGGTGTCTCCTTTGACCACGTGCTCAATGGTATATCCTTGGGGGGTTACCTGGATATGGACCATGTTGGTGTCCCCAAATAGATTGTGCAGGTTTCCCATAATTTCCTGGTAGGCACCGTTTAGAAACATACCTAGATAATAGGGGCCTTCCTGCTTTAGCTCGTGGAGTTCTAAGACAGATTTGACGCCATGTAAGTCAATAAACCGATCGATCTTGCCATCACTGTCGCAGGTGAGATCTGCTAGCGTGGCCCGACGGGTGGGTTCTTCATTTAAACGATGAATGGGCATAATCGGAAACAGCTGGTCGATGGCCCAGGTATCCGGTGCCGACTGAAAAACAGAAAGGTTGATGTAGTAAATTGAGGCCATCATCTTTTCTAAATCAGCTAGATCGTCGGGCACATAGGTCTCCTGACGCAGTACCTGAATAATCTTTTGACAGCAGGCCCAAAAGAGATTTTCGACGCGGGCGCGCTCGGTCAGGCTGAGATAGCCAAAATTAAACAGACTGGCGGCTTCTCCTTTAAATTGTTCGGCGTCGTGAAAAACCTCCTGGTAGTTTTTAGAATTAATGGTTTGGTAGGCTTCGTACAGCTCTTTGAGAATGGCGTGGTCGTCCGATGACGGTTCAAAAGGTACCTGGGGGCGGACCTCGCTACTGCCTAGCACATCAAACACCAGCACAGACTGATGAGAAGCAACGGCTCGACCGCTTTCACTAATCAGTGTCGGCACCGGTAGATCCTTAGCTAAGCAAGCTTCTTTAACCTCGGCAACAACGTCATTGGCATAGTTTTGAATGCTGTAGTTTTTAGAGGCCGGTACGTTGGTTTTAGACCCGTTGTAGTCCACACCTAAACCACCGCCAACATCCAGATATTGCATGTTGGCTCCAAGATTTGCCAGCTCCACATAGATCTGACAGGCTTCTCGCAGCGCATCCTTAATCACGCTGATGGATGACATCTGAGACCCGATATGAAAGTGTAGCAGCTGCAGACAGGACAGCATGTCAGCAGCTTTTAGCTGTTCTACAACAGTTAAAATTTCAGGAATCGTTAGCCCAAACTTAGCTCGGTCTCCGGCAGAACCACCCCAGCGACCTACACCTTTGGTGGAGAGTTTGGCCCGCACGCCTAGCCGGGGGCGAATATTCAGCTGCTGGCTAATGTCAATTACTAACGGCAGCTCGTCCAGCTGCTCTAGGACAATCATGGGCTGCTGACCCAGCTTTTGACCGAGCATGGCAGTTTCTAAATAGGCACGGTCTTTGTAGCCATTGCAAATTAGTAGGGCCCCCGGTGTTTTTAGGGTGGCTAAGGCAATCATAAGTTCGGGTTTGGACCCGGCCTCTAGACCAAACTGGTAGCGCTCACCAAATTTGACCAGATCTTCAATCAGATGACGCTGCTGGTTGCATTTGACGGGGAAAACACCTCGATAACAGCCGTCATAGCCATATTTGGTGATAGCTTTAGCAAAACAAGAATTTAGCCGTTCAATGCGGTCTTCTAGAATGTCAGAAAACCGGATCAAAATTGGCAACGATAGCTTACGAGCCCGTAGCGATTGAATCAGCTCATGTAAGTTTAAAGAACCGCCACGAGTACCCTGGGGGGAAACAATTACATCACCGGCTGCGTTAATAGAGAAGTAGGGCTCTCCCCAGCCGTTGATGCGATAGAGTTCTTCACTATCTTCAATAGTCCAGGTGCTGACTGAAGAGAGTTTATCCACTGGCATTTTTGCTGTGGAATTCCCATGCCGATCGATTGAAACTGAAGCCATCAATGTGTTTCCTTGAACAAAGGTGTAATGCTAGTTTAGATTTGTCCCTATCTGTACGCGTCTCAGTCGGTCTGCATCATCTAATGAACACTGGGGTAAGGTAGCTTACGTAGATATACTCGGCACGCTAATTTTTTACAAGGGAATCAGACTCGATTTATGAAGACACGCAATGCCCCAATATCAGTTGTTCCTGTTTTGGGAGTTGACGGCCTAATTTTGTTGGTAGCGGCCATTGCTGCATTTCTATTTAGCCAGGCCATTAGTTTAGCGCTGTCGTCAGAGGCTATTGGCCGAACGCTAGAGGCTCCTCCTCAACTGCTGGTGATTGGATCTAGTGTGATTATCCCACTGGTCTACATGGTGATGGATATATCTAACTCGTTGGGCAATCGGCTAAAGCTGCCCTTTGCGGGAAATCGGAAACGCACTCAGCAGATCTATGCACGACGGATTCATTTGGGACTGCTAGCGCTGTATTTTAATGCCATTTTGGTGGCACTTTGCTGGTCGGCTTCGGCGATGCCGATCATGGGCAAGCTATATCTGGCGACGGTGTTTGCGATCGCAATCTACGCCCTGGGTCAAAGTATCCCCTCGACCAAACTCAGCTTCACCCTATCGGGCATTCTGTTTGTCATTGTTTTATTCGCCACCCAAACATTTATCATTACTAAAACCCAGGCAGAAGCCGAACAAGCCGAAACCGAACTACGCCAGCGTCTAGGAGAAGAAGCTCAAGGGGAAGAATAGTAAGGACCAGCTAAGACAGCTCGACCACGACCTGATTTTGAGTCAGTACTTCTTCTGTAAGTAAGTCTTCAACCGTTACTCGCAGCAGCCGATCGCGATCGACGGTAAAGCTCAGACGGATGCGGTCTTCCCCCGGCATGCCAGGGGGTGTCAAACTGGCAATATTAGGAGCCTGCTCATTAAGCGGCTGTGCTTCCGCCTGACCGGGTTTAGACCGCCGCGTTACCAGCCGATTGCCTTCAAAGTACACTTCAGTAGCGCCCCCCTGGGAGCTACCCAGTTCGCCAATAATCAGCTCGATGCTGGGCTGCTTCTCCCCCGAGGCCCCCAACACCAGCTCCACCGGCTGAGCCATGGGATAAGGCTGCCCCTGGGGAATAATTGAGTGCCAGCCATGGCAATTGTTGCGCCGGTCCCAATAGCGCACACCGTAGCCGTGATATAGAAAATCTGTCAGGGTTACCTGCTGTAGCTGCAAAGCCCCGGCAGATACCGCTGTAAACGGGCGATCGCAATATACTTTAGACCCGTCAAACTGAGCATTGACCCAGTTCTGAATGGCTGGAATTTGAGTGGTGCCTCCCACCAGCAGCACCGCATCAATATCGGCCACATCCACCCCCTGACGGCGGCCCTGCTGCAGTAACTGGGTCAGTCGCTCATCCAACCGTTCAAAAAAGCCCTGCTGTTGTAAAACAGTTTCTAGCTGTTCTCGAGTTAGCGTCAGGTCGTAGCTTTCAAACGTTTCGTCATCAAAGTAGCTCTCACTGGCGCTAGCGACCGTCGATAGCTGAATCTTTAGCTGTTCTGCTAGCCGCAACGTCAGCGGAGACACAGGTAAACCGTAGTGCTCAGCCAGATCCTGGGCAATCCACTGATCGATATCGGCTCCGCCTAAACTTTCTCCTGCCTTGGCTAACACTTTGGCAGTGGAGACCTTCTGGGCCGAATTACCCATGGCTTTTTGGCCCCACTTGAGGATATATCCCAGCCCCTGGGTCTGCCCGCCTTTAAGCTGGACAATAGCCAGATCCAAGGTACCACCGCCAAAGTCGATCACGAGCACCGTTTTACGTTCGCTCAGACCGTATCCCAGCGCCGCTGCCGTTGGTTCGTCGATCATCCGAACGCGGCTGATGTCCCAGGTTTGACAAAGGCGACCCAGCCAGCTGCGATAGGTTTCAAAACTGTCTACAGGAACGGTGAGGACAACCTCATCTAAACTCTCTTCCTGCTGCTTGATTTGTTCAATTACCTGGGTTAAATACCATTCACCTACCTGCTCAAACGACAGAGTGCGACCGTCTAAGTCAGGCATAAACCCTTGAATATCGGTACCAATGCCGCGCTTAAAATTCTTAAAACAGCGCTCAGTGCGATCTAAGGCGCGATCGCGCACCGGCTGACCCACCACTACTTGATCAAGCTGGGCATTTTCCACATAGAGCAAGCTTGGGACTACCGCCGGACCCAAGCCGCGCTGCGAAACATCTAAAGTGAGCACCTCGGCGGACTGAGTCGCCGCATTCCATCTTGAAAGCACCGTATTGCTGGTGCCAAAGTCAATCGCTAATACCATCAGACCGAACCTGCGATCGCCAGACCCAATGCGCCCCCAGCAAACATCCCCAAAAAGCAAAAGCTCAGGATAATCGAACTGCTGCGGCCACGCCCCATCTCCAACAGCAGGCGGTCGCCCAAATAAGCAATCAAAAAGCTGCACACCGCCGTCAGCAGCAAAACCCCCAAATTAATGGCAAACAGCGCCAGACCCGTTTGAGCAAATTGAATACTATCAATATCTGCCGTGCCTCCAAAGCCAACAGCAATGGCCAGCGCCACCACCGACAGCGCCGTTCCTAAACAGGTCACCGCCCGCGACAGCAGGATTTGAAAACCTTGAAAAGCTGACAGCGCCTTGGGTCCCGCCAAAACCGTTGATTGAATTAACGTTCCAGCAAAGGCTAGCGGCCAAACCCAAAAAGGAGGAGAAAATACAGACAATAGCAGTCCTACCACCCCATGCAGGACAAGCGCCAGCGTCAACCAAGGCCAGGGAATTCCCGTCACCGGGCGAGCCTTACCAACTCGTCTCGACGCTGTGAATCTTTGATTGCGGCTGTTCATATCGATAAAACGTGGAACGATTGGCAACGCTGGTATTGATACTACCGCTTTGCGCCCATAGTTGAGCCAGCCGATACTTCGGGGCGAGTACCAAACTGTTAATCCGATAGACCAAACTCCCTGACGGCTGGCACAAAGTTACGATTCTCATGACTGGGGCGACTGAGCTTGATCAAGGCAAATCGCTGAGCCGGGTGTAGCCGCTGCCAGGCATCATCACTGATGGTCAGGCTGTGAGCCGCTGCCTGCTGTTCTACCTGAGGAGGTACAGCCAGATCCAGCCAGGGTAGACGTTCGGGAATATCCAGCTCCTTGGCAGGCTGCCCCGTGTAGTGAGTGACCAGAGTTTGCAAATACTGCCGGTAGGCTGCGCTAGCTACAGGTGTATCACAGGGCATCGTCACCAGCGTCTGACGCTCAGTCTGAGTAAACTGATTCCAATGATTAAGCTTGAGCTTAACGCCGCAGGTATCTAACTTCAGTCGTACCAGCATCGGAATACAGCGTAGCGAGCCAATAAACTCCTGCTCAAACTGAAATCCTCCCTGTAACTCTTCAGACTCCATATCCGTTTCCCTATTTACTGACGGCTTCTCTAACCGGGCACTTGCCCAGACCCAGCATAGGCCCGAAAATAGCTGCGTCTTATATCAAAATATTGAAATTTGTAACACATCTACGGTCCTGGTAGATCCCTATAGAGCCTCTGCTTGACTGCGTTAGAAAGTTGCGCGACACTAAAGCATACGACTAGGGTAAGCACTCCTAAATTCAATACTCCGTATTAACTTTATCTATGGAGTATTAACTATCTTTTAGTTATGGTTTGTTTACGATGTTGCTCCTAGTGTGGTGATCGACCTGCGAGGCGAATCCTTTTGGAAACACTGGAATTTGTTATCTATCCTGATGGCCGAGTCAAAGAGCTGGTGACGGGTATTGTTGGTCGCTCTTGTGCTGAGGTAACTGCTGCAGTTGAAGCTCAGTTAGGCCAGGTTTTGTCACAGGAGAAAACGTCTGAGTTTTATGCCCAAGAGAATCACCTAACGTCTGATCAGACGGATTCTCAGGCTAATTACAGCAGCTGGTAGACCTTTGAGTCTGTCACTGCCCTGGCCCAACGGCCTATTGTCAACGTCCACACAACACATGCTTTAAGATGTCGCATTTTAGCCAGATCAAAACCAAAATTCGTAATTTGCCCGCTCTTCAAGCGGCACTAACCGACTTAGGTACCGACTGGAAAGCAGGTCCACAGACGGTTCGTGGCTACCAGGGAAAAACCGAGACCGCTGAGGTTGTCATCGAGCAGGATAACGGCTATGACCTTGGCTTTAAGCGTAATGCCGACACTGGCGACTACGAGTTGGTTGCTGACATTCAGTACTGGCAGCAAGATCTGTCCGTAGACGGCTTTATCAACATAATTACTCAGCGCTACGCCTATCACACCGTTGTCAACGAAACCTCACGACAGGGGTTTCAAGTAGCGGAACAAACCAATGCTAAAGACGGTTCTATTCGTCTGGTCCTACAGCGGTGGGCCGATAGCTAAGATTTTTGGAAACCGATAAGCGGGGCGGCTTTGGAGCATAGCGCTTCGGGTCGCCCTGTTTGCGTATGGCCAACACCCAAGATTCGCAACGCTTCCTAGAAAATTGGAGAATTGCCAATGACTTTGCCAATCGATCCGTCTAGCCAGCGCTCTGGTTTGGAACCTGAACTAGGGGGAGCGCTGCGGGATGCCGAAAATCGTACAGGGCTAGAGCCAGAATTGGGAGGAGAATTTCGGCAAAAGGGCGTCTATGTAGACGAAATTACCTGCATTGGTTGTAAAAACTGTGCCCACGTAGCCCGCGACACGTTTTATATAGAACCGGTTCACGGTCGGGCACGGGTCGTGCGCCAGGACGGCGACCAGGAAGAGCTGATTCAAGAAGCGATTGATACATGCCCAGTTAACTGTATTCACTGGGTGGACTATACAGAGCTGAAATCGCTAGAAGAAGAACGCCGTCATCAGGTGATTCCGGTAGCAGGATTTCCCATCAACCAAGGACTGACTCGTCGTAAAAGTCGGGCTCAGAAGAGAAAAGAAGCTATGCAAAAGCAGTCAGAGTAGTTCTCTAACGGTGGGCTGCTCGTTACCGGTATAAATGAGCTCTATTTGTAAGCTGCGTCCGGGGGCAGCTATTTGATCGGGCAGCTCCAGTGCAGGCGCGTTGTCAATGGGCTCCACCGCTGTAATGGTGCCGTTGGGGGCTAGCTGCAGGTGATATACCAGGGGATAGGAGACTTCTGTTGGCTGATAGGGGGCTAGCTGAGTTGCGATCGCGGCCAACATCTCACTGCAATCGGTTTCAGGTTGGCCAACCCGGGCCGCTGTCTCAAATTTCTCTGCTTCAGCACTATCCGCTGTACTCATATCGGTTTCTGCTAGCTCAGCCGCTTCAGGCGCAGAGGCTGCCGGTGCTGGAGGTGCCTCAGATAGACGTGTATTTTCTATCGGGGCCTCATCGCTAGGAGCGATATCTTGCGCGGTCGGAGCTTCAGTCGGGGCTTCAGATCGAGGAGCCGCTGCGCCAGGCTCGGTTAAATCAGCTGATGGCGGCACTGAGCGAGCAGTCTCTGGTGCTGGGCTAGAAGCTTCTGGTGTTGGACTAGAAGGTGATAGCTGAGACTCTGAACGGGTTTCTGGCCGGATGTCTGGAGCAGCGCCTTCTCCAGAAACCTCAGGGACGGGAGCAGACGGTTGTGCCGAGGGTGCAGCGTCTCTATCTTCGGTCAGTATCTCTTGCTCAACCTCAGGGGCAGCCACGTCGTCCTCAAAAACAGCACTAGGGGCCTGGGAGGTTTCTACCTGATTAAATGCTTCGGGCCGATACTGCAGGTAGACCGTTGTTACCCCCACAGCTACCAGGAGCGATGCCACTGCCGAGCCTGTCCACCAGCGGCGACGGCGGCGAGCAGGTGCAGTCGGTAAAGTAATATGGCGCTGACCATAGCTGTTTAGCACTTCTGCCAGGTCAAACAGCTGTAGGGTGCTCAGTTCTACAGCCTGGTCTAAAAGCTTAAGCCGATGGGTCTGCGGCCACGCCTGCAGACTCAGATGACGCTGTACGTAAGACTCGATGGTATCGCCTATGGTCACTAGCTGTAGCTGATCGCCCGTAGCCAGACGCTGCTGTTCTAACCACAGACTAAAGCGCAGCTGACGCACGACAGGCCGATCGCTCCACTGAGACAGCGCCGAACGATGCGCCGTTACCTCTAGGATATAGTCACCAGACTGATAACGCTGGGTATCGATGGGTAAAACCGAGGACATCTGGTTATCGGGTCAGATGGGCTGCATCTGAACAGACTAAGCGCTACGGTTATAGCTTACTAGCACTCACCCATAGCGGCTAGGGCAGTTACCATTAAAGAAACGAGCAGCGGTATTGAGCCCTGATGATTCATGGTTTCTGTTATTCGTATACAGCGATTTATTCTCAACAATCAAGAGGCCAGTTCCTTGCAAAGACAAAGCTATCTAGCAGGCATCTATGCGACAAAAAGAGAATATTCTGACCTGTTTAGAACATCAGGGGAACTATATTTGCATCGCCCTAAAGAACTACCCTGTATTAGAGGATAGTCGACTTTCGTACACTATTTTTTTAGGGGTAGGAGAGGGGTAAATATTGATTAAGGAAAGTCGAGGATTGCCTTTGGACAGAGGCAATCTTAGCTTGTAAGTGCAATTACACCCTCAAGGAAGAGTATCACCGCATAGATAGGGAAAAACCTTTATATTTGCAAGATCCAGCTGTTAAATCTTGTATTAGAGACAATTTCAATAGGTTCTTACATCATCTACAGCATTTCGAAAAGATGATTCAAGCTGGAGCTTTGGATCAAGAACAACTTAAAAGCTACCTATATCCTTGGTTTGAGACAATCAAAGAAATAGGCACTTCTGTCCCCGTAAAATGTCCAGCTACAAAACAGCAGTACACACCGCACACAGTATTGTTGGAGTATATCGGTCTATTGGACACGGTCACAGATGACCAGCTCTCAATTGTACAAAGGGATGTCAGAGCTTTGGTCACACGCTATAGAAGCTTGAGTTCGTTCTTGGGCAATCGGTCTAAGCCTCAAGCAGCCAGTGTTTCCGGGCCATGCTCATCCCCTGAAGTAGCCTAGGTAGCGCTGAGTGTAACCTCAAAATTATCGTAGAATGTTCCTTTCCTGAATGGGAGAGTATTGTATGCTTTCCTGAGATTCTTACCCCTAGCTATCCTTTGTATCGTAGGGAGGAATAATCACTCGATAGTTAGCATCGTAAACGTCGTCTGATTCGTCTGGGACTGGTTCACCGGGCTCGTTGTCAGCCGGAGGGGTGTCAGCTGATTCGTTACCATAGAGCCAGCCTTCTTCATAGGTGCGAGGGCGCTCGCTTTGTCGAGCTGTTTCTTCTCTATAAATCTCTCTGGGTGCTTCGTAGGACGGTCTTCTCGATTCAGCCACGTAATCACCATCGTCCCAGCCTGACTCAATATCTCGCATCGTGTCTTCGGCGGTAGAGGCCCTAGACGGCTCGTTTGCCCTGGCGCTAGTTTGCTGCTGTCCCCAGTCTTCCCACTGTTCCGGGGCTCTAAAGCTTTCCCAATCGCTGTCGTAGGGGCTCCGGGCGCTGTCTCCAGCCTGAAATCGGTCAGAGGTGCTGCCACCAGTAGAGTCTACCCCCCTGGTTGGTTTGGGTTCAGGAATCGGGTCGCTCAGACGCTTGCCCATAGGACGATAGGCACGCCGCTGTGGAACCAGCTGATAGATTAGCAGCGTGCAGAGAACACCAATTGCGATCGCACCTAGCAGCCACAGCGATAGCGGCAGCGCTACCAGCGGTCGCCCCAGCACCACCAGCGGCAACACCGGGCTCAGATTCTGCAGCACCAGGACCACCAGCGCGACTACGGCCACCAGAAATGTAATGAGCTGAACCATCATCGCTAGTTTCCCCTATCATCACGGGCGAACCCAGGCCCGCCCAGTCGTTCTACGATTCGCCTTCGAGACCGTGCCCCTGCCAGCGATTTAACGCTACGCAGTCAATATCAACCTGATCTAAGGCCCGAGCCACAACAAAATCAACCAAATCGTTAATTGTTTGCGGCTGATGGTACCAGGCTGGAATCGCTGGCACAATTCTAGCGCCCGCTTCGGCCAGGGTCGTTAAATTACGTAGATGAATTAAGCTAAGGGGTGTTTCTCGCGGTACTAGTACCAGGGGTTTACCCTCTTTGAGCTGGACATCGGCGGCTCGCTCTAATAGGTCGGAGCTGAGGCCGGCAGCCAGCTTGCCCACCGTACTCATACTACAGGGCATAATTACCATCCCTAAGGTCTTAAACGAACCACTGGCAATGGTCGCACCCACATTGCTCCAGGCATGACAGCGTAAGACACCCGCGTCTGGGACACCGGCCTGGTCGCGCCAAAATAGGGTTTGCTGCTGCAGGTCACCGGGCAGTCGGATATTTTCTTCTGCTTGCCACACCATGTACACCGCTTTTGAAGCTACTAGATCCACCGAGTAGCCAGCGCTGAGCAAATGTTTGATCGCTCGAACGGCATAGATGAGCCCTGAGGCCCCGGTGATACCCAGTACTAGAGACCGATCGACTATTTTAGATGCGGACGGCTGGACAGCCTGAGAAGAACTATTCTTCCCCATCGTCAAACATGTCGTCATCCCGACCGTTGGGCTCATTGTCGTTGAGACCCTCGTCGTCATCGTCGTCTAGGGCTTCACTGCCGCCACCGACGGCCACCAGGTCAATCTGCTGACGATAGTAGTCCACGCTTTTAACCTGGACCTCAACCCGGTCACCCAAGCGATACTGCTGGCGATTCTTGCGCCCCATGAGCTTTTGCTGGCGAGAGCGATACTCGTACCAGTCGTCTTTTAGCGAACTCACATGGACTAGACCTTCTACCAGCAGCTCTTCAAGCTCTACAAAGAAGCCGTAAGACTGAACACCGGTAATCAGTCCGTGGAAGACTTCGCCCGTGTGAGCCTGCATAAAGGCTGCTTTTTTAAGCCCTTCCAAATCGGATTCTGCTTCTTGGGCCAGCCGTTCTCGCTCTGTGAGATGGGTGGTAATGTGACCAAAGCTTTCTTCAAATTCATTGTGAATGTCGGGCGGTAGCACACTCCAGCTAACGTCGCCATGGCTGCTGCTGCTGCGGAGATCGACGCGGTCTTTGGACCGGGTAGTTTTGCGATCGCGACCATCGCTAAAGACCGCGTGGAGCACCCGATGTACGAGCAAGTCGGGGTAGCGTCGTACCGGAGAGGCAAAGTGAGTATAGCCGTCTTCTAGGGCCAGACCAAAGTGACCGTCCGGATGGCTACCGTAGGACGCGGGTTTTAAGGTAGATAGCAGCAGATACGTCAGAACTTTTTCTGCTTTTGACTGACTAAACTGCTGAACAAAGCCCAGATAGTCTTTGGGTGATACCGTATCTTCACTTTCTAGCTGCAGGTTAAGACCCATGTTGTTGGCCAGCTTGATCAGCTCTTGCACATCGCCGGGGTCCGGTGTGCCATGGAGACGATAAATGGTTGGTACCCCTAGCTCACGTAGATGCTTAGCCACTAGCTGATTGGCCAACAGCATGCATTCAGTGACAATGCGCCGCGCTGGCAGCAGGTCTGAGACCACCATCACACCAAGACCGCCCTCGTCGTCATGTTGAAATTTAGGAGAGAGATAGTGGGACAGCTCTTCCCCCGCTTCTTCTGGGAAGACATGATCCGGCAGATTTAGATCAAAGGAGCCACGCTGATTGCGCTGTTGTTGCAACAGTTCACTGACTTCAAACAGCTGGTCAACCAGTTCAAAGCTTTCTTCGAACTGCTCCAAGTCTTCTCTTTTAAAAGAGAGTGAATCGAGGGCATCCTCGTCATCTCGCATCAAGATGGCCTGGGCCTGGTAGTAGTTAAGCTGCGTATCATTGCAGATGACCGACGGCTGCACCTCATAGGCCAACACTTCACCTTCTGCAGAGAGAATGACCATAACAGAAATTGTCAGCCGCTCTTTGTCGGCTAGCAGCGCACACAAGGACGTGGATAAGGGCGGCGGCAGCAGCGGCACTGGGGAGTCAGCCAGGTACACCGATGTTCCCCGTCGATAGGCCTCCTGGTCTATGGGACTGTTGGAAGGCACATAGTATGAAACATCGGCGATATGAATCCCTAAAAGCCAGTTATCATCATCTAGACGCTCTAGGGTAAGCGCATCGTCGATCACCTGAGCGCCTTCAGCATCAATACTGATAGTCGGCTGGTCGCGCAGGTCAATCCGCTTTTTGATATCGGCCTTGCGGACACGGTTGGGCAGCGCTTTGGCGGCCATCATCACCTCTTCTGGAAAAGCGCGAGGCAGATCGTGTTTGCAGTAGACAATATCGATATCAGCGGCGGCTTCAGCATCACTGCCCAAAATCTGGGCAACTCTTCCCTGGGGTAGATGCTGACCGATAGGGTAGCGTAAAATTTCTACGTGGACTAGATGATCGATGGCGGCCTGTAAATCTTCCTGACTCAGCTCATCGTCGTCTTTGTTTTTAAGGTCCAGCTGAAACAACAGCCGGTCGTCTAGGGGAACGGCCTGTAGACTGTTGTCTTCTTCGGCTTCTTTAATTCGAGCTAAGACTGAAGAGTTGGCCCGCTCTAAAATCAGCTGAACTTCGCCCTCGGGACTGCGGCGGCGGTTGCCTTCTTTAGTGACTCTGACCAATACTCGGTCTCCGTTCCAGGCATGATTCAGATGAGCTTCTCTAACGTAAATGTCGTCTGCTTCTTCTTCGTCTTGAATGGCAAAGCAAAACCCTTTACTTGAGCAGCGGAGCTTACCTTCAATCACACTGTCTTCATGAATGCGGCGATATTTACCCCGTTCTTTTTCGAGTACACCAATGCGCTCGAGGGCATCTAGGGCAATACCCAGGTCGTCAACCTGACGCTCATCGGTACAGTTAAGCTTTTTTTCTAATGTCTTGGTCGTAACAAGCTTGTCGTTGGAAAAGCTGGCCAGCAGGGAAGCAATTGAAAAATTCATGTAGCGTTGAATCCTACGCGTTAGTGAAACAATGCCACTGGTTTCTTGGCCAGAGACTGGGCACAGAATGCATGCTTCCTAAGAAACCTAAAAGAGCTACATCCCTAGCAAACCCAAAAGCCAATGACAAACGTTACTCCACTGCATGGACCGCTAATCACAACTGCCATACTCTTTAGCAACCCGTAACTCACAAGGTACGAGGGCACCCCCCCAAGACGCATCCTTTGAAAAGTTACTTCAAACTACCGCTGCACAGTATGACTCGCCGCTATACACTGCCCTTAGCTGAGTACGCTCAAGAAAATTAGCATATGAACGGTATAAGTTTTCCTTAAAGTTGCCGCTATGTCAAATAGCTTTCAAATAATTTATATTAACGACATCGCTGGTTGAGGCTAGCTTTCTATCGGCGCTCACCAGTGACGACAAATACAACACGGCGGCCAATGTTAGTCGCATGGTCGGCGATCCGCTCTAGGTAGCGGATGACAAGCACTAGCAGCACCGTGGGTTCAACGCTACCTGGCATCGGAGACTGCACAAAGAGGTCATAGAGACGCTCATAGTCGTCATCGACAACATCATCTTTTTCTTTGATTTCGTTGCCAGCATCGACGTCCAGCTCAGACAGGGATAGTAAGCTCAGGGCCACCATCGAGCGACATCGGTCTAACATCACCTGTACTTGATCCATGGCGCCATGGACAGGATAGGGAAACAGCTTGAGGGACACTTCACCAATATCCTTAGCGTAGTCACCAATGCGCTCTAGATCGCGAATCATCTGCGTCAGCGCGTTGACGAGTCGTAAATCCTGAGTGACGGGAGCCTCGAGGGTAATCAGGTTGATGCAGTCTACTTCGATTTGCCGGTAAAGCTGATCTACTTGTTTGTCGTGCTTTTTTAGACGCTTGGCAGCGTCAATGTTGCGATCGCACAGAGCTTCTCTGGCTAACAGACAAGATGTCTCAACCAGGGCCCCCATTCGCAGCACGTCCCGCTGAATTCTAGTCATCTTCAGGTCTAGAGCCGAGCGAAACGTCGACCCAATACCCAAGGCCGATTGGCTGCCGTTTAACATAGCCGAACGGCTGCTGTCACTATTATGGGGATCTGGGTTCATTGAGCAAAAAATACGCCTGGTGCAGGCAGTTAGTAAGAACTAGTTCTTCAAATTAGACACATGCGCAGATAATAGAAATACCGCACTATTTGTAACGTTTGGTGTTGTTGACACTACATAATAATTCAGATTCTCAAGTTTCTTGATTTTCTTTGAGAAACGTCAAACCCCATAGACCTAGCCAGAGTCGAATCCTACTGGGGACAGACCGATTTCTCTGTACTGCTGGTGTTAAAGTCTGTAACAGATTATCTCCAAAGCGTCGGATTGAGTCAGTTTTAGTAAACAATTCTCTAAGAGCATATGTAGTTAATATTTAGTAAGGAAACTGGCACACCATGGCTTTATCCGACACTCAGATTATCATTGCCCTGTTAATTGCCTTAGTTCCAGGTGTTTTGGCTCTTCGTCTTGGTACCGAACTCTACAAGTAGACCTCGGCCAGCAGGTTTAGATGCACAAGCCGACGCATTTCTAGCCGATCCATCATTTTGAGCAATGGTTATAGCAGTCTCGGGCGCAGCAGCCTGAGGCTCTTTTTTTTGCTAACTGATGGGAGCCGCTGATCGAGCGGACATGCTGTCGTTTTTTAGACTCAACCCATGAAATTGTGGTGCAAATCGAACAATAGGCCCCATAATGTGGTCAAGCTATTAAACCACCTAACCCGAATAAGGATTTACATTAATGACTCGCCGTACAACGCCTTTGGTTGCCAGGGGAAAAGCTCGCCAATCGTTGGTTTTAGAGTCTACGGTAAAGCTGACTGTCAACGTACTCCTGGCGGTGGTCGCCACATCCACCATTGCCAGACTGCTGCCCTACTATCATCAGCAAAAATTAGAACTAGACCAGCTTAATCAGTCTATTCTCTCTTTGGAGAAGGAACGTGATGGTGTCTGGCAAGACTTTAGTCACAACTTTGACCCAGAGCAGTCGGGACGAATTATGGGTGAACAAAGCGGTCAAGACAACCCGGCTCGCCATCCCATTGTGCTGATTGATCCCCTGCAAAATTCTCAGCCGTAATCTCTCTTTTAGTCAAAGATATGAGTCATTAAGGGTAGCCCCAATCGCTTAATTAGGCATGCTCCCCGGCAATCTAGGGAATAACACACTACAATCTATTGGCAGTCAATGACAGTCAGTGGGTAGGGATCCGTGGTTGCCAACGTTAATCCATCCTCTCAATCATCCGTATCGAGTACAGCCGTCGATCAAAAATTAGCCGCGTTTCAATTTGATAGCGTGGATGCGGCTTTGGTAGATTTGGCCGCTGGTAAGGCCATTGTTGTTGTGGATGATGAGAACCGCGAAAATGAGGGCGATGTAGTCTGTGCGGCTCAGTTTGCTACCCCCGACATGATCAACTTTATGGCCGTTGAAGCTCGAGGTCTGATCTGTCTGGCCATGACCGGGGAGCGTTTAGATGAGCTAGGGCTGCCTCTGATGGTCAGCGGCAGCGGCTTTGAGGATGAAAATGAGCAAACGGCCTTTACGGTCAGCGTTGACGCGAGTCTGAGCTGGGGGGTAACCACAGGCATTTCAGCCGAGGACCGGGCCCGGACGATTCAAGTAGCGATCAATCCTGAAGCTAAGCCGCAAGATCTCAGACGACCAGGTCATATTTTTCCGTTGCGGGCCAAAGAAGGGGGAGTGCTTAAGCGCGCCGGTCATACCGAAGCGGGCGTAGATCTTTCAAAGCTGGCGAGGCTTTACCCAGCCAGTGTTATCTGTGAAATCCAAAATGCTGACGGGTCCATGGCGCGGCTGCCAGAGCTGATTGACTATGCCCAGACCCACAGTCTTAAGCTGATTAACATCGCGGATTTGATTAGCTATCGTCTCCGTCATGAACGGCTAGTGAAACGAGAAGCGGTGGCGGCTTTGCCCACCCAGTTTGGTCAGTTTCAAATTTATGCCTACCGCAATCTGTTAGACAATTCGGAACATGTAGCTATCGTTAAAGGCGATCCGGCCACATTTGACGCCCAGCCTGTGATCGTCCGGGTGCATTCAGAATGTTTGACCGGTGATGCCCTCGGCTCGCTACGCTGCGACTGTCGTTTACAGCTGCAAACCGCCCTAAAGATGATTGAAAACGCGGAGGCGGGTGTTGTGGTCTATCTGCGTCAGGAAGGGCGCGGCATTGGCCTAGTGAATAAGCTTAAAGCCTATTCGCTACAGGATATGGGCTTTGATACGGTTGAAGCCAATGAAAAGCTGGGTCTACCAGCCGACCAGCGCAACTATGGCATCGGCGCTCAGATTCTCAACGATCTAGGGGTGCATCAATTTAAGCTTGTCACTAACAACCCTCGTAAAATTGCAGGTTTGAAGGGATACGGTCTAGAGATGGTTGACCGGATGCCGCTGCTGATTGAGGCAAATACCTACAACTCGGACTATCTGTCGACTAAGGCGCAAAAGCTAGGCCATTTGTTACTGCAGTCTTATTTAGGCACCTTGGCCCTGCTGTGGGCCGCACCGCTCCCGTCCGCCCAGCGCTATGAAAAAGTCAATCATTTGCGTCAGCTGGCCCACGACGCGGGGCTGCTGCTACAAGAAGAAGCTCGTTCGATTGCGGTGTCGCTGTTTAGCCCCCAGGCGCTGATTGTTAACCTAGGGGTGGCAGAGCCTGTGGCCAGCGACTGGTACCAGCAGCCTGATAATCAGTATCGCCGCGCGATCGCAACGTTGCTAGAAAAGCTCATCCAATGGTCTGACCTGGTAGAGCTAGACCTGCTTATTGCTAAAGGCAGCGATCCCTTCACCACACTACAGGTAGGACTAGACCGCCAAATCTTTAGCTGGCAGTCCCCCACCGTGATTGAAGAGGATCTCAGTACCCAGCGGATCTACAGCTTTTCACGTCACGCTATTAACGATTAAACCCACTACGGCTGACGACCGATCTGCGGGACGGGCTCCACCGGAGAACTCACCGTGGAGAGTCCGCTCCGTCGTTTGGTAGCGGCAACTTCTATAGCCAGGGCAGACACAGCTTCAGTAAACTGGGGATCTTGAGCCGTTCCCATCAGGTCCGGGTCGTTTAGCAAGGCGCTACGCTGGTCGGATGAGAGATCCACCTGAATATCAGGAGTGATGCCCCGACGGCTGATATCCGTACCGTTGGGAGTGTAGTAATGGGCCACGGTAACAGCGATCCCAGATCCGTCTGACAGGCCGTGCAGCGACTGTACTAAAGCCTTACCAAAGGTGGTACTGCCGACAACGATGGCGCGGTCGTTGTCACCTAGAGCCCCAGTCACAATTTCGCTAGAGCTAGCGGATTCCCCATTGACCAAAACAGCCATAGGCAGCTCGGTTAGATGGGTGCGATTGGCTGAAATTTTTTCGCTGTCGCCGCTGCGATTGACCGTGCGAACAATCGGTCCGCGCCGCAGCCACATGCGAGAAATATCGATACTAGCCTGGAGCAGACCGCCGGGATTATTCCGCAGGTCTAACACAAATGCCTCAGCCCCCTGAGCGCTGAGGTCGGCGATGGCCAGCTCCATTTGTTCAGCCGCATGGGCGCTAAATTCGTCTAAACGGATATAGCCCACAGCGATGCCACCCTGGGACTCTAGCTTGGCGTTGACCGTTTTAACCTCTAAGCGAGCCCGTGAGAGCACGATGGTCTCAGGTTTATCATCGCGTTCAATGGTGAGGGTCACCTGGGTATCGATTTCGCCACGCAGCAGCTGGGAGGTACGCTCCGCGCTGAGAAATTCGGTGGAGAGTCCATCCACGAGTAAGATGCGATCCCCGATAACAATCCCGGCAGCATCAGCAGGCGATCCCGAAATCACATCGCTGACGATAACCGTGCCAGCAGCGCGATCCCGGCTCAGACGAATGCCAATACCGGAGACTTCTCCCGCCGTCTGATCGGTCAGGTTGGCATACTGATCGGGGCTTAAGAAACGAGTGTAGGGATCGTCTAAACGACGTAGGGCGCGACGCAGTTCGCTATAGGCCGCCTGACGAGATGTATAGTTTTGACCCAGCAGATTTTGACGAACTTCAACCCAATCGGTGCGATTAAAGGAATCATCCACATATTCGCGATAAACAATCTGCCAGGCTTCATCCAGAATCGCTTTAGGGCCGTCGGTTAATGCTGCTTTAGCCGAGGAAGAGGTTAAAAGTATAGGAGCTAGGATAACCGTTGAGATCGCACCAGTCGATCGAAGTAACTCTAGAGTGGTTTTCATTGAAACGGTTTTGGCAGGAATTAGCAGGGTACGAGACAGCAATAATCTATGGAGCGAGGGAGTAGAGTTACCCAGAGTAAAAATAGCAAAGTAAGTATAGAGTTCTAAGTCCAGACAGCTGTCAGTCAGGTATCGATTTTGGCATACCCGTATTAGCTAACACACCGTTTAGAATTAGACTTCCGTAGAGCTAGAATCTTCAGCATAAATACTGGCCTTAAATCTAGCGTACGAAACAGAACGTTTGCGTAAAATCTTGGGATCTTTATCCAAACCTTACTTTCATTATGGGTACAATCTGGCCGTATGTTGAATAATCTCTAGCAAAGATTCACGTAAATCAGCCAAATATAGTAAACACTACGCCTCGAAGATTGCATAGTCCGCTTTTAGGATATTATTCTGGCCGCATAATTACAGGAGTATATCCACGGAGACACTGTTTAAAAGAGACCTCTATGCCCATCAGCCGGTCGTTAAAGCGCTATGGAAGGTATGCCGGTCTCAGCATACTACTGGCTGTAGCGATTGTTACGTTAGTACTGGGGGGACGTCTCTGGCAATCGAGTCGGCTGCCCACCGATGCCTATGTCGTTTTGGGAGGCAGCATCCGTCGAGAAATGCAGATGGCGCAGCGGGCAGGCGGGTTCTCTCAGCCCCAGCCGATTTTAGTCTCTGCAGGGTCTGCCGATCCCTGTATTCGACTGCTGTTTGAGCAGGCCGGCGCGTCCCTTGAGCAAGTTTGGCTAGAGCACTGTGCTGAGTCTACGTTTGGTAATTTTGTCTATTCGGTGCCACTGGTGGAACGCTGGGGAGCCCGCCATGTGACGTTGGTTACCTCCGGCAGTCATACCCGCCGGGCGGTAGTTATGGCTCGCATTCTTTTTGGCGCTCAGGGGATCTGGATTGAACCCTGGATAGTAGATGAGGTGGGGATTCCTGGCAATCAAGAAACAGTGGTTAAAACCACTTTGGATATTGGTCGCAGTCTAGCGTGGGCGCTGGTGGCTCAGGTGTATAAGCCTGCGTGCGATCGCGTTGTTACTTTGGCATCGGTAGACCTTGAGCAGTGGCGTCAGACCGGGTTTAAGTGCGAGCATCAGGCCGGGATCGAAGGCAGCTAAGAATGATCCCAAAACTGTGGAGACGTTCCATGGAATGTCTCCACAGTTCAATTTCCTAGTATTTACTCTACAGATATGGCCTGTACCACACCTGAATATAGATAGTAGTCTTTGATCTTGATCCCAAAGCGACGAACAGGAACGGTGGTCAGCCGCTGCCAGCCAGGTTCTAGCTGCAGCGGTCCCTGCGATTCTCCAGCATAGATAAAGGGGTGCCAGTCGTCCGCTAGCACCAGGGCCGAGCGCCCCAACAGCTGCCGTGAGTCAGCCCACACATCAAACTGGTCAATGCGCTCCGAAACTGCCAGAACGCGAGTGTCATCAAGGGCATAGGCCAGGGCCGACGCCGAACGATAGTCGGTAGTTAACAGCAAATCATGCTGAGATGCGTAGTCATCCATCACCGCCGTCACCTGAGACCAGCCAAAGGACATACGTCCGTCGGGATCGCCGTCGGGTCCAAACAGGGCGGCGATGGGGAATAAACAGTAGTTGATGACCAAACACCAGGCCACGACGGCCCCCAGGATTTGTATGCCACTGAGCCAGCCAGCGTGACGCAGACTATCGGCTTTCAGGTCTAGAAAATATAGCGGCAGCAGCGGCAGCAGCAGCAGATAGGCCAAAATATTCCAGTAATAAAGGGCAGTGGAAAACAGCCCTACCAACGACAGCATCCCGGTAGATGTGAGAAAAAGTCCCACGGCCATCGGGCGATATGTGGGCGAATCTAGCTCGACCTTCGCAGTGGCCGCCCGGCCTAGAACCCATACCAGCGGCGGTGACAAAATCAGCGCTGCCGTCAGCCAGAAAAAAAATACCGCATCTGGTCGTAGGGTGGGACCGCCACCGCTGTCAACGCTGCGAGTTAGATAGTACTGAAACGATAGCCAGTCATTGTGTAGATTCCAAATCAGAATTGGGAGAAAAAATAGAGCTGCGATCGCACCTGCCCCATACAGCCGCTTGTCCCATAAAAGCCTTCGTAGCCTCGGCTGCGAAACAATCACCCCCAGCACCGCTAGCCCCACAAATACCGCCGTATACTTACACAGCCCGGCTAACCCCAAAGCAGCGGCCCCACCATAGAGATAGCGGCTAGCACCCCGGCCATACCAAACGCCGTCTAAAAACCGAATAAACCAGTAGGCCGACAGCAGAGAAAAGGTTATCAGCCACTGATCGTGCCAGGCCAAGGTCAAAAACAAAAAATAGAGCGGACTACTCCAACAGCATAGAAAAATAACGCTCCAGGTCCACTGCACCTGTAAACCATAGAGATAGCGAGCAATCTGATAGTAAACCGAAAAAAACAGTCCGTTACTAATAAGCGTCGGCAGCCTTAGCACAAAGGCCCCATGCCCCAGAAGAGAAAACATCCCCTGTACCCAGGCATGAAACGGTGGATGATCATAGTAGGACCAGTCTAGATGCTGTCCCCACAGCCAGTAGTACGCCTCATCTGGATTAGGAAATGCTGTCAGCCAATAAACTAGATGCGCCAGCCCAATTAGCCACAGCCAGGGAGATCTTAATAGCCGAGGCCCCACAGAATCAGCCGGAGACCTACTCGCCACCTTCATCGGTTGACTCTAGGTCAATACCCCACTCCCGCAGCGCCTCATCGCCATCATCAGTTAGCTCCTCAGACTCAAACTGAGGGGGACTGACCAACGTCGCCCGCTGCTCCGGATCGCTCCAAAGCGTGGGAGTGTAAACAATCACCGGTAGACCTGCCCCATCTAGACCACGAATAATTCGCTCCGGTGTTTGAGGAAAGGTAATAAACAGCGGATAGGGCCGCTCAGACCCCTCATTGAGCAGGTGCTCGTGCTGCATCGGCATCAGCCACTCGTAGTTTTCTGATAGCAGGATCTGAGTTCGTCGCCACCGAGACAGCAGCTCTGAAAAGTCTTCACCAGGACGGTGGATAAATAGAACCACATCCACCCCTGTTTTTATTTTCCACTCAGGGTCACACATCAGCATGACTGAATCACAGGGCAGAGAAACCACCTCTCGCCGGGTGCCTATCGGGCCTATGGACCCAGTAATCTCACGACGTACCCGAATGTTGGGCAGCGGTATCGTGACAATACTGTCCTGGGGACGACGCATACTGGGCAGCATTTCCAAATAGGGTCGATGCTGTTTAAGGAGAGCTAGAGCCCCCCGATAGTCGCTACAGCCTGCCAACAGATTTTCATAGTCGCTCTGGTGAGTCGCCATGGTTCAGAGTATCGCTTCATTCGTCTATCTTAGCTTTCCCTCTTACTTCGATGTCTGAATAGCCTGAATAGCCTGCAATCAGAAGGGTAAAGGGTGCCGAGACAGAGATCAGCCTCCTGAGCCGAGCCCCCCTACAGCAGTTCTGTCGATCTCTCAGCTAGGGCTGAGCGCTCCCCCCGAGTCAAAATCACATGACCGGCTAAGGATTCATGTTTAAAGCGCTCTACAACATAGGCCAGACCGTTACTCGCCGCGTCCACATAGGGGTTATCAATTTGAGCCGGGTCCCCCGTTAGAACAATTTTGGTTCCCTCTCCAGCGCGGGTCAAAATAGTCTTAACTTCATGGGGGGTTAGATTTTGCGCCTCATCGACCACCAAAAACTGTTTAGGCAGCGTGCGTCCTCGAATATATGTGAGGGCTTCGATCTGCAGTAGCCCCATCTCCATCAGCTCTTCGTGCCCCCGACGCCAGTGGGCAGGTTTTCCCGTCGGGTCTTCGGTACCAAAAATCAGATCAAAGTTATCGTACAGGGGCTGCATCCAGGGAGTAAGCTTCTCGTTAATGTCTCCAGGTAAATAGCCAATATCTCGTCCCATGGGGACCACCGGACGAGATATCAACAATCGGCTGTAGACCCGGTCTTCAGAGACTTTTTGGACACCGGCTGCGATCGCAAGTAAGGTCTTACCGGTCCCGGCTTTGCCCACCAGCGTCACCAAGGGAATATTGTCATTGAGCAATAAATTAAGGGCAAATTTCTGTTCTCGATTCCGTGGGTGTACCTGGGAAATACCGCCATAGGGTACTTTAGGCAGCGGTACAACCTTTCCAGTTTCACCATCCACCATGGCTAGCGCCGTGTGGGCCGGATTGTTGACATCTACCAGCGTAAGAGACTGATTGGGATAAAACTTTCCTTCTAGATCTAGGGTACCGCCGCGAAACAGCTGACTAAGCTGGTCTGCATCTACCAGCAGCTCTCCCGTACCTGAATACAGATCGTCAATATCGATCTTATCGGTTTCATAGTCCTCAGCCGCTAAGCCTAGGGTATCGGCCTTAATTCGAAGATTAGTGTCTTTACTGACCAAAACAACCGGACAGTTGCACAGCTGTCTATGCTCTAGAGCAACGGCTAAAATCTCGTTGTCGGCTTTGTTGCCTTCTAGCTCTAAAGGCAGCGATGACAGGGTTGATTGATGACATAAGGAGACTTTGAGAGTACCCTCTTTATCCAAACGAATGCCTTCGGTTAGGCTGCCCTGAGCACGCAGCGTGTCCAAACTACGCGCCACCTGACGAGCGTTGCGCCCGGTTTCATCTAAGGACTTTTTAAAGCGGTCTAGTTCTTCAATGATGGCAATGGGTAAGATAACGTCATTGTCCTCGAATCGATAGATGGCTTTAGGATCGTGCAAAAGCACATTGGTATCGAGGACGAACGTTTTTTTCATAGAGAGAAAACCCTTTGAAGCCCTTTAAACCCGGTATGGGCAGGAACTTCTATACAACTAATAAAACAGTGTGGATGTTTACGAACGTAAACGGATATGTCCAAAGTTTAACCGGCTGTTGCCTGCAGCAACCGCTCTAGACAAGGATATTATCTATTAAATTCTAATCTTTGCGTAGCAAACAGCCCTGAACGTTCATCTCAGGGACCATCTCAACCCCAGGGCCACAAGACAGGGAGGAATTTCCCAGCCGACGGTTTGCCAGATCTGCTGCACCATCGCTCGGGGTTGGTGCCAGGTGGCTGGATAAGCGGGTACGCAAGAAAACCTTTGGCGTCAGCCGACCCGTAATGTAGGCGATAGACAGATATCCCGGTGGCAGCATAGAGGGCTTTTATAAGGGCAGATGGGAGTTGAGTTCCTGGTGGACACGGGTGCCCACGTCTAAGGCTTCGTTGAGCAGCTGGCCGTAGTCGCCTGCGAGCTCGGACACCTGGAGTGTCTGTAAGCTAGAGAGATTGGTCTCGATATTAGCAAACAGCTCGTGGCGACGGGCCATAAACCGCTGGTGCTTACGCATAATTTTATCGCTCATGAGTCCGCAGACTAAACTCTCGCGGGTGAGATGCAGGGCTTCTTGAACGGCGTCAGGATTGTCCAGTGACAGATGTCTAGACGATTGGTCAGCCTGACGCAGTTCTTCTAAAATTTCAACGGCTTTGATCATTTCATTAAAGCGATCCACCTCATCTAGCAGATGGCTGAGAACGCTTAGCTGTCGGCCCCGACGGATACCGTAGCCACTGTAGACAGCGGTCGTTGCGATCGCACCCCCCAGCCCCACAAACAGCCACAGCACCAGATTCATCCCATTGCGACCTAGCAGCAGACAGACCGGCAGCCACAGCACCAGCGCCACAGCTAGCATCAGGGCTTGATTCATCAGCCAGGCCCAGCGCAAACGCGGCTGCTGAAACACCGCCAGCCGGGTCCCCCACCCCATCGATAGCTCACTAATATCAAGACCGGTTAGTTCATCCAAATCGCGGTTGGTAATCCGCAGATTATCCAGATTAACCCCACTCATGCGCTATTGTTTCTCTCTTGGTGTTTTCTCTGCGATTGCTAGACGGGTCGCTCGGTGGCTTTTTAGTACCATCCCAACAGAGCCCCCAGGCTGGTCAAAATTTGAGCGTAGAAGTTGCCTTCAATCTCGGGTCGAAACACCTGAAACGGCTCATTGGGAGCACCAAAAAAGGGACGCAGCGTCCACCCTAGCTGAGACCCTACCAGAGCGTACAGCCCCAGCCAGCCCAGCAGCAGCCGGTTACGCAGACTGCTGCTGGACTCGTCGGTAGTCACTATCTGACGCATTCCCTGGTAAAAAAGACGCACCCCAATGACGCCGGTTAGTCCCATAACCGTCACATTGAGCAATAAAAAGAAGTTATACCCTTGAATTGAAATTAGAAAGAACAGAACAACCGGGGCAAAGCTAAAGAGCAGAACGCTAATGACGGCCACGGTAGTCATTAACATGGCGCTATACTGGCGAAAGTTTAGCTTTGAACCAAAGAGAATATCAAAGAAATAGAGCGTTGGTAGACAAATACCTAAGGTAATTAAATATAGGGCCGGTAGTTTAACAGCCGAAGCCAGCATCTGGAGCCAGCTGCTAGATGAGCCGATGATGGCTCCATAGACGCCAAAAAAGATGCAGCTGACAACAAGTAGCGACAAGATTTTGCGCTCCAGTTTGACATCGTTACGAATGTCGTCAAGAAACTGGTTGCGATCGCGCAGTAACTGAATTAAAACAGCAAAATGTTTCATGGGATGCCTACCGGAATAACGTCAGGAATACTCCTGGTCATGGCTACACACCATTTAGCCGGAATTTCGAATAGGGATAGCACCCGACAGCGTATTTGTTGAGCGCAGGTCAGCCTAGCTGCTGCTGCCCAACGCTTTCAAAGGACAGATGCTGCAAAAAAAATCAGACCGGGACGATACCATCTCGGTCTGATGACATAAATTCAAATGGAGTCAGATAGTCCCGGAGCTAGGAGCCCTGCGCCTTTAGCTGTTCGATCTCCTGACGAATCGCTGATAGCTGCTCAGTGAGCGCCTTGATTTCAGACTGAATGCCGGTATCGACGACGGGCTTAGCCACCGTATTTACAGTGGCGCTGCTGGCCGGAGATGGCGCAAACGGGTTAGGGAACTGACCATCAAAGTTACCGCTAAAATTATCAACAAACTCTCTCGCTTCTTTTTCGGTCAGGGCACCTTTGACCTCTAGCTCATCGGCCAGTCGCTCAAAATCAGTACCAATATCAGAAAACTTGTCGGCAGATGCCTGCGGATCTTGAATGGCCTCGACTGCAGACGCGGCTGCGCCTAAAGAGACCCGGAAGCTTTTTTGAATAAATTCGGTAAACGTATCAAAATTCATGGTCAAAGTCGATTTAAACGCCTAATCACCGCTTTATGTCGGAGCATACATTATAGACACTCCTGCACAGACTAACCCTGTTCCATACATATAGCTCAATACCTCAGAGCCAATCGGCGCGACACACACTGTGCAGCCAGCCGCCCTCACAGCCCCAAACACTGTCGCGCCATCCATCCAATTTCCTGCTGAACCTGGACTCGATACCAGCCGCGACCAAACTCCCCTAAAAGCGTGACCGTTGTCCCGTCTCGAAACGTCCCCAGGATGCCATATTGAGTGCCACCAGCGCTGCGTAAGTGACAGGCATTAAAAGGAGCCGGCGTTTGAATAGTTCGAACCTGCTGCGCTAAGGCCGATGTTGAGATCGCTAACGTCGCCAGCGGGATAAAGACTAATCCGCTTCGCCGCCATCGTTTCCAACCGTTTAGCCTCTGATACATTCGCAATGGTCAAGCCCCCAAATAAATAATCGGCGTCGCTGATCCTTGGGATGGATTGTATCTAAAAGATACTGCTGCATAGCCTTGCCAACAGACCGATGCATCCCCTATATCAGCAACGGTAAATAGTCCTCTGCCCAAAAGGCATTTGTCTTGAGCTACGGTCGTTATAGCAAGACTATGCAACTAATTTTAATCAAAAATATCAATCCATAACACATTAGGCGAATGATACATAGTTTGCTGAAGTATAAACAAATAAGTCACGCTGTTAAGGCTGTAAACAGAGGTAGCAAGCCAGCAGAAGTCCGCTGTTAGAATCGTTGTGATTTCCAATACAAATAGTTAGGAGCTAGGTATGCGCTCATATCTCGTTGCGGTTGTTGACGGTGCCCACGCACGTTTCTTTACTCTGACAGCCGCAGAGTTTCCTGATGCAGAACAATCGGGGCCTCATTTGATTGAGCATAGTAGCCTGAACAGCGTCGAAAAACCTATCGCTAGCAAAGGTGACACCAACAATCTGATCGGACGTAAGCACCACGGCAATCGTCACGAAAAGACCACACAGTCAACAGAAACAAACCGACGCTTTGCTAGCAAAGTCCTACAGCATATTCACGCAGTTACCCAAGATTTTTCCGGCCATGATCTGATTTTGGTAGCCGAGCCTCATATTCTAGGCAGCTTACGAGAGTCTGTCTCCAGCTACGTTCCCTCGACCATGACAGTGAGCGAACTTGCCAAAGATCTCTGTCGGTTAAATGCCCACGAGCTGCACAAGTATTTGTCTAATAAGGAACTCCTGCCCTGTTCTAAACGAGTGCAATAGCCTACAGGGCAGTGATATCTTCTCCATGCATAAAACTCTCAAATAGTATCTATAAACATTCTGTAGAAGAGTGTTTATAGATATAGCGAGCTGTTGAATCTCCCGTAGGGTGACAGTTTAAAATAAAGGTCTGCTAGAGTATTTAGACTGGCTGCTAAAGTGATAGCCCAGAAGCGACCAACGAATGCCCAGTTTTTAACGGCGGCTTAGGCTGCCAAAAGCTGAAAATTACAAACTGTTATTGATGAGGTTTTTATGCTGATGGAATTGTGCCCCTGTTGTGGTGTTCGCCTGTTGCGTCATGCAAGTAAGGCTGGCTCCTACTTACGCTGTGGCAGCTGCCGATTTGAGATACCTGAAGAACTACCGGTTGACGCTGATGCCTCTAACACAACAGATGGTTTGTTAGATGAAAGCGATGGGGCCAAAGCTGCAGTGGCAGAATAGGATTCAACCTACGCATAGTGTGTTGAATTATTAAGCTAATGAGAATCGAGCCGTGCTAAACAAATCTATAGCACGGCTTGGTTTTACTGTCGGGCCATAGGGCATGCCACCCCTCACACCTGCAGGCTTTTTCCCTCAGGGTCAAGGGTCCTAACCAAAAAGGCCCACTTGTCTGCCACCTCTTCAATAATTTTTGCGGTAGGCTTTCCGGCCCCATGACCGGCCTTCGTATCAATTCGAATCAAGACCGGATTGTCGCCCTGATGAGCTACCTGTAGCGCAGCTGCAAACTTAAAGCTGTGGGCCGGGACCACCCGGTCGTCATGGTCAGCTGTGGTGATTAGAGTCGCTGGATAGGTGGCGGACGTGAGATTATGCAAAGGAGAGTAGGCATACAGGGCCTCAAATTCATCAGGATTTTGAGGAGAACCATAGTCACTTTCCCAGGCCCAGCCAATGGTGAACTGATTAAATCGCAGCATATCCATCACACCCACCGCTGGCAGTGCCGCCGCAAACAGATCGGGCCGCTGGATCATACAGGCCCCTACTAGCAGGCCACCGTTGCTGCCGCCCATAATGGCCAAATTTTCTGGTGCAGTATAGCTGTTGTCAATCAGCCATTCTGCCGCGCTAATAAAGTCATCAAAAACATTTTGCTTGTTGAGCTTAGTGCCTGCCTGGTGCCAGGTTTCACCGTACTCACCGCCGCCGCGCAGATTGGCCACAGCATAAATGCCCCCCAGCTCTAGCCATACCAGATTACTGACCGAGAATGACGGACTCAGGGAAATATTAAATCCGCCGTAGCCATAGAGCAGCGTCGGGGTTTGACCAAGCGCTATCCCCTTTTTGTGGGTGATAAACATGGGGACCTGGGTGCCATCCTGACTGGTATAAAACACCTGTCGGGTTTCATACTGGCTGGGGTCAAAGGCGACTTGAGCTTCGCGAAACAGGGTTTGCTCTCCGGTGGCCAGACTATAGCGATAGATTTGGCTCGGAACAGTGAAGCTAGAAAATCGGTAAAAGGTTTCGGTATCTTCTTTTTTGCCGTCAAATCCCGCAGCTGAGCCAATTCCGGGCAGCTCTAGCGTCTTTAGCAGCTGGCCAGTGAGGTCAAAAATCTGCACTGTAGTATAGGCATCTTTGAGATAGTTGACCACAAACTGATGGTTGACCAAACTGACGGAGTCTAGAGTTTCTTCCGCCTCAGGAATAATCTCTTTAGGGCTGTTGCCCTGGGTCAGATCGAGGGCAATGACGCGACCGCGAGACGCGTCTAAATCGGTCTGAAACCAGAATGTGGTACCGTCGCTGTCAATTAGATCGTAGGAAGCTTCGAACTCGCTAACTAGCTCAACAACTTTGCCGTCGGGATTTTGTAGATCTTGATAAAAAACAAGATTCTTTCTCTCGGTGCCCCGCCACACTGAAATCACCAGATAGCGGCCATCATTGGTGACCTGTCCTTGAAATCCCCATTCTTTCTCATCAGGACGCTCATATACCAGAGTATCCTCAGCCTGAGGCGTACCTAGCCGGTGATAAAAGAGCTTTTGAAAATAGTTGACGTCTTCAAACTGTGAGTCGGCCTTAGGTTCGTCGTAGCGGCTATAAAAGAATCCTTGATTGTCATGACTCCAGGCCGCTCCTGAGAATTTGCTCCACTTGAGGTGGTCGGAGGTATCTTGGCCGGTTTCAATGTCGCGCACTTTCCATTCTAGCCAGTCTGAGCCAGAGCTAGAGAGGCTGTAGGCCAGGTAGCGACCGTCTTCACTAACGGAGATACTGCCAAGGGCAACGGTGCCATCGTCTGAGAGCGTATTGGGGTCCAGTAAAACCGTTGGCTCCGCTTCCAGGGACGGCTGGGTGTAG
Source organism: Leptolyngbyaceae cyanobacterium (assembly GCA_050043465.1). Lineage (GTDB taxonomy): Bacteria > Cyanobacteriota > Cyanobacteriia > Phormidesmidales > Phormidesmidaceae > Leptothoe. The sequence continues at coordinate 72,686 of JBHJIL010000071.1, forward strand.
AGCACCGCCTGATTTTGTAGGCCGTCGTTTTTGTAGTAGAAGTAGCGTCCCCCCCGCTTAAACGGAATGCTGTAGCGTTCGTAGTTCCACAGCTCGGTCAGCCGCTGCTTGAGGGGCTCCACCGCACTTAGCTCGTGCAAATAGCCAAAAGTTACTTCATTCTGCGCCTCGACCCACGCTTTGGTTTCTTCGGAGTTAGGGTCTTCGAGCCAGCTGTAGGGAGCGGCAACGGTAGTGCCGTGGTAGGTGTCGGTTTGGTCGCAGCGACGGGTGTCGGGGTATTGAAAAGCCATGGGAGCCGGTAGGTTGCGGATGAGGAACGAAACCCAACGTTTTTGATGCGGTGGATTAATCCTTTATCGGGTAGTTTAGCGTCTCTAGAATTAAACGAGCGAAGCGTTCTGCTGCGCCTGACGGTCCGCGCAGATTACGCAGAGTTTGTTGCATGGTTTCTAGCTGGCCGGGATGGGTTAGGTAGTGGGAGATGCGATCGCAAACCTCATCCGCCGTAATTCGCCCCAGCAGCTCCGGCACCACTTCTTTTTTAGCCCAGATATTAGGCCAGGCAAACCGCTTCTGACGCCGCTGGATGTATTGAATCGCTACGATATTGATCGCTTTAGTCAGGGCAGTACCCACCAGCGGCAGCTGACACAGCAGCCCCCAAAAACCGTCCCAGGTGCGCATGACGTCGAGCTGCTGGGTGGGGAGCAGCACTACCATGGGTACCGCCAGAGAGCCAAGCTGAGCCGTGTTGGCACCGACGGTAGTGATGCAGAGGGTGCAGCGTTTAAGCAGACCGTGGGCGGGAAAATCGTTCCAGAGAGTGACTTTGGGACCGTCTTGAATTTGGAAGTAGGGCAGACCGTCATCGGTGACTAACCGGGCTTTGGGGCCATCCATGATGGCGACGGTGGCGTTTTGGTCGGGATCGGCGTAGGTGGCTAGGGTGGCTGGGGTGACGGTGGGGGCGACAGGGATGACGAATTCGAGAGCGGGATGGATTTGGTGGAGGCGGTGTGCGATCGCAAGCGACAGCGGCACTCCAGGCCGTAGCTTATCCGGCTTTGACCCCGGCATTAGCCCAATCACCTGAGTATTATCCGCAAACGGCAGCTCTGCATCTGTCACGGACTCCACATCCGCCATCAGATCGCCTACCACCGTCAGCTTAGACTGATATTTTTCCGCAACAGCGGTGTCCCCCTGCATCATGCCAAAGCGATCCACCCAGCTCAGCCAGCGCGGTTCCCACTCAGCGTAGACCGTCGTCCGATAGCCCAGTCGTTTTGCCGCCCACACCGCATAGAGCTGGTCGCCCCCCAAAAAGACCACCACACCCCGGCTGTGCCAGTCCCAATTGTCCGCCGTTTTACCCGTTAGCAAAAACCCAAAAAAGTCCTTTGGCCCCTGCACCCGGTCCACCTCCCCATAGGACCGAAGCGAATCGGTTTCGCCCCCCGAAGCGTGGGGACAGGGAGACAGCATTACCGACAGCCGCAGTTGCCCATGGTCCGGTTCGTAGCTACGCAGCTGCTGCACCACCGGCTTCACCCAGGTGGAAACCTCACCAGGGCCGTTTGTCAAAATCAGGACATCTACCGCCATCGGTTTACCCATTCCAAAGGCATTGCAATGGTCACATTATCATGGGTGACCTCCGTTCGTAGGGGCGTTCCATGGAACGCCCCTACGGGGTATCGTCAATCATTTCGAAAAAACGCTAGCCTAAAAACCGTCCTTTAGAATCCTTGTTCCCACCGTGTCCCAACCCGCCGCACTCCATGACTTACTAACCGCTGTTGCCCAGGGGCAGATCAGCCCAGACACAGCCCTAAATAAACTCAAACATCTGAACTATCAGCCGGTCGATGACTTTGCAAAAATCGACAACCATCGAGCGCTGCGTACTGGATTTCCAGAAGTGATCTGGGGACAGGATAAAACCGTAGACCAGCTGGTCAAAATTTTTCAGGCAATGGCACCTGAGAATCCGGTGGTAATGGCAACGCGGATTGTTCCTGAAGTATATGCCCAACTACGCGAGCAGCTGCCAAATCTGCAATATCACGCGACCGCTCGGATATGTTCCCTACAGCCAGAATCTGTTGCAGTTGAATACCCAGGAACAATTGCTATTCTCACCGCAGGTACGGCAGATTTACCCACAGCAGAAGAAGCGGCAGTGACGCTGGAGCTATCGGGCTATCAGGTGTCGCGTCTATGGGACGTAGGCGTAGCCGGTATTCATCGGCTGTTAAATAATCGAGCGGTAATTGATAGCGCCGATGTGTTGATTGTTGTTGCCGGTATGGAAGGGGCCTTACCCAGCGTTGTTGCTGGACTAGCAGACTGTCCGGTGATTGCGGTGCCGACCAGCGTTGGCTATGGGGCTAGCTTTGGTGGGGTAGCGGCGTTATTAACGATGTTAAATTCCTGCGCAGCGGGAATCGGGGTGATGAATATTGACAATGGGTTTGGTGCGGCAGTGTTAGCAGGGCAGATTATTAGAACAGCAGCGCGGGTTAGCAAACGCTCGCTTTAAACATAGGTTTACAAAGAACTCACTCAAACGTTAGTCACTGAGTACAATGACGGCAATATCTAGAACCGTCATTCCTTTGTCTGTCTGTAATACTTCCCGCCCCTATGACCGGTTTATCGCGGCCCTCAAAGCGCGAAAAATTTGGGATGCCGGTACGCTGATTCAGCAGATGCTGGGGGACTTTGACAGTATGTCTTTGACTGAGAAATATGCTCAGGTCGATAAGCTTAAAGGTTGGCTCGATAGCTTTCGTCCGCTGTCGCCTGCGGTGGTAGCTGAGCTAAAGCAACTGTTTGACGTACGGTTTACTTACAATTCCAACGCAATTGAGGGTAATACACTCACCCAGAGTGAAACGCAGCTGGTGTTGGAAAAGGGAATTACTGCTGGTAGTAAGGGGAATGCACCTAAAAAAGCACCCGTTATCCAATAGTAATTGCCCATTTGGGTAAGGGGGGTGAGGGATGCCAATCAACTCTGTAGGGTGCCAAGGGCTGTGCATCCACAGTGATGCCTTTCTCATAGACTTGAGTGATGTGATAAACAAT
>JBHJIL010000072.1:0-35554 GCA_050043465.1 Leptolyngbyaceae cyanobacterium
CCGCGATTGTGAATTGGTGAGAGCATGGTTGGCTTGGCATCGACTTTTTGTACGGTTAGGGGATAGCCATTCTCATCGTAGAGTGTCGCGACCGCAACATCATTGTGCTGCTCTAAAGTTGGTATCTGGGTTTGCAGCCAGTAGGAGTTGGTGACTAACTGCCGAACGCGCATGCGAATTTGGGGTAAAAAGTTCCACTCGTCTTGCTCGCTAGGGGCCCGATCGAGCAGGTCAACAATCTCTGTCAAAAACCGATGAAAGTAGTAGCGATCGCGAATCAGATTCCACGTTTTAGCTGCAGGACGAGGCTGACACTGCCCTGTTTCTGTCACTAGCCAATCGGTAATTTCCATGGTTGCTGTTTCCCAGTAGTCGATGATATCTAAGCGTCTGCTAAGAGGATTAGTCGTAGAGGATCTAAATAAACTGTCCAGGGTAGAGGCCGATCTTTTAAGACAGCCCATTTGTCTTTAAATACTTCTGCCTGCAGGTGATAGTCTCGCTCGCTGCTGGGGGGACGGTGAAGTTTGAGATATAAGGTCATGCGATGGGGCGTTTCGCTAGTGGTTGCTAGCCAGCAGGGGAAGGTATTGGGTGTCGACCCGTCTGGGGGATGCTCAAGAAAATTAATCTGGTGGGCACGAATGCCAATTTGAGTCAGATTTTTAGGGATAGGTTCAACGGTTTGAAGCAGGCACTGCCAGTGACGGGCTTCAACCTGATTGGTGCCGTGGGCTAAGGCTGGAGAAAAGTTCTTGCAGCCGGTGAGCTGAGCCACGCTAACGTTACGGGGCTGTTCAAAAATGTGATGCTTAGGGCCATGGCCGACGGCGGTGCCCCCGTCCAACACCAGCAGCTGGTGACAAACGCGGTAGGCTTCTTCTAAGTTGTGGGTGACGAGTAACGTGATGCCCTGATAGCTTTGCAGACAGTCGGTGAGCTGGCGCTCAATCTGATCGCGCAAGTGGGTGTCAAGGGCGGAAAAGGGCTCATCCAGCAGCAATACTTCAGGCTGACTGGCTAAGGCCCGCGCCAAAGCAACGCGCTGCTGCTGTCCACCTGACAGTTCGTGGGGATAGCGCTGGGCTAAGGTTTCGAGGTGAACCGCCGCTAGCTGCTGGGCAACCACTGTCTGGATCTCGTCGGGGGGCAGCCTGCGATGTAGACCAAAGGCCACATTTTGGGCAATGGTGAGGTGAGGGAAGAGGGCGTAGTTTTGGAAAAGGATGCCAATCTTGCGATCGCAAATCGGCACGTTGATCCCCGCGTCTGAATCAAACAGTACCCGACCGTTGAGCACAATGCGACCAGCGTCAGGGGTTTCAAGACCGGCCAGACAGCGCAAAATCAGACTTTTGCCCGCGCCTGAGGCACCCAAGAGTCCTAGAGGCTGATGGTCTGTAGAGAAAGAGACGTCTAAGGTAAAACTGGGTAAATGTTTTGTCAGGGTAACCGATAGGGAGGGAGTCTTGGCTGGTGGCGGGTTAACCGGGTGAATGGAGTAAGGCAGAACTTTATTTCTGCCTGTGTCCGAGACTGCTCTAAGCTTTGGCTTTCGTTTACTTTCTCTTTTGTATAGCCGCTGCGGCTGCCACCGATGTACTAGCGCTAGCCCGCCCAGGGCAACGGCTAAAATAACGCCCGTCCAGATGGCGGCTTCAGAAAAGTCTCCTCCTTCGACAGCAAAATAGATGGCCATGGGCAACGTTTGGGTGCGGCCTGGAATATTGCCTGCCAGCATCAGCGTAGCGCCGAACTCTCCTAACGCTCGGGCAAAGGCTAGGGTAGCACCGGCAATCAGACCGGGTAGCGCTAAGGGTAGCGTAATACGCCAGAATACCGTTAGTTCTGAAGCACCCAGGGTACGGGCGGCCTGCTGAAGGCTGCTGTCAATTTGCTCAAATGCGCCCAATGTTGTCTTATACATTAGCGGTAGGGCCACTACCGTTGCTGTCATCACAGCGGCGTACCAGGTAAAGACAACGCTAATGCCAGCAAAAGAGAATAAGCCCCCCAGCGGTCCATTTCTTCCCAGCAGGAGCAGAAGTAAAAATCCCAGCACCGTTGGCGGTAGCACCATAGGCGCGAGAAAAATGCTGTCCAACAGAGCCCGTCCGCGTCCTCGATAGTGATGCATAAAGTGGGCCGCCGCCGTGCCGATAAAGAATGTGACGACGGTGGCAATTGTCGCAATGCGTAGAGAGATCCACAGGGGAGAGAGGTCTATCATAAGAACGCTGGATCAAAGCCAAATTCTGCAAAAACTGTCTGGGCAGGCTCTGTTATAAGAAAATCAATAAATGTTTGAGCCGCTTCACCATAGGCGCTGCCCTGTATCACCGCCGCTGGATACACAATCGGCTGATGAACATCGGCTGGTACAGTTGTTAGCACCTTGACTCGTTCAGAAAGCGCTGCATCGGTGGCATATACAATACCGAGGTCAACATTGCCGCTCTCGACCGCCGAGAGAACGCTGCGAACATTGTTGCCAAATACAAATTTAGGGGCTAGCGCATCCAATAGCTTTAGGTTTTGAAACACCTGCTGGGCATACTGTCCCGCAGGAACGCTGCGAAATTCACCAACGGCAATTTGACCAACGTCAGCATCTTTAATTTGAGCAATATCAGTAAGGCTTAGGGTTGAGGCGCTCGGAGCAATCAATACTAAGCTGTTGGCCACCACATCCTGACGTGAATCAGAGACAATCAGATCCTCTAGCGCGTCCATTTGTTTAGACGCAGCAGAGAAGAAAATATCGGCGGGGGCTCCCTGTTCAATCTGTCGCTGCAGCGCACCAGAAGAGGCAAAATTGTAGTCTACGGTGATATTGGGATAGGCTTTGCCAAATTCAGGTGCGATCGCATCTAGCGCATCTTGTAAACTGGCCGCCGCCGATACGGTAATTGTTGCCTCACTGCTCTCGGCACCAGACAACGCCAGGGGGGCTCTAGGAGCACAGCCCACGGTCATTAACCAAATTAAAATAAACGTGAGACATTGACGGCGTTGCATGGTGGCGAAGGGGTTATGTCTGAGGCTGGGAATAAAGCCCGAGCTGATGGGCCAGCTCTCGGGCAATAAAGACAAGAAACTTAGCCGCCTCAGAATTATCCTGATGGGCAAAGTAGCTGGCAGTTTGCATCAGCGTCTGAACAAAGCCAGCATCTAGCAGATCGGGTTCAGCGTTGAGAATCTCAGGCTCTTCTCCATTGGGACAGGCTAGTAGCCGATCAATCAGGCCAAAATAAAGGGCCTGACGAGGATCAAGGGGAGTCGAATTGGGTGGAGTACTCATGGGTTTCAAGGGATAAGGATTTTATCAGGTCCAAAAATTAGTGCTGACGAGACGTTCCACGTCTGTATCTCAGTTAGCTAAGCGACAGGACTCGGAATTTGCTTGGCTGACTGGCTATTTGAGACGAGAGGCGGATAGGCCGGCCCTAGATCCTTAAACAGCACGGTGCTTAGATAGCGTTCGCCAAAGCTGGGCTGAATGACAACAATCAGCCTGTCCTTGTTTTCAGGTCGCTGACCAACCTGGACGGCGGCGGCCACGGCGGCTCCCGCTGAAATGCCTGAGAGGAGTCCCTCTTCTCGGGCTAGGCGGCGACCAAAGGCAATAGCGGCCTCATTGGTGACGGTAACAACTTCATCGATCAGGTCAACTTGTAGTACCGCTGGTACGAAACCAGCACCGATACCCTGGATTTTGTGAGGGCCAGCCTGGCCGCCTGAGAGCACGGGACTGCCGGTGGGCTCTACTGCGATCGCACGAAAACTCTCTTTCTTTTGCTTTAGCGACTGGGCAATGCCGGTAATGGTACCGCCTGTACCTACACCGGCGATGCCCATATCCACCTGACCATCGGTATCGTTCCAAATTTCTTCTGCGGTCGTGGCTTGATGGATCTGCGGGTTGGCCGGATTTTTAAACTGCTGGGGCATAAAAGCGTTGGGCAGCTGGGTGACGATCTCCTCGGCTTTTGCGATCGCGCCGTTCATCCCCTGACTCCCCGGCGTTAGCACCAGCTCGGCTCCATAGGCGTTGAGCATGGCGCGACGCTCCAGACTCATGGTATCGGGCATGGTGAGAATCAGCCGGTACCCTTTAGCCGCCGCTACCATGGCCAGGGCAATGCCGGTATTGCCGGAGGTGGGTTCTACTAAGACCGTACGGTCCGGTGCGATCGCGCCCGCAGATTCGGCCGCATGAACCATATTGGCCCCAATCCGATCTTTGACCGAAGCCGCCGGGTTCATACCCTCTAGCTTCAGCAAAATCTGAGCGCCACAGCCTTCTGCCTGGGGAATACGGTTTAGCTGCACCAGCGGTGTGTGACCGATGAGCTGAGTAACATCCTTAGCAACCTTCATCAACGTTTCTCCTACAAACTAATTCTTTTTTCAAAGAAACACTAACACTTACGAGCAACAATGTTGTATAAATGCCAGCGTTTTTCCTCGCCCAGTGCCGTCGTACCAGGATGCTCTTCTTCGTCTAAAAGTTCGATTTCAAAAGGAGTTAAAAGCTGTTCAATCTGAGAACGTGTATGAAAATTAAGATCGCCATAGGCCGTCCAAGAATCGCGTTCACCAAACAAATGTCCGCAAAATCGACCACCGGATCTGAGCGCTCTAACAATTTCGTCCCAAAGGACTAAAAAAGAAGTGGGTGAACAAAAAGGCAGGCAAAAGCTGGCATTTACCAGATCAACATCGGGGGGCAGCGTCAGCTCTTCAAACCGCTGTACGCGTGTTTCTAAATAGGTACGATTGATATCAGAGCGCCGCCGTAGTCGAGTAATGGCATCAGGCTCTCCATCAATGGCAATGACTCGCCACTTATGATGCAGTAGCGCCACCGTATCTCGCCCGTCACCACAGCCTAGGTCTACCGCAGTTCTACTTGAATTAGAACATGATTCTGCTGCAAAATTTTCAAGCGCCATCAACAGAGTTGCCCGGGGAGGACGGCCTGCCACCGCTTCATAATAATCAGTCCATCGACGCTGAAACTGTTGTAAGTCCGTTGATGATGATGACTCATTGGCTATGGGCCATCGCTTAAAAAAGTCACACATGATCCGGTATCCCGAGAAACCGTATTAGGAGGCTAAAATTGGAAAATCGGGTTTAAGTAATTCTAGCCAATCAGCAATGCGCCGATCGGTTTTGTCGCTTTCATTCACCTCATCTAAAGGCAGTCCAGCGAATTTACCATCCCGAATTGCCGTAGACTGCTCAAAAGAATAGTCTTCTGTTGAAACAGCACCTACGATCTTGGCACCCAAAGATTGAAACACGTCATATAGCGTTCCCAAGGCCCCGACAAAGTGTTTGCCATGTCCGGTGCAGTCACCTGGGCCAAAAAGCGCAATGGTCTTGCCAGAAAAATCAGGCTTTTCAACCTCCATATCAAATAGAGGATCGCGCCAATCATTTTGGACTTCTCCAGCCCCCCACGTGGAACAGCCAATGAGCAAGTAGTCATATTTTAAGAGATCGTCAACATCGTCAAAGTCTTCTTCCATGTTGTACAGCTCACAGAGATCTTCACCGAGTTCCTGGCTAATTTTCTCAGCGATTTCTTCTGTCGTTCCTGATGTGCTGCCGTAGAAAATTCCAATTTTTGCCATTGTTCTAACTCCAAAGATTACAAAACGCTACCGTTCTAAAAACCTCAGACACGCACACAGATCGATTGAATCATCGACTGAGTTAACGCCAGCGGTCCTCGACCTGTACGCACTATAAATCGAGGAAATCGTTGTTCTAACGTAATAGATGTTCCAGGAGACAGCCCCAGCTTGCTCAGCTGGTCAGTAACGGTTGGATTAGGTCCTCTGATTCTAGCAATAACCCCTCGCTCGCCAACCTTTAACACCCTAAGCGAAGATCCAGACGCAGTAAAACTATCAAGCATAAACAATCTCTAACCCAGTGAACAGTGACTCAATATTTAAATGAAATTGACTGACCGAGACCAGGAAATACTCTAATAGTCTGAAGGGGGGTGTGGGGAACTCAGAGGGCCCCCACACAGCCGGTTCTGCCACCTGACAATCCCCCCTCAACCCAAATACGCCTCCATATGGGTCTTAATTGTGCAGTCCGAACGCGGATAGGTAGAACACAACACCACAAATCCCTTAGCAATCTGCTCATCTTCCAAGAAAGACTGATCTTCTTGATCGATTTCGCCGTCAACCAGCTTGCCAACACAGCTAGAACAGGCACCAGAACGACAGGAAAAGGGTAGCTCAATGTCATTCTCTTCAGCTGCGTCAATAATATACTCATCATCATCGACGGGAATAGTGACATCGATCTTACGCTTTTTGTTAATGAGACGAACCTGGTAAGTAGTCATGACGGATTCTCCTTTTGAGTATAAATGATTGTTGAGAGGAAAAGGCTGCAGCGCTTACGAGCAAGGAACACCCGCAGGGCTACAGTCCCCTGCTGCCTGGAAAGACTTGCCACAGCCACAGGTATCAGTAGCGTTAGGGTTGGTAAACTTAAAGCCACTTTCCAACAAGCTATCGATATAGTCCACAACGACGCCGTCCAGTAGAGGAGCGCTTTGAGGATCGACAAACACCTTGAGACTACCGGCTTCTGTAATCTCATCATCGGGGCTAGGAGCATTGACAACTTTAATGTCATATTCGTAGCCGTTGCAGCCGCCATCTTTAACGGCCAGGCGTACCCCGCGAGTAGGTGTGTAGTTGGGGGTGCCGCGCACAAACGTACGCAGACGGAGTTCAGCAAGTTCGGTGAGGGTAACAGTCATGATAGGTGGGTAGTAGGTGGACAGACTTAGCTAAAATTTCGATTTTGAAACAGCATCGGGGGCGTTAGCAACAGAAATAGAAGAATCAGGCTCTTTAAAAGAATGGGGGCAGTCGCTAACCCGATGATGAGACAGGTAACAGCAGCGAGACTACTCAAAAAGCGCATAACTTCATCGGAGTAGATTTGGGTGAGCCGCCAGAAGGTGAGTACAAGCCCAAGAAAAAGCAAGGCAGTCAAAGACATAGTTCAGAGAAGAATTTAACGAAGAGACACCGGGGCAATATTTGCTAGAGAATCAGACAGCTGAGATATTTGACTGCCTGCAGCGCCACATACAGAACAGTTAGGGTCATGATAGGGGCGGCGCTTAGCAAATTCGGCATGGGCCAAATCCATGGTCAACAGCTGTCCCAACAGAGGAGTACCCAACCCGGTGATAAGCTTGATAGCTTCTAGCGCCGCTAGGCAGGCCAGGGTACCAGATACAGCACCGAGAACCCCAAACCCCCAGCGATCCCAGTCTGGCTTTTCAGGAAATAGACAGGTTAGACAGGGAGTTTTTCCAGGAACAATGGTAGTGAGGTAGGCCTCCATACTGTTCATGGCAGCTTCTACCATCGGTTTGCCCCAGCGTACACAGGCCGCGTTGAGCAAGTCTCGCTCATTAAAGTCGAAGGCACAGTCCAGGGCAATATCTGCCTGCTGCACAAGAGTGTCAATATTGTCGGGACTAACGTATTCGCATACGGCCTCAATGTCGATGTCCGGATTGAGCTTGCTCAAAGTTTCTTGAGCTTTAAAGACTCGGGGATTACCGACCCAGTCATCGGTCATGAGAATTTGCCGATTGAGGTCGTCTCGCTGTAAATTACCGCCGCGTACCAGAATCAGCTTACCAACTCCAGCTACAGCCAGATATAGGGCCGCGGTTCCGCCTAATCCACCCACGCCTGTGACCAATGCTGTGGTGTTTTTTAGCTGACGCTGTCCAGTTTCACCCAGCCCTCGCAGCATAATCAGACGGCGGTAGCGTTCAACTTCAGTAGGGGTCAAGGATGGCAGCATGGTGGGGATAGGGTAGAGAGAGTGTGTCCGACGTTATTCCACAGCGATATCTGAAAGCATCACCACATTTTTCGGTCTGTCTTTAAACACTTTGAACAGCTTTTGTTCCACTGAAGACGACGTCAAAAACAGGTCTTAGGACGTTTGTAGAGCCTGGCGGTAGGCATTTAACTTCTGTTCTTCAGACTGAGACTTATCCTGGTCTTGAACAAGCTGGGAAAACTTTCGTAAAATGTGGAGGCGATTGACGTTAACAACTTGGGGATCATAGTTCAGTCCAAAGAACTGGAAGTAATCTTCAGCATCTTTGAGCTGGGTAAACTGGGCTAGGGTACGGGGTAATGTGGTCATTGGTTAGCCTCCAGGGTTTGAAGTTGTTGTTTAAGCTCTCGCAGCTGGCAGTAGATTTCATAGGTGCGAGCGGCGACGGCTGGGAGTTGCTCTAAATCCGTAGGTAGTCCTTCAGCAATGTCATGCAGGTCCATTTTCATCTGACCGGCTTTGCTATTGAGTTTTCTGACTTGCTTTTTGAGGTCGCTTAGGGGAGTGGATGCTGCAGTTTGTGTCATAGCTTTGGATGAAAAATGAAGAAACGACAGTTTGGCTACAGCCTGCCCTAAAGATTACAAACCTCAGGAAAACGCTGCGCTAGGTCGATCCCTTTTTGCACTAGCTTTTCACCGTCGGCATTGAGTTTTTCAAGGGAATCAAAACCAAAGCGCTGGGCATCGCGGAGGGTTTTGGATACCAGGATCAGACGACCGGAGAAGATCAGAGCCCAGCCAAAGCCTTCGTGACTCAGGTCAATCACAACCTGGGAGAGCTGACCGGTTTCTTCTTCGATGCGGGCTGCGATCGCACGATAAAATGCTAATATCCGCCCCATCGTAATCGGATCAACTTCTCCTTCAACCGGAATCTCCCGACGCTTTTTCTTAGAAAGAATATAGGGCTTTAGCAAAATCTCATCGGCCCAGTTTCGGTAGGTGCCATAGGCATCATTGGCTCGAATCTGCTGGACAATGGCCTTGAGAAATGGGGCACTATCAACCACCAGTGCATCACGGAGTTCAGCAGTTTTTGTTTCAGTAGCAACAGGACTCATACGATTACTTCCTCTTCAATGGTTTCAAAGTCATCTTCAAACAGTTGAGCAGGCCGGCTTTGGCTTAAAGCCTTACGCAGCCATGGAGGGGGGCTGCCTTTAAGAGACTGCACCAGACGCGTGAGCACAGTCTGAATTTCATCAGCTCCAGAGTCTGCCTTAATCGGCGTAACATTCTGACGAATCAGACGAGCGGCGGCGCTGCCTCCAATGGCAGAAACATAGACAATGGTGCAGTTCTCAAGCGCCCTAACCTTGGGCTCGAGCTTATCTTCATTACCGTCTTCTTTAAGATCGCCTCCAAATTTCAATACTTCTAAAAAGGTGTAGCCTGTCGTATCAACGTCATAAATATCAAGCTGTCTGGCCCAGCCAAAGTGAGCGTTGATATGAACAGAATCTTGAGTAGCAAAGGCAATTCTCATGGTTCAACCTCCGTTTACATAAATACCTCTCTACAGGTCACCTGCTCGCCAGCTATGCACCTGGGCGTGGGCACTGGCTTCGTCGGCCTCCATAAAAATGTTGCCAATATCAAATAGCAGCTGAGTTGTGCCGCTGTAGCCCACCGTACAGCGCTGACCGTTACCCAAACGGTCAAACACTGGAAAACCAAGGCGATAGAGGGGAATGTCAAGATGTTTGGCAATTGTCTTGGCGTTCGAGTTAGAAATCAACAGATCTGCGCCCTGGGCCAGTTCTTCAAAGTCTTCTAGATCGCCAATAGTCACCGTATCAACAGGCAGATTCTTAAGCAGTTTAGATTTTGTAGTCGTGACTGCCGCATGAACTTCAGCCCCCGTAGTTTTTAGCCACCAGGCAACGGTATAGAGCAAGTCCGGTTCTAGCGCCAGCGCCACCCGTTTGCGACCAAAGAAAAAGTGAGTATCTAGAATCGCATCCTGCAGCTGGCGACGCTGGTGACGGAACCGTTCTGGTACAGGTCGTCCGCTAAACTCTGAAAGAGTATGCAGAAAATCATCTACGGCACCAAGACCAGTGAGACTATCAAACAGTCTATACTCTGTGCCAAACCGCTGTTGCAAAATCTCGGCAGCCAGCTTCATGGTATGCCCAATGGCCAGGGTAAACGCTGAATACCCTAATGATTTAAGCTGGCTGAGGGTAGTCCCCCCGTTGGTGAGACCGGTGTAGCTTTTTGATAGCTGTCCATCTAAAGAGGTGGACAGATCAGGTACCATGACTGGGTTTAAACCAAAGGCCTTAACCATCTCCTTAATCGCTTGCACATCGCCAGGTGCTAGCGAGGGACCGGCTAAAACGGTCACCTGGGACGGCATCCCTGGCATGGCATAGCTGTAGAAGGAGCTGTCCTGCTGTTTGGCATCATCCCAGCCGTTGTCAGGGATGTCTCGTACCAGTGCCTCTACAGCAGCGGCGTAGCCGTCTTGTAGGGCTCCTTTAAAGTCTGGCGTAGAAGCAAAGGCAACCGGCAGCGATGCAAGCTGGGGGTTATGCTGACGCAGATCTTTTAAAATCCCTTTCATATCGTCACCCCGAGTCTCGGTCTGCCCAGTTGTACATAGACCGATAATTTGGGGATTTGATTTTTCCACCAGCGTCACCATCGCCTTCTCCACATTGTCTTCCCCACCCAAAATAGTGGTGACTTCTGTCATTGCCGTGGTAGCTAGGGGTACCGCCTCTCGGAAATGTCGTACAAGCATCACCTTAGCAAAGGCCGTACAGCCCTGGGAGCCGTGGAATAGGGGCATAATCCCCTTGACGCCTAGGTAGGCGAGAGCTGCTCCTAGAGGCTGACTTTGCTTGAGCGGGTTGACGGCGACGGGTTTTCTGCGAGAGACAACTTTAGTCCCAGACGAGTTGGACTTGTCTCCTCGATACTCCGGGCTCCAGCCAATACCTTCCCACGGAGCCTCATGACGAACCTGTGCCCAAATTGGGCTATGGAGAGCCTCATCGAGTTCTTTGGCCATCTCGATCATGCCGAGATAGCCCGCATAGGGATGGTGACGTTCCTGGTTGATATCTAGAAAGGGAACTCTTGCCTTGAGAGCCGTGTACTGGTTACGACCACCGGCAATTAACATATCGGCTTTCGTTTTAGCAATGACCCGCAAAAGCTCCTGGGCATTGCCCTTTTTCATCATGATGCCGTCTTTACCCAAAAGATTTTTGATGCGGGCTTTGTCTTCTTCGGTGCTCTTTTTGGTACTGGTGGCAACGACATCAATACCCAAGTCTTTAGCCGCAGAGATAATGGACCAGCTTTTTACTCCGCCCGTGTAGAGAACTACTCGCTTGCCTTTGAGCCGCTGACGATAAGGCGCGAGGGCGATGTCTAGCTTGGCGGTTTCTTCCTTGATTAGGGCTTCAACCCGAGCCTGCAGGTCAGCGTCCCCTAATTTGGCTGCAATGTCTCGCAGTAACCGATTCATATCTTCAATGCCGTAGATCGACTCTTCGATGTAGGGAATCCCATAGCGTTCCTCCATCTTATGAGCCATATTGATCAAGGCTTTAGAACAAATCATCTCGTTGAGCTTGGCCCGATGGGCTGAGGCTACATCTTGATAGCGGGCATCGCCTGTGATTTTGGCTAGCACGCGAATTCCGAGCTTCTCTAGCAGCGGCAGCATACCCCACATTTCGCCCGCAATGTTGTACTCGCCGATCAGGTTAATATCATAGGGTGTAGTATATTCTGGCTCGCGGGTACCAACCACGTGCTCTAGGAGAGCTTCTCCTCCAATCCGATTGCCCAGATTCTTGCTGCCCACAAACCCAGGTGAGCTGACCGGTATTACCGGGATACCAAATTTTTCACTGGCCGCCTGACAGACCGCATCTAGATCGTCTCCGATCAGCGCCGTCACACAGGTGAGATAAACAAAAACGGCGGCTGGACTGTAGCGCTCTTTAACATCGTGAATCGCCTTGTAAAGCTTCTTCTCACCGCCAAAGATAATGTCGTTTTCACTCAGGTCGGTGGTGAATCCCATTTTATAAATCATGGGACCAGAGGAGAGGCTGCCGCGACTGCCCCAGGAATTGCCTGAACAGGCAATAGGGCCATGAACTAAATGCGCCACGTCGGTAATGGGCACTAGGGCAATGCTGGCTCCATCAAAGGCACATCCTCCTTGGGCCGCGCCGGGCTGAGCCTGCTGCTGACAGGCTTTTTTCTGACCTTTGCCATCTTTCTTATGGTTGTGCTCACAGCCGGGCTGGGTCAGGAGTTCATTAATTTTGCCAGAGGTCATTTTCATGGCGATACGGGGGAGGAAGTTACAATACTTTGCTATCTCTTAGCGAATGTACTTAGTGACATCTTCGCTACAGGTATCAGTCAAGTAGGTCAAGGCTCGCAGCCGCAGTTCGACAACTTCTTCATAAACTGGGTTAAGTCTGCAAAGCGGCGGAATATGAACGGTGTATCCTAAAAGGGAAATATCTCGCTCAAACGGGCAGTGGCTGGGGATAATTCGGCAAATCAGATGAGCGATCCAAGGTTTTGTAACTGGCGTCTGATTAATCCAACGCCTTAGCGGCTCAAGCGGTTTAGGGCGTTGACCTTGAGTTTTTTGATCAGAAGTTGTTGCGGGGTGGGACGTGAGGATAGCCATGGGATGTTACCAGTCTGGTTGTTCGATCAGGGGTGGACGATCTTCAGCCAGATCTAATTCTTTTTTGAGACAGCCCACGACATAGTTAGTTTCTAGAAAATGTACGGAATAGATGTAAGCTCGCTGCAGATAGGTGCCAATGCCGACGATATAGCCAATATCCCCTTTTTTAGCGAGATGAAAACCAATATCTTTGCCGGGAAAGGTGCCATCATTACGGATAACTTTGCGAACGCGGACACGGTCGCCCATGTCAAAGAAAGGGGGAGAGTCGATTTCGATTTCTTCGCTGAGTTTCATGGAGTGGGGAGCGGTGGGAGGAGCAAGAGAAGAGCTGTAGGGTGGGCACAGCTCGATAAGGAAAAGGAAGCAGGGGAAGGGGGAAGGGAGAGATTTGAGAGGAGGCTAGGTGTGTGTTTCTCTCGTTGCTTCCCCGACCCTCCTGCTGTGTCCTAGCGAATCAGATCGAAGGAGATGTCTGTCTTCGCGGGGACAATGGTTTGACGATCGAGCTCATCTAGGATGGTGTTAATAATCCAGTTGAACTGGTTGATCGCGCCCTGATAGCCCAGGGTGGCATAGCGGTGCATGTGGTGACGATCGAAGATGGGATAGCCAATGCGCACTAGGGGAGTGCCGGTATCGCGCCACAGGTACTTACCGTAGGAGTTGCCGATTAGCAGAGCGACGGGCTCGGTGAAGAGTAGCGATCGCAAGTGCCACAGATCCTTCTTGCCCCAAACAGTTGCCTCTTGGCCATAGGGGTTGTTGGTCAGCACCTCACGCAGTTCTGCTTCAAACTCCTTGTTGGTGTTAGTGACTACGATATGCACCGGCTCAGCGCCCATTTCTAACAGAAACTGAGTGATGCCAAATACATGGTCGGGGTCACCATAGAGGGCGACACGCTTGCCATGAATCCAGGCTTGAGAGTCGGTCAGCGCATCCACAGCGCGTCCCCGCTCCTGCTGTAGCTCTAGAGGAATGGGCTTGCCGGTAATGGCAGACAGATTCATCAAGAACTCGTCTGTACCCTTGATACCAAAGGGGCGGAAATTATAGGTTTTCTGTTCCCACTCTTTGGTAACTAGTTCCTGGGTTTTAGGCGTAGTGTACTTCTGGAAGAAGAACGTACCCTCAGCATTAATCGAATCGGCCGCATCTTCCAGGGTAGTTAGCCCGTTATACATTTTAAATTCGCCCGTATTGGGGGAATCAAACGTGTCGGAATTGTCAGACAGAATCGTGTAGTCAACCCCAAACAATCCTAGAATTCGCTTTAATTCACGCAGGTTGCCGATGTAGGGGTCAAAGCCTAGGTTAAAGTTAAGCTTACCGTTGGTGGTGTCGGCCTTTTTCCCGGCGGTTAGCGTAGACAAAATGCTCTTAAGCTTATTGTCTTAGCCGGTATTGTGGGAACCGACATAGCTGGGGGTGTGGGCCGATGGCACCGGTAGATCCTGAGGAATCAGATCCTCATTTTTAGCCGTTTGAATAAAGGCTCCGATGTCATCTCCAATCACCTCGGCCATGCAGGTGGTGCACAGCGCAATCATCTTGGGATTGTACAGCTTGTAGGAGTTTTCCAGCCCCTGCTTGAGGTTGTTTAGTCCCCCAAAGACTGCCGCATCTTCCGTCATCGAAGACGACACGGCTTGAAACGGTTCTTTATAGTTACGAGTGAGGTGGGTACGGAAGTAGGCCACACAACCTTGAGAACCGTGGCTATAGGGTAAGGTGCCTTCAAAACCAGAGGCTACGAAGAGTGACCCCAAAGGCTGACAGGCTTTGGCTGGGTTAACGGTAAGCGCCGTCCGCTCAAAATTCTTTTCGCGATAGTCCCACGACTTAGTCCACTCGGCCATCTCAGCGACTTTCTCGGGACTATGGGCACCTTCAAACTGGCGCTTATACTCAAACAGGTCCTGGTAGGTATCTTCTTGGAAGAGTTCGAAATGGTCTTTAATTCTGCCAGGGTCTGGAGCGTTCTCCGGTACTTGAGGATTAGTGTTCTCAGTCATGGTGGTCTCCTTTGTTGTGGGGGAGGGGAGTAAGGGAATTCTTGAAAAGAGATAAGGCTTGAATATAGAGAAGGCAGGGGAAGCAAAGGAGTTAGAGGGGAACGAAGAGATTAAGAGTGTGGGCTAAGCGATCAGCGATTCACCTCCCCTGCTCTCTCCGTCCTCCTCTGTTCCTTTACGCTGCCCATGGAGTCTTGACCAGGCCCCAGGTAGGATTGTTAATCGCTAAATCCATGTCACGAGCAAAGACTTCAAAGCCTTCATAGCCGTGATAGGGACCGGAATAATCCCAGGAGTGCATCTGGCGGAAGGGCAGAGCCATCTTCTGGAAGACGTACTTCTCTTTAATACCTGCAGCGATCAGGTCAGGATTCAGCTGTTTGGCCAGTTCTTCAAACTCGTAGCCGCTGACGTCGTCATAGATGACGGTGCCTTCTTTGACATAGTCAGCAGTACGCTTGTAGTCATCGCCGTGACCAAACTCATAGCCAGTACCAATCACGTTCATACCCAAGTCTTCAAAGGCTGGGATAACGTGACGGGGGCGCAGACCGCCGACCATCATCATCACAGTCTTGCCTTCCAACCGGGGACGATACTTGGCAATGATGGCATCCATCCGAGCCTGATTGGCGGCGATTACCTCTTCAGCCTTGGCTTGAATCGTCTCGTCAAACTGTTCGGCAATCTTACGCAGAGATTTAGCAATCTGGGTAGGACCAAAGAAATTGTATTCTAGCCAGCCAATGCCGTACTTCTCTTCCATAAAGCGGCAGATGTAGTTCATCGACCGGTAGCAGTGGATGAGATTCATTTTGGCCAGAGGCGTCATCACTACCTCATTAAAGGTGCCGTCTCCGGAGAACTGGCAGATCACCCGTAAGCCAATGGCCTCAAGTAACAAGCGGCTAGGCCAGGCATCACCACCGATGTTATAGTCACCAATGATATTGACATCATAGGGACCCACTTCATACCCTTCGGGCAGTTGGCGATACTCGTCGGCCTTGGGTAGTACCCAGTCTCGCACGGTGTCGTTGGCAATGTGGTGACCTAGGGATTGAGATACCCCTCTAAATCCTTCACAACGAACAGGAACAACAGGTTTACCGGTCTTTTTGGCTTGCTTTTTGGCAACGGCTTCAATATCGTCCCCAATTAGACCAACGGGACATTCTGATTCAATGGTGGTGCCTTTGCTGAGGGGGAAAAGCACTTCTAATTCGTCAATCAGCTTGTCGAGCTTTTTGTCACCGCCAAAGACAATATCGCGTTCTTGGAAATCGGAGGTAAACTGCATGGTCCCAAAGGTGTCTACACCGGTAGTACCCACGTAGTAGTTACGACGACCTGACCAGGAATAGTAGCCGCAGCCCACCGGCCCATGGCTGACGTGAATCATATCTTTGCCCGGTCCCCAGACCACCCCTTTGGCTCCTGCATAGGCACAGCCACGAGTTGTCATGACGCCGGGAACAGATTTCTTGTTTGACTTAACGCCGCAGTCGGAAGCGCCTTCTTCTTTTACATTAAGGTGCTTGGAGCGTTTTTTGTAGGCTTTCTCCGGATATGCGTCCAGAACCTCCTGGATGAGCCCTTTTCTATCTTCTACAGTGGTCATGGTGTCCTCTGGTGTTTACGATAAGGGGGATGGGCAGGTGAAAAAAGATGTCTGATCCAATGCGGGAGATACCCCAGGTAGCTTGCTCGCTAGTGATTTGGTCCTATGCCGACCAGGATCAGACAAGCTAAGCACTAAACCGTAGCGGGAGCTTTGCCAGTAGATTTGTCTGCTTCAAGTGCCTTCTGGTACTCTTCGTCGCCACCTAATAGACCGAACTCAACTAGCAATTCTTCCAGCTCGTCCATGGAGATGGGTGTAGGAATCACCAAATTCTTGTTTTCCTCGATTTTTCTAGCCAATGTGCGGTATTCGTTGGCTTGATTGCTATCAGGGGCGTACTCAATAACCGTCATCCGGCGCAGCTCAGCATGCTGAACGATGTTGTCACGAGGTACATAGTGGATCATGTGGGTGCCGAGACGTTCAGCCAGAGTTTCAATCAGCTCAACTTCCCGGTCAACATTACGGCTGTTGCAGATGAGGCCACCTAGACGTACACCACCAGAGTGGGCATACTTGAGAATGCCTCGAGCAATGTTGTTGGCCGCATACATGGCCATCATTTCACCAGAGGTGACAATGTAAATCTCTTGAGCTTTACCTTCCCGAATGGGCATGGCAAAACCACCGCAAACAACGTCGCCTAATACGTCGTAGGAAACAAAGTCAAGATCTTCGTAAGCGCCTTCTTCTTCTAGGAAGTTGATGGCGGTAATAATGCCTCGACCAGCGCAGCCTACACCCGGTTCTGGACCACCGGATTCAACGCACTTGACATCTTTATAGCCGGTGAGTAAGACTTCGTCGAGCTCTAGATCTTCTACCGCGCCGCGCTCGGCTGCTAGGTGCAGAATGGTGGTCTGAGCCTTGCTGTGGAGCATCAGACGGGTGGAATCTGCTTTGGGGTCACAGCCGACAATCATGATGCGCTGGCGATCGGCCATACCTGCGATGGTATTTTGGGAAGTAGTGGACTTACCAATACCGCCTTTTCCGTAAAATGCAATCTGTCTCATGAGTTGAATTCTCCTTAGAGTGTTAGTAAACGCTAGGTCTAGATGTAGCGATACAGAGCGGTGCGGTTTGTCGAGGGTCCGTCAGAGGCTCTGATCTGTTGTGGTTGACGGGGGGGAACGCTCGACTATAAGTGTGTGGTGAAGGGATTTCATAGGGCAGGGGAGAGAATAGGAGGAAACTTATACAGCAACGACGGTTAATTCAGGTGAAACCTGTGCCTGCAGGCGGGTTTCAATTGCGCCCTTGAGGGTGGCAGTGCTGCTATCACAGGAGCCACAGGCCCCCTTGAGCTGCACTTGCACCACATCGCCGCTGACATCGTAGAGTTCAACATCACCGCCGTCGGCCATGAGCATAGGGCGCACGTCTTCAGTGAGGACTTGTTGAATCAAATTGATCTTTTGAATAGGAGTGAGGGGGGCAGCGGTCACTTCTGCTTCTACTCTGGCAGCCACTGCAGTTCTGTCTCGCTGTACCTCAATGAGAACATCTTCGATACCTGCCAGGCAAGAGCCACAGCCGCCGCCCGCTTTAACATAGTTAGTAACTTGCTCGACTGTGGTGAGGTCGTTTTCGATAATCACCCGTCGAATACGGGGTTCAGTGATACCGAAGCAAGAACAGATTAAGGTGCCTTCGTCATCGTCATGATGCTCAACTTCAATACCGCGATATTTGTAGCTGGCGGCTTCGAGAGCTTCTTGCCCCATGACAGAGCAGTGCATTTTGGCTTCGGGTAACCCTCCTAAGAACTCAGCAATATCTTGGTTGGTGATATTGAGGGCCTGATCGAGAGTTTTACCTTTAATGATTTCGGTGAGAGCAGAGGAGGAGGCGATCGCACTGGTACAGCCAAAGGTTTGAAACTGAGAATCCAGAATTGTCTCTGTAGATTCTTGAATCTTTAGATGTAGCCGCAGCGCGTCACCGCAGGCAATACTGCCGACTTCACCATAGACAACAGCAATATCGGGCTCTTGAGGATCTGCGATCGCACCCTGATTGATCGGGTTATAAACCAGTTCGAGTACTTTTTCGGAATAGTCCCGCATGACAGGTTTTGGGGGTAAGGGGTAAGGGGTAGGGGGGATAGCTAGGCGCTGTGGACTAAATCACGATCCTGCAGCCAGCCAGCTTCATCGCTGTTAAAGGGTGAAATGGCGCGCAGTTTTTCCACAATGCCGGGCATGACGTTCACAACCTGTTGGATATCTTCCTCGGTGGTGAATCGCGACAGACTAAAGCGGATAGAGCCGTGGAGAATGGTGTAGGGCAGACCCATGGCTGTGAGCACGTGGGACGGATCGAGAGAGCCAGAGGTGCAGGCCGCCCCGGAAGAGGCGCAGATGCCATGCTGATTGAGCATAAACAGAATCGCTTCACCTTCAATGTACTTAAAGCCAATGTTGGTGGTGTTGGGCAGACGTGTGGTGCCACCGCCGTTAACCTGACAATCAGGAATCAGGGTCAGCAGCTGAGTCTCTAGAGAGTCCCGTAGCTGCTGTTCTTTTTGGACATTAACCAGATGCTCGCGGGCCTGTTCGGCAGCTTTACCCAGGGCGATAATGCCGGGGACATTGTGGGTGCCCGCCCGCCGTCCGCGCTCTTGATGTCCGCCTAAGAGGAATGGACGGAAGCGGAAACCGCGACGCACGTAGAGCGCGCCCACCCCTTTGGGAGCATGGAGCTTATGTCCAGAGAGAGTCAGTAGGTCAATGGTGCTGTTCTTGAGGTCGATGGGTACCTTACCCACCGCCTGGACCGCGTCTACATGGAAGGTGGCCTCGTATTCTTTTGCGATCGCACCAATCTGTTCTATTGGAAAGATAACACCAGTTTCATTGTTGGCGTACATGGTGGTGACTAGGGCCGTTCCTCCAGTCATCGCGGCTTCCACTTCCATCAGGTCCAGCTGACCACGGCTGTCTACTGACAAGTAAGTAACGGTGTATCCCCTTTTCTCCAAATGCTTACACACATTGAGAATGGCTGGGTGCTCCACGGCTGTTGTCACAATGTGGCGCTTTTCTGGCTGAGCTGCTAGAGCAGCGTGGATGGCAGTGTTGTTGCCTTCACTACCGCAGCTATTAAAGATAATTTCTGTATCTTCTGCACCCAGCAGGTTAGCTACTTGAACCCTAGCTGCTTGAACGGCTGCACCGACCTGCCCACCAAAACTGTGCATCGACGAGGGATTACCGTAGAAGTCGCTCAAGTAGGGCAGCATTGCGTCCAAAACATCGGGGTCAACCCGAGTGGTCGCGTTGTTATCTAAATAAATGACCATTACGTCGTCTCCGCTTCGAATAAGGGGCAATAAGTGTGGAATAAGTGAGAGTTACGGTGTCAAAGGCGCGCTAGTAGCACCCTGGGTGCGAACATTTTGCAGCGTGTGAGCGTAGGCATCGAACCATTGCCGCCAGTAGCTAGACTGTTCTATACCTTTGAGACGAGCCACCATGCGGCTATAGTTTGTAAACCAGTTGTCCCAGTAGTCTGTTGAGGTTTCAGCCGTGAGAGAAACCGCCGCTGTACCGGTGAATAAAGGTACACAGCCCTCATTAGTGGGACACACCGACCAGCATTGAGCGACCCCGTGAGACCCCTCACACTGGTTACAGAGATTTGCGTCAATCCAAAAGCTTGAGCCATCGGTCTGAATAGCATTTGTAGGACAGCCTGAGAGACAGCGCTGGCAGCTAATACAGCTATCGGTAATGGTATAAGGCATGGGTTGGTCCTCGCTGTGAGATGTGAGGGATAGGAGAGTTGATGGTGGAGCGGGTGATTTGCGTTTTCTCACCCGCTCTTGGCACCTAGTTCTCTAGAACATGTTCGTCATAAAACTGTCGAGCCACTGTTTCAATCACATCGTAGGCTTCAACAACAGTTAGTCCGGCTTTTTTCAGCTCTTTTTGGGGACAGGGACCCACTTTGGATGCCAGCACGGCTTTGCAGTCAGAAACCGTACTGATAATGCCTTCTAGGGCTGCTTCTTCACCGTAGCCACCCTGGCAATAGTCAGCGACTTTACGGTGACCGATAAACTTAGCTTCATTAGCATCCACTTCGTAAATCATAAATTCTTTAGCATGGCCAAAGTGTTGGTTGACCAAACCACCCCCTTTAGTGGCTACCGCCACTAGAACCTTGGGAGAATTGATGGGACGCTTGTGACTAACAGCGGCCTCTTTCTTTTCAGCGACGGCTGCTTTTGTTTGTTCAATGCTGAGATGGACGGCCTGACGCTGCTGCAGACTATAGTCTGCTGGCATTTCCATAAATTTCTCTTTGGTGAATTCCTGGCTGCGGTCTTCACCGAGCAGACCTACCGCATCGGCTCGGCACTGACGGCAGTGACGCATCATCTTCATGTTGCCAGAGCATTTGTCCTGTACGCTCTTTAACTCTTTAGGATTAGGACCCCGCTGACCGTTGAGACCGAAGTAGGTGCCGTGTTCCGGAGCCGAAATCAGCGGCATAATATTGTGGAGAAAAGCACCGCGATCGCGAATCGCCTTATTCACCTCTGGCAGATGCTCGTCGTTGACGCCCGGAATCAGTACCGAATTCACTTTGCATAGAATATCGGCTTCCTGCAGGGCCTGTAGACCTTCCATCTGCCGCTCATGTAGGATTTTTACCCCTTCAATGCCGCGATAGCGACGACGGCGATAGTGAACCCAGGGATATATTTTCTCTCCTACGCTGGGGTCCACCATATTAATAGTGATGGTGACGTGATCCACATTCAGCTGTTTGATGCGCTCCACGTGGTCTGGCAGCATTAGGCCGTTAGTGGAAAGACACAGTTTAATATCGGGGGCCTTGTCGGCAATTAGCTCAAAGGTGCGGAATGTTTTTTCTGGATTAGCTAACGGATCACCAGGTCCGGCAATGCCTAAAACTGTCATTTGGGGAATTTTGCCAGCGACCACTAATACTTTGTGGGCCGCTTCTTCGGGAGTGAGCAATTCACTCACGACACCGGGACGGCTTTCATTGGCACAGTCATACTTACGATTGCAGTAGTTGCACTGGATATTGCACGCAGGTGCCACAGCAACGTGCATCCGGGCATAGTGATGGTGAGCTTCTTCGCTGTAGCAGGGATGTTTTTCAATGCGGGCTTTGAGCGTGTCGCTCATGCCTTTAGGCGCATCGTTTTTGGTGCTACAGCCACAGCCGCCGCCGGACTTGACCGTTGTTTTGGTTTTGGTTAAGGTAATGTCCAGCTCGGGCGTCGCCGTGGGCGCAGAGGCAAGGGCAGTAGGGGGCGGAGGCGTCATTGTTTTAAGGTGGGTTAGGGAGCAAGATAGGCTATTAAGAAAGAGCAGCGCTGCATTAGTGACATCAGGTGTGTGGTTGTTCTTGGCAGTTGGGCCGAAGAATCAGGTGTGGATGATAGCTAATGCAGCGCCAGAGAGAGTGTGAGCCGCAGAACTTAGGTTTAGACGAACAGTCATTTCCAGGATGCATAGATAGAGATGTGCTCGTTTGTCTATATGAGATAACGGGGACATCCAGTTAGGGTGAATACATCTGAAATGAATCGGATCGTTAGTAACTGAATGATTGAGATCTAAAAACAACATCTGGGAAATCTAAATTAGCTTTCACTAGACCTGTTTTTGTGACCGCCGCTGCATTCAGTTGGACCGGGTGTTCAGCGATGAAAGAGTTATAGCAACTGCTCTGGAACCAAGCTTAGAAAATGCGTCGATAGGGTTTATTGAATGATTAACGCTGTACTCAAGCGCTACAGCCCTTGAAAATACGGGAAATTTATTTTTTTCTAGATCAGGGTACTGGTATTTATTAGCCGGTGGGCTGGTATTTTACCCGCCCCGTACGGTCATTACTGTACTCAGCTAGGTTCCTTGTATAGCAAGGGTTAAAGCCTCTTTTGGCTGGACTAAAAGCAGGGTTTATTTGAGTACTCAAACCCAGCAGTTTTGCTAAATTTGTTACCAAAACCAACGCGATGCTCAATCGACAAAAAGGATGTCTGTAGTGTTCTTTGCAGTTTTAACCCATTTGAAGTAACAGATTTTACTATTTTACGTTAAATAATGTAAAAGTGACCAGAAGAGTTTTTTGATTCTGTCGTGTTTTGCAGGTAGGCAACGAGGCTAGCGCCTATAGATAAATGCCAATCGTAGTAGTTGAGAAAGCCCTTTTTTGACGAAGGCCGCTGTCTATATACAAGGCACAGAGTGACTTCACGGTGTTGAGTCTTGTCTTCTTTAGTGTGAAAGGAAGATAGCCTCAAGATTCTTCTGTCTGAGGAAAAGGGATTCTGAATCAGGACTAAGGAACCCGCTCAAAAGTGAAATAACCCGCAGATCGAGTATCGACTTGGCGATTTATCTGGGCGTTCGACTGCGCTCACGCTGAAGTCCTACCGTCAAAGTCTCAGCTCTTTCTCAACTCTTAAACATGGAAGATTGAGCGGAGTTGCTCAGACATATTGTTTAGCCACGACTTCCCACTGTCTGCTCATACCTGTTTTTAAGGTTGTTAAGGATTGCTGAAGTTAATGGAGGAAATTTTGCATCATTTGTTACCGTTTCTATGGTTGAATCATGATGTCAAACGGTAGAACATCGTACTTTGAGTACATCGGACGCTATCTTTTTAGAAATCGCAAATATGGCTCCAAGCCTTGTCTGTCAAGGCACTGGCTTGAGTGCAAAATACTCGTACCCATACTCAAAAATACTCACTCCTGAGGGCTAAAATACTTGTACCCTGTCCTAAAAGAAGTTCTAATTCCCTGCTCTGCCCTCATTTAAGGGCCTGAGTACAGTCGTAATAGTTATAGTAAATCTGGATTGAGCAGCTGCGATCGCACCCTTCAGTTTGCAACTGTTATAAGCAGAAAAACAAAGCCCCACCAGAGTCATGTCCCTACCTCTGCAGCACCTCTCAATCCGGCGTCTGTTGTCTACTGCAAAAACGTTTCCCTACTGGGCAGACTTTGCCATTATTTTTGAGCGCGACCCGGCCGCTCGTAATTGGTTAGAAGTGCTGTGCTGTTACCCAGGTCTACATGCGCTCGTGACCTATCGTTTAGCCCACTGGCTACGCCAGCGTAGCGTGCCCTTTTTTCCTCGTTTTCTTTCTCATCTGGCTCGTTTCTTTACCGGTATCGAAATTCATCCGGGTGCCATCTTAGGCCGAGGCGTGTTTATCGACCACGGTATGGGTGTGGTGATTGGAGAGACCGCCATTGTTGGAGACTACAGTCTGATTTATCAAGGAGTAACGCTGGGGGGTACCGGTAAAGAAACCGGCAAACGACACCCTACCGTCGGCAGCTGTGTGGTGATTGGCAGCGGGGCCAAAGTCCTAGGCAACATTACCATTGGTGACCACGCCCGGATTGGAGCAGGGTCTGTTGTCTTGCGAAGCGTACCTGCTGACTGCACCGCCGTGGGTATTCCGAGTCGCAACGTCTGTGAATGCAACACGACGGCAACGCCTCTAGAACATGGTCAGCTCCCCGACATTGAAGCTAAGACCGTACGACATCTACTGGCGCGCATTGAAGCATTAGAAAATAAATTAAACCATGGCATTGCCGATCTTCGATCTGACATTAGCCGTGAGAGACCGTCAGATCGAAGCAGCTATAGATCGGCTCATCTAGAGCAAAAATCACTAAACAATCTTACCTATTCACCTCTTTCTAACCTGGAGTATCAAACCCATGGATAAGTCTTTATCAAATACCCTTAACTGGGGACAGGTTGTTGCTGTACCCTGTGGCGAACGATGGTCGATCAATCGTCGCTTGCAGGAACTTCACATCGCCTGTGCGTGCCCGGCTGATGGCACCCTTCGAGTCGATATCAATCACCCTGTAGAGCTGATGCTAGTACACAGCGTTGTTCGTCAGTTTACGGTTCCCCGTCAGGGGGGTATAGCCTGGCTAGAACGCTGTTGGAAAACTCAGATAGCTTGTACCACAGACCACTAAATTGTTGTTGTTAAGAGGCTATTGTGTCTCTTAGTAGCCACTGATTTCAAGTTCTCATTTACTTAAACAGATTGGAGAAATTACATGACTACTCAAACTCCCGTACGTGCCTTTGGTGAAGTGGGTGAAAACCCCGTTGGTCTTGATAAAGACGTGACCCTGTCTGTCTGCGAAGGACTCAACTTGGTCTATGCCAATTTTCAAGCGCTTTACCTACAGTACCAGAAGCATCATTTTGTCATTGAGGGAGCAGAATTCTATTCTGTTCATGAGTTTTTTCAAGAAAGCTATGAACAGACCCAGGAAGCTGCCCATGATGCTGCCGAACGTCTTAATGGTTTAGGAGGAATCCCTGCTGGCAGCTTTGCTAAGCTAGCAGACCTGTGCTGCTTTACACCAGAGCCAGAAGGGGCCTATACCTGTCGGCAGATGATTCAGCACGACATAGCGGCCGAGCAGGCGGTGATCGCTCTTCTACGCCGCTTGGCAACCCAGGCTGAAAGCATTGGCGATCGCGCCACTCGCTATCTCTATGAACAAATTTTGTTAAAGACTGAAGAGCGAGCCTTTCACCTAGACCACTTTGTGTCTGAAGACAGTCTTACGTTTGCTTTTCTCCGATAGGTTACCCATTCTACGTTTAAGGAGTATCCTCCCATGCTAACTACGCTGATGATGATTGGCCCCTTTATTATCTTTGCCTGGGTTTTGCAATATTTTCTCAATCAGCTGATTGAAGAAGATCGTAAATCCTTTGACGGCGATCGATCTCAATCGGATGCTTCTCTGACCTGACGTCAGTCAGATCGCTGACAGCCCGTTTAACCAAGCTTGGGGGTGAGATTGTGTAGGACCCTCTCTCACCCTCTTTTCTCTTTTGTATTGCAGTAATGATGGAGGCGACTACAGTGACAACTCCACCCCAGCTATATATCAATGATACGACCCTAAGAGATGGTGAACAAGCCGCAGGTGTCGTCTTTGGCTTAGAAGAGAAGGTTGCGATCGCAACTTTTCTCGACGCCATTGGTGTTCAGGAAATGGAAGTGGGTATCCCGGCTATGGGCCGAGATGAAGCTCGGGCGATTAGTGCGATCTCAAATCTAGGTTTAAATGCCCGGATCCTAGGCTGGAATCGCGCCATCCTATCAGATATCCAGGCGTCTATTCACTGTGGCCTCAAGCGTATCCACATTTCAGTTCCAGTCTCAGATATCCAGATTCAGGTCAAGTTCCAGGGCCAATGGTCCAAAATGCTCGATCAGCTGCGAGACGCAATTAGCTTTGCCCGTGACCACGGTCTAGAGGTCAGTGTCGGCGGGGAAGATAGCTCCCGTGCTGACGAGACATTTTTACTCGATGCCGCTCAATTTGCCCAAGAGTGGGGAGCCTTTCGCTTTCGCTTTTGCGACACCGTTGGCATTCTCGATCCGTTTACCACCTTTGAAAAGGTCCAAAAGCTGGTGGCTGCCCTAGAGATTCCAGTGGAGATGCACACCCACAATGATTTAGGGCTAGCAACGGCCAATGCCTTAGCCGGTGTGCGGGCCGGAGCAGTCTCTATTAACACGACTGTCAATGGTTTGGGTGAGCGGGCTGGCAATGCCGCTTTAGAAGAAGTTGTCATGGCCCTCCGACAGATTTATGGTCTCAAAACCAACATCCAGACTGAGCGCTTTCTAGAACTGTCTCGCCTGGTGGCAAACACAATTGACTGTCCGGTCCCCCCTTGGAAAGCGATTGTCGGCGCAAATACCTTTGCCCATGAGTCTGGCATCCACGCCCACGGTGTTCTTCATGACCCGAGTACTTACGAGCCATTTGACCCAAAAGAGGTAGGCTGGCAGCGGCGGTTTGTTGTGGGCAAACATTCCGGTCGTCATTTGTTGAGACAGGTGTTGCAGAATTATGGCCTCCAGCTTGATGCTAACAGCAGCCAGTCATTACTCAATGCTGTCCGAGACCTGTCCACACAGCTAAAACGGAATCTAACCGTCGATGAGCTGTTGGCCCTAGCAACTCAGGAAAATACCGAGATAGCGGCTACCTAGTCTGTCTGCGAACATGGAATCGGCCCCGATAGGTCTCTCCTATATCTTTACTGCCTTCTACTCTCCTTTATCCCCTTTACCCATATCAAAAGGACCCACTATGAAAGTCATGCTTCACACTGACCGCGCTGGCAAGCTGATGGTCTACGTTGCTAAAAAAGATTTAGAAGAAGAGGTAGTTCAGCAGGCACAGGTTGACGATGCTCAGATTTTAACCCTGGCCAACGGTTGGGAACTATCGATCACAGGCTTAGAAGATCCGATTAAAACCCCTCAGACGGTAAAAGCAAAACGATTGAGCTAACAATTATTAAATTAGCACTCTCTTCGACTTTGCTCAGGGAGTGCTTAGGAGATAAAAAGATGCCAAGTACTCAACAGCTTCCTCCTAATATGTTTGTCCTGGAGGGTCTATTTTTAGGATATCTCAGTCCTAAAAAGAAAAAGATAAAAGCCCTGATTCTAGCAGTGGACCAAGAGCAGTGTGTGATTAAGCTGCCTAAAGAGGTGCGGGCAGCTTTACAAAGCTATCAGCTCCAGCCAGGGGAGCCTATCCGCTGTATTGGGCGTAGCCGAGTGGATTTTAAAACGGGGATGATTAAACTCAGAGCCTATCAAGTGCTGCGGCTGCCCCCCTCGACCGAGGACACGCAGATTCCAGCGCCACCTGAAGCCCCCATATCTACAATTGTTACATCTCCGAGAGTATTAACCCCACCGGTCTCTGTTAAGCAGCAGCAGGCTAAAATTTTGATCTGTCGAAAATCAGGCTGTCGCAAGCGAGGGGGCCGTCAGCTGGTGGCAGTGTTAGAAAAACTTTTACGCGAGCATCAGCTACAAGATCGAGTCGAGATTCAAAGTACAGGGTGTCAAAAACGCTGTTCAAAAGCACCCACGCTGACCATTATGCCTGGCAAACACCGCTATGACGGTGTAGCTCTAAAAAGCCTGCCCCACCTGGTTGAAAAACACTTTTACCCTGCTAAACCATGTTTAACATCAGACCCCGTACCAGACCCATAATGAAAATAAAGTACCGCCAGCTGTTGATTAAGCTATTAACCTGGTGTGTCGCTGAGGTTGTTCTTAACTATGTGGGTTTAGATAACCTGGCGGACTATAGCGAATATCTAAAAGAGCAAACCACAGCCTCAATAGCTGTCAGCTACTGTCAGATTTGAGCATCCTGACCCATAGCAATTAAATAAATTCCACCTGAGTCGGGGACTTCGACTGCGCTCGATCCTCGATTAAACACCTGGATGCGAATTTAGAGCTGCTGTTCAATGCTTCTATACCGAGCGTTCATCGACGCGCATATCAAAGGGTGACCCCATATCGGCTGGGGGATGCACTCTAATCTTTGCGTAGGAACTAAACTGGGATAAATATTTGGCCAGGGTGTTCATACGATTTAACACTCGCCAGTTCTTTTCTTGATCAGAACAATAGATATTGAGAATAACGACCTCAGCAATGGTGATACTCCATGTGCATAGCATCAATAAAGACTGAGTAGACCCATCACATGCTTCGAAGAAATACTCGCGCAGAGACTGCTCTAGCTGGTCTGCTAGTTCCACATCTATATCCGTTGTGGTCTCTGGTGGTAGATCTTCCGGTGGAAGTAAATGAGTCATTAACTATCCTCAGTGCTAAATCGTATTTAATCGACTATGCGCCTGTGCGCTCCATGGCAATCACTTGAGCAATCCGCTCTGGAAACTCTTCTAAATCAGAATCTTCTCCTTTTGGCATGGGGGATACAAAGGTGTAGCAGGGATCGCACTGACCCGTATCAAATACCTGTAACACCCACTTATCAGGCAGTCCTTCTACACCAATTTCAACGACATACCATTCACTGCCCGTTTCACGGGTAGCAAGAATCGAGAAAAACTCTTGATCTAGGGCTGGAATGGCCAAATCATCCATTAAGAAATCCATCGCAGATATATTAGCATCTGCCACTGATAGACCGATCATTGTCAAAGATCTCCTTTATATTCTCGATTAATATTCTTGATTATTCTTTGGACAAGTTTGCACATCCTGGGTGAGATCGCTATTGGGAGCCAATCCAATCCAGGCATCTACTGTGGTCATATCAAACCCAGCTGCATAGCGTTCGTCCACCTGCAGCAGCGGTCGTCGGATGAGGATGGGCTGTTTTACCATGAGCGCCAGTGCCTCGTCAGCATTGAGCTGGTCAGGGTCGATCTCACCTGCTGTAATAGCTGGAGCTGTGGGATTAAACCATCGATTCACCGGCTGCTCGCCAAAGAAAGGGCGTAATCTTTCTGGCGTCCAGGATTCTGCTAACAGATTGTGTCTTCGTACGGTGTGACCAGCTGCTTGCAGCAGTGCTTTTTGTTTGGTGTTACCAATACAGCCTGGTTTCTCGTAAAAGTCAATAATTGCCATAGTCAATCGTCACCCTTGCTGATAAGGGGTGAAATCGGCACAGTGTTAAATTCCTAAGCGAGTAAAGTTGGCTGCACACTCTCTACTTTCTATTACGAAAGATTTGACAAAAATCTTCCGTATCATCTGACACTAAATCCTTCAAAAAAGACCAAATTTTCTGTAGAGAAAATTGTTGACAAACTCCGTAATTGATCGCCCTGTCATTCCCTGTAGACTTCGCTTAGTCTATGAATACTATTAACTGAAAAACATATAAGAAAAAGGCAAATGTAGAATTTTTACTGAAAGTGACAGTACCGTGACAAGTTGAGAGAATGACGACATTAGTCTAACAAATCGTTATTTCAGAAACACAATCCTGTCCCTTGTGGTCCATTGTGAACATTATTTTTGATAGGCTCTAAAGAGAATATTAAACTGTATCAGATGACATTAAATATAAAAAAGTGAGTTGTTATTTGTAATAGTGTGATTTTGCAATAATTTATTCATTTATAATTTTTGCGTTTTACTCTGAGGCGTCACTGCTCAATTTTCTCTGTAGATAGCCTAAAATCCTCTTTTTAGCTGAGGTCTCTGCTTATTTATTAAGAATAGGAGAGATTTTTACACCCGAATTAAAATCGCTTACGTTTTGCTACCTATCGGTAATATGATAGGTCCTTTTTATCCATGGCTTACACTATCAAAGACGGCTGTATATCCTGCGATAGCTGTCGGCCCGAATGCCCGACGGGTGCTGTCAAACCTCAAATTCAACAGGAGGGTTACTGGATTGATCCGACCCTATGTGACAATTGTCAGGATCTTGAAACCCCTCGGTGTTTAGATGCCTGCGATGTGGGTTCTCTATCGCCCCTAGTGCCGAAAAAAGGACGTCGTAAGAGTACGTTGCTACCGGCTGCGATCGCAGAAATTTTTCTAGGCGGAAAAACGACACCCTTTGCCTCTTCTATGGTGGTGTGGGAGGCGTGTAATATCCTAGCTCAGCGTCAGCATCTATCCTGGCAAACTGATGGTGAAAACAAGCTATGCTATCGCCGTCCCGTCCATCGGGGTCGAGGAGAAATGCGTTTTCGGCTGGCTGCAGATCCTGAAAGCGATGTGCTTGTTCCCATGCCTGCGCAAGAGGCCACCGCTGCGATCGCACAGTTTGATATTCGGGCCACCTGTCTCCATCTGATTTTTGCCGCCTATGCGGTCACCCTGGATGCTCCCTGGGAAGAGTCGTTTGTGCTCAATGATCAGCACATTGAACAATATTTGGAGCTGGATAAACGCAAAGATCTGACCAAGCTGGATAAACTGATTCTAATTAAAGGGCTGGTCTATCAGTCCTGTCAGCTGCTGGCCGCTCTTGAATGGCCCCGTCAGGGAAAAGTTAGGGCATTCTCCTTAGATGAGCACCCCATCTGGCATCTGCTCAAGACTGAATATTACTTTGAAGAAGATGCCCAGGGAGGCCGCCATCTGATTGGGCTGGGCTTTACGATCCGAGCAGGTATCTGGGCCAAACATTTTCTCAACAAACGCGACTACCGTCATCACACTGCCTTTTATCAGTATGGTACGCTGCCCAAGTCTTTGCTAACAGAAGTGATGAGTAACTGGCAGCAGCACGAAGGCGAAGTCCGACTGTTGCTATGGCTGTTATTTAAGCTGCGACTAGGAGGAGACCATCGGCTGACCGTGCGCACGCTGCTGCGCATTGCCTACGGTGCGGATCGACTGATGGAGGCAACTACGATACGAGGAGCCCATAAGCGATTGCTCAAAACATTTGAAGGCGATTTAGAAACAATTCACTACTACGGTCTTAAACCCGTCTTTGATCCTGAAACCTATCCCCACGATATTCAACCTCTGTGGGCCAAAGTTGTTGATATCCCCGACGACGTCGATGAGGCGCTGGAGTTTTGGGTAAATGATGCCAATCAAAATCAAAGTTTGACCGATACGGCTCCTCGAGATAAATGGCAGCGGCTGATCAATGGTCGACTTTTAGGATTTGAACTGTCAGAAGAGTGGCAACAGACGGTGCGTCGTCGTAGCCCTAAGCGGAGGCGCAAACAGTCTCAGCCCAAACCTGATGCCCTTTCCGGTAGCGCTATCAAGGCAGCCCGTCAGCGTCACAGTTTAACCCAGCGAGCGCTGGCTGAACGTCTAGGTAAGAGCCAAAGTTGGGTGCGAGATGTAGAAAAAGGTCGGTTTGGCATTAGTGCTGAGGATGCTACCCGTCTGCAAAAAGCTTTAAAGCTCAGCAGCTAAGAGCTTGTTATTTGGTAACATTTGTTATCAAAACAACGACAGCTTTTGTATCGAATGATACGGAATATTTGTTTCTGATCTTCCCTAATAGATCACAGAGAGAGTGTGTAAGATTCAAAGTCAAAGAAAACTATTCGAGGTTTGATAGGCGTGCCGTCGATTGGTTTGTAGAGCTTTGAGCGCGGCTACTAGCATTTTCTCTACCGTTATTAGGCTTATGACTAGCACTATCCCTTTTCAGCCCGTTACTCAACAGTATCCGGTAAAGTCTGTATTTCCAACTGTTGACACAATTCCAGAATCGTTTCGACTGCAAATGCCTGTTAACCAGTGCAAGTATCTCATTAATGGAGAACTGCGATACTGGGAAGGTGAGGTGGAAACGGTACTGTCTCCAGTTCATATACGTACCACTGAGGGGCTTGAACCTGCTGTAGTAGGTCATTTTCCTCTATTAGATGAACAAGAATCTTTAGCTGCACTGAATGCTGCCGTTGCTGCCTACGATCGCGGCTGTGGTCCCTGGCCTACGATGTCTGTTGCTCAACGAATTGAGCACATGCGAGACTTTGCCCAGCGCATGGAAGCCAAGCGCGATCGGGTTGTCAAACTCCTGATGTGGGAAATTGGTAAATCTTATAAAGATTCACAAAAAGAGTTTGACCGCACCGTTAGCTATATCAAAGATACGATTGAGGCGTTAAAGGATTTAGATCGAGTATCGTCTCGGTTTGAAATTACAGAAGGGGTGATTGGCCAGATTCGACGGGCACCTTTGGGTGTTGTCCTTTGTATGGGGCCTTCTAACTATCCATTAAATGAAACCTTTACCCTCTTGATTCCGGCGTTGATTATGGGTAATACGGTGATCATGAAACTGCCGCGACCGGGCGTGTTGTTTTGTAATCCGCTGTTAGAAGCCTTTCAGCAAGCGTTTCCGGCCGGTGTAATCAATACGGTATACGGCAGCGGTCGAGTTGTTACACCGCCTTTGATGACCTCGGGTCAGGTAGATGCGCTTGCCTTTATCGGGTCGAGTCGAGCGGCCAATGAGCTAAAGAAACAACATCCCAAGCTAAATCGCCTACGGACCATTTACGGTCTAGAGGCAAAAAATCCTGGAATTGTTTTGCCCAGCGCCGATCTGGATCTCACTGTAAAAGAATGTGTTTTAGGCACACTGTCCTACAATGGACAGCGGTGTACTGCCCTCAAGGTTCTGTTTGTTCATCAGCAGATTGTTGAAGCGTTTCTAGAAAAACTCTCAGCGGCGATCTCTCAGTTAACTGTAGGAATGCCCTGGGAACAAGATGTGACCATCACTCCCCTACCGGATGTTGACAAAACTCGGTATTTTACTGAATTGGTCAATGATGCTACCGGGCACGGGGCGTCTATTGTGAACTCGGGCGGCGGTCGCGTCGAGGGGTCTGTTTTCTATCCGGCTGTTTTGTATCCAGTGACTCCAGCGATGCGGCTTTATTCGGAAGAACAGTTTGGGCCGGTGATTCCAGTGGTGCCCTACGATGATATTGAAACTCCCATTGACTACCTGGTGCACTCTGACCACGGGCAGCAGGTGAGTATTTTTGGGCAAGATACCGATGCGATCGCAGATCTCATCGATCCCCTAGTCAACCAAGTGTGTCGAGTTAACCTCAATAGCCAGTGCCAGCGAGGCCCTGACACGTTTCCCTTTACCGGACGTAAGGACTCGGCGGTCGGTACCCTATCGGTGTCCGATGCGCTGCGGTCATTTTCAATTCGTACCCTGGTAGCCGCGAAAGAACAGCCGCTGAATAAAGCCATCATCAACGACATTGTGAGAGAACGAAAATCAAATTTCCTATCTACTGACTTTATTTTATAGGATCGCAAATTTTAGCGAGTCCTAAGGAGACCCCCATGAGTGTTCAACCTATTTCCAACGAAGTTGCCCTAAGGATTGCTCTGGCTGCCAGAGTACTCCCCGATGTATCGGTCAAAGATTTAATCGGTGTCCTACAAACACAGCTAGACGAGGACATCACTGAAGAATCTCTAGGAGCCCTAACCGTCACCCAGCTTAAACGTTCCTTTGGCAACATTTACGATGTTGATGAAGGCGAATGGGAAGGCGAAGATGCCGATAATCAGGATATTGCCGCTTTTAAGGATGCCGTTCGCATTCTTTGGGGAGAACAGGCCGAGTGTGAACATCCGCTGCCGGTAGAACCTGAATACAGCGACATGCCCAACTCAATTCGGATCGCGGTGGCGTCTAATACGGGAGAACAATTAGACGGACATTTTGGCTCCTGTCATCGATATTTGATCTATCAGCTATCGGCAGACGACATTAAGCTGGTTGAGGTGCGCTCAGCCTTAGAGGCTGATCTTAGCGACAACAAAAACCAGTTTCGCGTAAATTTAATCAAAGACTGTCCTGTTCTCTATGTGGCTTCTATCGGTGGACCCGCTGCTGCCAAGGTGATTCAGGCCAATATCTATCCGATGAAGGTAGAGTCCGGCGGCGCGATTCGAGAGATTTTTGCAGACCTGCAGCGTGCGATCGCAACGTCTCCGCCACCCTGGTTAGCCAAAATCTTGGGCGTCGGGGCCGACAAGCGAGTTAAAAACTATCAGGCGGTGGGCTCATGAATATTCAACGAAATCAAGCTCGTAAGATTCAACAAATCACCGGACTGCGACCTACCCATTTTGCCGATCTAATTCGCGTAGCTCAGCTGGTATATGACCCTAGCGGTGGTGTGGCCAGCCGTACGGTCAGGGTTAACTGGCTGGAGTTTGGTATCTCTGAGTCAGTGGCGGCTAATTTGCGATCGCTGGGCAAAAAGTATCAATACGAATCACCCCACGTGGATCTAGACCTGGTTTGGGAGGACCTGACTCCAGAAACCCGCAGCTGGTTTCTGGCTAGTAAAAGTAGTCTGTGGGAAATCGAAGAGTCGTTTCCAGCTTTGGATGAAGACTAAGAACCAATAACAGGCCAACTCTTTCCCCCTCGGAAGAATACTGCAGACAGGGTGAGTCTCGATCGTTAACATCAGCGATCGACCCACCCTGGAGTCCCTCCCCGGAGGCAGGGTTGTTTCATATTCAACGGCCTGCTGGCGTTTGTCTTTCTGGGTATGTTTGTTTTGCCGCTGATTTATATTGTTACGCTGCTGTTCAATTTTGCTAATTATTCATTGCCGCTCTGGGCGAATGGATTGGGGATTATGACATTTGCGTTGGCGGAGTCGCTCCAGGGGAGCATCGCACTCTATCTATTTTGGCGCTCCCACCACGATCTTGGTCAAAACTGGTCCCCCACCTTACAGGTCCGAGAAGACCATACCTTGATTACTAACGGTATTTATCAAACTATGCGCCATCCCATGTACGCAGCAATCTGGCTTTGGGTGATTGCGCAAGAACTGTTATTAACCAACTGGATTGCCAGTCTCTCAGGCATCATCACCTTTGGTACTTTGTATATACTCCAAGTTGGTAATTCTGAAACAATCGACGGCAGAAATCTTTATGGTTCATCAAACTCCTAGCTACAATGATGGGCGACCGCGATTCATGCTATGGGTCCACAGCCAAGATTTTAGGCCAGGCAGGGCTATGTTTGGCGAAGGATTTTCCAGCCAAAGCGGGAGGATTTTGGACCCCAGCAGCAATGTTTGGTGACGCTTTAAGCCAACGCTTGATATCAGCAGCTAGATTGACGTTTGCAGTGTACTGATATACGTTATCTAATCACTCCTAATTAGCGTGTAAATTTTACCTTAATTGCTTGCAACAGCTTAGACAGCCAAACTTTAAGTCGATTCAAAACAGATTTTTTTGCCTTAAGCTTCCTAGCTTCACGATCCGCATCAATTTGCCGCATACGCGCAGTCCAAGCCTCTCGATCCATACGCATAGCGTCAATTTTTTTGCGCATATTACTAAGATTACTCATCGAGCCTCCTATTAATTGCCTCTAACTCATCCATAATCCGTTTTCGCCCCACAGTCGTCTCATTAATAAGAATTTCAAGAATCTCATCAATGCCAGAGAAGCGACTATTGCACTCCTCCATGAACTTACCAAGAGCTTCAGTGGTAACGCCTAACGATTCGTTAACGCTATCAATTCTGCCGCGCAGCTGATTAATTGCCTGCTGAGTTTCATTATCCATCCTGCTCAGCATCCTTTGCCAAAGCTTCTCTCGTTGCCTGAATACCGCGTTTCGCCAAAATCAATAATTTCTGGCTATCCGGCATCTGCTCCCAAACATCATTTGGAATACCAGCCAGCTCAGCAAACTCCTCCAGCTCTTTCTCAATGCCGCCAATATCGACACTAATACGACGAGTCTTAGACTTCGAGTCTTTTGCCATAGGAATTACCGTAGCTTATACCATAGACTATCATCACATGCAGCACCTGATGTATGTATTAATGAAAATCAGTAACTACTTAGGCTGAGGAACGAGAGCAACAGGCTGACCAGAGAATAGTCCAATCAACGCATCCAAAATAGTCCGGTCTTGTTTGCGTAGGGTGGATAAGTATCCCCGAATCCGGCAGAACATACGCGCCCCGCTCACA
>JBHJIL010000073.1:0-26418 GCA_050043465.1 Leptolyngbyaceae cyanobacterium
ACCTTGCTCGCCAGAAAGGCGGACACCGCTATACGCTGTTCATCCTCATCGACACTCGCGACGACAGCATCTCCTATCAGCAGTTTCTCGCCTTCCATTCGCTGCGCACGCGCGCACCATACGGCATCCCCTTTCACTACCGCCTCCTCGCTGAGAATACCCACCAGAAGATCCTCAATCTCCCTCCATTGATCACCCGCTTGGGCGGGGCCCCTGAGGCGAAGGTTGTTCTGGCCGCCGACAGCCTGATGACCAGGCGCGCCATCGACCACCTGGGCACCGCTCTGTCCTTCAATAGGTATAATGCCAAGCACTTAGGATCCCTATCCTGTTCAGTGAGCGATCTTTACAGCTGCGATAGACGAGACTTAACTTGTGTCGCCAGCCCTATTATGTACTTTTTTTAAGAAACGTAACCAGGTATAACGATACCTTTCCCTTATGAATGATATTGACAGGCTAAAAGGGATTGTAATGCAGCTCCTCGTCTACAGTACCGGACAATCTAACTGAATAGATGCAGGGCTGGGTAAAAAAGTACTGGGATCGCCACATACAATCGTTAAAACGGTGACAGACAGAGCGATTCAGGTTAGTCACTATGGAACGTGTTGGATTTTTTAGAAGCAGAGTTTTAGCTGATTGGTATCGCTATGAGTTCGGTAAAGTTAGGTAAATTTTCAAAGAAGTACCCGCGCAACTGTACTTTTTCCCAAAAAGATTGGGATGCGATCGCACCGTTTTGGTTTCCCATTGCCTTTAGTCATGACGTCAGCGACCGTCCCGTTGCAGCCACGTTACTAGACCAGAGACTCGTTATCTGGCGGACCAGTCAAGGCGTTTCGGTCGCTAACGATCTCTGTCTGCATCGCGGTGTCCCCATGAGCATGGGACATGTCGAACACGACCAGCTAATTTGTAAATACCATGGCTTTCACTACGACGCCAGCGGTAGCTGTACCCTGATCCCTGCCAATCCTGCAGCAAGTATTTCCCGACGGCTGTGTCTCAAAACCTATCCCGTTCGTGAAGCCTACGGTCTGATATGGACCACCCTGACAGGTAACGGTAGCGACGCTAATCTCCCCCAGCTCCCCGAGTGGAATACCTCAGAATATCAGCCTATTTTGCCTGACAGCATGGATATTAATGCCGCTGTCGGTCGTCAGATGGAAGGTTTTCTAGATGTTGCCCACTTTGCCTGG
This sequence comes from Leptolyngbyaceae cyanobacterium, assembly GCA_050043465.1. Taxonomy (GTDB): domain Bacteria; phylum Cyanobacteriota; class Cyanobacteriia; order Phormidesmidales; family Phormidesmidaceae; genus Leptothoe. The sequence goes on from JBHJIL010000073.1 coordinate 1,206, forward strand.
GTACACCATAATGCCTTTGCCAGCCGAGATAACCCGGTTGTTCCTCCCTATACGGTGACTTCAACGTCCCATGGTCTAAGGGCCGAATATACCAGCACCGTGAGTAATTTTCCAAAGGAGCTACAGCACCGTGCTCCAGCAGATTTTGAGTGGCTCAGGGTCTTTGATGTATTTCTACCGTTTGCCGCTATCCTGCGAGTGCATTTTCCTGAAGGCGGACGGCTGTGTATTCTAACTGCTCCATCGCCCATATCGTCGCGCAAAACCCGACTCTTTTCGCCCCTGTGTCGAAATTTTGATCAAGATCAGCCCCTAGAGCCCGTCTATGAATTTAATCGGCAGATCTTTTCTGAAGACAAAGAAGTTGTAGAAGCTCAGTATCCAGAAGATCTTCCCTTAGACTTACGTACCGAATATCATATCCCGGCCGATAAAACGTCTATTGCCTATCGCCAGGGATTAGCCAATTTAGGACTAAGCAAAGCCTATACGGCTTAACCGATGGCGATAGGCCCCGACCATCTCAATTACAGTCTCTTTAAAGCTGTTAGTCGATCGGACAGATAGCCGTAGCTATCCTATTTGGGCCAGAGATCATTGCTATAAAAACAACGCAGTAAGTGATGCGTGTCACGCCATTAAAATTTTGAATAGTTTTATCTACTACTGCCCCAAATTTGAAAATAAAAGTGTTGCGTTTTCATCAACCAAATTCAACAAATAGTATCGAAAATCACCTAATTAATGTAGCAAAGATTGCTATTGGCCTAGGGCAATCTCAAATTATCTAAAATCCCCAAATCCCCTATACAGCAATGAATCAGACTGCTTATTCCGTTTGATTTTATACGAAATGTCATGTTCTTTCTAAATAAATGTTGCAGCTATTATTTTGAATTGCTAAGGTGTGTGCCATGAATTGTTTGCGATTCAGTAGCGCCTTTTTGAAAACCAAAAGGCAGCAACAATTCACACCTGAAAAATCTCAGCGCCCAGAAGCGAAGTTTCTCACGTTCCCGTCTTAGCAAGATTTAACCATCAGCAATATCAGCAAACCTCTGGGTTCTAGCTGCGCCTCATTAGAGTGCAGCTCCAGATATCTTTGGAGATTTTTAATCATGGATATGAAAGGAAAGACGGCTCTGGTTACCGGAGCCTCACGTGGTATTGGTCGTGCAATCGCTATCGAACTTGCAAAGCAAGGTGCCAGCTATCTTGTGCTCATTGCCCGAAATCTTCAAAAGCTCAAGGAAGTAGCAACAGAAATTCGCGGCTATGGAGCTCAGGCTGTTCCCTTCTCTGTTGATCTAACTGAGCCCACCTCGGTCAACATTGTTGTTGCCCAAGCATGGAAAGACTATGGGCCGTTTGATTTACTCGTAAACTGTGCCGGTATTGCGTATCAGTCAAATTTTCTTAAAAGCAGCTTGGGGCAAGCCCATGCCGAACTATCCACCAATCTGATGGGACTATATACAGTCACCTGGCTAGTGGGCCGTCGTATGGCCTCCCGTCGCTGTGGCACTATAGTCAACGTCTCAAGTCTGATGGGCAAAGTGGCGGCACCCACGATGGCGACGTAGTCAGCCACTAAGTTTGCCATTGTGGGGTTTACCCAGGCCCTGCGGCATGAGCTAGCTCCCCACGATGTTCGTGTCGTCACATTACTGCCGTCGCTGACGGACACCGAAATGGTGCAAGAATTTGATCTATTCCGCTGGATACTTCCGCTGAGAACCGAGCAGGTTGCCCAGGGGTTGGTCACTGGACTCAAATCCCGCAATTCAGAAATTGCAGTCGGCTGGCAAAGTCAGCTAGCTTTGTGGTTCCATCGGTTCTTACCTCAGGCTATCGACGCCTTTATTCGCATCTCTAATCCGGAGCGACCGGCTTCAATGTATTCGAGAGCCAAAGGGATTTAACCGGCTGAAATCTGACACCCGCTGCCTGGATGCCCGACTATGTCCAGGTAGTGGACACAGCAAGTCTCAAACTGCCAAATTCTTGGCCTTGATGTCCGTAGTGGCTGTGCAAACCTGGAGCAAAATCGGTTTTTAGCTCCCAGATTGAGTCAATCTAGCTATTGACAAAGAAAGTTCTATTCACAGAACTCATTAGAAAAATTAAGCAGGGCTAATTAATTACTTGATCGTCTATCAATACGTCAATAATTAACTCTATTGAGCGTCTGAGGATAGAAGTTCAATATTCCGTACAACCAATTTACCTCAGTACTTCTACGGTGATAGTCTCACGTTTCTTAAATCAGCTATTGAACGGCAAAAGACACAAATTTTCACACTTATATTCAATAGCTGATACCTCTATCTATGGAGGTATAAATTTAAATTTTTCGCTGTTTTTTCTAACTCTAAAAGTAAATTAAACAGCTACATATCGAAATATATTTTGGCAACTGAGTGGTTATACTGATAGGGTGTAACACCCCCTGTATAAGTCTCCGTAATTACGAGCGTTTGGGACTCAAACGTCATGGTTTGCCTGATTTGAGCATAGTCATCCGGAAAATCATTTGTCGGTTTGGATCTACTTCTGCGTATCAAAGATGGACATGTCTTAAATGCCGTTGTTATCTTTGATGCTTAGAGCGTTTTTGTGAGTGTCACTTTATACATGTGTCACCAGACGTAATGCTGAAACTGTAGCTGGTTTTATCATTATTCTATGGGTCCAAATGACCTGATCAGGCTTTATACCGGGACTGTTGTTAAGTAGGTGACGAATGCCATGGTTGATGTGAAGTCTCCTCCCCCTCGGGAATACATTAACGTCATGGAGCTGGTGGTAGCAGAAGAGGTGGAGCAGCAGCTACGCCAGCTGCCCACCCGTGTTCTAAAGTATGTCAAACCGATTGAGGTAGAAACGTATGCCCTCAATCGGCTGCCCTCTCTGTATGCGGCTAGTGAAAAGGGATGGCACTCTCAGTATCACAGGGCCAAACATGAGCTGAGAAAAGAGATTTATGACGCTGTCAGACGAGCTATTGCCGCTGTCCAAATTGACCCACTGCGGGCCTCTCGTCCGCTGGCTCATCGTCCTTCGCCTGCTGACAATGAGCTTTTGTTAGAGCAGTTTCGAGCAGCGCTGGGGCAGCCGCACCTCACGTGGGAATCGTTGCTACGCAAGTGCAAGCGAGCCGGGGCCGCCAGACGAGAAGCCGCTCAGTCATCGCATCATTCTGAACCCTACGCGGCAACCTATACCACCGACCAGACACCACCCCACGGCCAGGACCACCATGGGTCAGTTTGGCGACCGGGTACCTATGGCGAAACATCCTGGCATCCCAAGCGGGGTTATCAAAAATCAGCGTCTTCTTCAGCCGCTGTGGGATACGACTGGAACGATTCCCGCTACCGCTAGGAACCTGCAGAGGGCTGTGGCTTGAGCAAACTGTAGGCTTGTGTCGCTAGGGGTTGATCACAGACTGAGCCTGAGCAAGGGCCATACGCACCTGGTCAAAGCCGGTTCCTCCCAGACTGTTGCGGGCGGCAACGACCTGTTTAGGCGAGATCGCATCATAGATATCCGTTTCAAAGGCTGGATGAATCGCCTGCCACTCCTCTAAGGTTAGATCCTTAAGTAATTTACCGGCAGCTAAGGATGTCTTAACCACAGTCCCCACCAGGTTATAGGCATCACGAAAAGGAACGCCTTTTGCAGCTAGGTAGTCCGCCACATCGGTCGCATTTGAAAAGTCGCTGGCCACGGCTTCAGCCAACCGCTGGGGACGAAACTCCAGACCCTGGTGAAGCAAAACTGTCATCGCTTGTAAACAGTCGCGAACGGTCTTCACCGTATCGAAGAGAGCTTCTTTGTCTTCTTGTAAATCCTTGTTGTAGGCCAGGGGTAGGCCCTTCATCATGGTCAACAGTCCATGCAAGTGCCCAAAGACCCGTCCGGTTTTTCCCCGCACTAGCTCAGGGACATCGGGATTTTTCTTTTGGGGCATGATACTTGAGCCCGTAGAGCAGCTGTCAGTCAGCGTGACAAAGCGAAATTCTTCCGACGCCCAAAAAATAATCTCTTCGGCCAGACGAGATAGATGCACCATAATCAAACTGGCAGCGCTGGTAAACTCAATGGCAAAGTCGCGATCGCTAACGGCATCCAGGCTGTTGGAGTAAACTCGGTCAAACTCTAGCTGTTTAGCCGTATACTCGCGGTCGATGGGAAAGCTGGTTCCAGCCAACGCCCCGGCCCCCAAAGGAGAAATATTGACCCGTTTAGCTACGTCCGCCAGCCGCTCGTAGTCACGCTGGGCCATGTCGACATAGGCCAGTAGATGATGGGCCAAACTTAGGGGCTGGGCCCGCTGCAGATGGGTGTAGCCGGGAATTAGGGTTTCTACATGATGCTCGGCATGAACTAAAAGAGCTTTTTGGAAGTCTCTAAGCAGCGTGCGGAGGGTCTGTATTTGCGATCGCAAATACAAACGCGTATCCGTCCCAACCTGATCGTTACGGGAGCGTCCAGTGTGCAGTTTCTTTCCCAGCGGCCCCAGCAGCTCAGTTAACCGCCGCTCCACTGCAAAGTGAACATCCTCTTCATCCACCCCCGGTTGAAATGTCCCCTGACGATATTCCTGACGAATAGCCTCTAAGCCATCCACCAGCTGCTGTCCTTCATCTGCCGAGATAATGCCCACCTTAGCCAACATTTGGGCATGGGCTTGGGACCCTGTCAGGTCATATTCAATCAGGGCAATATCGAACCCAATACTGGCATTAAACTCAGCAATAATCGGATGTAGCCCCTGCTCAAATCGCTGACTCCAGGGGGTGGATGACGTGCTCATAAAATCTCCTGCAGATACCTCGAGTGTCGATAGAGCAACACACGCTGAGACTATCCTATGACGGAGCCAGCTAGTAAGTAGTAATCCCTCGAATTAAATAGCCCAGCACCACCCCAATCAGCAATGCCCAGAGCTGCCCAGATTCAACAAAATCGCCCAAAATATCTCCGGAGCGCGCAAAGAAGTTTTCCTCAAACTGCTGGGCAATGACAGGTGAGGTCACCATGGCCGCTGGAGTTTCTAGCATGGGCGTACCAGACAGTTCAAATTCACCAAAAGCAGCATACGAATCGATTTTCATAGGACTTGATAAAAATTGGTAGACAAAGGACAAAACCCCGACCACATCCCATGCAACGGCTCAACCTGCAAAAAATTAGGCATCACCACAGGACATGGTCCAAAGGGCAACCCGATCATTGCACTACACCCCAATAACATCAAGCTGCTAGCTGTAAGTGCAGCATGGTTGTTCGCCCGCTACCCACAGATTTAGAGAGCAGCCTAGCGCTCTTCAATGGCAGATAGCTGACGAAACTCAGCTGGCTGAGTAACTTTCATCACGACCAGCGTCGTATCATCATCCTTAGAGCGGTCCGGTCCAATAAACTGACGCAGTAGATCAAACAGATAGTTCAAAATCTCCTGAGAATCGGCCAAATTTTGACAGGCCCAGCACACAGCCTTGATCAAATTTTCTTCATCAAATCGCTCACCACGAACATTGGCAGCGTCAGTAAAGCCATCCGTATAAAAAATGACGACATCTCCCGGATAGAGCTGCGTCTGTCCCTCGTGGTATCGAGTATCGATATCTAGCCCCAGCAGCATGCCGTCAGCATCTAATCGATTGATCGTACCTGTCGATGCCTGCCACAGCAGCGGTGGGTTATGGGCCGCGTTCCCATAGGCAAATATTTGCGTTCTAGGATTGTATTCAGCATAAAACAGCGTCACAAATCGATTGGAATTCTCCAAATCGTTGTGCATGACACAGTTAAGATTTTGCAAGATCTGTCCAGGGGAATGGTCGTTAAGCACCTCAGCTCGCAGCATGCCCCGCAGCATGGTCATAATCAAACCAGCCGGTACCCCTTTACCCATTACATCTCCAATGGCAATGCTCCAGGGTTGGGCCGACGATAGCTGAGTAGCAGGCATGCGCAGCTGATCGTAGGTGGTGGGAATAAAGTCGTAATAGTCACCCCCTACTTTTTGAGCAGTTTGACAGCGGGCTGCTAAATCCACACCTTCAATCACCGGGCACTGCCGAGGCAACAGCTTTTCTTGAATCTCCGCACCCAGTTCAAGCTCACGGTCCAAACGTTCTTTTTTGCGTAGCGCCAGCGTCAGCTCATCATTTTCAATGGCAACAGCCGTTTGGTCAGCCACCAGCCGCACTAACTTCTGTCGAGTCTCCGTCCAGGCATAGTCAGCTTCATTGCTAAAGACATAGAGCCGCCCACGCTCAACATTTTGAACAATAATAGAGGTGCCAAACAGTTTTAGATCGGGAGCTAAAAAGTGGTTGAGCTGCTGATCGAGGGTGACCATGGCTCGCCGCGCCGCCTGGTGGTTTAGCGCGGTTTCACCGTCTTTATCCTTAGTATCCAGCGACCCCGTCAATGAGGAGGTAATCTGACGCGTAGCAGACTCTAGGGCACACCGCACCGTTTGGCAGGTGTCATTGGCCGGACAGTACAGACGCTCTAACCGCAGCTGACCATTGGGTCGAAACAACACTAAAGCCCCTCCAGTCGCATCTGTCACGCGGCTGGCAATGGTTGGAATCAGCTCCAAAAACTGACTAATATTATTTAAGCTGCGAAGGGCAAAGCCTAACGAACTCAGCAGATCTTGAATCTTATACTGCTCTCTCTGCAGACGCGCCACCAGCTCTTTAAGGGCAAACACTGGCGTACCACCCGGCAGAGTGCTGCCCTCGGGAAGGGAGTTAAAGGGTAGCGATGGACTGGGCGACATAAGCACAATCGACAGCAGGGCCGATACCTAGGGGCAATAGAGCGGTTGAAAAGATGAGGTTGTATCGAGTCTATGGAATCACCCATTCCAGAACGAGTGCATTTGGTCAGAGTTCCGCTAGATAGAACCTGCTTAATTACAGACTTACTAGAAATCACTCTGAGCGCACTAGTGAATGGAAGGCAATATAGCGGTCAAGGTTACGGTTGGCAACTGTATTTTATGGATACCTAATAAGTCTTTAAACAAAATCTCCGAGGCAAAATTTTAGCCACCAACATAACACCTCAGGCGCAGTAGTCAAGGCCACTTTTCTTAAATTTTCCTGAGAGATATTGACGTTCCCAATAAATTGCAGCTCAATTACAACAACGCTAGACCCATTAAAGTTGGCTCGAAATCAGCTCCTATCTGAAGGGCTCGGCTAGCTCCACTGCACTCTATACATGTGAAAAACTTCACCAGCAGACTGTTTAGCAACTTTAGCCCCCACCTTTTTGATCAAAGCTCGCCACTGCTTCAGCTCTGCTAGTTCAACATCAACGCCTAGATACGTCTCTAAAATTGCCCAGTTTTCTGCTAATTCTTCCTCTGGGTTGATCACATCAAAGACAAAGTTCCCCCCCGGCTTTAGACAAGGTTTTACAGCCGTCATTACCTGTTCCCAATAGTCCACGGGATAGTAGCAGCTAACGCCAGTGGCAATGACCAGATCAAACGGTGCGGGTTCATAGTCCAACTTGTGGGCGGGAGCTAGCTGCACCCCTTTAAAAAGCTTTGAGTCTAATTGGGGACCACGCTGATTTAGGGCAGCGTGGGCAACTTCACTAATTTCTTGACCTACAAATGCGGCTTTCCATTCTTTCCATGGATAAATTAAAAAACTGAGACCGCAGCCAATGTCTAAACAGCGCTGTCCCTTTTTAGGTTTGACTAACTCCCAAAACTTACTGGTAATACGTGGCGTTAGACGACCACCCACCCACTCCCGAAATACGTCCATTTCCTCGATATCGTCCGGTAGCTCAAATGATTCGCCTCGATATTCACGGTCAAATCTCTGAGCAACTACCTGCAGCTGGCCTACTACCATTCCTGAGATCCTTATGTATTTGATTCTTTTTGACCACGGACGCAGATAGCGTCTTTTGGGCAATTGGGGGAGTACGCCTATGCTACTGCCGTTTATCCTGGCTTTTTTGCCATATTTGCTAACGCTTCTGCGCCATCACTCAGTTGGGCAGGCGGCTAGATCGCAGCTAGCGGCCCCTGAGAGCCTTTGTAAAATTCTGACGATAGGACGAGCTGACGATAAATACTGGCCATAGCAGCGTTAGATACAGCTTGCCACTGTTGAAGTTTGTGCGGTTAAATCCGCTCCAGAACTTCCAAGCGCCATAGCCATAGCCGCCTAATAGCAGTAGTCCTAGCAGCGTGGGCATAGTTTGAGTCTCCCTATGGATGTGGATACAGCCGCCAATGAGCTGGGGCCGTTTGGATGGAATTCATCGGCGTGGAATGAGGGTGATTTGCGATCGCAAATTACCCTTCTTTAAAGACGCGCTTAACAGATATAAAGTTCAGCTTAATAAAAGCAAGTACAATTAACACTGCATGTAGAAAGCAACAAGCAAAATGACATCACCTTTAGCAGGCAATGCGTGGGTGCATCTCAAAGAGTAGCGTCGTTATTCACCGACGACGAACCCTCAATAACAATTGTTTGAACTCTCAAAAACAGGAGGAATTATGCGCGCAGTACTCATGGCTGGTGGTTCTGGGACCCGGCTCCGTCCCCTAACTTGCGATCTGCCAAAGCCCATGGTTCCTGTGCTCAACCGTCCGATCGCAGAGCATATTGTCAACCTGCTAAAGCGACACGACATCAAAGAAGTCATCGCTACTCTGTATTATTTGCCCGACGTCATGCGCGACTACTTTCAAGATGGGCATGACTTTGGTGTGCAAATGACCTACGCCGTTGAAGAAGACCAGCCCCTTGGCACGGCTGGCTGTGTCAAAAATATATCCGAGCTGCTCGACGATACATTTCTAGTTATTAGCGGTGATAGCATCACCGACTTTGACCTGACAAAAGCTATTCAGTTTCACAAAGAGAAAGGATCAAAAGCGACATTAGTACTCACTCGAGTTCCTAACCCCATTGAGTTTGGCGTCGTCATCACAGACGAAGAATGCCGTATCAAGCGCTTTTTAGAGAAGCCTTCCACTAGTGAAATTTTTTCAGACACTGTTAATACCGGAACCTACATTCTAGAGCCAGAGGTTCTAGATTACTTACCGCCCAGCCAAGAGCAAGACTTTTCCAAAGACCTCTTTCCTCTGCTGCTTGAAAAGGGTGAACCTATGTACGGCTATGTAGCCGATGGCTACTGGTGCGATGTCGGTCACCTTGAAGCCTATCGTGAAGCCCAGTATGACGCTCTGCACGAGAAGGTCCTAGTCGATTTCGCATATCCTGAAGTCTCCTCTGGAGTCCACGTGGGTCAAAACACTCACATTGACCCAACGGCTGTCATCAAGCCCCCCGTCCTCATTGGTCGCAACTGCCGAATCGGGGCTCGAGTGACCTTAGAACCCGGTACGGTCATTGGCGACAACGTTACCGTTGGCAGCGACGCTGATCTTAAGCGTCCCATTATCTGGAACGGAGCCATTATTGGTGAAGAAACTCACCTACGTGCCTGTGTCATTGCTAGAGGCACTCGGGCTGACCGACGGGCTCACGTTTTAGAAGGGGCTGTTGTCGGGGCCCTATCAACAGTAGGTGAAGAAGCACAAATTAGCCCAGGTGTGAGAGTCTGGCCCAGCAAACGGATCGAATCAGGCGCAACTCTAAACATTAATTTGATCTGGGGTAACACCGCCCAGCGCAATCTGTTTGGTCAGCGGGGTGTCACCGGTCTGGCCAATATTGATATTACCCCTGAATTTGCTGTCAAACTGGGCGCTGCTTTTGGGTCCACTCTCAAGCCAGGTGCCCATGTCACGGTTTCACGCGATCAGCGCAGTATTTCGCGGATGGTATCGCGCTCTTTGATTGCTGGTTTGATGTCCGTTGGCATCAACATTCAGAATCTAGAGGCCACCGCCATTCCTTTGGCTCGCGCTATTCTCCCCACATTAGATGTAGCCGGTGGTATCCATGTACGGATTCACCCCGATCGTGCCGATCAAATCCTAATTGAGTTCTTTGATAAAAACGGGATTGATATTCCCAAGGGCAAGGAGAAGAAAATCGAAGGGGCCTACTTTAAGGAAAACCTGAGACGCTCTCAAATTCACGAAATCGGTGAAGTTGCCTATCCAGCCAATCTGGTGGATATCTACACAACCGAGTTTGAAAAGCGGCTCAATGTTGAAGCCATTCGTTATAGCAAGTCCAAGGTCGTAATTGACTATGCCTATGCGGTCTCAGGAGCCGTCCTACCGCGTTTGCTTGGAAAATTTGACTGTGACGCTGTCGTGCTAAACGCTAGCTTAAGCCAGATGGCTCCGTCTAATCCTGAGCGAGAGAGTATGCTCGGACAGCTCGGACAGGTTGTTCAAGCTCTACAGGCTACTTTCGGCGTTCAAGTTGCTGCAAACGGCGAGCAGCTGGTCTTGATGGATGAGGTGGGCTCCCCTATCCGTGGCGAGATGCTGACAGCGCTGATGACCCATATGATTCTGACAGCACAGCCCAAGGGAACAGTCGTTGTGCCTGTTCATACCTCAGGAGCTATCGAGCAAATTGCCCGACGTCATGGCGGCAATGTGGTTCGTACCAAGGCTAACCCAACTGCGCTGATGGAAGCCTGTCAGTCCAGTAGCAACGTTGTGCTGGGCGGCAGTGGCGACATGGGCTTTATCTTCCCACAGCTACATCCAGGCTTTGACGCCATGTTCTGCATCGCTAAGCTGATAGAAATGTTAACGATCCAAGAGCAGTCCCTGGGACGTATTTGGGGCGATTTACCTCGAATTTCCCATCGAGTACAGACACTGCGCTGTCCATGGACGACCAAAGGGGCTTTGATGCGCTATCTTGTGGAAAGTCATCCCGCTGATACTCTTGAACTGGTTGACGGCGTTAAAGTAATCGACCGCACCAGCGATAGCTGGGTACTGATTCTGCCAGACGCTGGCGATCCGCTAGTTCACATTTTTGCCAACAGTGCCGATCGAGACTGGGTTGACAGTCATATGCAGGACTATCGTCATCGGGTCCAAAGTTTTATTGAAAAAGAGCAGGGTATTCGAGAAGAGCAAGTCGTATGAACCATTGCATCCTCATGGCGGAGATCTCTGAGGTACCGCAGCTACGCTACACCTCAGACAATCAAACCCCCATCGCCGAGTTTAAGGTCAAAATAGCCGGTTTGCGTCCGGATGATAGCCCGTCCCAATTTAAGGCGGTCGGGTGGGGGAATTTAGCCCAAACCATGCAAGACGCAAGCTATGGTCCAGGCGATCGGGTTGTTATTGAAGGACGCCTGACCATGAAAAGCGTGGATCGTCCTGAGGGTTTTCGTTAGAATCAAGCTGAGATTACAGTTCAGCGATTACATCGTATTGCTGAGCTACAGTCTATGACACTGGCAGAAGCTCAGCCTATTGCGGAAGGGAGCAGCAGCAGTACGGCCAGCACATCCCCGTCGGCTCCGGCTCCCGCAAGTCAGCCAACCAGCACGCCTGACTATGACGAAATCCCTTTCTAACGAGAGGCGCAGCAGCTATCCTTACGAAACCGTTTTAGTTTCATAGGGATAGCATAGTTGGACTCTAGAAGGGTTTTCGCAATTTTGGATAACCGCTGGGCCTCACGGCATTTATTTGCAAAGTACCCTTAAAGGACATTCCTATTAGAGGATAAATCGCTCTAATAGGAATGCCATAGTCTTTTAGATGTAATCTCTCAGAAATTCAAAAGAATCATCATCCCAGCAGGGCTCAGGACAAAGCTGTTTTAGCCGATTACGGATATCACTAACAATTTCTTCGACCTGAGTATCGTCAAACATGTCTTTTAGAGCCTGCTCATCCCGCTGACGTAGAGGAGCCAATGGTTCAGCGTGAAATACCAGCGGTCTCAGCAGAGAATCATATCTATCTGACGTACAGTCGGGATAAACCCTGGTCGCTCTCCAGCTAGGCTGTCTAGAGCTGATATTAGATTTGGCAAATGGTGAAAAACTCGATTTCTGCTCAATGCCCATTAGGGTGGGGATACCTGAGTAAACCCCATCGGGAGGTGTTGGGTTGGGGAAGCTTTGGTCGGGCATAGGCCTAATGTCCGTTATCAGACCATTGTATGGGTCGATAAGACCGTTCGCCATTCTAGACGAGCGATCGCAATTCTCAGGGAGCGGCTCTCCCGTAAGCCCCCAAGCTAGACCCAAGCGTCACAGGTTTATCTGTGTGTCAATTAATACATGCAAAACCGTCTTTATACTTTTGTATCATCCAGTTTTCGACTCTACTTAAGTCCAGAGGAACAACGATCGGTCTAGTGCCGACACTGTAGGTTAAATACGTCAGTAAAGTACTCCACAAATACTGGTTTGACGTCCTCTAAGGCGATTTTCGGCACAAATTGAGCCATCGAGCCTACTGGTCGGTGGCTGATACCGCAGGGAGTAATTAGTTCAAAGCCTGACAGGCTAGGGCACACATTGAGAGCTAACCCATGCATAGTGATCCATCGACTGACTTTGATCCCAATAGCGGCTAGCTTATGGCCATCAACCCACACTCCCGTCAGTCCTTCAATTCGCTCACCCAGGAGTCCATAATGCGCCAGGGTACGAATTGCGACCTCTTCTAATTGGCGCAGGTACCAGTGCAAATCCTGACAGTGATATCGCAAATTTAGAATAGGATATGCCACCAGCTGACCAGGACAGTGGTAGGTAACTTCACCCCCTCGTTCGACTCGATGGATCTCATACGTCGGGTCGCTTAGATCGAAGTGAACAAACTGAGTTTTGGACGCTGTTCCCAGAGTGTATACGGGCGTATGTTCGGCCAGTATTAAAAGATCGGCCAATGATGACTGTTCTTTGCGAGCAGCCATCTCTTGTTTTTGAACCTGCCAAACTAACGGGTAAGCCATTAGCCCAAGATCACGAACGATAAGTTTTCTATCTTTAATCATCACAAAACCATCAATTCTGTGACAGCTAACACGCAATTTGCTAGGTCATAATCTTGACCCATGCTTCGATTTTGATCGGGTCGATTGAACATTAAAGAGAGCGCTCACGGATATAAAAAATCAGTATCTATTAAGATTAAGTGAAAATTAACCCAAAAAACTCCAGCCGTATTATTCAGATGTTTGAGTATTTTTTATGCCTCCTAAAGGCTTAGCAACAAAGGAAAGCAGATGCTTAAGCATAAATTAATGCTGCCAATACTATCTCCTGCCGATCCTAAAGAATTATCAACTGATAAAAATCTTTTCAAAGAAGAAAACTCTATTAAAAGTAAAGTGCTAGAGTGAAATTAATCGCTTATCTTCTAGTAGTGGAGGCAGCTTTATGAGGCTTGTTATCCAAGGAAAAAATATTGAGATTACCGAGGCTATTCGTCAGCATGTTTCGCAAAAGATCGAAAAGTCTGTCAGCCATTTTCAACGAATGATCAACAAGGTTGACGTGTGCTTATCTGTAGCCGGTGGGACCAAAATGCCTACCCGTCAATATGCTGAAGTTACGGTTTATGTAAATCGGGCTGTTGTACGAGCGGAAGAAAGCAGCGACAGCCTTTATGCAAGTATTGATTTAGTCGCTGACAAAATTAGTCGTCAGCTCCGAAAATATAAAGAAAAGCGTCGCAGCTCTGAGCATGTATCGGTACGATCTATAGCGGTTGATGAAAACGCTCAAGATGTTGACCTACAAGTAACTGAGCTGATCGAGCAGCGTCAACCCCAGCTGCCGGAAGAGGTCGTCAGGACCAAGTATTTTGCGATGGCTCCCATGTCGGTACGGGAGGCTTTAGAAAATCTTCAGCTGGTTGGTCATGATTTCTATGTGTTTCACAACACAGAAACAAATGAGATCAACGTCATGTACGAGAGAAATCATGGTGGGTACGGGCTGATTCAACCTCGCTCACCAGGAACGGGTGACCATAAAAATGGTCATGGCGCTCCTGTATCTGTCAATAACAACGGGCATAGCCATACCGACAGGATTGAACACAAGCCTGCTCCCACTCGTAAATAGGGCTGACCCCTAAAGACTTCACTCTTTAATAACCTTGCTGAGCCCTTTGGAAAATCTAAAGGGCTCTCTGCGTAAAAGATTCTGCGTAAAAGATTAAGGGGCGCGGCTACTTACTTTAGCGATCGGCGTCAGCAATAACCTCATAGGTATGTTCAGCAAATGTCACTCGATCGCCAGCATATAGTTTGCGGCCGCGTCGCAGCTCAACTTCATCGTTGACTAGCACATATCCAGTCTGGATCAGGTGCTTGGCTTCCCCCCCGGACTGTACTAAATCGTTGAGCTTTAGAAACTGGCTTAGCTTAATAAAAGGCTCTTGCATCTTGTAGTTTAGCGTTGCTGCTCCTCGGGATGTTTTTATCTGTAAGATGCTGACATATGGCATTTTTAACAGATCGGTGCTTTCCTTAAATCAGCAACGGCTATAGTTTTTGGTCGGGTTCTCAAGGGGCCTAAGGAAAAATTTAGGAAAGCTTTAGCGCACTGACTGGAACATCATCCCAGGAGTCAACGGTGCGTAGTTGCGCCAGCCAACCAGCTTCTTTTTGCTCATCGGTCAAAGAAGCTTGAAATGTTGCATGACAGTCTTCGGCAGCCGTTCGATCGCAACAAGCAATAGCAGAATATATAATTCCTGATGGATCGATATGCTCGTTTACCCAAATCATAAAAGAGACAGCATAAGTAAGATGTAACAACGCCTGACATCAAGCGGCTGCAGGTTCATTCGACAGACTTTGAATCGTCTGCTGCATCTCAGCTATAGCCTGCAGCTGATAGTCATTGACCTCTTGAAATCGCTCTAGCGTACCAAAGACGCCATCAAGCATCTGCTGGGCAGCGTTCATCTTTTCGCTAGCCGCACCGACATACTCGTAACGAACTGCGATCGCACTCTCCAATCCAGCCCAGCTTTTCAAAGCATGCTCTAAACTTTCCCGCTCCTGCTCAAGATTCGTAAGCTTGGTGGCCAGCTCAGCTTGCTTAGCATCGACCTGCTGATGTAGCGCGCTATGACGCGACTCCAGCTCAGCAATCAGCTCTTCTAACTGAGTAGCCTGATGGGTCAGCTGCTGACGAACCTGGTCAATATGTTCCAAAACAGGCTCCAAATCAGCAGAGTTAGCCACCGGGCTTTCCACCGTCGCCTGTCCCTGGCGACGCAGTAAAACTGCCCGATGCTGACTCAAAACCTCTTCACGCTCCAATAAGTTACGCCGCTGGCCTACTAGAGTCTTGTTAAGCATGTCATAGCGATCTTGCTCATCACCAATGTCCGCCTCGATTTGCATCCGGTCATACTCGCTGGCAGCGTCCGCTTTTTGCTTGAGTTCATCAATAGCCTGCTGCTGATAAGCCAGCTCCTCCTCCTGATCGCTGACAAACCGAGACATTTTTTCCAAATCGCCTTCCATACTCCCAACCAGCGTTTCAAGGTCTTCCACAGACATCTCTTCCAACTTGGTTAGATCGATCTTTTTACCCAAACGGACCTGGTCACCGGTCGTTAGTAGCTCGTAGACCTTTTGATAGACACCACTTTGCTGATTAACCTGCTCCGATACCAGCTGATTTTGTTGTTTTTTCTGAGCTAGCTCTACCTTGACTTGCTGCAGCTCCAAACACAGCTCATTCAGGGCAGATTGTTCAGAGTTCGTAGATTCATGTAGCCGTTGAAGCGATTGCTTAGCCTGTTCAACGTCCCCGGCCTTATTAGACAGATCCTCTTGCTGCTCATCAGCCTGCTGTTTGCAGCTCTGAAGCTGCCCCTGATGGACTTCTAGTACCTCCCTAGTACCACCTAGCTGCTGACGCAGGTCTTCCATAGGGGCGACATTAGTCATCAGTTGCTCTACAGCATCTCGCAACTTTTGGGTCTGCCCTACATCTAAGCCAGACTGAGACGACAGGTTTTCATAACGTTCTTCAAGCTTTTGCTTCTCTCCATTTAACTGAGCCCAGGCTCCCTCTAATTCGGTATTTCTGCGCTCATAATCCTGCTTTTGCTCATCCAGCTCGCTGCGAAATTTTTCTAATTCTGCCTGCTGCTCTTCTAGCTTGGTGAGTTCATCAGCTGCTTGTTTGACCTCATCTTCACGGGCATCCAACTCAAGCTCACGCTGATTAAGCGCCTGACTTTGATACGTCAGAGACTCCTTCCACTGCTCAATCTCGTCTTCTTGAGTTTTAAACTTTTTATTGAGGCTGGAGAAATTTTGCAGAATACTAACCAGCTGGCGTCCTGCCTCATAGTGCCGCTGCACCTGACGACCATTAGAAAGTTCAATCAAAACTATAGCCCCGGAGCTATAGCCGGCATCGTCTGGAGCCGGGACCAGCTCGTCCCCCGACACAGCACTCCAGTTTTGCTCTGAACGCTCGCAGGCTAAGAGCTTAAACTCAGCCCGACTGCTGCCCATAAAACCGCTTTTTTTCTGAACTTCGGCCAAATAACGCACGCTGGCATCCCCTTCGTCTATACAAATAGCTATTAGCAGCTACTTACCTACACATATTCACATCTCGTCTAGCTAGTGATATAGAGGCCCAAGGCACTGTATTTATCAAAATACCGGAGTAAAATCAATAGCTAAATCAATGAACATTAGTCAAAATCGTATCCAGCGATTCCAAGCAGTCCACCCAGTGTATCTATCTCAAATAAAAAACTCTATCTTCCTATTTATTAAAACAATTCCCTGAACAATCAAATCGTATCCAATAGGTTAAATATGTAATGACCTTACCCTTAATATGTACATTCCTAAGTGCACTTACGGATAATAAGCAGGTGCCAAACGTACCCTTCACATAAAAATGCCATTTTATAAGCAGCACTTAAACTATTATCCGAGCAGAGTGTGCTTCCATACAGAATCTGCACAGCTACAGTTAAATGCTAATAATTGTAGCTAATACCGTGTCTCAATGTAGCCAAACTAGCTACTAAGTGCCAATTCCCATTACTCTTCTATAGAACCGAGGATTGCACCCCTAGCCACCGTTGCTAGAGCATGTGTTTTTCAACATAATTTAAGACCCCCAGGACAAAATCTATGCAGGGCCAGTTAAGCGAACTGGATATTCGCAGCATCTTTCAACTGATTGATCTGGGTCGGCAAACCGGAGAACTTTACATAGAGTCTTTTGAGAAATCGCCCAAGTCATGGCTTGTTTTCTTTGCCAACGGAGGCATTCTCTATGCCGGACGTACCGATGAACAGCTCAAACGGCTCCAGGACATTTTGAAGCCCTTTAACCTGTCTATCGATTGGTCCGCCGTTAATCTTTCCAACTTAGCGCCCCTACGTCCTCCAGAATATGGAGCGCTCTGGTGGCTTCTAGAAAATAATTACATTACGACCCAACAGGCACGCTCTATTTTGTATCGCCTGATCGAAGAGACTCTGTTTGAGGTCATCAGTCTGCATCAGGGGCGCTTTTCCTTTCGCTTTTATGCATCCCTCAGTCCACAGTTAACCGAATTTAGCAGTCCCCCTCTTGTTAAACAAGTTGTTCGGCAAATTCAGGGCTGGTTGCAGCTACAGCCTCATCTCAGCTCCTTCTATGACTGTCCTCTAATGGTCAGATCACAGGAGCAGTCAGAAACAGCGAACAACCTTCCTCCACTGCTGGCTATGGCCAACGGTAAGACATCTATCATCCGTATTTCCCGTCACCTAAACCGCACTATCTTTAGCGTCGCTAACGGTTTCTATCCCTATATTCAGCAAGGCCAGATCCAGCTGGTTCCTTGTTCCCAATCTCGAAATCAGCACATTGAAGAACCCGTCACCAGTGCGGTTCCTCGAATTGTCTGTATCGATGACACATTGGCCGTACGCCAAACAATAGAAGCCATGCTAGATGCCTGTGGATACGAGGTCACATCTATCGGCAGCCCGGTCAAGGCATTAAGTCTGCTTTTTAGTCTCAAACCGGACCTCATCTTATGCGATGTGGCAATGCCTGAGTTAGAAGGTCCCCAGCTGTGCGCCATGCTTAAGCAGGCTCCCTGTTTTCAATCAGTTCCTATCGTCATGTTGACAGGCAAAGATAGTTTTGTAGATCGAGTCAAAGCCCACATGGTAGGAGCCACCGACTACCTTACAAAACCTTTTGGCGAGCCAGAACTCCTGGCGCTGGTAGAAAAATATGTGGGTCAGGGCAATCCTAAGCGATTAGCTCCTGAAACGTTGCTTGAGCAAGAAATATCAGCGGCCTTAAATCCTGAGAGCTGGAGTAATCCTTAATCTAGATAGATCTACAAAAAGCACTCATCTCATCACTTCACTTTAAGATTGTTTATATACTCCTAAGCATTGCCCAGACCGTTAACTCCCGTAACTCATAAAAGAATTTTGATGAAAGTTTAATAATTTTGATGTGGGCGTGTATTTTATTAGGCTCAAGCGGTAGTGTGTGCATGACTGACCTAATGATGACTAATCGCTGCTCAGCCCCAATAGTCAAAATCAACCGGACATACTGCTCAACTAGCGATTTTCCCTTAGAAGGGCATAATGAGTTGAATCAAGTATGAACCGGTCTTAAACGGCGAAATTCAGGTTATGAGTACGGTTTTAGTGGTGGAAGACAGCGTTGCCCAGCGAGAAATGATGATTGATTTACTAAAGGGTAATGGTCTGAAAGTTACCGTCGCTAGCGACGGAGTCGAAGCATTAGCTCAAATCCAAGGAGATCAGCCTGATCTGGTCGTTCAAGATATTGTCATGCCCCGTATGAATGGCTATGAAGTCTGTAGACGCATCAAGTCCGACCCCGCTACTCAAAATTTGCCGGTTGTACTGTGCTCCTCTAAGGGTGAAGAATTCGACCGCTATTGGGGCATGAAGCAGGGGGCTGATGCATATATAGCCAAACCATTTCAGCCAACTGAGTTAGTGGGCACAGTCAAACCGCTGCTACGCGATTGAGATATCAATGATTCGTGAGGTGACAGGGGCCAATGGTAGGTAATCCAGATTTTCAAACGGCAATAGGGCAAGACCAAGACCCTGAGCTGCAAAAGCTTGAAACACCCGATGGTGAACTTCACCTCCGATTTTATGTGGGCTCTGGTGATGAGTTTGCTCTACCTGCTATTGGCATCCGACGAATTATTGAGAATCCCCCTGACCGAATCACGCCTGTTCCTAATGTATCGCCTCTATTGCTTGGTACTTTGAATGAACAAGGCAGAGTCATTTGGGTTGCTGATTTAGGTCAGTTTCTCGGTTACTCTCAACCAATGAATACTGATAGAGCAGAAATTCCAGTGATCGCTATTGAACATCAGGGGACTATGTTAGGCTTAGCCGTTAATCAGATAATTGGTACAGATTGGCTAGATGCGGAGCACATGAAAATGTCCCGTGACTACTCCGATACAATGGCACCTTTTCTGAGAGGGGAATGGGAGTTAGATGCCCATGCGGAGCGCTCATTACGCCTGTTAGATCACGTTGCCATACTACGCTCAGCGCGCTGGGCAGCTTAGTTCAACGGGTTCGACAAGATGGAGATGTTTAGACTGGCAGGAGATTACAGATGGCATCGGGTATAGACTACGCTCAAACATATCAAGCGGCAGAGCGCGCATACATGCAGGGCAGTTACGAGCAAGCTGCTGACATAATTGAGCAACTCGCGGAAAACTACCCGAGCGATCCAAATGTGCTTCTGCTCAAAGGTCATATCTATTGCTACGGGCTCAGCGCCTACGATGTAGCCAGAACTCAGTATAAGTCCGTATTAGATTTAACTTCCGATCCTGAATTTGTAAGCTACGCCAACAACGGCTTAACCTACGCCGAACAGATGGACGTAGGTCAGGTACAAATGGCCGATAATAATGGTGCAGACGAAATCGCTGCAGACGGTCTATTTGACTCCATAGAACTCTACGGTGACATGGGAGAGGAAGGGGATGACTTGAGTGCTGGTTTGGATCTGTCTTTTGAAGATGGCACTAGCGCTCAAGGTGACCTAGCAGCCGATCCACCCACGAGTCTCAGCGCTGCGGAACCCAGTGTCATCGATAGTGACGATAGCTATGACATAACGCCCTCGGCAGCCGATCCGTTTAATGCCGCAGCTGATTACGAAAGCACGTCTGAAGACCAGGCTATCGATCTAGGCAGTGACGATCCGTTTTCCATAGGGGACTTGGGGGATTTATCGGTAGGTGGGGATTTAGGGAGTGCTGAACTTTTAGATCCGTTCGCAGACAGCAGCTTAGAGGGATTAGTAGAATCTTCTGAAGAAGAGGAGATTACCCTTGACAGCCTGGTACGAGATGGGGCACCTGCCTCTACTAGCAGTCAAGAGCTTTCACAGTTTGATCAAGATGATTTTGACGAGGCATTTCCTTCAGAAGAAGGGGCTGAAGATGATGACCTATCGGTTTTTCCTAATGTAGATAATTTTCTCGAAACTGGCGAGCCCCCAGCCCTCCATGGCTCAGTGACAGAATCAAATCTATCAGAAGATCCAGACGATAAGACACTCTTCATGATGGAGCCTGAGTCGGGCATTCAACCAGATCCCATACAAGATTTTCAAGATTTTGATGAGGCATCAACACTTCCAGGACTTGACGCTTCTCCCGATGACCTCATTGATGATGAAGTCGGTGAGCAAACATTTCCCGCTGGCGATCAGACTTTCCCAGGGGTTGACACGATGGAAGGGCTGGAAAGTCAGCAGGAAGGAGATATTGATTTTCTTGACGAATTTGACGAATTTGACGATCTAGGTAGTTTGCCGGAATTTGATTTGTCTGAAGGTGGCTCTACCGAATTTACTGAGCCATCTGTCAATTCCTCAGAGGGTATGTTCTCTGAGGATCCGGCTCTTCGGGGTGGATCTGGGTTTAGTTTAGTCGAGGATGACGATCAGGCCATTATTGGTGAAGATGACATTTTCAGTATTGAAACTGCGGACCAGCTGCCGTCGTTTACCCAGGGTGATGAATCACCAGCGGTTGTACCCGAAATTCAAGATGACAGTGCGCTGAGCTGGCTCAGTAATGCTCCGCTGGCAACCAAGCGATTACTGATGGCAGGGCTGGCGGGACTAGTTTCTGTAGTGGCTGTAGCGGGTGTCAGTTCGTTGACGTTAGGCGGTTTATCTAACGATATTGCTCAAAGAGACCGTACTCTGGTTGCTCGTATTCGGCCAGCAGCCATGGGAACTGCTGCTGGTGCTGCTAGCTTCTTGACCGTATTGGGCTTAGGTGTCCTTATGGATCGTCAGGCAAAACGTTCTATCGATAACCTACGGCAGCAATTTGACTTAGTCTCCCAGGGAGATTTAAATGCCAGGGCGACAGCTTACTCTAGTGATGATTTGGGACAGCTTGCCACAGGATTTAATCAGATGGCTCGGGTTATTCTGACAACCACTGGTGAAGCTCAGCGTAAAGCCCAGGAGCAAGAACAGGCTAAAGAAGACCTGCAGCGTCAGGTTATTCGATTATTAGACGATGTGGAAGGGGCGGCTCGCGGCGACTTGACCGTACAAGCAGAGGTAACAGCAGACGTCCTGGGCGCGGTTGCTGATTCCTTTAACCTCACTATTCAAAATTTACGAGAAATCGTACAGCAGGTAAGTGCTGCGGCGCTCCAGGTAACCAAGAGTTCCTCTGACAATGAGATGTTTGCTCGTAGTCTATCGGCGGATGCGCTACGTCAGGCAGAGGAGTTGGCCGTTACCCTCAATTCTGTCCAGGTAATGACTGAGTCCATTCAGCGGGTAGCCGACAGTGCCAAGGAAGCAGAAGAGGTGGCTCGCTCTGCGTCATCTACTGCTCTGCGAGGGGGGGAAGCGGTTGAGCGCACTGTGGCCGGTATCTTAGAGATCCGCGAGACGGTGGCTGAAACGACTCGAAAGGTCAAGCGTTTAGCGGAATCATCCCAGGAAATTTCCAAGATTGTGGCTTTGATTTCGCAAATTGCATCGCGAACCAACCTACTGGCTCTTAACGCTAGTATTGAGGCAGCGCGTGCCGGAGAAGCCGGGCGCGGATTTGCCATTGTGGCGGATGAGGTTCGCCAGCTTGCCGACCGAGCTGCTAAGGCATCAAAAGAGATTGAGCAAATCGTTTTGCAAATTCAAGGTGAGACCAGCGGTGTAATGACAGCGATGGAGGAGGGAACCCAGCAGGTAATTGAAGGGACACGACTGGCTGAACAAGCTAAGCGCTCGCTTGAGGATATTATTCAAGTATCTAACCGAATTGATGTGCTGGTGCGCTCGATTACAGCAGATACTGTCGAACAAACGGAAACGTCGCGGGCCGTGGCTCAAGTTATGCAGTCGGTAGAACTCAGCGCCCAAGAAACCTCTCAAGAATCTCAGCGTGTGTCAGGCTCTCTCCAGAACTTGGTAGGTGTGGCCCGAGATCTGCTGACATCTGTAGAGCGGTTTAAGGTGGAAAGTGAGCAGAAGTAGTCTATTCAGGTTTGACATTTGCCGAGAAACAAGGACGATTTTCATCTAGGGAGATAAGGGTGATGCTGCCTGAACAACAACAACGTATATTGGGCTACTTCATTGAAGAAGCTAAAGATCATCTCAATACGATTGAGCAGGGTCTGCTCAATCTTCAGGCAACCATTGTCAATCCGGAGATGGCCAATGAAGTTTTTCGAGCTGCTCACTCTGTTAAAGGAGGAGCTGCCATGCTGGGTATTGAGAGCATGCAGCGCACAGCTCATCGGATGGAGGATTACTTTAAGCTGCTCAAGGACGCCACCATCAGAGTGGACCGCCCCTTGGAGTCAATGTTTTTGAGGGTGTTTGATGCT
The DNA here is from genome assembly GCA_050043465.1 of Leptolyngbyaceae cyanobacterium. Classification (GTDB taxonomy): domain Bacteria; phylum Cyanobacteriota; class Cyanobacteriia; order Phormidesmidales; family Phormidesmidaceae; genus Leptothoe. Next base: position 24,050 of record JBHJIL010000073.1, read on the forward strand.
CTACAAGAGCTGCTCGAGCAGCTGCAAGGACCGTTTGGGCTGACAGAAGACAAAGAACAAAGCATTATGACTGGCATAGAGCCAGTATTTCAACAGTTACAAGAGCATTTAGATCAGCTGGTAGCCGATGCAGATACCAATGAGGTGCTAGAAGAGGTAGCCCCTGTCGCATTTACGGCTCCTTCACCTCAGCCGGTTGAAGAAAGTGCCTTAAAGCTGGTGTTTAGCAGCGATGTGTCGGCTGCTCTACGGGAGATGCTGGCGCGCTTCAAGCAAGCGGATACAGATTCTAGTCGCTCCGCATTGGAAGCATGCTGCCAGATGTTGGAAAGATTTGGCGAGCAGTTTAATCTGCCTAGCTGGATGAATTTAGTAAAACACGGGCGCTGGGCGGTGTGCGATCGCAACAATGACTATCGTACCCTGGCCCCGGTTTTAATCAAGGAAATCAAAAAGGCTCAAGATCTTGTGTTGGCCGGTCGTGAACCTGACATTTCTCTATCTCAGACACTGCAAGCCCTGGCAGCTCAGGGAGATACCATAGACGATGCCAACGACTTCAATGTCCTATTTGTAGACGAGCCCTTACTCACTACGAGTGAACCAGATAATATTCCAGTTAACCAAAATCTTGATGAGCTATCTTCGCTGGAATCCGAGCCTCATTTAGAGGGGATAGAAGACGTTTTCTCTTCAGATGCCGATGATGATATCTCCTTAGACAATCTTCTCAACGATGCAGCCACCACCCCCTCCGGCCCAGAAGTTGGAGCCGCAGAGTTAACCAGCCTGGCCGATCTATTCGAAGCTGGAGGAGATGACCTCGACAGCAACTGGCAAGAAGAAGAAGTCCCCATTACCGAAAGCGTATCTCCTGCTGAGTCTCTAGATATTGAGATTTCCCCAGACTTTGAAGATCTCTTAAATGATGATTCAGCAGATCTAGAAGCGAATCTCAACGACTTTGAGTCAGGTAGTGAGCTAGCCGATTTATTTGGCGATGCTGACAATACAGCTGACGATCTAACCGATTTTGATAACACCCTGGAGTTAACCCCATCGTCAGAAACGACTACAGGGTCCGAGTCCTCTCCTGAATCCTTTGATGGATTGTTTGACGACATAACAGATGATATAGCACCCAACCATCAGGCAGACAGCGTTGATAGTTTGTTTAACGGCTCAGAGCAATCTTCACGGGAGGTAAATCCTGACCAAGACTCGCTAGAACGCTCAGACGGCTTGGATGCACTTGATGAGCTGTCATCATCCATCGAGCATGACTCAGCGGATATCGATTTAGAGTTCGAAAGTGCTGATCTATTCGCAGACAGCGAGGCTCTGTTAGATACCAACCCCGATATCAGTACTCCAGCTATGGATGAAGGTTTCTTTGATATAGAAGAGACTTCTCAGTCATCAGACAGCTCTAGTGCAGAAACAGCCCAGTCTGAATTTGATGATTTCTTTGCCCTAGATAAGTCTAACGAATCTGCTGGCGATTCGTTAGACTCTCTAGAAAGTGACGATCTTTGGGCAGACAATAATGATACAGACACTGCCCCAGCCGGCTCTCCGCTGGAAGATTTATCAGCAGATATTTGGACTGACTCTCCATCTGAACAAAGTCTTGAGCAAGAAAGTCTTGACTCAGCCAGTTTAGACCCGGTTTCCATAGAATCAAATGATCTGCCTCAAAGCATCGATGCAGATGCCTTAGATGAAGATATTTGGGCATCTATTGAAGCGATCGATGAGAATCCAAGTGCAACAGATTCTGAGACAGGAAACTCTTCCTCAGCAGAGTTAGATAGTCTATTTGATGAAGAGAGCAGCCCAGAGCTGGCAGACAGCCTAGCTCAGAGTGAGGAAACAAGCAATTTTTCCCTAGATTCGGATCTAGGCGATCTGTTTGAGCAATCTGATGAACTCCCTGAGACAACCGATGATTTAGGTATTGAGACAGCTGATTCATCTGCAGATGGGGAACTCGATGATTTGTTTGCCAGTGGAACGCCTGAGTTGACAGGTGACCTATCGGCAGAAGAGGGATTGAACAATCTGTTTGGGCAATCTGACGAACTCTCTGAGACAGCCGACGATTTAAGTATTGAGACAGCTGATTCATCTGCAGATGGAGGACTCGATGATTTATTTGCTAATGACGAACTCTCTTTGACAGCCGACGATTTAAGTATTGAGACATCTGATTCATTTGCAGATGGAGGACTCGATGCTTTATTTGCTAATGCAGCCCCTGAATTGGCAGATGACTTTTCGGCAGACGGGGAACTAGACGCTCTGTTTGGACAAACCAGCGAAACCGCTGCATCCACTACAGATACTGAGCAAAGCGCGTCGATTAATGT
>JBHJIL010000074.1:0-14987 GCA_050043465.1 Leptolyngbyaceae cyanobacterium
ATGTGACTACAAATAGTGAAGGAGTCGTACTTGCACAGGCAATGGTTGAGGTACTGAGCAACAGATAACTCACCATACAGCCGCCTAACAGCAGCTTAACTAAGGAGATCTTAGCGGGGATAGTTGCCGCGACAACATCCAAGGTTACTTGAGATACAGGTATTGGCATCAGATATCAAGACGATAGGAGCAATGAAGCAATTTGCCTCCTATGGTAATGGTTTACAGCCGCCTCAGCGGATAGAAGCGCTAAACTGTGGAAGATTTAGGTGTAGGCAACGACTGGTTCACCACGCTATGAAAAAAACAGCATTGTTGATGAGTCTGGTGGCGGTTTCTGCAGTAGCAGGTGGTAGCTTTGCCTATGGCTGGCATAGCGTCATTGCCAATAATCAAAAAGATGCATCCCCTATGTCTACTACCGAGCCGGCAGTTCCATTACAGCAGGATGCCGTATCTGAAAGCGTCCGCTCTGATCCGTCTATATCTGCTCAGCAAGCGATCTCACAGCAGTTGTCTGGCTCCAACGACCAGGTTAGCCTAACGTTGGATGAGTCTCAGCTCAATCAGCTGGTCAGCGATGCGCTTTTGAGCCAGCCGCAGAGTGCCCAGATTTTGGCCAATGCCAGTTCGTTCCAAACTAAGCTGAGACGCGATCGCGTAGAAACAGGTACAGTTCTCAATCTGGCAGAACTACCCCGTGAAGACTTATCGGCTGATATCAGCGATAGTATAGACCAGCTCATCAATGCTGCACCAATGCTGGCAAATCGAGATATTTACGTTGGGCTTGTTGCTCGCCCTCAGGTCCAAGATGGTCAAATTGACCTTAGCCAGGATGTCAACATTAAGCTAGGGCAGTTTACGTTTCCATTGGCAGATGTGGCCGAGCAGATGGGGTTTTCAACCGATGCCATTGAGCAACGCCTTAACACCCTGCTCAGTCAGCAGGGACTTATCTTAGAGACGGTTGAAGTATTGGATAATCAGCTAATTATCAAAGGCGTACGGTCCTGAATTCCGGCAGCTTGTCCCCGTGCAAGTCCAGAATTTTATTCCATATCGTTGGGCTGTACCCCTTTCATAATGCGAGATAGTTCGCTTTTCTCATCTACAGAAACTCGCGTTGGTGAACCGCTAATAATACGCTCTAAGTTGCGGAAGGAGTCTTTAATCTCTGGGCCGTTCTCGCTGATTGTATATTCACGGATCGCTTTATCATGCCACGATCCCCTCATCTTAAAGACGTTTAGCGCCCGGGACATCTGGCCTCGAATTTCTACATATTGCAGCATTAAAATTGTGTCTGTAATGGTAGAAATATGGGAATCTGTAATCGAATGAGATCCCATAAACTGCTCTGTCGTGTTGGTAAAGAAACCGGTGATTTCTTCCTGTTTGGCATAGCCAGTCACACCAATGACAAACTGCCGAAATGAATTGTTGCTAACGCCTCGATCCAGCGCTGACAGTGAGTCAATAGCGATGCGCGAAGGCTTAAAATGGGCGATTTCTGATTTGATAATCTGCAGATGATCCTCTAGACCTGCCGATTCGGGGTAAGCACAAATAATTTTGAGGAGCCCGGCTCGTTCTAACTCTTCGAAATCAATACCCCAAGAATAAGCATTGCGAGATAGCTGCGCCCTTGATTCTTCATAGGCAAACAAAATGGCACGCTCGTTAGCCTGACAGCCATTCTCAATAAATTTACTAACTAACAGCGTTTTTCCAGTACCGGTGGCTCCTGTTGCCAGGATGATCGAATCTTTGAAGAATCCACCACCGCACATTTTGTCCAAAGCCTCCACGCCGGAAGACACGCGCACATTGGAAGACCGCTGAGTTAATCGCATCGCGCCCAGTGGGAAAATGTTAATACCGTTGTGGGTAATAGTAAACGGATACTCTCCCTTCATATGGGTGGTGCCCCGCAGTTTTAAGATTTCGATAGTACGTCGCCGTCGTTCACCCTCTAGCACGTTCCGAACGATCACCACGTTGTCCGAGACAAACTCCTCTACGCCAAAGCGAGCTACGGGGCCGTACTCATCTACTCGTTCTGTAGTCATCAGTGTTGTGACACCCATTTGCTTGAGTCGTGCCACCAGGCGAAAAATTTCACGGCGCACTACGCCAGCTGCGTCATATTGTTGAAAGACGGCCGTAACTGAGTCGATCGATACCCGCCTTGCTTTGTACTTACGGATAGCGTATTGAATACGCTCAATAAGAGCGGAAAGATCAAAGTTACCAACAATTTCTTGTCCTTCAGGGTCTGGAGAGGCATCTAGAATAAACAGCTTGCCATCATCAATCAGTTTTTGGAGATCCCAACCAAAGCTAAAGGCGTTTTGAATGATGTCAGCTGGAGACTCTTCAAACGTTACAAACACGCCAGGCTCATCAAAATCTGTGATGCCGTTATATAAAAATTGAACGGCGATTAAGGTTTTACCAGTACCTGAAGTACCGCTGACGAGCGTAGAGCGTCCAGCAGGCAAGCCACCATGACTGATGTCATCAAACCCTTCCATCATGGTGCGAATTTTTTTGACACCCGCCAATGGGGAATTCAAGGGAGGCTCACCTTGAGAAGACTGAGTCATGGTTTTACTAAATTGACCTGTTAAAAAAAGTTAAAATCAAAGAAAAAAGCATTATTAATATTTCAACAGGTTAAGCTGTTGAGGGCAAGCGTCATAGCGGATTCTGTTTAGTGAGCAGTATAGATTCTGGCAGTCGCTACCAAGAGTTTGGTGTCTCGAAACATGGATCGAGACCGTATGGTTGAGTAGAATGCATTTGAGATGATGAGCCTGTTTTTCACACGCTCTCTACAACCATCCGTTTCGACAGAGGTCGCTCCGACAGGCATTTACAGTATTTTTATATGCGACCGATCCCAAAAAAATGAGATTGTCATAACAGACATTCCTAGCTGGAATAATCATCCTCCCTCAGCTCATCATAGAGTAAGTCCAGTCCGATCAAGACACGCTCACGGTCAGATAGGTCTCCAATGATTTTACGAACAGGCGGCGGTAAAATTTTAGCCAGTGTTGGGGTAGCTAGAATCTTATCCTCTTCGGCTAGCTGTGGATTTTGTAGAACATCAATGACTTTCAGCGCATAAACCCCTTGAAACTCCTCTTCTAGGATCGTGTTGAGCATTTTGAGTGCTCGGGTAGAATTGGGGGTGTTGCCAGCGACGTACAATTTTAAAATGTAGGTTTTCTTATAGGCCATTAGAAGGCTCCCAAAAGGGGGGACAAACTTCAAACAAAAGAGTGAGTGAGTATATCTGACAAGGATGCTCGACTGCGGCTAGGCTTCACGAGGAATGGATCGACGATACATTTCGCATAGATGGGCCAGAACATCAATTAACGTCAGGCGATAGTCCAGCAGAATTTCTTCGCTACGTCCTTCCATATTGAGCTGCTTAGAAAACCGATCCATAAGCTCCATATGAATTTCGACTACCTTTGAGATTGAGACATCGGCAAAAAAGGCTAGATTCACGTAGTCATCAATACGCTGGTTTAGAGCTTTATCATCTGATGAAAAATAGCTCAAAATGATTTGACGATAGTCCTGACGTAGCTGATCTAGAAACTCATGGCGCTCCTCCAAGGCCATGTTCCGTACAAAATTTTGGGAATTTCGCTTGTAGTAAACCCCTAGATATCCTAGGCGTTCCTGGAGCTTTTCGGTTAACCGCTGTTGCTGCAAACTGAGTAAAAACAGACGGTTATCGCGACTTTCCTCTGTAGCGTTTTGACTACTGCTTAGAGCATTCTGATTGGCAGGTAGTTGCAAAAATTGGTTAATCGCTTCACGAACCTGATTCTCAATCGCATCTAAGCTATCAGGTTCAATTTGAATGACAGCATCGTGGTACGTCGTCTCGAACTCTGCGATATCCCGCTCCGAAATCACTAAACTAGGCAGCAAAATATCTCGCTCCCACAGCTCGTGTAAGGGGTCCAGGTCATCGTGGGCGGGCTGAATAACCAAGCAATCAATCCGATGTCGATTACTGATCGTCCATTGCACAAACTCTGTTTGTGTTTTACTCCAACTAATGGCAAAAGGACTGTGGGCCAGCGTTTTTTTGAGTGACTCAGCCGTAGATGCCTGAGCCGTGTAAATTCCAACCAGGAAACGTGCAGCCAAAATTTAAGCGGATGATGACGCAATTTTACTTAATGTTTATATTGATATTTTAAGAAAACTTACTTATTAATATCCAGCGATCGCGAGTTTTTATGGGGGTAGTGCCTGGATAGGCACAGATGACGATTGCTCTATCGTGACATATACCTGTCAAACGTGACAGGTATATGCTGTATCTCCCTAAGCATATAGGCTAGGAGCGCACCTTTGGTAAGGAACTTATCCAACAAAAATCAGAAAGTTTCAAACGAGCATGGAGGGATTCGACCCCCCGACCCTCAGAACCGGAATCTGATGCTCTATCCACTGAGCCACATGCCCTGGCCGTTGACGTACTTAATAGGCTAGTCAAGAACCTTGCATAAGGATAGCATTCGTGCCCACATCTGTCTGTGACTTTACGTTAAGGTGGGCGATGACCCAGGCTCACGGGAGCGTGTAAAGTTTGGTCTGCATGCTTGATATTGAAAACCTATCGAAAACTTTTGGCCAGCGGCAAGTCCTTAGGAATTTGACCTTGAAGTTACCCCCTGGAGAAGTCTATGGGCTGCTCGGACCCAACGGGGCTGGCAAGACAACTACGATCAATCTTTTATGTGGTTTGTTGCGCCCTGATACAGGACAGGTACTGATCTCTGGAGAGCCTGTCTCGGATAAAACCAAATCTTATTTGGGGATAATGCCTCAGCAAAACCTGCTGTATCAGAGTCTGACCTGTTGGGAAAATCTGTCATTTTTTGCCAAAATCTACGGCCTCAATGCGTCACTGCGATCTCAACGTATTCGTACCTGTCTTGAGGCTGTCAACCTGAGCGATCGCAGTGACAGCGTGGTCGGGTCCCTGAGCGGAGGGATGCAGCGACGGCTAAGTCTGGCCGTTGCCATCGTGCACCAGCCTAAGCTAGTGGTCTTAGATGAACCGACAACCGGTTTAGACATTGAGGCCCGCTATGACGTTTGGGAGCTGATTCGTCAGCTCCAGCAGCAGACGGTAACCGTTTTGCTCACAACTCATTTGCTCGATGAAGCAGAGCGGCTTTGCGATCGCATCGGTTTTTTAAAGCAAGGACAGCTACTGACCCAAGGCAGCTTGGCTGACCTGTGTGTTCATATTCCAGCCCAAGAGATTGTCACGATGCGTACAACGGATGAAGCCGCTGCGATTGCTAAAGCCCAATCGTGTGGGTTTACACCGCGCCGTTACGACAAATCTCTGGCATTTTGGGTGCCAGAAAAGCTGGAGCTTCAGGAGCTACTAGCCCGATTTGACGGTGTGCCTATTGACTCAATTGCCCGCAGTCCGGTGACATTGGAGCATATTTATCTAGAGGTAACGCGTTTGAGTGAGCCCGGTGCTGTGGGTTAGGTGTCTATTTGAGGCCCTTGTGTTTTCTTTAATATTTCTTCAACTAAGCTTACAAGGTGTTTATGGACGTTGTTCAAAACGCGGGTTAACTTATATACAGTTGATTCGAACAACCTATACAGAAACCCTTTATTATCCGATTTTCCATCCTATCGGGTGGTTGGTCATCTTATAAGAACTCCTTCTATACCGAAAACCTAAAAGTGTTAGGGCCTCTGCTATTTGGCAGGGGCCTTATCGCTTTAAATCGTTGATGGTGTGCCGCGATATTTTTCATAAAAGCGGCTGTCAGTTGAAATATCGGTGCAAAAGATAGGATGGATGATAGCCAGCGGAGGATCCTGGCACTAGCTATATTATCTGTATCGGCGGTGAGCGGGGCCAGCAACGGTATGACGAAATTTTTGCTTGTGGTTATTCCAGCGGTTTTAGTGGTTGCAATCGCAGTTCTTTCTGTACAGAATGCGACGCCTGTGTCACTACAGTTTTTGACATTTCGCTCTGTATCACTGCCCTTTGGTCTCTGGTTAGGAATGGGGCTTGCCACCGGTATGATAGCGGCTGCAAGTCTGCTCAGCGCTTTTTCTAGTAAGCGACGCTAGGCGTGCCCCATCAGTTATGTAAAAATCGCCCCTCCCATCAGTTTTTGATAGCGCCGGTTCAGCTCTTTTTGAATTAAGGGCCAGTGGTCCAGACTGGGATCTTGCTGAATCAATTTTTCAGCAGCTTTACGCGCGAGTTCTAAGACTTCTTGGTCATTGACTAAGCTAGCAAGCGCCAGGTCCGGTAACCCAGACTGTCGGGTGCCTAGTACCTGACCAGGACCCCGAAACCGCAGGTCCATTTCAGCAATAAAAAAACCGTCCTGGGACTGCTCTAGTACCCGCAGCCGTTGCAGAGCCGTGTCGCTTTTACTGCTGCTCATTAATAGACAGTAGGACTGGTCTGGCCCCCGCCCCACACGTCCCCTCAGCTGGTGAAGCTGCGATAGGCCAAATCGCTCGGCATGTTCGATCAGCATGACGCTGGCGTTGGGCACATCCACACCCACCTCTACCACTGTGGTGGATACCAAAATGTGAGTGCCACGGTCTCGGAATGTCGTGATGGCCTGGTCTTTGTCAGCAGAACTCATGCGACCGTGCAGTAGCCCCACATTAAACTCCGGGAAGACGACATCGCTAAGCCGCTGATGCTCTTCAATGGCGGAACGCAGGTCCAGCTTTTCAGATTCATCTACCAGAGGCAGCACGATATAGACCTGACGGCCTTGGGCGATTTCTCGGCGAATGAGGTCGTAGGCATGGTTGCGATCGCGACCGGCCAGCAGCGTTGTTTGAATTGGTTTACGTCCTGGAGGCAGTTCGTCAATTTGACTAACGTCCAAATCGCCATGGAGCGTTAGGGCCAGGGTTCGCGGTATGGGCGTCGCTGTCAAGGTCAGCACATGGGGATTGTCCCCTTTTTGCTGCAGCTTGGCCCGCTGCGCTACCCCAAACCGATGCTGTTCATCAATGGTTACTAGACCGAGCTGACTAAATTTAACCGGGTCTTCAATGAGCGCATGGGTGCCCACCAGAATGGGCAGTTCTCCCGTTTCTAACTGGGAGTGAATTTCTCGACGTTTAGCTGCTTTTGTAGAGCCTGTGAGTAGTTCAACGGGTAAGTGCAGCAGATTAAACCATTCCACTAGCTTGCGATAGTGCTGTTCTGCCAAAACTTCGGTAGGGGCCATCAGGGCCGCCTGATACCCGGCTTGAATGGCCGCCAAAATAGCGACAACTGCCACAACGGTTTTACCGGAGCCGACATCTCCTTGCACCAAACGGTTCATGGGGGTAGACCGCTGTAGATCGACCAAGATTTCTTGAACAACCCGTGCCTGTGCGCCCGTTAGCTGAAACGGTAGAACATCGTAAAACTGATCGATCAGCTCGCCAGTGGGAGCCATACAAACCTGGGTGGGTGACTGCTGCTTTTGGCGGCGAGAGAGCAGTCCCAGCTGCAAATAGAAAAACTCATCAAAGACCAAACGACGACGAGCAATGGCCAGGGTATCGCTATCCGGTGGAAAGTGAATATGGGCCACTGCCACAGGCAGCTGGATCAGGTCATGCTCTTCACGCAATGCCGTCGGGAACGGGTCACGAATTTCAACGGCTACAGGCAATGCAGCAACCACGGCTTTACGAACAAGTGGTGCGGGAACGCCGTCTGTCAGCGGATACACCGGGACAACTCGACCGACGGTGGCAGAATCAATGGGCTCTTGTGTATCTCCGAGCACCTCTAGATCTGGATCGTCTAGAGTGATCCCGTATTTCCCTTTTTTTACCAGCCCTGATGCCGCTAGCGTTGCTCCGACCGGATACAGACGCTTTTGCCGTTCTTGCCAACCGCGATTGCGAAAACGTGCTCCAGCAAAGAAGCGACTAATTTTTAAGGTGCCGGTGCCGTCATAGAGACTGAGTTCGAAAATGGTGAGTTTGGCATTGCGAGGGCTATTAAAACAGCTGCAGCGGCGTACGGTACCCACAATAGTGACGGTATCGCCTGGTTTGAGATCGCGAATTTTAACCTGGCGAGCGTAGTCTAGATGGTCGCGGGGATAGTAGTACAGCACATCCCTGACTGTATATAGGCCAAGCTTAGCCAGACGCTCACTATTTTTAGGCCCCATGCCTTTGAGATAGGTTAGGGGCTGATCGAGGGGATGACCCGATCGAGGAAGATTAGGACGCGAAGCGGTTAAAGATGTTGTCTTAGGACGCGGGTGAAAGGTTTTTGTATTAGCGGCTTCTCTCGCAACGCTGGGTGCGGGTTTTTCTACTAATTGACGGCTCTGCTGTAGAAAACGTCGGGTATCGGCGACTAGATGTTGCCGCTGAGCAAAGCTGAGGGCGCTGTACTTGTCAAAGTCTTCTGAGAGTGTCTGCCAACGTTCTTGATCGATGACGGGCAGCTTAGCAGGCGCTACCCGCAAACTATCACGTAAAAACTCACTAAATCGTTTTTGGTGTCCCTGCAGGGCGTTGAACCCTGTTTCTGCTTCGACACTCAGGGCCTTTTGGAGACGGAGCCAGTCGGGCAGATCGGCCATCAGTCGTTGGTCCAGCTAGCTCTCCAGGCGTCTTCGGCACGGGCGATCGCAAGCTGCCGTTCAGCATCTTTGTAGGCATGGCCTACTCGTTTGAGCTGGCCCATTTTTTTACGGATGCGACTGCGCCAAACCGCAGTATTCGTTTCAGCAAACTCGATTTCTGCCAGTCGTAGATGAATGACGACAAACTCCGGTAGGGCGTCTATCTGTAAAAATCGGGGCATAGATTCTGAAGATTCCGGCGAGTCATCTGTTTCGTCGGTTGGCGGTTCAGAAATATCTTCTCTGGTGATAATACTTGCTGAAATTTCGGCCTCCTCAGACCATGACTCCGACTGCGCTTCGTCGGCTGACTCAGAGCCACTTTCTGGTTCAAAGGCATCCTTGTCTATATCATTTCCTGGTTCGTGAATAACCTTAATAGATAGCCTCACTAAGTTGGGTGTTTTCATCGGTGTTTGCCCCAGACGTTCTGCATCTGAAGCAGCTGATAGCAGCGCCTGCGGCAGCTCCGGCATTACATTTGCTTTTTGCAGAATATCATTTGCCTGTTCTGAGGCGGTCTTGAGAACGTCTCGGATTGCCTTTTCAATCAATATCTGCCGCCGCATGATTTGAGCCGGCTGCATGGGACCGCTAGGCTCACTATCAGGGACATCTGTGCGATCGCTATCTATAAGTGTCTGAATATCTGCTAACAGTGTTTCTGGAGGGCGCTGCGGAGAACTCTCTGTCAACTCTGATGATGGTTTATCAGACGACTGGGCTGTCGCTGGGGACTCTTTATCGGTTGACTGCGAATTGTCTGAGTTAGACTGCTCACGAGCAGAGGCGGCTTCTAAAAATAATTGTCGAATAACGGCTAAACCGTCCTCCTCTGCTGGCCGTAAGCTCAGACGTTTGGCAGTTTCCCACTTATCGCAGAATTGTGGGTGAATACGGTTGCCTAACTCTCGCAGCTGCTGCTGTAAGCGATCGCGTTGAGACAGGCTCAGTTCTAAAAAATTATCAGGATAAATCTGAGTGCAGACATGATAGGCAGCTAATACCAGCTGTCGCTTGCTAGCCTGACTCAAAACCTTTAAATAGTCATCCACTAAGGATTCAAGCTCAGTGGCAATAGCAGCAGTCTGAGTTTGAAGTTTGGAAAGCTGCTGTTCAATATGACCACTTGCGTTAACCATTAGCGCAGATGTTAAGGAAAAATAAATGTTACGACTAGCAATAAACAGCGCTACTGCTAGCGTTGCAAACTCCAGTATAGGCTCATGTCCCAAGGACTGAGATATTTCCAGGGAGTTAAATCGTTAGTTCCAACACACTAGGATATACAATCTGCGATCGCTAATTTAGGAGATGGACTGATCTACAGACACTCCACAGATTCTTATACCCAAAATCATTTCAGAGCTCACAATACCCAAAAAATAAAGCAGTGAGGTCGGACGAACGGAAGCGCCTCACTGCTTAAAGAGTTTGCCAGGTTTTTAAAGAGCTGATCTAAAAGGGCGTTAGACTGCACACTGCCAGTCAACAGCAACCTTAAACATCACCAACAGAAAAAGCCAGACGGTCTATTGAAAGACTACTTCTTTTTCTTTTTACTTTTCTTTTTCTCACTCTTAGGAGCGTCTTCTTTAGGCGCAGCAGCAGGAGTCTCCGGCTTCTTTTGGCCAGTCTGAGCGGCTACTTCTTCAGCGAAGTTTTCCTCTTTCTTTTCGATGCCTTCACCTAAGGTAAATCTCGAAAACCGACGCACCTGAATGTTTTCTCCGAGGGTGGCAACCGACTGCTTAATCAGTTCCTCAATAGTAATATTCTGGTCCTTAATGTAGGGCTGATCTAACAGAGAGAGTTCCTTTAGACGCTTCTCAATCCGACCATCTACAATCTTGCTACGAATATTTTCTGGCTTTTTAGCAAGATCCTCACGACCCATCTCAATTTCTCGTTCACGAGCAATTGATTCTTCAGGAATTTCGCTAGTTCTAACGACCTCGACATTGGGGCAGGCCGCAATTTGCATCGCAATGTCACGTGCCAATGTCTTGAACTCGTCTCGGCGAGCAACAAAGTCGGTTTCGCAGTTGATCTCTACTAGAACACCCACGCGACCACCGGTATGGATGTAGCTTGCCACGAGTCCTTCTGCAGCGACTCGACCTTCTTTCTTGGCCGCTGAAGTAATCCCTTTTTGGCGAAGCCACTCAATCGCTTTTTGTAAATCGCCATTTGATTCCTGGAGAGCTTTTTTGCAATCCATCATGCCTGCGCCAGTAGTATCGCGCAGTTCTTTAACTTGCTTTGCAGAAATGCCTGCCATTATCTCCTCCTACACTAAACGTTCGATAACTATGACAGAGTAATGTCTTTGTCAGTGCTCTAAACCAGTACATAAAGCATGAACAGCTGATACCCCAAAAGGACTCAGCTGCCGATGCTAAATAAAAAGGCTTACAATGCACTACTTGCTTTCTGCTACGGGGTCAGCATCCGCTGCAGGTACCTCGTCTGCCGCAGGTGCTGCATCTACCGCAGACACATCTTCAGTAGCGGGAGCCGCCTCTTCATAATCATAATCTTCTTCGGCGCTTGGATAGTCCGCATAAATGTCGTCTCCATCACCGCTGCCTTGAGGTGCTTGACCGTGGGATCCTTCGTAGATCGCGTTGGCTAGGCTGCCAAGAATCAGCTTGATTGAGCGAATAGCGTCATCATTACCAGGAATTGGGATATCTACGACATCTGGATCGCAGTTGGTATCTAGCAGAGAAACAATCGGAATACCTAGCTTTTGACACTCTTGGACCGCATTGTACTCGCGCTTGATGTCTACCATGATGACGACATCTGGTAGCCGACGCATCAGCTTGATACCGCCGAGATACTTCTGCAGCTTTTCAAGTTCGCGACGCAGAACGGCAGCTTCTTTCTTAGGACGCAGGGCCAGGGCTCCTGTTTCTTGCATGCGCTCCAACTCTTTCAGACGCTCTACCCGCGTCTTGATAGTTGTCCAGTTGGTTAGCATCCCTCCCAACCAGCGCTGATTGATGTAGTAAGAGCCACAGCGGCTAGCTTCTTCAGCAACGATGCCAGCAGCCTGACGCTTTGTGCCTACAAATAAGAACTTTTGACCCTTCTCAGCTGAATTACGAACAAAGGCGTAAGCATTGTCCAGCAGCTGAGCGGTTTGAACGAGATCAATAATATGAACACCGTTGCGAGCGGTGAAGATATACTGATCCATTTTGGGGTTCCAACGACGGGTCTGGTGACCAAAATGAACCCCCGACTCAAGCAGCTGAGCCAGTGTTACAACAGGCATTTAATTATCTCCTTCCGGGTTAAACCTCCACCTGGTGTGCATTTCGGCAAATGAATCAGCGCAACGCGCTAAAAAAATTGCCAAAACACCCGAAATATCCAGGTGTGTGAATTATTGAGAGCTAAACTAGGGTAGCACAGGCAGGATACGTCTGGTCTTCTTCAGACTCCTTTAGCTATTTGCTATCTGCGCTTGAAATTTTGGGTAGTCTGTGGATGATTGTTAAGTGTGTCTGCTATTTAACAAGGACGCAGGCGTATATTCTCGATGTTGCCCGTTGTTAGTTGAAGGCTTTGGTGCTTTATGTCTGATCCATCACGCCCTACTTCGATGCCGTCTGCTCCACCGCCACCGCCTAAGAGAATGGCCCCGCCACCGCCACCGGGGATGGGCAGGGCAGGGGGAGCCCGTACGGCTGCCCCCCCACCGATGCCAAAGTCTGCAGGTAACGTTCGCGTGGGCGGTGGCCTGAATCTTGAACGGATTGTTCGTGAGGCTTTTGACAAGGGCTTTTCGGATGTTCATTTGGGCGTGGGCGAAGTGCCGCGATTTCGGAATCGTGGTGAGATCGAGACGACTGATTATCCTGCGACTGATGAAGCGACTTTCTATGGCTGGCTGTCAGAGGTGCTCAAACCCGATCAAATTCAAGACTTTAAGCAAAGAATGGACTTTGACGGGGCAGCCCACTTTGACTTTACTCGGGTGAGGATCAATATTTTCAATACTCTTCGGGGTCCGGCTCTGGTGATGCGTCTGATTCCTGTCAAAATTCTGACGATTGATCAGCTCAATTTACCTGCTGTACTTAAAGATATTTGTCACTATCACAAAGGCTTGGTGCTGGTCACTGGCCCAACTGGCTCAGGTAAATCAACATCGTTGGCAGCGATGATTGACTACATCAACACTGATATGCCAAAGAACATCATTACCATCGAAGACCCGGTGGAATTTGTGCATACCAGCCGCACGTCTTTGATCAAGCAGCGGGAAGTCGGGATCCACACCATGGAGTTCAAGAATGCTTTGAAGGCATCGTTGCGTGAGGATCCCGATGTGATCCTAATTGGTGAGATTCGCGATCGCGAAACTGTAGACATTGCTCTAAAAGCGGCTCAAACGGGTCACCTGGTATTTGGCACCTTACACACTAACAGTGCTGTTAAAACGGTAGAGCGTATTCTGGGCATGTATGAGCCCGATCAGCAAAGTGCTGTGCGAATTTCGATTGCTGAGTCGCTGGTAGCCGTCGTTGCCCAGGGGCTGTGCCGAACGACGGACGGTAAGCGAGCCGCGTTCCATGAAATCATGATCAACACAGATGCGATTAAGGATTACATGCAGCGAGGTCAGCTAGATGAAGTGGAAGCCCTGCTGCCAAAATGTACCTTTGACGGTATGTCTACGATGAATCAGTCGCTTTACTCGCTGTATGAATCGGGACGTATTACAGAAGAGACAGCCCTCGAAATGTCACCGCGTCAAAATGAGATGGCTCAGATGCTGCGCGGCCGTATTTAGCCTGGTGCTAGCGAATACTCCTAAGTAAAGTTGTTTGCTGTTTCATCACGTCGGATTTAGCGTTCGATATCTGTTTAAGAAAGGTCTAGTCGTGTTCGCCACGATTGGACCTTTTGCTTTAGAGACGGCGGTAGCCAAGCATCGTATTGGGGATAAACAGGCAGTCGGGGTGTCAGGGTATAGCCGTGGTTTTTGAGTAGCTTGGTCAAGGTTTTGAAGCTGTGGTGGGGGTAGGTGGGGTTAACTTCATCTATGGGGCCAATACCACCTAAATCCGTCGCTCCTGCCTCTATACAGGCAATTATTGTGCTGGGCTGCTGAACTAGGTTAGGTGGAATTTGGATCGCAATGTCGTCCGGTAGGATACGGCGAGCTATTTGGACGCTCTTGAGTAGCATATGGTCATCACAAGGTTGGCCAGTCTGCTGCTGTCTTTCTCCAGGCTGGTGGGGCTGAAGGATAACTTCTTGAATATGGCGGTAAGTGTGGTGTAAAGCTGAGATCTCAGCCAGAGTTTCTTTCCAGTCGGCTTCGACTTCGCCAATTCCAAGTAAAAGACCGGTTGTAAACGGAATTTGTAGCTCTCCTGCCCACTGCAGCTGCTGTAGTCTAACGTCGGGATGCTTGCTCGGTGCATGACGATGAACATGCTCTAGCAGACTGGGGGTAAGCTGCTCCAGCATTAAACCCATCGAAACATTGA
Source organism: Leptolyngbyaceae cyanobacterium (assembly GCA_050043465.1). Lineage (GTDB taxonomy): Bacteria > Cyanobacteriota > Cyanobacteriia > Phormidesmidales > Phormidesmidaceae > Leptothoe. The sequence goes on from JBHJIL010000074.1 coordinate 14,198, forward strand.
CTGGTTTCAGCTCGGCCATTTCCTCAAAACTCAGCGGACCCGCATTGGTGTGAGGCAAAAAACCGTGCTCAAGGGCTAACTGGCAGATGTCATGGATGCGATCGCACCAGCTTTTACGTCGTTTGCTTTGAGGATGAACCTCTCCGCTCAGAATCAGGATTTCAATAACGTCAAGCTGGCTGAGCGTGGCATGCGCTTGATCCAGACTCAACCAGTTATCTGTGCCTGGCTTTACTCGAAAATTGCAGTAACTGCACCGGTTAAAGCATTCGTAAGTTGGAACAAGCGTATATGCAGGGCTGTAGGTAATTTGCAGGCTCAAGACCTCATGCCTCGTTAATCAAGCGTTACAAAGAGTGAGTATTTGCTTTCTTGCTTCTGTGAGCTATGGGGCGATAGCTAAGGGTATTCAATAAATGAAAATAGCTCGGTGTTTTAATCCAGATAAAATCCCTTGAAATACTTATATAAAAAGAACTTACGAGACTAAACGGGTTTAGGGACGGTGGCGATTTCGGATACGCACTACCCCTAAGTCTGGATGTTTTGAATATGAGAAAGTTTACAAAAGTAAGTGTTTGTTCTAATATAAACACAGTAGGCAATTGCCTATCGTCGTACTTCGACAATAATTCATAAGGATTCATAAATCATGACAACTACTCTACAGCAGCGCCAAAGCGCTAACCTGTGGAACCAGTTTTGTGAGTGGGTCACTAGCACCGAAAACCGCCTCTATGTAGGCTGGTTCGGCGTTCTGATGATTCCCACACTGCTGGCTGCCACTGCT
>JBHJIL010000075.1:0-61595 GCA_050043465.1 Leptolyngbyaceae cyanobacterium
AGGTGCAGCCAACCTGCAAGCAGGAAGACAGACGACAGCACAAGTAGGAACAAGGACGCCGAATAAAGGTCGCCGTTGGTCCGCATACCAATGGTGTACCACCAGTGGTAAACCCCAGAGAACGCTACGTTAACGGGGCCATTAGCGCCAGCCTGGGTGAACGCATCCACCGCATTCTGACCAAAGTGAGGATCCCAAATCGCATGGGCGATGGGCTTAACGTTGAGGGGATCTTGGATCCACTGCTCAAAGTTACCTTGCCAAGCTACGTGGAACAGGTTGCCAGATACCCAGAGGAAAATGACTGCCAGATGACCAAAGTGAGAAGCAAAAATCTTTTGATAAAGATTCTCCTCAGTCATGCCATCGTGGCTTTCAAAGTCATGAGAGGTGGCAATTCCGTACCAGATCCGACGTGTAGTTGGATCTTGTGCGAGATCTTGGCTAAATTTTGGAAATTTAGTTGCCATAGGTTTCTATTAAGTCCTCCCCGCTAGCCTAACGAAAGAATTCGAGCATGGAAGAACGCCCAAGTTGTAGCAATACCACCAAGTAGGTAGTGAGCCACACCAACCGCACGACCCTGAGTAATACTCAGTGCGCGAGGCTGAATTGCAGGAGCGACCTTGAGCTTATTATGAGCCCAGACAATGGACTCGATAAGCTCTTGCCAGTAGCCACGGCCACTGAATAGGAACATCAGACTAAATGCCCAGATAAAGTGAGCAGCCAAGAACATCAAACCGTAGGCGGACAGAGCCGAACCGTAGGAGTTGATAACTTGAGACGCCTGTGCCCATAGGAAGTCACGGAGCCAGCCGTTGATGGTAATCGCGCTAGTCGCAAAGTTACCACCCGCAGGGTGAGCCACCGCACCGCCAGAAACCGTACCCCATACGTCCGACTGCATCTTCCAACTGAAGTGGAAAATCACAATGGAGATGGAGTTGTACATCCAGAACAGTCCAAGGAAGACATGGTCCCAACCAGAAACCTGGCAAGTACCACCCCGACCGGGGCCGTCGCAAGGGAAGCGGAAACCCAGCTCGCTCTTATCGGGAATGAGGCGAGAGTTACGGGAATACAGCACACCCTTAAGCAGGATGAGAACAGTTACGTGGATGGTGAACGCATGGATGTGGTGCACCATAAAGTCAGCCGTACCCAAAGCAATGGGCATCATCGCCACTTTGCCACCAACGGCAACCATGTCACCACCAAACGCATAGCTGGTAGGAGCAATCGCGTTAGGTGCGGTAGTTCCACTAGCTGCTAGGGTGTGCAGGTTCTGAATCCATTGAGCAAAAATGGGCTGCAGCTGAATTGCACTGTCAGAGAACATGTCCGGGGGTCGACCGAGGGCGCGCGTCGTGTGTTGGTTGATGTATAGACCGAAGCTGTGGAAGCCGAGTAAAATACAGACCCAGTTGAGGTGAGAGATGGTGGCATCACGGGCGCGTAGGACACGGTCGAGAGCGTTGTCGACATGCATGGCCGGATCGTAGTCACGAACCATTGCGATCGCAGCGTGAGCAGCACCACCCACAATCAAGAAGCCGCCAATCCACATATGGTGGGTGAAGAGGCAAAGCTGTGTGGCGTAATCAGTTGCTAGGTAAGGATATGGAGGCATCGCATACATATGCTGAGCCACGATAATCGTTACCGAACCGCCCATAGCCAGGTTGATAGCCAGCTGAGCATGCCAGGATGAGGTCAAGAACTCAAACAAGCCGTCATGGCCATTCTTAGCAGGGAAGAGCAACGGATCGCCCTTCTGACCTTCTAGGATCTCCTTCATGCTGTGACCGATACCCCAGTTGGTACGGTACATGTGACCAGCAAAGATAAACATCACTGCGATCGCCACATGGTGGTGCGCAATGTCGCTCATCCAAAGGCCACCCGTAACTGGGTTCAGACCACCTTTGAAGGTCAGAATGTCAGAGTACACACCCCATTTCAGGGTGAAGAATGGCGTGATCCCTTGAGCAAAACTTGGGTACAAGTCTGCAATCCGTGCCTTATCCAAGATGAACTCGTGGGGCAAAGGAATGTCCTTAAGCGCCACACCCGCGTCCAGCAACTTGTTAGTAGGCAGGGATACATGAATCAGGTGACCAGCCCATCCCAATGAACCTAGGCCAAATAAACCAGCCAGGTGATGGTTCATCATGGACTCTACGTTCTGGAACCACTCAAGCTTGGGAGCTTTGATGTGGTAGTGGAAGACACCAGCATTCACCATCAGGCCAGCCATGACCAATGCACCGATGGCGGTACATAAAAGCTGGAAGGAATTGGTGTAGCCAGCGGCTCTCCACATCTGAAATAGACCAGACGTGATTTGAATACCTTGGAAGCCGCCACCCACTTCACCGTTCAGGATTTCTTGACCAAAGATAGGCCAAACTACCTGAGCACTGGGGCGAATGTTAACGGGGTCTGCTAACCAAGCTTCAAAGTTAGAGAACCGAGCGCCATGGTAATACATGCCACTCAGCCAAATGAACACGATGGCCAAATGGCCAAAGTGAGCGCTAAAAATTTTACGAGAAATGTCCTCTAAGTCACTGGTGTGACTATCAAAGTCGTGAGCGTCGGCATGCAGATTCCAAATCCAAGTAGTGGTTTTGGGTCCTTTCGCCAAGGTCCGGCTGAAGTGGCCCGGTTTACCCCATTTCTCAAAAGAAACAGGTACCGGATTTTCATCAACTGTCACCTTGACTGCTGCCTCCCGCTCCCGCGGGGTAGTTGTCATGGAGACTCTCCTCTCTCTAGACAATGAACGAACAGCCTAAAAACTTAAAAACCAGCAAATGATCCATTACTGAAACAATTGCAAACATTTTTCACTGAGATGTTAACTCACGGAAAAACATCGGGGCTCGCCATTTATTAGGATTGCTCCTGAGCATTATAGACTCGGCTCTCCACCGATCCCCCGTTGAGTTAACAATAATTCAACCTCCGAAATCCTGGCAGAATAAGGATCGCAAGGTAGTCACCTACATAAATCAGCTACTGAGCCGCCCGAATATTAACAAATCTCAATACAAGGAGTTTGTTTTTCTCATAGGTTCCGGAACACGCATAAAACCCTGAGAAATCAACTTTCTTTTCCTAATCAGCACCATAGATCTTGCTAATGGACGAGAGCCTGAGCATAGATATTTTTAGTTGTCTTTTTATTTACTTTTGTAACGATCCTCATCTCCGCTGGGGTCCAAGATGAGAAGAACCTAGTCACTCACATGGTCCAATAGCCAGCTAGTATCGACTAGGCGACTTGGCCTTAATTAACGTTTAGAGAACCAACACCATGACCTTGGTTTCCGTTTTAGGTTATCTGCGACAGCATGCAGCTAATTTAGCTAAATCAATTGTTCTAATTGCAACACTGCTGCTGCTTAATACCGGCTGTAGTAGCTCCCCAAAAACGGTGTCCAGTTCATCGGTTAGTCAACCCTCGCCATCACGACTGGCCACTCGTCCCAAAATCAAGCCGGTCGATCCACCCGCATTAATTAACGAGTTAGCCCCCTGGCTAGACAGCAATGTACCCCAGGTTCAGATCCGTCAGCCCAAAGCCGATCAGGTGGTGGAGTCCACTACGGTGGATGTCCGTTTGGATGTGCAAGATTTACCTATATATAAGGATGAAACCTGGCAAATGGGGCCTCATCTAGAGCTATTTCTAGATAACCAGTTCTACAGCTCGGTTTACGATCTCGAGCAGCCGGTTATTTTGGAGCAGCTTTCCCCCGGAACCCACACCCTTAGAGTATTTGCTGCTCGTCCCTGGCATGAAAGCTTTAAGAATGTAGGGGCCTATGACCAGATAACCTTCCATGTCTTTGCTCAAACCGATGAAAATACCCCCGCAGCCCAACAGCCTTTGCTCACCTATGGTTCTCCCATAGGTCGCTATGGCGCTGAACCAATTTTGTTAGATTTTTACCTGACCGATGCCCCCTTACATCAGGTCGCCCAGGACAATCCAGCGATAGCCGACTGGCGCGTACGCTACACCATCAATGGCGACAGCCTGACGCTGAAGACGTGGCAGCCTACCTATATAACAGGACTCAGACCGGGTCAAAACTGGGTACAGCTTACCCTGGTGGATGATGAGGATAATCCCATTGAAGGGGTGTTCAATAATACGGTGCGTCTCATTGATTATGACTCGACCTTAGATGACACCTTGGCCAAAATTGTCCGAGGTGAGCTCACCTTAGAAGAGGTCGGTCGCATTATCGATCCGACGTATGAGCCACCGGTGGTTGAACCGCCAGTGATGGAAACACCCGCTATTCCTGAAACCAGTGAGGATGAGGCATTTGACATCCCTGAGGCCGTGCCTGCCGATGAACCTGAAGTTGTTGAATCTGAGCGGCCTCAACCCGAAATTGAACAGCCTCAAAATGCTGACCCAGCGGAGCCAGAGGCAGCTGCTGAGGTCATAAAAGCGCCAGACAGCGGGCTTGCTCCTGGCACTGAGCAGCCCATGTCAGAGCCTGAAAAGTTTGAGCTAGATGAGCCTGAAAAGGCTGAACTAGAAGAGACCAAAAAGGTTGAGCTAGAAGAGCCTGAAAAGGCAGAACTAGAAGAGACCGAAAGCTTAGAGACCGAAACATCCAAAACGTCAACAGAGCCTGACAGCCTGACGTTAGAAGAAACAGTCGAAGAAACCACTGCCGAGACTCCGTCAGCAGAAACGGTACCAGCCGCTGAAACAGCTGATGAGCCTGAGGTACTTGAAGACAGCACAGAGGCAGCCGCTAAGTCTGCGCCAGCAGTCGAACCGTCTGAAGACGCTACCGACAGTGAAGCCAATCCATCAGGGCGACGGTATTTTCAACGGCTCTATGAGTATCGCGATCGCTCAATGAAAACCTACGAGCGCTAGTTTCGCATGGGTAAATCACAGGATTCTGGCTTTAGTTCCCGCTCCATCAATCCTTCGACGGCTTCTTGAGGGGTCACCACCGCACGCAGCAGACGGTGGACCTGACGGGCAATGGGAATGGGAATCCCTTCGCGGTTAGCAATATCGATTAGGACATAGGTGGTGTTTACACCTTCAGCGGTGCTGCCCAGCTCGTTCAAAATCTGGTCGAGCTTTTTGCCTTGGGCCAAACCATAGCCCACTCGATAGTTACGACTCAGGGAGCCATCGCAGGTAGCCAGCAAGTCCCCTAGCCCCGAAAGCCCATAAAAAGTCTCAACCTGAGCCCCCATATGCACACCCACCCGCAGCATTTCAGGAATAGCGCGGGTAATTAGAGCAGCCTTGGCATTGGACCCTAGCTTGAGGCCATCGCAAACGCCCACTGCGATCGCAACCACATTCTTGAGCGTTCCTCCTAGCTCTGCTCCCACCGGGTCAGGACTGGTGTAGACCCGAAACGTCTCTGACGAATACACCTGCTGCACCTGCACCAGTGCGTCGATATCCGTACTGGCAGCAACCGTAGCCGCAGGCAGCTGCGACTCAATTTCCTTTGATAAATTAGGTCCCGACAGCACCACAATGGGATTATCTGGAAACGCATCGCGAAAAATTTTTGACGGCGTCCGGGTAGTCTCCGGATCTAGTCCCTTCGTTGCCGTTACCAAAATTGTTGACGGCTTTAGCTTTGCGGCCTGCAGCTGCCCTGCCAGAGCAGACACACCCTTCATAGAAATGGCAGACACCACAATATCGGCATCAGCCAGCGCCGTTGCTAGATCTGACGGGCCGCGCCGCGACCAAATCTGGACCTGATTGCCGTTGGTCAAAGCCAGCCTTGCTAGCGCCGTCCCCCAAGCGCCAGAGCCCAGCACAGTTACCCGCGCCGTTTGCTTTAGGGCTTCTGATAGCGGAATAATCGGAGTTTCAGACGGTGCAGTAACCACAGAACAACGACCCCCTTCGAGTCATTAATTTTGAACAGCCCGGTGATGCTGGGCTTACCGAGTACATTTAGCTTTGCCTGGGGAGATCGGCTCATCCCCCCATACCTAGATTAAGCCAAGGATGCCGCCACAGGAGGCTGGTATTGGTCAAGCTGGTACTCAGGAATACAGTTGTCCCGCATATAGGTGTAGTAGTCCAGCAGGTTGCGATCGCACTGCTCTTCAGACCAACCACAGTAGCGCTTCAGCACTTCTGCTAATACAGGCAGAGCCTTGAAGCCATAGTTGCCTCGCATCGCGAGAGCCATCCGTCGCCGCAAGATATCCACATAGGTACGCGCTGATTCAGCCGTGACGCTGTAAACAATTTGAGCCTTAATGTCCGACTGTCCAACCACAATCGGCTCAGCCAGCTCAGGATATTCCTCAACGATCGCCAGCACCTGAGGCGTACGAGCCCCATAAAGCGACAGCAGGTGAGCCACCATATCTCGATTGGCAGCGGTCATCAGCGCCTGGGTATCGCTGGGTAGCACCGCACCCGGCAGCGGCGCCTGTCTGGTTGCAGAGTTGCCAGGATTTTTCTTCTGTTTTTTCAGCGCCGCATTCACCATTTCTTCACCCACCTGCCGATGGGTGGTGAGCTTGCCGCCAATTAAAGACACCATATTGACCACATTCTCAGCACTATGGTCGTAAAGCACATGGCTGCGAGTAATGCTGCTGGTCTTTTTACCCTCGCTGTAGGGCAAGGGTCGGATTCCGGCATAGGTAAACAGCACTGACTCCCGTGCCAGCTGAGCGGTGGGTATCACCCGATTTGTTTCGCGCAGCAAATAATCAATTTCATCATTGCTGGCATGGACCTTGTCTAGATCGCCATCAAAACGAATATCCGTCGTCCCAATCAAACACTTGCCCAGCCAGGGCAAGATAAAGAACGGTCGGCCATCGGTCAGCGCTTCAACATAGAGAGCCTGATCCGGTGCTCCAGGAAATTTGTCCACAATAATGTGACTGCCCCGGGTGCCGCCGATCTTGCGAGTTTTACCTACAGGTGCGGGCGCATTCCCTTGGATACCACTGCGACACACCTGATCCACCCAAGGACCTGACGTATTGATTACTACCGTTTGGTCATGACCGTGAACCGTAAACGCCTCACCAGTTTCACTGTCACGACAGACCAGAGACGAGATGCGATCGCCGCTGCGCTGCAGCTGAGTTACCGTGACATAGCTCAGCATGTCAGCTCCGGCATCTTTGGCCGACAGCACTATTTCCAAACAGAGCCGCTCGGCATACTCCACTTGAGCATCGTAGTACTGCGCCGCACCGCGACAGCCGTCGGGTTCAACCGCCCGAAACAACTGCCGCATTTTTTTACCACCCAGCATGCGATGGTTGGGCAAACTCTTGTCATAGCTCAGCACATCGTAGAGCACCATACCCGCCTGAATCTCCCAATAGCTGCGGGAGCCCTGGGCATAGATAGGAATGGTCATCTGAATTGGCTTCACCAAATGGGGAGCCGCTCGCAATAAAATCTCCCGTTCCCGCAGCGACTCACGGACCAAATTAAACTCAAAATATTCCAAGTAGCGCAGACCACCATGGACCAGACGACTTGACCAGCTAGTGGTGCCACCGCCAAAGTCGCCCTTTTCAATCAATATAGTTTTTAAACCACGGAGCGCACCATCACGAGCCACGGCGGCCCCATTGATGCCACCACCAATAACAATCAAATCGTAGGTCGTTGCTTCTACCGTTGAGTAATCAGGCATAGTTGCCACCAAAAGTAACGAGCTGCAGATAAGTAGACGGACTAGCTAACAAAAAAGAGTTCCTCGTACTTAAAGATGACACAGATCTTCAAAACGGGTCGTAAGGTCATCGGGATATTCAGTGGAATATCCCCAAAATTCCGATTTTATTAGACCTCCACAGCAGCTTTAGTGTCTGGCTCAATTGCGACGGTCGCTTTGGCTTCTCTAAACAAGTGATTGGCCCACTGCTGAACGTCGTAGCGGCAAATTGCCTTGTGTAGCTTTTTCATTCGCTCTGCCTGTTCTGCCGAAGACATGGCCAGGGCTTCATCAATGCGCTCATCCATTCGCGTAGAGGAATACGGATTCGTCAGCAGCGCATCCGGCAGTTCTACCGCCGAGCCTGTAAACTCCGACAGAATCAAGACACCGTTCTCACCGTTGTGGACAGCGACATATTCTTTGGCCACTAGATTCAAACCGTCGCGCAGCGGACAGATCCAGGCAATATCAGCAGCCTTATATAGTGCCATCAAATCGTCATAGGGGAGAGGCTCAGTAAAGAGCTGTACCGGTGTCCAGTTGATGGTGCCAAAGCGACCGTTGATCTGACCGACCATCTGTTCGATTTGCTCTTGAGCAATACGATACACACGCATCCCTTTAGCAGCCTTTACCGCCGTCATCATCAGGTTGACCTTACCCACCAGCTCTGGGCGTCTAGCCAGCAGTCGTTCAAAGCAGGCCAGCATTTCCTTAGCTCCTTTGACATAGTCCACGCGCCCAGCCGACATAATCAGCTTGTTGTCACCAATTTCCGACCGTAGCGCCTCGACGCGTTCTTGAATGGACGGACGCATCACGACTTCATGAATTTTCTTGGGGCTAGTGCCCACCGGAAATGCATCAATGGTGACAATGCGACCGTTGTAGCGCAGCTTGGTCACCATCTCCGGCTCGGCCAGAGCCGTACCGGTCTTTGTAAAGGCTTCTGGCACAGGAATACGCTCAACCACCTCTACATCACGACAGCTGCGGGCAGCGGATACAAAATTCTGAACATAGCGGGGAATATGAAACCCGCACAGGTCGCAGCACAGCAGACTATCAATAATTGCATTTCGCCAGTGCAGAATATTAAACACATCAGCGGCTGGAAAGGGCGTGTGATGGAAAAATGCAATCTTTACGTTGGGCATCTTCTGGCGGATGTAGTAAGGCGTCAGCCAGAGGTTGTAGTCATGAATCCAAATCAGGGCATCGTCAGCAGCATCTTCACAGGCAGCGTCTGCAAAAAGACGATTAATATTCTGAAAGTTTTCCCAGTCTGAGCTGTCGTAGGTAAAATGCTCAGGAAACGAATGCAAAATTGGCCAAAACGCTTCTTTAGAGGTGATGTGATAAAAGTTACGCACCTGGTCGGCATTGAGGGGAATCCGTCTTACCACACAGCTATCGCTTCCCCCATCCATGGTGACGCGATCAACAAACCCGTCTTGCTCAGCTTGGGTAATTTGTTTCCAAGCCACCCAGGTACTCTGATCGGCGTTGGCAAAGAAGCTTTTTAACGTTGGTACAATTCCATTGGGACTCTTCTTTTCACGGTAGTAAATTTTGCCATTTTCCTTCACCTCATCGTAGGGTTCACGGTGATATAGGATTACCAGGGAAGACTTCATAATGGACGCTCCTGAGGATTCCTGAATGGGGTCAATAAAGCTTGGTAGCGAACACCATAAAACCCAGCAGAGACAACTTTTCTGTCAAGCTGCCTCCGCTGAGTCTCAGGTATTCCATAAAAAAATGCTCTTAAAAGCCCTCTGACGCTTTTACTGATACATCAGTGTTCACAGAGATTTACACTATCGTACTAGGTCTGATTTAGCAATTGGAAGGGTATGCTTTCTGAGTTCCCTAAAGAGGCAAAAAAACATTTTTAGACATGGTTCTAAATAACGTGAGCTATTTGCATTTTCTAACTCCTGATCGGGCTTACACTCTACTTTAGAAGGAACAAAAATTAGGCAATACGTCCTTCTTTGTCCGATTTTCATCAATGTCTCAACGAAAACAGCAGGCGTGTATGGCATTCTGAACATATGTAGCACCGCTGCCCCCTCCAGCTCAACCTCGGGCTTCTCAATGGAAGATACAGGTTTCGGATACAAGGTATAACCCAGTTCACAGGCTCCCCCCAACAACAAGACATACGGTGATTGCAACTGCCCCCAAAAAACTACAATTAGTTGAAGACGAAACCCAAAGCCTGCTGATGTGGGCAGAAAGTATCCAACGTTCGGAAGCAACATTCTTTGAAAAGGCGCAGAAAATTGCCCGTCGCTTAGGAGCCCATTATCGAGCCGATCGGCTTACTGAAGTAGGGTTTTGGACCCCCGATCTCACAGGTGACATCATTCAGTCAGAAGATCGGATCGTTCTAGAGATTTACACGCCGACAGAGGATATTAATTTTCGCGAGCGGGAGCAAACCGTCACCTTTAACCGAGCACAAATTCCGTTAGTTAAACAGGGAGAATTTGTCTGGGGTGTCATTGAGGGTATGCGTCCCGGTCGTCGGGAACGCTCCGGATGTTTTTACTGGCTGCGCTATATCGACCAGGATGGACGAGTACATATTATTCGAGACCCGCTGGCCTACTCGCTGCCCTATGGTGTTTTTGCTCCTGCAGAGCTGTATGACATGCGCTTACTTCAGCGCCAGCGTGCCGACCGCAGTTATTTTCGTCGCACTGGCAGCAGCTATAGCGACAGTGATATTCCGCGAGTAGAAGCCCCGACAAATATTCTTCAGCTCCATATTAGAACCGCCTCTCCTGCAGGTACGTTCGCAGGGCTAACAGAGATTTATCAACGTATTTCTGACAAGCTAGCGGTGGGAGAATCCCTCACAGCAAAAGAAGCGGTCTATGCAGGCTATGACGCCATTCAGCTGCTGCCAGTAGAACCCACCATTGAGTACCGGCGCGAAGACTCCCATATTGACTATGAGTTTTTTGCGCTACTTCCTGAACCTGAAACGGCCGCTGAATCAGATCCAACAGACAGCGCTATGTCTGCTCTTGATCCTAAAACCACTCAGGCTGTCTTAAGAAAACCCAACACTCAAAACTGGGGGTACGATGTCCCCATTCTTGGATCGGGAGCCACAAATCCAGCTGTTCTAGACAGCCTTCGCCCTGACGAGGTCACCGATTTTATTGCTACGCTCCATAACTTCTCAGAAGGGCCTATCCAGCTGATTTACGACTTGGTTTACGGTCATGCTGACAACCAGGCGCTAGAGGTGATGACTCACCAATTTTTCAAAGGGCCGAACATGTATGGCCAGGACTTAAATCATCAGCTCCCCCAGGTACGGGCCATTTTGTTGGAGATGCAGCGGCGCAAAATCAATACAGGGGCCGATGGGATCCGTGTGGATGGAGGGCAGGATTTTCGGTTCTTTAATCCGCTAACCGACAGAATCGAACAGGACGACGCCTATTTGCTGGCCATGAGTGATGTGGTGCAAGAGGTTAATGGCTATCGACGCTTGATGTTCACCATTTTTGAGGATGGGCGACCCTGGCCCCAAGAAGGCTGGGAAGAGATTTCTCGCTACCGAGAGTTAATCGAGCAAAAGCCCGAGTCGTTTCAGTGGGGACCGCTAATTTTTGCTCATAATACGCCATCGTTACAGGGGTTTTGGGACCGTAAATGGCGACGGGTAGGGGAGGTTATTTTCCAGGGCAATCGCTGGATTACGGGCTGTGGCAACCACGACACCGTTCGACGCGGAACTCAGGTTAAAACAGACCAGCCCATTAACTGGAATCTGGGCAAAACGCTGCCCCAGGTCCTTCACAAAGCGTACGACAACCCAGCAACTCAGCTGTGGGTCTGTGGTTTTAGCCCTGGGCTGCCGATGGACTTTATTAATGCCAGCGTGGGGGCTCCCTGGGGCTTTTTTAGAAATACGGACGACCAGTATGGGGTCAAAGTTGTCTCCGAAGAAATTAGTTTTCTCGACTGGCAAATTGAGCCAGATATGTACGACCTGCCCGAGGTTTATCCCCAGCTAAAGAAAATGGGATTTCGGCAGTTTGAGCAGCTGCGAGATTTTTCGCAAGCCTTGCAAGATGCGATGATTTCAACGGACTATAACCTGCAAGAAGTTGCACAGATCTGTAGTCAGTGCTTGGGAGCCAACACCACAGACTGTGAGCTGCCCGCTTTGAGCGATTTAAACGACGAATTGTCTCTAGCTGGATTTCTGGCCAATCTAGATGTGCCAAAGCTCAAGAAATTTGCCATGGCGTTTATGGAAGATTGTCACGACCTTTGCAATGTGTCTCGCGCCTACGACCGCATCAACCCAAGCATTGCTTCATTTCATTTGGCGCTAAGGCAGTATCGCCGTCGTCATCCGTGGCTACACGATAACCTTACCGGTCGTGACCGCTTTAATCGCATTAGCGACGACCGACGTACGGTTTTCTATGGGATTCGGAGCAACCCTGACATGCCGGATGATTCACCAATTTTGATGGTGGCTCATATGGGCGGTGAACCCCTAGAGATTGAGCTTGAGGACTGGTTGGGAATAAATATGGAGGACTGGGAAGTTGCGATCGCAACCCCCGATTTAAACCTCGAAACTGACATTAAAGATCTGCGTCAGTTCACCCTAAAAGACAGCCAGGGAGTTCTCTTTGAACAGAAAAAATAGGGAGGGTATCGATTTAGTATGGGCAACGGCAATGGCTGCGATCGCCCAAAGCCACACCCAAATTAAAGCCGTGTTTTTTTGCTAGTAACAATTAATACATCCCTGAAATTATTTGCCATGACAAGGATTTCAGGGATTATAGAACATTATATTTTTAGCCTACATATAACTTTTCAAAGTGCTAAGATATATAAAATCAATCTTAAGAAAAGACAGCATTATCTCTTGTAGACCTGTGCAGTGTCTGGGGAATTTTGTCATATGGAAAAAAAGCTCAAAGAACTCGTTGGCCAAAACAGCGTATGGCTCTACGTCAAAAGCAGCAACGGCTGGTTTAAGAATGTAGAAATTCTAGAGGTGACCGATAGCACCATTACGTTCCGCTATGAGTCTGAGTCTGACGTTGAACGTAAGCTCTGGGAAAAAACCACCCGTATCGATAACATTGCTGAAGTTGAAGTTCGGTTGCTTACCGTCCCCAAAGTTGATAAGAAGCTCGACGCCATTCGTGGACAGCTATCTCGCCTGCTCGACCAGGAAGATTAGCTAGCAAATACGACCGATTTCAGACGCAGACTTCCCCATAGCGTTTTACCCTGTTTGACCAGAACCTGCGCTCTATGAAAATCAATACTCAAATACTTCGTTATTAGAGGAGTGCGAGATCGCACCCTCTTTTTTTCTAATCTTTATTAACTTCCCCTAAGACTTTTTCCGTTTGTTTCCACAAACTCCCCCTCACGACACAATAGGTGGAGTTCTTTAATTAGATCGGTTTTTCTATGGAAGTCAAAGCCGCGTCTACACGCTTACTGGTGTCCGATATTGCTAGCTGCTGCAAATTTTATCGCGATCTCCTAGGCCTTACAGTCATCGTAGACACCCCAAGCTATGCAGAATTTGGAGTAGCCGGTCAGACTATTTCCCTATTTCATCAAGAGGAAATGGCCTCAATTATCCACACCAGCGGTAAACCGGCTGCCGCCGACAGCCAGGATAAAACAGTTCTAATTTTTACCATTACCGACTTAGATAACACCTATACCCAGCTGCGTCAGGCCGGTGTGCATTTTGATGAGCCTCCAACTCAAAATAGCGACTTTAACCTCAAAATCGCCTACTGTCGTGACCCCGCAGGCAATTTGATTGGGCTGTTTGAAAACCTGATGTAGTCGGCATCAGAGTTTGAATTTACCGGCTACCCACTTATTTTTCACAGGAGTTTTCAGAGGAACCGCCAATGCCAAAACAGTACGTCATGGCCCTGGACTTGGGCACCACCGGCAATCGCGCCATCTTGTTTAATAAAGCTGGCGATATTGTCGCTCAGGCTTACAAAGAGCTGACCCAGTACTATCCGCAGCCGGGTTGGGTAGAACATGATGCCAGCGAAATTTGGCAGCAGGTTCAATGGGCTATTAAAACGGCCATTGGAGAAGCCAACATTGACGCCGGTGATATCGCCGCCATTGGCCTGACCGTACAGCGAGAGACCTGCGTCCTATGGGATAAAACAACCGGCAAACCTCTACATAAAGCCATTGTTTGGCAGGACCGACGCACCGCTGATATGTGCGCCACCCTAGCCCAACATAAAGAAGATATTTATGAGCGCAGCGGTCTCTTTCTAGACGCATACTTCTCAGGCACTAAGCTGCGGTGGCTGCTAGACAAAGTACAGCCCGAAAATTTAGACAATGTTTTAGCAGGCACCATCGATACCTGGGCGCTGTGGAATCTCACCGACGGTAAGGTCCACGCCACAGACCACAGCAATGCCAGTCGTACGCTACTGATGAATCTGGCCACCCAGGAGTGGGATGAGCAGCTGCTGGATATTTTTGGAGTACCGCGATCGCTGCTTGGCGAAATCAAACCCAGCCAGGGAATATTTGGCTACACCGACCCTAGCCTGCTAGGTGTGGAGATTCCCATCGCCGCACTTCTTGGTGACCAGCAGGCGGCGCTATTAGCCCACGGTTGCGATCGCCCCGGTTTACTCAAGTGTACCTATGGCACTGGAGCCTTTTTAGTCGCCTACACAGACCAAGAAATCGTCCGCTCCCAAAACCAGCTACTGTCCACCATCGGCTGGACCACGGCCAAAGAGGACGGCAGTTACGACCTGGGCTATGCCCTAGAAGGCAGCATGTTTACAGCAGGAGCCTGCATTCAGTGGCTGCGGGACGGACTACAGATTATCGATAGCGCCGCAGACAGTGCACCGTTAGCCAACTCCGTCAAAGATAACGGTGATGTTTACTTTGTCCCCGCCCTCAGCGGACTGGGTGCCCCCCACTGGGATATGGGCGCTCGCGGTGCATTTTTAGGTCTAACCCGAGGTGCCACCAAAGCCCATATGGTGCGATCGGTGCTAGAAGCGATCGCTAACCAGGCTCGTGAAGTAGTAACCGCCATTAACCATGACAGCGGCACGCCGATTAAAACATTAAAAGTAGACGGGGGTGCCTGTCAGAATGACTTTTTAATGCAGTACCAGGCCGACGTATTGGGCATTCCTGTAGAGCGGCCTGCCGTGCTAGATGCGACAGCTCAGGGGTCAGCCTTTGCGGCAGGGCTGGCCGTCGGTTTCTGGAATGACTACACGGCCCTTGTAAACAGTCGCAAGATTGATAAAATCTTCGAACCCGGTGCTGGAAAGACAGCCGCCCAAGATAATTTCGCAACCTGGCAGCGCGCCGTTGAGCGGGCTAAAGGCTGGATTGTCTAAAGTATTAGCTAGCTTCAAAAGGGGGTACGTTCAAATTTTGAAAAGCGGTGCGTTACGCTTCGCTAACATCATCCTATGGCTGGTTTCGGCTGCGCTCAGCCAGTATTACGATTATTCACCATAAAAAGCCGGATACACAAACGCAAAGGCCGTTGAACTCGGAATCACGGTCCCATCGAGTTCTTCAACTACAACAGTATCCAAATTCTCATCCCACCAAGCCCGAACCGGACGTCCTGAAAGTTCAGCCTCCTGACTCCCGTGCTGTTGTATCTCATCATGTACAAACTGCAGACTATCCCCCGAAAATTAATTATGGGGTGTCTTATCATCCGGTTCCCAGATATAGCTCACAATAGTCTTGGGATGTAGCTCCAGCTGATTCTGGTTACGCACATCAAACACAATAGTCTCATCTATGTAGTACGTCCCGTAAGGATAGCCCGAATAGTCACGCGTATGTCCGGTGCGCGTCGATAAAATCTGACTATCCGGATACTGAACCAACCACTGCCCCAAAGTTGTCTTCACTGCAGGTAGCATATCCACCGGCTTATTCACATTCGGCCCCACAACCCCAGTTCCCCAAGGTTGGGCATACAGCGTATCATCCGCTCGGTCATACATTACCAAACAGCTCTGATACAGCTTGCCCGACACTCCAAACGTAGTCTCTCCGCGCTCAAATGCAACAATAGTGTTGCATAGCGGACAGTAGCTCACCGATACATTTACACCGCCAATCTTGTCATTAACAATCTCATGCCAGTTCAAAATATTGTAAGGATAGGCTTTCGCTTCACCATTGACCACCAGGCCAACAACAATATCGTCACGAGAAAACGGTGTTGTTGCCGCTGTGTCGAACTCTGGCGTATCAATACTGGGAATCCCGTCCTTGGGTGGACCACCGTTGAGCAGCTGCTCTAGCTCAATGCGCGTAAAGTCTTCAGGATTAATATCTTGTTTCTGCAGGTCGCCCAGTTCGCGGCTCTGATCGTGAAACACTTGAGTTAGCGCATACGCTTGCAGCTTGAGGTTAGCTAACCCATCGATTTGCATCAGCGCTACTCCAACAATCGCTGCGGCTGTAAACAAGGCGCCAATAGCCACCTTTGAGATGCGTTTCATTTACTCAAATCCTGGAGTCTGAATTGATCTCTACAGGAAACTAGATTGACTAATCAGAGTATGTGTCAACTTAAAGCTATCTGAGAAATGGATAAGAAAAAATCACAGGACAGATAGTCAAGCTCTCTACTCTCGCTAGCGGCGGCGGTCCATATCTAAAGTCACTAAACTACGGCCAGCGTTTACTACCCAGGTTGTCTATATCTGGTAAACGTACTTGACTGCCTGATCGAAGCGTTTGCTTATCGCCCACAGATCGATATTTATCTAAATTGTCATGAAATGCAAACTCTTTAAATTTTGTAGAAATATATGCAAAGTTACAGCAATTTTTTTAAAGCCTGGGCATCGTAGGAACAGTCAATAACGCATCTATAAGGATGCAACGACCTATGAAAAACTCCTTTAATATGCCAGCCTCACACCACGGCGCAACTTGCAGCCTGTGTCAGGACACACTACTACGCCACATTAGCCAAAGTAGAGTGTTTTGGTATTGCCCCAGCTGCCGTCAAGAAATGGTCTGTGAGCAGCCACACACAGACATTTCAGCCACAGCGCCCCACATCAGTCCGGTAGTTGCCCCGCGTAAACGGACTAAAGTTACCGAAATTAGCCAGCGCGTCAGCTTGAGCGCTAGCTAATAGGACTGACCTTATTGCCATGCAGCGCCAGCTAAGCGCTCTCTAAAATCCACTGCACCAATGTGCGTACACCATATCCCGTTGCACCTGGATTGTTGTACGCATTATCTTTTTCACTCCATACGGGGCCAGCTATATCTAAGTGCGCCCAGACTGTGTCTTTAACAAACTGTTTCAGAAATAATGCCGCTGTAATCGAGCCGCCAGGACGAGGACCCGTATTTTTCATATCGGCCACAATCGACTTCAGCCCATCAAAGTATTTTTCTTCCATGGGCATGCGCCATAGTTTCTCACCAGCAGCATCTGCAGCACTGGCGAGAGCACCAGCCAGATCGTCATCGGGGCTAAACAGGCCCCCCATATCATTACCAAGAGCGACAATGCAGGCTCCTGTTAGTGTTGCTAAATCCACCACAGCGTCTACGCCAAGCTTATCGGCATAGACCAGCGCATCAGCCAGTGTGAGACGGCCTTCTGCATCTGTATTATTGACCTCAATAGTTTTGCCGTTAGAGGCCGTTAATATGTCGCCAGGATGCATGGCATGACCGCTGATCATGTTCTCAGTAGCCGCGCTGATGAAATGGACTTCTACATCAGGCTTGATTTGGGCAATGGCTTTAGCTGCGCCAAATACGGCAGCGGCTCCCCCCATATCCATTTTCATTAGCTCAATCATGCTGCCTGCACCGGCCTTGATATTGAGGCCACCGGAGTCAAAGGTTAGTCCTTTACCAATCAGGGCCAGTTTTCGCTTAGGAGTACCTGCAGGTGTATAAGTCAGGTGAATAAATTTTGGTGGCATTTCTGAGGCCATCGCCACTCCGAGATAGGCCCCCATACCCAGTTCTTCACATTCAGCCTGCTCTAGGACCTTAAGGGTAAGACCGTAGTCGCTGGCCATGGTCTTGGCGGTTTCAGCCAAAGAAGCAGGCGTCACCACGTTGGGAGGCGCAGCTACTAGCTCACGCGCTAGAATCACACCGTCACACACATGAGCGGCTGTCTCCAAAGCGGCTTCATGGCCCGGTAAATCCAACAGGGCAACATCGCTGAGCGCTACTTTTGGAGTTTCAGCATCAGACTTAAAGCGCTTGTCTTCATGCATCGCTAAGGTAACGCCCTCAGCAATTGTCTGGGCCGTTCGCTCCGGACTGTTATTCCAAATGGGGAAACTAATTCCTAGGGAGGCACATTTTTCTCGCTTAGCGAGCTTGGCTGCGATCGCAGCGGCCCGGCGCAGTCCTTCTAGATTGAGTTCTTCGGCGGCTCCCAAGCCAACAATGGCTAGCTTCCGCACCGAGCTGCCGACTCGGATCACAGCGGAGCTACCCACCTTGGCCTTAAATTCTGTTTCGTCGATGAGTTCCTGCAGCAGTCCAGACACCTGCTCATTTAAGTCAGATAGTAGACCAGTGAGGGGCAGCGACTCTTCCGATAAACCAACGACAAGGCAATCCCCTGACCACGTTAAACAAGACTTGTCTGATGCTACAAACTTCATTCCCATCTCAGTGCTAATTCCCGTCTTAGTATCTAACGATTTCGGCGTATTTATTGACTGAATATCATATACGGCTCTCTACTATTTAGAGGTTTTATAGTCATGTTTTTAACTAGAACATTGTGCGGTTGGGTGCATCCGCTTTGACAGCACGGTAGCGCATTACCGACCGTTGTAAAGCCTCATTTAGTCTGAAATCTTGAGTTTTATCTTTGAAAATTAATCGTTCCACATAGGAACATGTTTAGCTTTCTACAACCATCGCTCCGGCTGATTCACTATGGGAAAACGTTTTGTAAATCTAGCAAATCTAAGGAAAGAGCAGTTGTCCCTGATGCTATTGGGCGGCATTAGTCTGGTAAGTCTAGCTTTGATCGTATTTTTTGCCCTGGCCGCCAATCGGGTATTACCCAACGCTCAGCCACAGCAGCGGGAAACAGAGACAGCTGCAGCGCTAGGCGTATTTCGCCTGGCGCTGCAGCCACCAGAGGTGCGCTATGAGCTGCTAAAACAGCTAATTGATACTTCATCAAATTCCCAGGAGGCTGCCTTCGCTCGCTATCTGCTGGCGGTAGATTTGCTAGACCAGGGTCAGACAGCTGACGCATTAACCACCTTGGATGACCTAGATGTCAATAGCTCGGCGGCGCTGACGCCCTATGCCTTACTCAGACAGGGGCAGGCTCAGCTATTGACAGGCGCTGAACCCACTGGCTGGAATACTCTGCTAGCCAACTATGACACCCACGGAGCAACAGCAGAAGCTCGCTACGAACTCGGCAAACAAGACCCGGCTCAGTGGGACGAACTCTTAGCAAAGCATCCTAGCCACCCTCGGGCCGTGGAAGTAGCCCTGCAAAAGTTAAACACAGGTACGTCCAAGGACCTGCTGCTATTAGTGGCAGCCCACGGTCTCTATCAGGAGGACTATGAGGCCAGCCTCGACCGACTGACCCAGACATACGGTCAAGAACTAACGCCTGAACAGTGGCAAACGATTGGTTTTGGCTATTGGGAAAACCTGCAGTATGGCAAGGCATCGGACGCCTATGCCCAAGCGCCGGTCTCTCCCACCAGTCTCTATCGGACAGCGCGGGGGGCTCAGATTGCAGGCACACGGGTGGCTGCGATCGCAGCTTATCAAAAACTAGCCCAAACCTACCCCAACGCGCCGGAGACCGGTCTGGGGCTGGTCAAACTGGCCGATTCGCTTCCCGATAAAGCTGCGATCGCACCTCTCGATCAGGCAATGCAAACATTTCCAGACCGAGCAGGAGAGGCCCTGCTTAAAAAAGCCAACATTCTTGAACAGCTGAAAAGCCCCAAATCCGCCACGGACGCCCGCACCTCGATTCTCAGCCAGTACGGCGACTCTGAGGCCGCTGCCCAATTACGTCTGAGCCGGGCCCACAAAGCAGCCAAAGCCAACGATCTAGCCACAGCGCGTCAGCTAGCAGAAGACCTGGTCGCCTCAAGCCCCCAAAGCGAACTGGCCGCCGAAGCCAGTTTCTGGTCTGGCAAATGGGCCCAGCAGCTAGGACAAGATGCCCAGCCTGCCTATGAGCGCACCCTGTCCCAATATCCCGAATCCTACTTTGCCTGGCGTTCAGCCGTCATGCTGGGATGGGACGTGGGAGATTTTACCAGTGTGCGCTACCTCAATCCCGAGGTGCGTCTGCCCCAGCAGCGAGACGCCCTCCCGGCAGGTTCTGACACCCTGCAGCTGCTCTATCGCCTGGGTCAAGATGCCGACGCCTGGAGCCTGTGGCAGACCGAGTTTAGTAACGCGCAAGATCCCACGGTAGCCGAACAATTTACCGATGGAGTGCTACGGGTAGGCGTAGGAGACAATCTCGACGGTATTTTTATGCTGACCAGTCTGGCCTGGCGGGATGAAAAAGCCGAAAAAGCTGAATATCAGCAGCTTAAAAAGACCCCAGCCTACTGGAAAAACGTCTATCCCTTTCCCTACAGCAGCCTGATTCAGACCTGGTCACAACAGCGTCAGCTCAACCCTTTACTGGTGACATCCCTCATGCGTCAAGAGTCTCGATTTGAGCCCGAGATCCGCTCTAGCGCTGGAGCCATTGGTCTAATGCAAGTTATCCCCAGCACCGCCGACTGGATTATGGGACAAATCGGTGAAAGCAACAGCGATGTAGAGACCAAACTTGAAACGCCTAGCGACAATATCAGGCTTGGCACCTGGTATCTGGACTACACCCACCAGGAGTACGACAATAACTCTATGTTTGCGGTCGCCAGCTACAATGCGGGACCCGGTGCTGTCGCTGACTGGGTTGCCAGGGGATACAGCGATCCAGACGTCTTTGTTGAGGATATTCCCTTTAACGAGACCAAGGGCTATGTAGAGGCCGTTTTTGGCGGCTATTGGAACTATCTGCGGCTTTACAACCCGGCCATCAGTCGCCAGGTCAACCAGCCGTAAGGCTCTAGAGCACAAGACTTAGCCCATATTCGTACTGACAGCCCTATGCGATTCGAACGGTTGACCATACAATGATGCTGATGGTGGACCAGCGTGCTTTGCCTATTGGTTCATTACTCCAGGCATGTGATTGTCTGCGAATGCTCAACCCGATAGTATGCAATTGGTTTATCATCTCAGCTGGAATGCTTTTAGACTATTAAGACCAGTCTAGGGTTCATTCAGTTCTTGTGAGACACATCGGCTCTCATCGTTCATCACACCAGCAAGTAACGTGACTAGCTACAGCAACGTTCAGAAGCAACAACTGAGTCAACTGGGTGCCTATCTGCAAGAAAAGCGCCAGGAGCAGGAAAAGTCTTTGGAAGATATTTCCCTGCAGACTTATATCCGTGTTCAATTGCTAAAGGCCGTGGAAACCGGTGACACCACCGATTTGCCTCAGCCAATTTTTGTACAGGGGTTTATCCGTCGCTATGCTGATGCCCTAGGACTCGACGGCACTAACTTTGCTAAGCAGTTCCCAGTGCACTCGATTCCGAATACGCCACGACCTGTTCCCAGACCCGCTACGCAGGTGGACATGTCTTACCAGACGGCTAAAATTCCTCAAACGCCACCAGTTCAGACACCATCCGTCCAGCCCAAGGCAAAAACGCCTAAACCGGCGGTTGGGGCCATGCCAACCGTCAGCGAGCCCGCCCTTGCTAAAGCAGTGGATACCGGCAGCACAGCCGAGCAAACGAGCACTGCCACCAGGAATTTCAGTCTTGATTCTCGACCTAGCAGCGATGAACTTGCCGCTGTTGGTCTCAGTCCCTCGGCTGACGATGTCAGCGACACGGCGCGCCGTTCAAATTCGCTCCAGGGGTCTCTTTTTGATAATGGCGGCGACGAGACGCCACCGCTAGCGTCACCATCGGCCCCCTCCCCTAGCCCCGTCGGAGCCAGCCTACCTAGTACGTCCCAGCCAAATCTTAACTGGCTACCTTGGGGAATTGGTGCTGCGATCGCAGTGGTTGCAATGGTGCTCTTATTACCCAACATCTTTGGCAACCGCTCCCCACAAGAGACAGAGCCGGTCGAAGCCGAGGTACCAGTCCCTGAGCAAGTCGAAACAGTTCAGACACCGGAGCCCGAACCAGAGCCCCCGGTCAGTACCGCTCCAGTCAGCGTCACCGTAGAAGTCACTGAAGCCGGGCCCTCATGGATGAGCGTCGCCGTAGATGATGAGATCGTCTTTGAAGGTCTAATGGAACCTGGCATGGAAGAAACCTGGGAAGGCCAAGCAGCCATCACCATGAATGTGGGTAATGCAGGCGCGGCTCTAGTATCTTTTAACGGCGGTGAGCCAACACCTGCGGGAAACCCAGGGGCCGCTGAGTTTCTGACATTTACCCCAGCTGAATAGGAAAACCAGAAACAGAGCCGCTAGCTTCTTTAGACGTGTCAATCCGGTCGCTGAAATCCCCAACGGTATTGAGCCTGTCTTAATACGACCACAGCGATACAATACATACTATGCAGATCTGAGGAATGCACCGGTCTAGTAGAGTAGCCCTGTAGCTGCTTTAGATTGAGCCTTTTAAGGATCGACATACTGAAAATACCTACTATAAATTCTGGCACTCCAGCCCATGACGTCGAATCTAGAGACAGTAGAGTCCACCGAGCAACTCGACTACCTCGACGAGATGCCCGATGAGATAGAAATGTCCCTCTTTGATCATCTCGAAGAGCTCCGTCTGCGTATTTTTTACTCGCTCATAGCGGTGTTAGTAGGCGTTATCGGCTGCTTCTTTGGCGTTAACCGCATTGTCGAACTTCTGGAGATTCCGGCACAGGGGGCAAAGTTTCTACAGCTTTCACCAGGGGAGTACTTTTTTGTTTCTATCAAGGTAGCTGGCTACAGCGGTATTTTAGTCGCCAGTCCTTTTATCCTTTATCAGATTGCGCTGTTTGTGCTGCCCGGATTAACTCGACGGGAACGGCGATTGGTTGGCCCCATCGTCCTGGGTTCCAGCGTTCTCTTTGTAGTGGGTATCTTTTTTGCCTACATTGCTCTGATTCCGGCTGCGCTTAATTTCTTTATCAACTACGGTGAGGGCGTCGTTGAGCAGCTGTGGTCTATTGACCGCTATTTTGAATTTGTCCTGCTGCTGCTGTTTAGTACAGGTCTGGCATTCCAGATTCCAGTCATTCAATTTATGCTGGGGCTGCTGGGGATTGTCACATCGGAGACTATGCTTAAAGGCTGGCGGACAGTACTGCTGGGTGCGGTGGTATTAGGAGCCGTCCTGACACCGTCCACAGACCCCATTACTCAAAGCTAGCTGGCAGGAGCCGTATTGTTTTTGTACTTTGGTGGCATCCTGGTGGTTAAAGCCATCGGCAAGTAGGCGTATGGCGATGCATCCTACAGCTCATCGCCAGTAACGCAGACCTACAGCGGATGCTTTGCCGGCAACCCTACCTGTCTCGGAAATTCTTTGGCTGTTTTTTCTAACTTTTTAACGTACAGACAGTGTCTGATTCCTTGGCTAATGGGTGTTTCCCAGGGGCAAATAGCTACTAGCTCACCACCAAGGGTGTCTAGAGCTCCTACGAAGAGATCCTCTTCTTCTTCGCTCCACTGACCGCGAAATATGACGGCAAACCCGCTTTTTTTAAGCAGCGGTAGCGCGTACTCGGCGCAGGTAGAAGCAGGCCCCACTGCTCGCACCATAGCCAAATCATATTGGGCCCGATGCTTGGGATCTCGTCCTACGGTTTCGGCTCGTTCTACGATGCAGTCTGTATTGGTCAGCCCCAGCTGCTGACATAGGGTTTCTAAAAAAGTAATTTTTTTGCGAGTGGAGTCAAGGAGGGTAACCTGCCATTGGGAGCGTGCGATCGCAACTGGCACGCCTGGAAAACCACCCCCCGTCCCAATATCAACGACTCGTTTTACCGTAGATACCCATTCTGGCTTCTCCGGCTCAAACCAAGGGGCCAGACCGCTAAGCGAATCCCACAAATGCTTTTCCCAAAACTCAGCCGGTTCAGTAATACGCGTCAAATTTACCTGACGATTGCCATCAAGCACGCCCTGATACAGCTGGTTAAATAGAGTCTGTTGCCCTGCAGACGGCTGCCACTGCAGTGTCTCTTGCCAAATGTCAGGATTAGCCGGGAGCTGCCCTGCGCTTTCAGTCATCGTTTGCACCCTTAACGTTTTATGCCCGTTCTATACAGCGGGAACCGCTTCCAATGGTTGAGCCAACAGCTCTCCATTTTGCAACGCCCAGCAGTAGTCTGCCAAATGCGCCAGGTCACTCGCATCGTGAGAGACCACCAGCAAACTCCAGTCTTTCTTTAACTTAGCCAGTAGACCAATCAGCTGTTGCTTCATCGACCAGTCCAGCCCCGCTGTCGGTTCATCCAGCAGTAGTAAATAGGGCTGACGAATCAGCTGTACGGCCAAGGCCAGCCGTCGCTGCTGACCACCGCTGAGAGCATGGGGAGCTGCCTGCTGCGAAATCATTCCCAACCCCACTGATTCTAGAGTCTTAGCTACCTGTTCAGCCCCTAGTTCCGGATGGCCAAGCCGCAGCTCTTCTAGAACCGTGTGTCCACAGAAGTGCCGTTCTGGAAACTGAAAGACCAGCCCCGCCAGCTGCTGTAACGTATCAGGCTGTAGCTCCTGATCGCGCCAGTGTAGCGTCCCTTTTGACGGCGATACCAGTCCTGCTAAAACTTCTAGAAGCGTGCTTTTCCCAGAACCACTAGGGCCCACAATCAGTCCCATTTTCTTGGGTTCTAAGGTAAACGAGATCTCTTTAAGAATCGGTACTGCACTGGCCGCCGGATGATAAGAAACTCGATCAAGGGTGAGCATTAAGGGGAACGAGAAGGTCCACTCCACACTATAGCCAATGTTTTGGCCGCCTAACCAAAGACCTTGCTATGCTAGGTAAGCCCTACTCGCATCTAGGACTGAGGTGTAGCCGCAGGGTCTGGACACGATTTGGGTCGGCATCACGACACTTAAACTATGGAAATTCGCTTTCGCGAGTGCGACTTCTTTAACCTGTGGATTTGGTTAGAGCTAGAGAATGTCCCATCCACAATGGAACAGCAGTACATCGAAGAAATTTTTGACTCGTGGTTTTTTCTAGGCAAGCTGGGTGGGTTTAATGCAGAAAATCTGCAGGTCCAGGAGGGCGGTCATGAAATCAGCTACATGGACTACGACCACGATGAAGCCGATAATAATCTAATGGCGGTTATGCACAACATGTCTGAGGTGCAGTTTGAGGGCACCTGGGCTCGCTGCTGGTTTGACCTGGGCACAACGGATGCTGTTGCTCTAGATGTCCTGGTCAATACGCTAAAGCAGTTCAGCAAAGACTACATTGTGATTAAGCGCGTATATGTCGGCGGTGAAAACGAAGACTGGCCGATTCCCCGGGATCAGCAGGCCGACTTTGTCGATGCGATGCACTAGCTGCTGATTGACTAAATATAGAAGCTGATGCGGACGACGCTCTCTGTTTATTTGCGAGAGCGTTGTCCGCTTGAGCCAGAAAAAAGCACCTGTCTATGGCTGTAGAGAGGATATTTTGTCGTGCGACTCCTGAGACACGGATGTTGAGTTGACCATGACACCCCCAGCAGACATTGAAAGGACCAGACGTGGCGAGGCGACGGCAAGTAGACGGGCTGCTTTTTCCGCGTTGACGCAGCCTCTCCAAAGCAGCCTGACGTTATCGAAAATACTTTTTACATAAGGCTTGCTTATGCAATGGGTTTGCAAATTTGAGGCAATCTTTCACTAAAACAACAGCCCATATTTGGAATATTTACATAAACTTAAGTATATGATGATTGGCAAAATCATAGATTTTTAACTATGGTTCGGTTCTGCCAACTCAACGCTGTAACCCTGTTGTGGAAATCATGAACAAGTTTGACTCAAGACAGTCGCAACCCAAATTAGATGCTGATGAAGGCTGGGTCGTGCAGGTATATGGTCGCAACCGCCGCTTACTCTGTGTCCTAGAGCCTTCTCACGGCTGGATCTTTTTAGCTGGCTGTTGCATGGGCCTGTTGTTGTCAGTCGTTTGGGTCAATGCGGCTCGCTATAGCTCTCCCATCGAACCAACCGCTCCAACTGAAGCGCCAAAATTTCAGATAGATTAGGGCAGTCGTTGTTTCTATCGGCCTGCTTGGTGATGAACAACAGAAGTGCTGCTAACGCGTATAGGTTAGTGGGAAACAATATGTCTTCGCCAAGATTGTTATCAGCGATCGCAACTCAGGTCGCTCATACGCCCTAACGGCGTTAAGTATTCCACTGCTGAGGCCAAGAGACAGTGCAGCTGCGATCTCATAGGCCATCGATACAACATTGCCCAGCACCAAACATTCAACTTTGCTCAGAGATTCGCAGCAGAGTGACATCTTCAATCGCTCTGCGCGGGCTCTCTACTGCGGGCTTACTTTCAGCCCTGGGTGCACAGCGGCCTCGAATGGAGAATGAGTTTGCGATCGCATCAGTATTAACCGGCCACCGTGCAAGTTACATTAACCAAAAATATACCGAAAGTCATAAAAGAAAAGGAAACCTTATCAGTTAGATTTGTCATTACGTTGCAAACTCACGTAGCACGGCATAATTTCGAATACTTTTTAGGATAGACTTAATTACATGAAGAACGAGATCTTGATAGATTTTTATCTATGAAGGACGTGCGGAACAGCGTTCTCATTTCAACTGCGTTCGGAGAGTAGCCATCTTTGAACACCCTGTTAACAAATTCTCGCGTGATGCCTGTGCTGTAGGAGTGAAGCACTTCACCCTTACTTTCTTCAAATTTTTCCAAGCTCACTTATAACAACAATCACTCTTCTAACGAGGAGGAAGGAGGAATTACAAAGTGGATTTTTTGTCCGATTTCTTGACGCTCTTCTTAGGAAAGTTGCAGTCTCCCACCCTTGGCTTTCTGATTGGTGGTATGGTCGTTGCCGCCTTCAATAGCCGACTGCAGATTCCAGATCCGATCTATAAGTTCATCGTCTTCATGCTGCTCCTAAAAGTCGGACTGAGCGGCGGCATTGCAATCCGCAATGCCAATCTAATAGAAATGCTGCTGCCCGCAGCGTTCGCCGTAATAATAGGGATCTTGATCGTATTCATCGGGCGCTACACGTTGGCCAAGCTGCCAAAAGTCAAAGTCGTGGATGCCATTGCGACTGCAGGCTTGTTCGGTGCTGTCAGCGGCTCCACCCTCGCCGCTGGCCTGACAATACTAGAAACGGAGGGCATACAATACGAGCCTTGGGCTGCCGCACTCTATCCTTTTATGGATATCCCAGCGCTCGTGACTGCCATCGTCGTGGCTAGCATTTATGTCAGCAAGCAGCGCGACAAGTATTTCAGCAAGGAGGAGTCTCTCAAGCAGCCTGTTACCGCAGGTGCCTATGCCAGTGAGCAGGGTGGCGGTAATACAGGCGGGTATGCTAGCACCCAGGGTGTTGTTGCCAGCGGGTATCCCAGAAGGGAACCTGAGCGGGTCAAAATATGGCCCATCGTCAAGGAAAGTCTTCAAGGCTCCGCCCTATCAGCACTCTTGCTTGGCCTCGCTCTAGGCATCCTAACCCGACCGGAAAGTGTCTATGAGAGCTTCTTCGATCCTCTCTTCCGCGGCCTGCTTTCGATACTGATGCTGGTCATGGGTATGGAAGCCACAGCAAGGCTCGGTGAATTGCGCAAGGTGGGCCAATGGTATGCTCTATATGCCTTTGTAGCGCCGCTACTACATGGATTTATTGCCTTTGGTCTCGGTATGATTGCCCACTTCGCTACAGGATTTAGCCCTGGTGGCGTCGTCATCCTAGCCGTCATTGCCGCGTCCAGTTCAGACATCTCAGGGCCGCCCACGTTGCGAGCTGGTATTCCATCGGCTAATCCCTCTGCCTACATCGGCTCATCCACAGCCGTCGGCACACCGGTTGCCCTGGCCATAGGAATACCACTCTTTATCGGTCTAGCTCAGGCACTAATGGGCGGTAGTTGACGCCGGTGCTTCCGCTCCAGCAACCAAAGCGGCGGCTATATCGGCGTGATAGCAAACAGTGCCGCCGTTTGTTTGAAGTTCTATGTAGTCTAGTAAATACACATATCAGGAGGTAACCAACATGACAAAGCAGGCCAGTAAGCTCGTCATCGTCACAGAAAAGTTGCTGCTGAAAAAGATCGCCAAGATCATCGATGACGTCGGGGCAACCGGCTATACGGTGGTAGACGCTGGCGGCAAAGGCAGTCGCAATGTGCGCTCGTCGGGACAGCCCACCGTTTCCGACACCTATTCGAACATAAAGTTTGAAATCCTCACCCCCAATCGGGAGATGGCCGTCAAGATTTCAGATGAGGTCGCAGCGCAGTTTTTCGACGATTATTCAGGCATCTCCTATCTATGTGACGTGATGGAGGTACTGCACGCACACAAGTTCTGATTCGAAATCCAGCGAATCAAGCCAAAAAGCCGGGGTCATGCTCCGGCTTTTTTAGTGGCCTGGTTTCTCACCCGTAGGACATTAGCGCTGGCAAAGAAATCATTGTCCCAGACCACCAATTTTCTAAGAGTAATTTCAAGAGACTCAAACCTCTTTTTAAGATCGCGCTTGAACGCAGCATGCATAATAGCAGTGCCCCTCTAAAAAAGCCCCTATCTATGGATTACGCAACCCAGCGGCAGCAAAGTTTAGAATCGCCCGTATTTAGCCAACTAGAGACCTGGTTAACCAAGCAGATTCGCGATCTTAGCGTCGATGCCCTAGCATCCAAGACATTCACCTGTACTGCCTGTGGCGAAGTTGAAGGGGAGTACCTGGTGGACTATGACGGTACCACCTACCGGTTTAATACAGCTACAACCTATGCTTTCTTAGAATTTATCTTGGCTAAGCAGCCTACTGCTGTGGGCTAAGGTCGCTAATCAAACCACAACCTCACTCTCAAACCGATGCCGTTTCTCAAATTCAAACGGTCCAGCCACTGCCCCCCAAAGCACCTCATCGGTATCTGGATCACGCCCGCGGTCATAGCTGATAAGTTTATCGCTGGTAATCTCAAATTGATTATCTAAATAGCTGGTCTTGCCTTTGCGTACGACAATGCAATTTTTCCCAGGCACCACCTGACCAACAAAGCTATGACCAGTCCACTGCACTGTCATATCGCAGCCCGGCATTTTCTCTATCTGCTCAGCTGTGATGGTTGTCAGCTTCTGCAAATCGCGGGCAGCCCCAATGACCGTGTCTTTGTCTTTAAACGTATAGTTCTCCAGCAGGATATGATCGGATTGAGGAATGAAATGCAGCACCCGCACTCGATAGGGCTGCCCCAGCATAAAATCATACGCCTGCTCTAGGTACAGAGCGCTTCCTGGTAAAAAGTCTGATGGCAGTGGCCGCATGCAGACCCGAATGTGGGCAAAAAAGGGTGGGTTCTCTATAGCTTGAGCCTGGTTGCTAAAGTCAGCAGCCATCCACTGAAGCAGGGTAGAAACGTCGGTTGCGTGGGACATGTAGAAGGAAACCTGAAGGTAACGTCGCCATCTATTATGAAAAGATAGAACCCACCGAAGAGCAACCCTATGGAACCTCGCTCAGTTTTCCATACATTTTTTGATCACTGTATTGGTAGCTGGTCCACAGAACGGACATATCACTATCTAACCCAGAATGAAGTAGAGCGTTCCCATACGGACTTTCGGGTAGCGCCGCTGACGTCCGAACTAAAACAAAAGGTGCTGTCAGACAATGGCTACGACCCAATTCAGGATCTGTCTACGCTGCCGGGGTTTCACCTCGCTTTTGATACGGTATCTGAAAAAGGAGAAAAGGTTTCCCAAGCTTTAAATCTGGCCTTTGTAGTTCACAGTGAAACTGGGCACATCCTAGAAGGTGACTATTTGCGCGATCGCGCCTACGAAGAGGCCCGTCCCATCATCTCTCGCTTTCAATTTGATAGTCATACTCGAGAGCTACTCATGACCACTAACTATACCCGTGTGGTTTCTGTAGACTCCATCACCTTGATTAACCCTGATACCCGCATCCGGCGCATTCTCAACTACCTGCGTCCGCCAGCGGGACAGCCGCTAGAAAAGCTGGGTCTAGTAGGGTTTGGTGTAGAACAAAAAGTGCCCTGAGCGGCTGGCCCAGCTCTCTATTCCCTGCGGAATTGCAACAAGTCGACCTGTATTGATTTCTATAACAGTTGCATACGAGTGCCCCAGCTTTAGGGAAAGCTGAGGTAACTCTAGAAACATACCGTCGCTACGGAGAGCGCACCCGTGGGCTTATTTGAGAAAGTTCGGGCCGAATTTATCGATATTATCGAATGGCTCGATCCGTCGCAGGATACTATTGCCTATCGCTTTGAGCGATTTCAAAACGAAATAAAAATGGGGGCGCAGCTGACAGTGCGTCCTGGGCAGGTTGCCATTTTAGTCGGCGAGGGCCAGGTAGCAGATGTCTACGCCCCAGGCCGCTACCGGCTTGAAACCCAAAACATGCCCGTCCTGACTACGCTGATGGGTTGGAAATACGGCTTTAACTCTCCCTTTAAGGCCGAGGTTTACTTTTTCAATACCAAGATTTTTACCAATCTCAAGTGGGGTACTGCCAATCCGATCACCATTCGAGACCCCGAACTGGGTCCAGTACGGCTGCGGGCCTATGGCACTTACACCATGCGCGTCAGCGATGCGCGCACGCTACTAGAACAGCTAATCAGCACTGACGGTCTGTTTCAAACCGACGAGATTAGCGATCATTTACGCAATATGATCGTGTCTGCCTTTGCCACCTGGGTGGGTCAAGACCAAACGCCTCTGTTTGATCTAGCCGCCAACTATCAGGCCATGGGTGAACAGGTACGCGATGCCATGCAGCCCAACATGGAGCAGTTTGGTCTGGAGCTGCGCCAGCTGCTGATCGAAAATATTTCGCTGCCACCCGAGGTTGAGGCTGCCCTCGACAAGCGCGCCTCCATCGGTATCTTGGGCAACATGCAGCAATATACCCAGTATCAAGCAGCTAATGCCATTGAACAGTCGGCCAAAAACCCTGGTGGTGCTAGCCCCGGTCTTGACCTCGGCGTTGGTATCGCCATGGGTCAGCAAATCGCAAATGCGATGAGCCCGTCAAATGCCGGTGCTGCCAGCACCCCAGCGGCACCGGCACCACCACCACCGCCCATGCCAGCGGTCGCCTGGTACATCACCCGCGATGGCCAGAACTTTGGACCTTTTCCTGAAAATCAGCTGATTGCGAATGGTCTAACAGCTCAATCTAATGTCTGGAAACAGGGCATGGCCAGCTGGCAGCCGGCCAACACGGTACCTGAACTGCAGGCATTACTCAGCAGCGTGCCGCCACCGCCACCGGGAGCCTAATCTTCCATGGAGCCCACGGTCAATCAGTACCAGTGTCCGGGCTGTAAAGCCGACATGGCCTTTGACCCAGATTTGGGGCAGCTCAAATGCCCCTACTGCGGCCAAAGCAAAGCTGCACCAGAAGTGACAGCAACCAAGCTCCGCTCAACGCTGCAGGAGCATGATTTAGCCGCATTTATTCACACCAATCGCACACAGATTGCCCAGTTGGCCACCACAGCCCAGGAGGTCAACTGTCCTGGCTGTCGAGCCACCATTACCTTTGAGCCTCCAGATGTGGCGGGTAAGTGTCCATTTTGTGCGACGAGCGTCGTAACGCAGAAGAGTCATCCAGCCGACCCCACCCTGGCACCGTCAGCGCTAGTTCCGTTTAGCATCGGGCGTAAGGTTGCGCTCAATAATTTGCGCGAATGGCTGGCGTTTCGTTGGGACTGGAAGGACCTCAAAGCTATATTTTTGCCTGGAAAGCTAAAGCAGCTGGCTCAAAGCCAGGCTCTGATTGGGATTTACTTGCCGTTTTGGACCTACGATACCCAAACTGCCAGTCGCTATCGAGGCAAGAGAGGAGAGCACTATTACAGAACGGAAACCTACACTACTACCGACGCTGACGGTAAGCAGGTACGTAAGACCCGTGAGGTGCGGCACACCCGATGGTACTCCGCTTCTGGGCAAGTATCTCGTTTTTTTGATGATGTATTGGTACCTGCCACACAGGCCATCGAGGAAAAGAGACTAAGTCAGCTATGGCCCAGCCTGAATGTATCCACCCTCAAGCCCTATAGCGCCGAATATTTGGCAGGGTTTCAGGCCCAGCGTTATGAGATCCCGGTCAAAGAAGGATGGGAGCGGGCCAAGTCAATGATGGCTGACACGATTCGACGCGATGTGCGCTCAGACATTGGAGGAGATGAACAGCAAATTCACTCGGTGTCGACGAACTATTCCCAGGAAACGTTTAAGCATGTTTTGCTGCCGCTGTGGATGGCGACCTATCGCTATGGGGGAAAAACCTATCAGGTGATGATCAATGCGCAGACGGGGACGGTGATGGGTGAACGGCCAGTGGCTATTTGGAAGGTTGTGTTGACAGTTGCGATCGCACTCATCATCATCATCACAATCATCGCCTTGCGTAGCTAAAGAACGGGTTCACTAGAACACCCAACACCGTGGCACCACTGTCAAGCGGAGTATATTGATAAAACTAGATCATTATTCTTTTACTCTCACAGAATGTTTGCTGAAAACATTCCAAAGCCTTTGTACAAGGCTTATACAAGTTTCTTCAAACCACCGTTGCCGATTTGAAGAAATGTGGTTAACATTTAGTTACATAGGTGATATTCACCTTACGTTTCGTTTGAAGGACTCAATCAATCATGGCAGAAGAAAACGCAAAGTTTGGCTTTACTCAGATTGCTGAAAACTGGAACGGTCGTCTAGCCATGCTAGGCTTCGTCATCGGTCTAGCAACTGAACTCATGACCGGTCAAGGCATTCTTTCCCAGCTGGGCTTGATGTAGAACCGAGCATCGAATCATAAAGCAGACAGATTAGTTCGAGAGTTCTCCAAACTCTCAGACATTATCTCCATTACAGTTAAAGGACAGAAGGACAGGCTAGCCTGTCCTTTTTTATGGGTAGAGCGCTAATCCCCGCTATCCTCAAATTCAGCCCAAGTTGCCACTGTTTTTAGCTCAGACGGAATTGTATCCTCAGGATGAAATTCCAATAGGGTCTCTCGATACCCCAGGTAGCCCGACTCGGTAAATGACATGAGCAGACGAGCTAGAGCAATCCAAACCGATTCGTCAAACTCCCAGTCCCGATTAAACCCTGCTCGATCAGCAATGGATTTGAGTGCCCAAAAATAGCTGTTGCGCACCACTGACCCTTGCTTTTTGTACGGGGGGACGTCTTCTTGGTGAATAAATACGACCTGGTTACGGATCTTTGCTCTCATAGGGGTCAATGCTTTAAAACTGTATCTATACCTGGACCGGGCCGATCCTCGGTATGATTTGAGCGGTGAGGCGCTGAGGTATACAGCAGCTATCCAAATTGGTCCTCACATCAGCAACGATACTTTTTCAAAAATACCCATGGTGGCGGCTATTTGCCTGCGTAACGTTCACAAAGTCTATAACAACACCTGTGTCGTTAACGATCTTTCATTGACGATTCTACCGGGTGAAATTTTTGGGCTGCTGGGGCCCAATGGAGCCGGGAAATCCACCACGATTCGCATGGTAACGACCCTGACACGGGCAACGCAAGGAGATATCGTTGTCTCTGGGTATGATGTCTATCGTCAAAAAGCAGAAGTCCGGCGTCAGATCGGCGTGGTGCTCCAGCAAACCAGCGTGGATGGCGATCTGTCGGTCTGGGAAAATATGGAATTTCACGGCAGGATGCACCATATCCCGAATCCGCAGCGCCAGCGAAATATTGATCAGTGGCTAGACTATGTAGGGCTGCTTGAACGACGGGATGACAAGGTCAAAACGCTATCCGGCGGGATGAAGCGGCGATTGCAAATCGCCCGTGCTCTGCTGCATCAGCCCAAAATTCTTTTTCTCGATGAACCAACAGTCGGTCTCGATCCCCAGACTCGTCGCCGTTTGTGGGAAATTATCCTCGACCTAAAAAAGCAGCAGGGGATGACCATGCTGCTGACCACCCACTATATGGAAGAGGTGGAATATTTGTGCGATCGCATCGGCATTATGGATCAAGGACGGCTGATTGAAATGGGCACCTTGGAGGAACTGCGATCGCAGCATGGCGAAGGTATCGTTATGCAACAAACCGGTGACCGCTGGAGCTATAGCTTTTTTCCCACACTGCAGGACGCCAACCAGTACCTCGACCAGCAGACAGACAAGACCGGTATTATGACTCGTCCGTCTAATCTAGAAGATATCTTTGTCGAGCTAACCGGCCACAACCTAGATTGAAGCTCAGCCAAAAACAAAGGGGTAATGCATAAAGCATTACCCCTAAATAACCTATATAAAGACGTTCCATGGAACGTCTCAGTCAAACGCCCTAACGTTAGTCCAAATATCCCATCAGAGCAGCCGGGTCCTCATCAATGTCATTAGATGCAATGGGACGATGACCAGGTAGCGTATCCAAATCAGAAACGACTAAGGTACTCACAGCCACGGGACGATGACCGGGCAGATGGTCAGTACTGGCGATTTCAAAGTTATCGGCCATCACCGGGCGCACACCAGCAGACGATAGGCTATGCACCACTTCCATATCGCTCACAGTGATAGGACGATTGTTGGGCAGGGTATTGGTCTCAACAACGCGAGTATTATCTTCAAGCACAATAATGTCAGATTTTTCAGCTTTAACGATGCCACCGCTCTTGGCGGCAGAAGAAGACTTTTTGCGAGTGCCGCTCGAAGAATTAGATTCTTTGTTTGACGTGTTGGTGGTTTCTGCTGCGTCGCTGCTCATAACCTTATAACCCTTAGTACTTAATTGAAGTAATGCCTGTGGCACTCATCTGTGGGCTGCTACCTGGCCAGAGTTGCCAAAACTTGGGAGGAGCCTAATCCAAGAATGCCGATATAAGGCAGCACTACTAGATTGATTCCCCAAGCCAGCAACAGCTTTAGCCCTGCTTCCGCTCTATCGCCAGCACTTAGGGCCACTGTGAATACCTGTAAATTAACGGAGACAACCTCACGAAATATCAGGGCATTTCGTAGCCTAGGCGATACAAATGTCTCAATAATTATAAGTTAAAAGACAGCTTCTTTAGTTTATTAAAGCTAATCAGTTCGATAAAGCTCAATGCTTTACAAAAAAATAAGGCTTAGGGCTTTTTTGGCCGACTGGTCGCCAGGTGTTAAATGTCGAGCTATAATGATAAATGCTCTATGAGCGAATCCTAATTGGGTTCTCACAGGGGGCTGTAACGGTTTCGACGTTTTGACGAAAGTCGCGTTGTGATGCAGGTCGAGAGCGAGTCCACTCTCGGAAATCAAGACTCAACTAAATACAGATGCAAACAACATCGTACCTTTTGCTCGTAAGCAAGTAGCTGTAGCTGCCGCTTAAAAAACCTCTTTCAGGTTCGAGCGCTTATCACCTGACTCCGTTAAGGGTGGTAAGCCTAACCCCAACGGATGCGTTAGGCTAATTTCTCTGGTGAGAAGCCTAACAAAGACCTTTACCAGAGAATCCCACCGTTCGGGATAATGAACGGTTCCCGCCTAGAGGGTTAGATAGGCTAAACCTGTGAATGATTGGCGTGTTATTACTCAGGGCGGACACGGGTTCGACTCCCGTCAGCTCCATTCTTAACTTCATACTGTATTCAGCCATGCCTTGGTGTTGTAGACCTCTGGCATAGGTTTCCATGTGTCTGCAGATAGGGTGCCTGTAGCCTGAATCGGCCATCCTTTCAATCAGCGGCCGCTAGCAGGATTTTATCCAGTTTTTACTGTACGTTCCTTATTGCTCTGTATAGAGGATGTATGGGACCCCAAACGTGCGCAAAAGAGTCACTATTCTCAGTCAGATGAGTGCGCCGTTGTCATCTGTTTTGTGACCGCTTGCTTAGCGCCAATAGCCAGCTCGGACTTCGTATCAGACAGCTGTACTGATATAAGTTCACTGTTTTTTTTCTTTAAGCTGAGTGAAGTATTTTTCCAACTTTGGAGCAGGATTATCTACCAAAAAGTAAGGTGTTTATACTGAAGGAGAAAGCCTTTGACGTCGAAGAACATAGATGTGAGAAAGCTAAGGACTATCAGCTTTAATGTGGCTGACAAACAGTGTTTTGATTACCCGATGGCTGCCAGCAACTATCGGTAAGTACCTGCGTTTAGAGCACTGTATTTCTTCTTAAATTTTTCCAAAATCGATACTTTTAGTTTGTTTTAACGGTTAATCAGTAATGAAATTTCCACTTTGGCAGTATCTTCAGCAGCCGGTATTTAGTTCGTGTCATAAAACTATCTATAGTCCGTTTAGGTTTTGGCAGGCTCATACCCTCGACCACTTAGAGCGCTGCTGGGAAAAAGAGTACAGACAGCAAAGAAAGCTTAACTAATTTTGTATCTGGCCTAGTGCTAGAGCAAATAGGAGAACATACCTAAGAAAAAATATCTAATCCTACGATTGGCTCTTCATTAAGAGTATCTAAAAATATAAATTATTCAATCACATCAAAAGCGTTGACTCAGTCGTGAGTCAACGCTTTTCTCTTGGATGTTTCTTATTCCTTTCTAAACTGGTCTCATTCCTGGCTTCCACATTTAGAAAGTCAGGAAAACACAATTAATTGGACTCCACTATTAGCCGTGTAGATGCTCGATGAAACGTCTCACCAGCATTAATTTTTGGGCGTTGCTGATCCTCGAGATAGCTTTATTTGAAAAATGCTGACACTTGGCATTTCTAACAGATCAGTGCATCCCTTAAATCAGTAACAGCAATTTTTGGACCTCATAAAATTCTTATTCCCCGACCTCACGGCAGTTGGCTAATCGGCCTGACTGACATAGCTCGCCACTGTTGAGCGAGCTTCGTTCCAGTCAGCTAAGGCGTCAACCGTCCATAGCCAGTGTGTGGACAAATCAGCGGCTGTAATCTCTTCATCGTTAGCGGTCTTGAGCGCATCCTTCCAGTAGGCAGCAGCCGTCGCTAAAAAGGGCAGCCTGTCATTTTCAGTGAGTCCAATTTCAGCCTGCTGATAGTAGGCCATGACCAATCCGATTTGAGCATGAAGAGTGATAGGAGCCTGTCGAATAGGGGCGCTAAGGTCACTATCATGGAGCGTCAGGGTTGGAGTTTCATACTCCTTACCCGTGTCAATTGCGTCTTTCCAAATTGCGATCGCAGCCTCAAAATCCTGCTGCTCATAATAAGCAAACCCCAGAGCAACCTGGGCATCTACCCATTGCGTCTGTGCGTCTAAAGCATCCTGCCAGGATCTAGCCGCCTCAGCCGGACCAATACTACTGTCAGCAAACGAACTCTGGTTCATCAGATCCCACTGCAGCTGTCCTTTAGAAAACAGCAGCGTTGGATCGTCGATCGTTCCTAACTCCAAAATTCTATTGAGCGCCTTGCCCTGTTCACCCCGAGCGGCCATAGCACTCAGAGCCACCGCCGCCTGTGCCGGATTATCGCCAGCGATGCTGCTCCCCTCTAGAACTTCTGGCGGTAGGTCTGTAGCGGGTTCTGATGGAGTTGGCTGGGACGATAATAAATTCAACGGATCGCTTACCGCCACACCAACCAGCATCGCCACAGCCACAGCCCCGGCACCCACAGTCGCCATCCGTCGGTGCCGGGAAGATCCCGCCCTCGCTCGGCTAACCTCCCTTGCAGCTGAGGTAGACGTATCCTGGCGGTCATCATATATGGTTGCTTCTTCATCGTCAGGTTCACTAACTGACGATGGTTCAGCCTTTTTAGGCAGCTGATCGTAGAGATCGAGCCCCGGTGTTTCTAACGTTTCTGGAAGCAGCGACTCATCAATATCGGCCAGTATCGCCTCATCAGATGGGGGCGACGGCTGCGACAGCTGCTCAACTAGTTCTGTCATCGTCGAGGCATCGTCTTCGTTGTAGCTCAGAATGTCTTCTAGTTCAACGGTTTCTACAACGGTATCAAGATCCACATTCTCTAACGTCGTCGTATCGTCAGAGGTCTGCGGTTCGCTGCTGGGTTGCTCACGCAGGCTTTCTAGGGCAGATTCAGACTCGCTAAGTAGCTTATCAAGGGCTCCATTATGACTGCCGGGCTTGCTGGCCAGATAGCCATCGAACCCAGGCTGCATATATAAAATCGGCAGAGCCCAATAGCTGTAATGGGAGCCATGGGCTGAGATCAGCCCCTGACGGGTGCGATTGAGACATAGATCGATGGGGCTTCCCTGTTTTAGGTTGCGATAGAGCAGCTGGGTAAACGTAATAGCCACATCATCCGGAATGCGCTCGGCCATGGCAATCACACCGGGAATACCACGATTGACTAAGGCATGGGCTAAATTTTGTTCATGCCAGCCTGATTCAGATTCGCTGCTTTGAGCGTAGGCTCCTCGGCAAGAATTTAAGACGGCTAATTTGACCCCATTGTTAGACAAAAGCCCGGCTAGATCTTCACCGCTGATACGCTCGGTTAGCCCTGTCTGGCGACTCACCAGATAGAGGTCACCACCGGCATTGCCCAAGTTACTGTGACCCGCGTAGTGCAACACCTGGTAGTCACCTTGCTCTAATGCCTGGGTAAGTTCCCCCCGTCCCGGCTGCTCTAACACCGTCAGCTGTACGTCTAGCTGCTGCTTTGGCAGGATGTCATAGCTGCCAGAGCGCATGGGCGCAGGGTGCAATTCATTTTGAAGATGCTTGGCTTCGCGGGCAAGCTCTAAGCGATCTTGATCGGTCGGCGCTGCAATCACCATCAGCACTCGCAAGGGCTGATCAAAATCGGGCACCGTCGCCATCGGACGGTCATAGCCCTGCCGTCGGTCTGGATGATAGCGAGAAAATGTAACATCCGTCCCGGTTCCCAAAGGCCGGTCCCCGGCATGCAGCACTTCCCAGGGTAGCTGCTGCAGCTTTTTTCCTTTTAGCCCCAGCCGCAGCCGCAGCGGAGAGCGTCGATTTTGAGCCACTCCCTGGGCCGTCAGCCAGCTATCGCGAAGAGCCTTGTCAAATAGGCTGTTGTATAAAGACTGCCCCAAACTTAGCAGCGATGGTAGCGCCTCGTCAGCGGTGTCATCATCACGCCCAGACCGATAGTTTCGCTTCGCGGCCCAGCGCTGGCTTGACTCTCCCTTTAGCAGACCCAGTAGGGGATCGTGCATCAGGGTAGACGCTTCTTTTAGCCAATCGTCTATGGGCCAGTGAAACTGTTCCTGCGCCAGGGGAACACCCGGTGCGACCTGTTCTGTACGCACTAAATATCGGTCATTACCGACGGCTGTAATTGATATGTCAAATTCTTGGAGCACTGTTAGCAGATCGCGTCCCTATTACCGTTTGTTACGTAATGACCCTGTTCCCTATGACCGCATCTACATCATCTGTATAGGCTTTTCCTAGTATCCCCAATAAATCAGAATAATGTGTCGAAGCCGATACAGTTCTCTACTGAATGCACTTATTCGACTGTCCTAACGCACCATGGCTGCTCCACCGCCGCGTCTGCTGGGTTCTGCAGCCGCCTGTATGCGACCATCGGGCCATAGCTCTAGCCCCGTAGCCGCACCGATTTCATCCGTCAGACGAAATTGATGCCCTAGGGCTCTCAGCGCTGATGCTTCCTCGGTATTCTCTAATGCTGACTCTAGTGTGGTTTCGCTGCCATTGCGCTGGGATAGACGAGGAGCGCTAATGGCATCGGCCAGGGACATGTCAAAGTCAATCAGATTGGTGGCAATACCAACGACAGTCGTAATGATAGTCGAACCACCGGGGCTACCAAACGCTAGGATACGGCCATCGGGGGCAACAGCAATGGTGGGCGCCATACTACTGCGGGGTCGTTTGCCAGGTTCAGGCGCATTGGGATGGGGAACAGCAGTATTGAAATCGGTAAGTTCGTTATTGAGAATAAATCCATAATCCGGCACGACTATACCGGACCCACCGGTGGATTCGATGGTCAAGGTATAGGAAACAACGTTACCTGCCTGGTCAGCTGTAACCAGATGGGTGGTAGATAGTCCTTCTTGGCCATTGCTAGCAGCGACCTGGGGTACTTGGGTCAGACTGGGGCTTGGATCGGTTTGGTACGGCAGCGGATTGCCGGGTGTAGTACAGAGTTCCGCAGCCTGCTCCGGCAGGGAAAAACTAGCTATATAGTCAGGGTTAAGCAGACCGGCAACAGGAGCGTCGATATATTCAGGGTCGCCAAGGTAGGCGTTGCGATCGCAAAACGCCAGCCGCTCTGCCTCAATAATCCGATGCAGCGCTTCACCCCGGTCCAAGTCTGCCAAATTGCCCTGCTCTAGCAGCCCTAACGTCTGAGCCACGGTAATTCCACCGCTGCTAGGCAGCCCCATGCCGTAAAACTGATAGCCCCGATAGTTGCTCACCACTGGCGGACGCACCCTCACTTCATATCGGTCCAAGTCTGCCAGGGTCATCGCTCCAGGTAGCACCGTAAAAGCAGGGTCATCTACTGTCGGCGGCGACTGCACCGTATCCACAATCGCCCTAGCCATCTCCCCTCGATAAAAGCTATTGACACCCCCTTCAGCCAGCTGCCGGTAGGCCCTAGCAATACCAGTATTCTTAAAGGTCGAACCCACAACAGGCGGTTTACCCTTAGGCAAATACAGCTGTTGAGTTGACGTAAACGCACCAAACCGCTCCTGATTTTGCGCGACCTGTTGTGCAAACGTCTCATCTACCGTAAAGCCAGTCTCCGCCAGTTCAATCGCCGGGGCCAGCGCCTCTGCTAGCGAAAGCGTGCCATAGCGAGCCAGCGCGGTCTGCCAGTTGAGCGGGGTGCCCGGTACCCCCACCGCCAAACCACTACTAATCCGATTCGGGACAAAGGGTAAATTTCCCCCAGCCGGATCGGCCGGATCGCGAAATAGCTCCGACGTCACCGCCGCCGGGGCCTCCTCACGACCGTCCAGAGTAATCACCCGATCTTGCTCACGCAGATAGATCATCATAAATCCACCCCCGCCAATGCCTGCAGAGAAAGGCTCTGTTACGCCCAAAGCCGCTGCCGTCGCGACTGCCGCATCAACAGCATTTCCCCCCTGACGGAGCACCTCAATTCCGATATGACTCGCATCGACATCTACCGATGCCACCGCACCACCAGCACCGCTAGCCACAGGGACTTTGTCGAAAGCGGGTTGGGCCATCGTAGCCCAGGTTGTCATCACCACACACGCCGCATAAAAGATCGACAAAAGGTACTGGATTTTACGATTCATAATTTAATCTCTTGTGATCTGTTGAAACAAGGTCACTAAGCAAAGACAGGTGGACAAGGAGCCACCCTCATAAATGGTTCAAGAGTCGATTCAAATAGCCGACGGCTAAGACTGCAGCGCCTGCTCTGCTGTTGCCGCTTCTGCGACCTCTCTCTCTTTATCCAGCCGTCGCTTACGGGCATAGAGCTGAATCGTTGCCAAAAAGAGAACCGTCAATGCCGCAATCAGCCAGGTTGTTGCACTCGTGGGAAACTGATTCTTAAAGATCACCAGCATCACAATAATCACCAGGAGCAACGTTGGCCCCTCATTAAAAAATCGCAGGGTTTTGCTGGTCCACTTGCACTCGCCGTTTTCCAGCTGTTTGATCAGACGACCGCAGTAAAAATGGTAAACCAGCAGCAGGCCAACAAACCCTAGCTTGGCATGCATCCAACCCTGATGAAGATATTCGGGCATCACGTATAACAGCCCTGCTGCCATCGCCACCGTCAACACCATGGCCGGTGTCGTAATAATGTTGTACAGCCGTTTTTCCATAATGCTGTACTGCTTTTTCAGAATGCTCTGAGCGGGCTCTGTCTCCATCTCCGCTTCAACGTGGTAGATAAACAGCCGCGCCAGATAAAAAAGACCTGCGAACCAGGCCACAACACCAAAGATATGAAACGCCTTAAACCAGTAGTAGGCCATGAGTTGAACAGTAGGGCTATTTTTCTCTAGCGACTATTCTCTCGTAGATGCCATTCTTTTGACTGCTCCAGGGTGGCTTTGTAACAGTCTTGTAATGATTAAGGTGACTCAGCAAGCTGACATAATGGCTGTGGCTTTTCAATACAATCCACACACCATGCAAGTCGATTGGCACTCGGTCAAAACCTACGAAGACATCTTTTATCACAAGGCCAACGGCATCGCGAAGATCACCATCAACCGTCCCCATAAGCGCAACGCGTTTCGTCCCAAAACCGTATTTGAGCTATACGACGCCTTTTGCGATGCTCGCGAGGATACCTCCATTGGTGTGGTCCTGCTAACTGGAGCCGGTCCCCATACGGATGGCAAGTACGCCTTCTGCGCCGGGGGCGACCAGAGCGTGCGGGGTAAAGCGGGCTATGTGGGCGATGACGGTATCCCGCGCCTAAATGTGC
Organism: Leptolyngbyaceae cyanobacterium; assembly: GCA_050043465.1. GTDB lineage: Bacteria > Cyanobacteriota > Cyanobacteriia > Phormidesmidales > Phormidesmidaceae > Leptothoe. Next base: position 42,389 of record JBHJIL010000075.1, read on the forward strand.
TGGACCTACAGCGACTGATTCGCTCAATGCCCAAAGTAATCATTGCCCTGGTGGCGGGCTATGCCATCGGCGGTGGCCATGTGCTGCACCTAATCTGCGATTTGACCATCGCTGCTGACAACGCCATCTTTGGTCAGACCGGTCCTAAAGTTGGCAGCTTTGACGGTGGTTTTGGTGCTAGCTACTTAGCCCGCATCGTCGGTCAGAAAAAAGCACGGGAAATCTGGTTTCTCTGTCGGCAGTACGACGCGAATCAGGCTTTAGACATGGGGCTAGTGAATCATGTCGTCCCGGTGGACCAACTGGAAGCCGAAGGCATTCAGTGGGCACAGGAGGTGCTACAAAAAAGTCCTACGGCCATCCGCTGTCTTAAATCCGCATTTAACGCTGACTGCGACGGCCAAGCCGGATTACAGGAGCTGGCGGGCAATGCGACACTGTTGTATTACCTAACCGAAGAAGGCGCTGAAGGAAAACAGGCATTTTTAGAAAAGCGTCCGCCCGACTTTAGCCAGTATCCTTGGTTACCGTAGAGATATCTTCTAAATCTTTAGCAATGCTCAAACCTATGCAATTTGTTGTGTGCCTGTGAGACACTACTACAGACAGAAGTATAATCTACGCACAAACCACGTTTTGAAGTATGCGTTTTCGTTATTGCGTATTGAGCTTTCTTATTGCAGGCGCTAGTTTGAGTAGGATAAATGTAGCACCTGCGAATGCACAACGATTTTGTTTTTATAGCTTGGGTGACACTGATTTCCCACTTTATGCAGGACAAGAAGTTGACAACAATCTTGGCCGAGGACAGATTGTTGGTCAGAATCCTGGTTCAAGGGTCAATATAAGGCAATCTCCAGGCGGATATCACGATGGAACCTATGGTTTAGTAAATGATATTGTCAATGTTCTTGGTTATGGCCTTGGTTCAGAGTGTAAGACCTGGTTTAAAGTCCAATTTCCTGGTTCAGGGTATGTTGGTTGGATTCATCAGGATTACATCAGAACTCTAGATTATCAAGGTGGTTTATGGGATTAGAGATGTTTCTCAAACAACAAGCGCATCATTCCTGATATCCATTTGAAAATCATGAACTCTGAAGCAGAAAATCGTTATGCAGATATATTATGCGGCAGGAGTTTTCAGATCGATTAAAAATCCTTCGTAAGGAACGCGTTATGGGTTCGTGGAGGGATGGCTGGATTTATGGCAGATTAAAGCAAGAATTTGATTTACAACCCGACGAGTTGAACGCCATGGCCAGTGCATTGGGATTCAAGTATGGATGGAATCCCATGGTTAAAGATATCCTAGAAAATCAATGGCAGGAAGATGAAGTCAGATGGATGCAAAAAGAGGCAAATAAGCTTCAAATACAAGCATCTTTGAATCAACAAAAAGATGCCCTATCTCAAAAGATTGCCACACTGCTTCAAGAAGTTGAAACTGTAGCTAAGCCAAAGCAAGAATTGACTGATATTGAGCGAGCACTCATAGCACTGATCATAAAAATGACAGCCGATGAGCAGTTGTGGGTGCTGGAAATGATATTTGACCGTCGCAAAAAGAAAACTCTTTTAGATGGTGGGCAGATGTAGCGATCGCAAAAAAGCTACGTTATCCGAGAGTATCTGCTCACTCTACGCATCTAGTCCTACCTAAAAACCATCAAGAATCTTTTACTTGACGATTGCTATCTGTAGATCGTATGTTCTTTTCAGGGCTGTGATATCTGTTGCTGCCTGAAATCAGAACTCAATATTTAGCACTGCCAGCAGGTGTGCAACCACCTTGCTGACAGCTAACCTCCCGGATCACGAGGCAATCCTGGAAGCTTTGGCTATTATGGCTCAGCGCTCCGATTTGCACAATCTTCGAGGAGCCGCTGGGTATTGGGTTCTGGCTCCACTTCTATTTATCTGGAGACCAGATCCCATGTTTCAAGACAATAGCCAGGGCGCAGGCGCGTCCAACATTCCGCCTATCGTGCCGTCGCTGCCGGAATATCAGTACGAAACTGTTAACCATACGTTGTTTGGCAGTCTGACCGCTATCCGTAATACCATTGCACTGCTCCATAAGCTCAACTATGCTGAACCCAACGACTGGAGTAAACCCTTGCCAACTGGGCGACCCAATGAGCTGATGGCGATTTTAACCAAGCGAGTCAGGGTTGACTAGCACAGATTGCTCTATCAGGTGAATGATTCTGCTCACATACAGCACAGTTCTGGTCGGTCAGGACATCTCTGTCAAAAACTCATCGTCCAGTACAGCTAATCACTACGCTGTGATCTGCTGCACAAGCAAAGCAAACTTGATAGTTGTGTAAGGCCACGATGGGAATGTTCTGCAAAGGTTCTCACAGGAATCTCGCTGGCATAGAGTGGACTCATAGAAGAACGATTTATTGCATTTCACTTTATATCTAAACCGAAGCCCCCACGAACCTAGCGTCCGTGGGGGCTTCTTATAAGGTCTATGAGAAACTGCTAAACAGTTCAGCTGGCCTGAAGCCGTTATCCTGAAAAAAGCCCTGCAATGACTTCGGCTAAAGCTTCTGCGAGTCCACCAGCTATCTCGGCAGTGCCTTCCAGTGCAACAGCAGCAACCTCGGATAGATCTCCTATCGTTTCGAAGGCTGCACCAGCAACCTCTGCTAATGACTCAACGGTCGCTTCCGCAGCTTCAGCACTACCTTCAACGGCACTGCTGGCAACGGCCAGACCGGAATCGTACAGAATATTGGCAGTTGCATTACCCAGGCTATTCTCTACCGTGGTTCGCATGATGGCATTGCTGTCAGAGGGCAAATTTTGAGATGTGTTTCTGGGTCTCGCCTCTACTGTGGATCGCGTGGTGGCATTGCTAAGGGAAGGCAAACTTTGAGATGGGTTGCTGTGTTTCGATGTGCGATCGCAACTTTCCCAAAAGATCGGTAGTGGACCATTCCATATAGCCAGCAGCTCGGCCTGATCAAACCACACCCCCTGACAGTGGTGACACACATCTAAAACCAGCTGCTGCTGCCGTTTACGTGCCAATGTGCGCTTGCATACAGGGCAGGCAATCCGATTGTAATGGTTACAGGCTGGACACTGATCTAGGTTGCGGTCCATCAGAGTGTCGCAGCTGCGGCAATGAATCTGCCCTTTTTTCGGTTTTTGGATAATACGTTGACGGTCTTGAGGCGATGTAATTTGCGTCGAGATAGTCACTTCGCCTTTGTCAAACCAAACTCCACCACAGCGCTGACAGCCGTCGAGGGTCAGGCATGCTCTACGATTCTTACTCTTCTCTGGAACAATCTTGATCTTTTGCAGTCGTTGCCCTGGACAGACAGGACAACTGTACTGGGGTTCTGTTGCATTATGCATCAAGTAATCCTTGTGAAGAGTGTTTTGTGGGTAGCTGCTGGGTGTCAGGAAAAATATAGACTAACAATCCAGATTGAGTCATTTCGGTTTCGGCCAGGTCTTGCTTACAGAGATCGGTCGGGGCTTCTTTAGCTACAGTCTGCTGGATGCCCAATTCGGAGACAATCTCAATTTCGGTAAGTTTTCCTTTTTTGCTAGGCCAGTTTGGGATTTTCTGAGCGCAGCACGGGGCGTCGAGATCAGTGACCGAGAAGCAAACACCAGCGTCTGTGATGGTCATCACCATAGTTCTTCAGCCAATCTCAGAAACCCCTTAATCAACCCTCAGGCATCGGTCAGATAGTATTCAGACAGCCCTGGCATTCTAGTAATCAATACAGTCAATCACTGATTGTTCGCCAAGGAGCTTTAACCATGAAACGCACTATTCTTTCTGCTTTAACTGTGCTGGTTGCGACCGCTGCTGTAGCCCCGATCGCTGCTGCTGAGTCTGCGAGCTTCAATATTCAGTCAGCTCGCCTCGAAGAACTAGACGCACGCACTAAGAACTCGGTCCATAAGCTGCGTCTTGAGCATCTCAACACCCAAACCAAGACCGTTGAAAATATCCAAACCGCTCGCCTAGATGCCTTAGACGCTCGCACCAAAACGACGGTTGAGAACAAAATTCAGGTTGTCTATCTGAATAACCAAACAAAAGCTGTTGAAGACATTCAAGCCGCTCGTCTAGAGGCTCTTGATGCCCGGACCAAGGCTGTAAGCAATATCCAAGCCACTCGTCTAGAAGCCCTGGACGCTCGCACCAAAACTGTTGTTCACTAGCGCAATCAAGTTTGGGTGCCGCGTATGTCTCCGTCTGCGAAACTTCATTGTCTTTTACAAAGCACCCTTTCTCTTTTTTTAGCGCCTCTTTCCTACAACAAATACAAACAGTCTCTATCAATACGACAGAGACTGTTATTCACCAAGAACGACACGTATCGTTTTCGACAACAGATAAAGAAAGCTAATCATTCATAGATTTAACTTATATATTTAACCTCTTCCTATTCGCAAAGATTATGGTTAAGCTGTAAACAGTTCAAGCAAAACCTCAGTTTTCGCCATGTCTTATACCACTATCGCCCCTGTTCTCGCTGCTCCAATCTCTACGCGGCTGCAGAAGCCATCTTCAGAATCAACTTTTGAAACTCGACTAAAAGCCGCCTTAGAACACGCTCGTCGTCTCACGGATATGCACGGTCCAAGAAGTATTGACGCGGCAATTGCCTGGGAGACTGTTGAAGAACTGCAAACAGCTAAGGCCCGTCAGCAGCAGGTGACTCCAGCCTCTGCATTTGCCCACTACTGCTCTGAGAATCCTCACGCTCTGGAGTCTCGTATGTATGACATTTAAGCACCCGCTTTAAATTTCTCGTTTCCCTCTCCTGCAGCACAGAATCCTCAAAGCCTCTACCATTTTGATAGAGGCTTTTTCTTTTGAGAAAAGACGTTGCTAGTTCTCAGTGTCATGTCAGCTGTCGAGTTTAGGCGAATAGCACGTTTTGCGGATCAGTTCATTCTCTCAATCAGCAACAAAAAAAGAAGAGTCTTCTCTGTGTGTCTAGTAAGCCGATGGATAATGAACCACCACCTGCGCTTGACCGCCGCGCTGGCCGCCTGATAACCGGATAGATCCTTGAGGAACAGTAACGGGTATCGATACTACAAACTTAGACGGTCCACTGGAGACACAGCGTACCCGCACCTGATAGCCCACCACCGCTGCCCACTTAAGCGCAAATACCGACGGTAGCCGCCCAAACCAACACTCTGCGACATAGCCAGTAAAGGAGCGTTCAGACTCGCGCCAGCAGCACTCTACCGCACCAAATTCACTAGCTAAACCGGATACAAATTCGTAAGGAACAGAACGCATAGAATTACTCATACGATTGACAAAAGCTGTGACGAGATATCAGAGACTTCGCCACAGCTGTTTTTTTGACTTAGGACGAGTTGCCCCAGGTACCTATCGTCTGCGCTTCATAGTAGTTGCGATCGCACCCACAAACAGCAAACCAACCATCGACGCGGGCTCGGGCACATCGGCCACATCCTCAGCTGGGACCCGTGTCCGGAAGATTGTATAACTACCTTCCGTATGGGAAGCCGTTTGTAGCCAGTCAGCGTCTTGGTCAACGTCAGCAATTGTTTTCCAAGGCTTGATCCCGTTCTTGCCAATGCTGATAGTGTCCTGCCACAGCGCGCCATCAATTAAGGCCGAGAGTTCTGCATTACCGGGCAGCAGGTTAGTCGCCTTGTCAGCCAAATATGGATTGTCCCCACCGACGATGTATTCCCAGTCATCGGCTCCAGAGAGGATGGTTTTACCATCAACTTCAAATTCTCCGATCCAGGATTCAGCAACACGGCCATCGTCCCAGGTGACCAGATACAAATAGTCGTTGTTATTGACATTAAAGTCCCAGGTTTCTGCTTGAGACCAGTTGTAGCCTCCAGAAGAACCACCATCACCTGTTTCATTGCGGCCAACAAAGTTTAGGATGCTGCCATCTTCGTTACCGTAAAACATGCCGTAAAAATTATCGGCGGTTACGGTCGCTTTGATGTCTGCCGCTTGGGCTTCAACAGCTCCAACGCTTAAGAGGCTGGCAGATGCGATCGCACCTACTAACAAGTTCTGCAAAAGTACTTTCATGACGGTCTCAGTAGTTAAAATTTAATGCCTGTCATAAAAGTGACCAAGAACATTAGTAATAGAAACACAGCCGCTGGCATCTATATCCTTTTTTCATATAGGCCATCATTCGCTTAAACAATGCTTATACAGCTGCGGAATATACTGAGAAAATCAACGATGTGAGTAAAAAAAGTCAAAGCGGTCGGTTCTTAGCCGTTAGGGTATAGCCCGGTTCCAAATAGAGGCTGCAGACATCACCATCGCTAACCAGAGCGTTCCATTGAGGAATCCCTGCCAAATCAAGATAAAACCCAATGACCTGTGCTTCCGCCTGAATCGATTGAACAATCACGCTATCCGCAGCATCTAAAAACTGGTTGAGCAGTTCTGTAAATATAGGAACCTGTTCTAAAAAGCTGCCTGTCGATGACGCAATCACCAGATCAGGCGGCAGCTTTGGCCGGGAATGGATACCTCCCAATATCTGCTGAGGGGCTTCCCACTGAACAAGTTTGGCGGCTTCCCAGGAGGTGAGCTGGGGAAGCTGCTGAAATTCTGGACAAGGAGCTAAATCCATCAGCGTCTCTTCGTATAGAGACTGGTCTATCCAACCGGCTCCGCTATGCAAATACTTCGGCGGGAGATATTCATTTTCTAGGCCCCTAGACGCTTGAATAATTGCTTGAAAGGCAGGCAAGATCAGAGCCATTGACCCAGCTCAACGTAATGAGATCCAACCACCGGGCTCACACCTTGGACAGCCGCAGGTTTCGCACACCTCAAACTGAAAGTTGGCGTCAGTATCGGTCCAGTTGACGTGGCTCAGAGCATTGATTAGCCGCACATCGTTCTGCCAGAGTTGGGTATTTGGGCCATCTCCGGCAAAGCTAAAAGCAGCTGGGTTAACGACAGGATGCGATAGTGGCCACATAGCAGACGTTTTTTAAGAAACGACTTAATCTTTTGCAGGTTCGGTTCCCAAAGACTGACATTGCTGATTTAGTGTATGAACCGACCCGCTATGCCTGCCATATCACAGCGGCCCTAAAGTAAATTCATACCGAGAATCGGCAACGCCCAAAGCCTACCTATCATGACGTTTCAAAGTCTCATTTCTTTGTTTTTTGCCATGGTGCTACTGGCTGCACTGCCGAGCACGAGCGTACTGACCGTCATCGCTCGCTCGCTTTCTGCTGGATTTTGGCATGGCGGCATCACGGCTTTAGGGATTGTGATAGGCGATATTGTGTTTATCTTGTTTGCGGTCTATGGTCTGGCTGTCGTTGCCACCGAGCTAGTCAGCGTATTTGTTGTGATTAAGTGTGTGGGCAGCGCTTACTTGATCACGCTGGGGGTGACGCTATGGCGGGCAAACGCAGCAGCGATAAAAATCAACGGGGTAGAAAAACCCTCCTGGATTTCAAGCTTTTTGACCGGGCTATTGATTACGCTTGGCGATCAAAAGGCCGTTTTGTTTTATATCGGATTTTTACCTGCCTTTGTCGATCTTTCAAACCTGACGCTGACGGATACAGGCCTGATTATTATTGTTGCGATCGCTGCAGTGGGAGGTGTCAAGCTAGCGTATGCCTGTATGGCAGGACGGGCACAGAGTCTTTTGCAACAGCCTAGGGTACATAGACTGATCAATCGAGCCGCAGGCAGTGCCATGATTTTGACGGGCTTGTACCTAATAGGCACCGTGGTCAGCACCCACTTTTAGCTCAGCCGGTTGTTGATGACTGTTTGTTCATTAGGGTGCGACCAAATCTTTTGTCGCTTCAGCGTCTGGCTGATTGCTAAGGTCATCTAAAACAGCTACCAGCTCTCGCTCAAATACGACCTGGGCGCGGTTAGTGCGACCGCCCACAAAGAGCCGATCGCCGTCCTGCAGCGCCCACACTTGAGAGTGGGAGATATAGCTCATCACCACCCCTAGCATCAGTAACCCAAACCCAAGATAGACAAAGGGTACTCCGGGGTCTGCCTTGATCTGTAGTCCGGTGCTGCCAATAATTTCAGCCACCGATAGAGTCACTCCATTAACCTCCACCGACATGCCTTCGCGGACGGTAGACAATAGCTCACCGGTCTGACCATAGACCAGCAGCGTTCCTTGCAGATCTTTTGCAATCAGTGAGACTCCCGCGCTCATATCCGGCTTTGTCGGGACCCAGGTACCCCAAAGTTTACCGCCGTCCTCAGTTTCAATGGGAGCCATGGGCAGCTGTAAAATCGGACTGTTATTAACTTTGACCCGTACCCCAGCAATGGACCAGTCCGCCTGATACATGGTGACATTGCGATAGCGTAGGGGCTCGTTAACCCAAACGGTTTTGCGCTTGACTTCGTCGCCCTGGTCATCTAGCACCGACAGATCTGAATAAAACTGATCGACCCGCCCCTCGGGACTGTCGTCAATCCAAAAGCGATTGACCTTAACCGACCAGTCTTTAGGAATCTGGGGTCCGGCCCACGGTCCAGCGTCAAACACGTTTTGCACTGTAAAGGTATTACCGCTGGGCACCATTTCCTGGGCAAAAAATCCGGTCATAGCCCCATACATTGCCCCCAGCAAAATGATTAGCATACTGGCATGAACCACAATGGGACCGATGCGTCCGGCCAGACCTTTGTGGGCGTAGAGCATGGTGCCGTCCTTGTGGAACGTTTTGTAGCGCTTGCTTTCTAGTAAATCGGTTAGCTGGTCAAGGTCGCCCTCATCTAGCTGGGTACTCAGGGCCATTTTCTCAAACTGACGAGGCTTGCTGTAGAAGTTCCAGGTGCGAGAAAACCATCGCAGAGCGGTAATCTGGCGGGTAAAGGTGCAGGCCGTCAGACTGCTGCCAAACAGGATCAGTAGCGACAGATACCACCAGGTGCGGTACACATGGTCTAAGCCTGCCGTGAGTAATACTTTCCAGCTCAGAAAACCAAATAGAGCCGGGTCTTCGGGATAGTTTTGCTGATAGAAGGTAAGTCCCTGTCCCTGCTCAATCACGGTGCCTAGGATGCTAAAAACAGCAATGACCAGCAGCATCACAATGGCAAGGCGCAGGTCAGCCAGTAGCGGAATTAGGTCTTTTTTGAAATAGCGTTTGAGAGCAGCAACCATAAGAAAGAATTTAGATGGAGAGACGTGCCATGGAACGTCTGTACATTACGCAATCGGCATAAACCGCGACAGTAATGAGAATACGCCAAAACCAATTAGCAAAACGCCGCTGGCTGGGGTGATCCAGCCGGACCACTGGCGAATCGCCAAAATCTTTTTGATAGAGGCGGTAAAGATCCCGGCAATGACGAGGGGGGCAACATAGCCGATGGTATAGGCCAGCAGCAAAGAGCTACCTAAAATCGGATCGCCTTTTTGACCAACCCAGGCCAGCAGCGTTGCCAATACCGGAGTGCTGCAGGGGGAAGCGACCAGACCAAAGGTAAGCCCCAGTAGGTAGGACTTTAGCGATCTCGGAATATTATTTTGCATAAAGTCCGCACCGCTGTAGGACGGCAGCGGCGGCAGCGGTAGCGCTTCTAGCAAATTGAGACCCATGATGATTGCGATCGCACTGACCACAATCGGTAACCCCACCCCCACCTGGCCATAGACCCAGCCCAGGCTGCTAGCCACGATCCCTAAACCGGCCAGGGTAGTAGCCAGCCCCAGGGCAAACCAGCTGGACTGCCCCAATGCCTGCCAGCGATTCTCCAGGTCATAGCTGCCCATATAGCCCACCGTGATTGGCAGCATCGACAGCATGCACGGGGTCAAACTGGTGAGCAGCCCCGCTGCGGCAATAATGACAACGCTGGCTAATGACAGATGATCTAGCTGTGCTCCCACCAACTGGATAGCCAGCTGGCTCAGGTTATAAAGACTCAGCTGAAGCGTTTCCCACATAAAAACGGACAACAAAAAATAAACAGTCCAATAGTGTCTTAATTGTAGTGGGATCGAAACGTTCGCTGTAGAGGAAATCTTGCCGTTGCTGCTTTAAGGGATGTACCGAGCTGTTAGAAATACCACGTGTCAGCATGTGGCAGATAAAACCATCTAGAGGATCAGCAGCGCCGAAATCTTATATACCTAACCATCAGCCGCTCTTAACCCGCTTACGTTTGCGTTTGCGGAGCTTGGGAGCAGCGGTCTGGGGCATGGCATCTGACCGAAGACGCACAGGGCGTCGGGGTTTGACTGGGGCCGCCGTCACAGGATGCTCATGACGACGGCGGCGGCCGCCAGGACGATATCGACGCGGACGCATGGGCTGCTCAGTCATGGCGACAATGTCGGCTTCATGGGCCTCGCGCGCCACTCGAATCAGCAGACCGGCAATGATCAGACTAGACATCATGGAGCTACCGCCGTAGCTCATCATTGGAAACGGCAAACCGGTGGTTGGTAAAGCCCCGATGGCCACACCAATATTGATCAACGACTGTCCCACCAGCAGTACCATACAGCCAATAGCAATGAGTCGATTGACTGAGGCCTTGGCCTTAAGTGCCACTAGCAAAGCAACGGTGCTAAATACGGCTAAAAATAGCAGCAGCATAATCGAGCCAATAAACCCAAACTCTTCGGCATAGACCGAAAAGATAAAGTCGGTGTATTGAATCGGCAGATAGCCTAGCTTTTGCTGCCCCATGCCAAATCCGGTGCCCCACAGACCGCCAGACCCGATGGCATAGAGGCTTTGAACCAGCTGATAGCCGTTGTCGCTAGCCTGAGCCCAGGGATCTAAAAATGAAATAATTCGTTCACGCTGATAGGTCTTGATGCTGATACTGACCACTGCGGCTAAAGCACCAGCGCCAGCGGTCATCATCAGGTGACGGTAGGGCCGTCCTGAGGCCATGGCAATCAGCCAGATCGTAATGCCACAAACAGCAGTAGTACTCAGGTTCGGCTGCAACAAAATCGCCACTAAACATAGCGCAAACATCCCCAGCCACAGCCAGCGCGTCCGAGTGCGAAAGCGATGCCAGCGACCAAACAGCCGAGCGCTTTGCAAAATTAAAAAGGGCTTTAACAGTTCAGAGGGCTGAATCAAGAACGGGCCCAGCGGCAGCCAGCGGGTAGCTCCATTGACCGTTACGCCCACACCTGGAATATGGGTGGCCACAATTAGCCCAAAGCAAACAAATAACCCCAGCCCAGAAAACTGCATCACCATGCGCAGCGGATTACGGGCCACCCAGCGAGACATTAGCAGCCCCACCAAAATCCATATCAGTTGAATCTTAAAGTAGCGGGCTCCATCACCGACCTCGGCATCGGCAATCGGAAACGAGGCCGAAAACAGCACGACTAAGCCAATCGCTAACCAAAGCATGGTTAACCATCGCAGTAGTCTAGCTTCCAGTGCCCAGTCCTGCACCGAAAAAAAGTTAGCAACGCCTGCAAAACGAGTCAGATTCAATGGACGATTTTGATGTTGGGAGTGCTTAAGGAATAAAGAAAACCATCGACCTTGTCAAGGGGCAATCTTGGAAAGGTCGATGGATAGTAGAGGATATGAAAGAAATTTCCGTTCATTGTGGAGACATTCCATGGAACATCTCCACAATGATTTTTATTGCCCGATCGCAGGGGTTTTTGTGGTGGGAATGGTTGCGAGCGGTAAGGGGGGTGTTTTATCAGGCGCGATCGCAAATAGCTCGGTGCGGATGCGATCGCTAATCTGAATCGTCTTAGTGTCATACACCTGGGTCAGCAGCTTCGGATAGAGACCAAAGCCAATGATAGGCACTAGCAGACAGGCCACAATAAACACCTCGCGGGGCTCCGCGTCGATCAGCGCTTCGTGCTCAATCAGCTCCTTATTTTCAGGGCCAAAGAAGATTTCCCGCAGCATCGACAGCAGATAGATCGGGGTCAAAATCACTCCGACCGCCATCAGCAGAATCATCACCAGCTTAAAGTTAAAGCTATAGGCGTCGCTGTTGGCAAAGCCCACAAACACCATTAGCTCTGCCACAAATCCGCTCATCCCCGGCAGTGCCAAAGACGCCATCGAGCAGGCCGTAAACATGGCAAAGATCTTCGGCATTTTGGTACCAACACCGCCCATTTCCGGCAAAATCAGCGTATGTGTCCGGTCGTAGGTAGCTCCCACCAAGAAGAACAGGCTAGCGCCAATCAAACCATGGGAGACCATTTGCAGGACGGCACCGCTCAGACCCAGGTCAGTAAACGAGGCAATACCAATAATCACAAATCCCATGTGGGAAATCGACGAATAGGCAATCTTACGCTTGAGGTTACGCTGGGCAAACGACGTCAGCGCTGCATAGATGATGTTGATTACGCCAAAGGCGATCAGACCAGGCGCCACAATGGCATGGGCGTCGGGCAGCATCTCCACATTCATCCGAATCAGCGCGTAGCCACCCATCTTTAACAAGATACCGGCCAGCAACATATGCACCGGAGCCGTCGCCTCACCATGGGCATCGGGCAGCCAGGTATGCAGCGGAAAAATCGGCAGCTTGACCGCATAGGCTACCAAAAATGCCGTATACAGCCACAGCTGTAGGCGAATCGGATACTCCTTAGCCATCAGCGCCTGCATATCAAAGGTGACCGTATCGCCATAGAAGGCCATGGCCAGAGCCGCCACCAAAATAAACAGCGAGCCCCCTGCTGTGTAGAGGATAAACTTGGTTGCCGCGTAGAGACGCTTTTTACCGCCCCAGATGGACAGCAGCAGATAGACCGGAATCAGCTCTAGCTCCCATACCAGGAAGAACAGCAGCATATCCTGTACGGCAAAGACCGCAATCTGAGCGCCGTACATCGACAGCAGCAAAAAGTAAAAAAGCTTGGGCTTTAGCGTTACGGGCCAGGCCGCCAGCGTTGCCAGCGTCGTAATAAAGCCGGTCAGCAATACCAGCGGCATCGACAGACCGTCCACGCCCACCGACCACTTCAGGTCTAGGGCTGGAACCCAGCTGTAGCTTTCCACCAGCTGCATTCCAGAGCTAGTAGGGTCATAGCAGGTGACAAAGGCGGTGACAATTAGGGCAAAGTCAATTAGCCCAACAATCAGGGAGTACCACCGAACCGTTTTGCCATCCTTATCGGGGATAAACGGCAGCAGTAACGCCGCCACAATCGGCAGCAAAATAACGGTGGTTAACCAAGGAAATGTTGCAAAGTCCATAGATAGTAAGGCCAGTTTCTATAGCATTGGCCGCATCGGGGCATCATCTGGCCCTGCTACAAAGCAATGACGATGGGCTGTGGAGAATCGGCTGTGGCATAGTTGCTGACAGGATCTCAGCAAAAGATCGCAGCAACCGTCAGGCCTTGTTTACCACTGTAAGAATAAAAATAATGATCCCCAGGCATCTGCGGGTTTTCTTAAAGGTGTGTAATCAGAACGTTACACTCGGCAATGTTACTGACAGGGATGTTTGAGATCCCGCTGACATTGCCCCAAATATTGGTAGGAGGAAATTCAGCCCAGGGATATTTGTAAGGCTACTGCGGCTTTTGAGCAATCACGACTCGATGACGCGAGGTATTGATAGTTTGGCTCGGCGCGGAGAAACCTGCGACGGTCATCGCCTGATGCAGATCTAGGGAAAAGTACTGGTCAAGGTAGGGTTCAGTGCTTTTGAGCAGGGTGAGTACATAGGCCGGTAGCTTTTTGTAAACCTCTGATTGGGGGTTCATTTCCATAATGGTCAAATGACCGCCGGGACGCAGAATGCGATAGGCTTCGCCAATGATCTCCAGGGCGGCCGATGTGGGCAGCTCATGAAACAGTAACGACGCTGATACTAGATCTACCGACTGAGCCGCTAGACCGGTATTCTCGGCGGCAGCATGTAACCATTTGGGCAAACGGGCCGGGGGCTCGGTTGGAACTGTTTGCTTTTGACCGGCTCGCATTTGGTGGGTCTGATGCTGGGCTACCGTCAAAAAATAGTCTGATAGCTCTATACCTGTAACCTGGGCCTGAGGGTAGGTATTTTGGAGCGCAAACGTACTCAGCCCCGTACTGCATCCCAGGTCCACAATTGTATTCGGTGTGGTGGGCAGCCGGTCTAGCAGCACATCCATATAGCTTTGCCGCAGTCGAATATCGCCTCGGGCGTCGCCTTCGGGCCATAGTCTGGCATGGACGGCCTTAGCTGCGACGGTCGCTTCTAGGGCAGGCTCCCAGCCCAGGTTGCCTTCGTCGTAGGCATGAAAGCTGGTGCGATAGTAGTCGGGATAGGTAAGGGTGCGATCGCAAATCTGCTGTCGCTCCTGTTCCCAAACGGGATTAAACGCCGCGTCGCCGCCTCGGGCTCGCAGCTCGGCCACCTCATCGAGCCAATACACGCCGATGGACTCCGCCCGTTTGATCATCATTTGCCGAGCCCGATCCTTGGCAAAATTGGCCAGCGGCTTAATGGCCAGCGCACCATTAATTAAACGAGTCACCGAACGAGACGCGATCGCATTCATATAGCCTTGCGTACAATCAACACCACCACAGTTTAAATATCCCAAAGCACGACAGCGCAAACGTTGAGAAAACGTTAATCTAGATAGCCAAAATCATCCCGTACCTGCCATGTCCGTCGCCGCCTATTTCAACGCCGATGAAAACGGTCACAAGTCCTTTGAACTGCCCGGGGCCTCCCCCCATTACAATCCCGACCGCCCCGGACATGTCGAACATATCGCCCTCGATCTAAATTTTGACATTCCTAAAAAGAGCTACAGCGGTATCTGTACCATTCGACTCAATCCCGTACGCGACGGCGTAGACAGCCTGACTTTGGACGCCGTCAGTCTGACCATTCACTCAGTTACCATTGACAATCAGCCCCAAAACTTTGACTACGACGGTGAACAGCTTCACGTTCACTTGAGCAAACCCACCCTCACAGGGCAGACCGTCACGCTGGCCATCGTCTACGCGGTTAAAGAACCTCAGCGCGGTATCTACTTTATTGCTCCCGACAAACATTACCCCAACAAGCCCTACCAGGTATGGACCCAGGGTGAAGATGAAGACTCTCGCTTTTGGTTTCCTTGCTTTGACTATCCCGGTCAGCTAGCCACGTCTGAAATTCGAGTACGGGTACCCAAAAAGTACTTTGCCCTCTCCAATGGAGACCTGATCTCCACCAAGGAAGAAGGCAAAACCAAAATTTATCACTGGCAGCTCGACAAGGTTCACCCCAGCTATCTCATGACCCTGGCCATCGGTGAATACGACTGTATTGAAACCGAGTGGCGCGGTCGGCCGGTGCGCTACTACGCGGCCAAGGGACGTAAAGACCAAATCGAGCTCACCATGGGCAAGACGCCCCAGATGATGGAGCGCTTTAGCCAGATTTTTGGCTACGACTATCCGTTTTCCAATTACGACCAGGCCTGTCCCGCCGATTTTATCTTTGGCGGCATGGAGAACACCACCACCACCCTGCTAACCGACCGCTGTCTGCTGGATAAGCGGGCCGCCATCGACAACCTTAGTTCTGAAACTCTCGTGGCCCATGAGCTGGCCCACCAGTGGTTTGGCGACCTAATTGTGATCAACCACTGGTCCCACGCCTGGGTCAAAGAAGGTATGGCCACCTATTCTGAAGTGCTGTGGATAGAAGATGCCTACGGTCGTGACGAGGCTATGTACTATCACCTCAATCATGCCCGCGCCTATCTTGCAGAAGACGCCAGCCGCTACCGACGACCGCTGGTTACACACATTTATCGTGAACCCATTGAGCTATACGACCGCCACATTTACGAAAAAGGCTCCTGCGTCTATCACATGATCCGTCAGGCCCTAGGCGATGTCTTGTTTACAAAAACGCTGCAAACGCTGCTAAGCGACAATGCCCACAGCACCGTCGAAACCATAGACGTGCTGCGGGCTATAGACAAAGCCACCGGTAAAAATCTGCGCTATCTGTTTGACCAATACGTCTATCGCGGTGGGCATCCCGATTATTCTGTTAGCTACAGCTGGGATAGCGACAGCCATTTGGCTAAGCTGATGGTGACCCAAAAGCAGGTGGCCGATGGTAAATCCCAGGTGCAAGAAGGGCTGTTTGATCTTTCGATTCCAGTCGGGTTTGGCTATGTAAATGGCGACAGCGCTAGCGTCCAGACCGTCTCGGTAAGAGTCCACGAGCGTCAGCAGGCATTCTACTTCCCGCTCCAGAAAAAGCCTGATTTTATTAGCTTCGATGTGGGCAATCACACGCTCAAAACTGTTGAGCTAGAATATCCGCTCAAAGAGCTGCAGGCTCAGCTCAAGTATGACTCTGACCCTATTTCTCGCCTGTATGCGGCTAAAGCCATCGCGAAAAAAGGCACCCTAGAAGCGGTAGAAACGCTCAGCCAAGCTTTAGTCAACGATTCTTTTTGGGCCGTTCGGGCTGAAGTCGCTGAGGCCCTGGCCACCATTCAGCTCTCTCAGGCAGTTGCGGAACTGTTAACAGGGTTAGACGACAACCATCCTAAGGTGCGGCGAGCCGTCGTGACTGCATTAGCCGGTGTGAAAACAGCCAAGAGCTACAAGGCACTTAAATCTGTTGTTAAGCAAGGCGATGAGAGCTATTACGTAGAAGGAGCCGCAGCGACGGCACTCGGTAAAGTCGGAGCCAGCACCCTCGAAAACGGTAAGAACAAAGAGAAAAAGACGCTCAGACTATTAGAAGCCGTGCTAGAAGATCGCGCGGGGTGGAATGAGGTCGTCCGCTCGGGGGCTATTGGTGGTTTGAGTATGTTCAAATCCTCAGAACAGGCGCTGGATATATTGTTACCCTACACCAAGATTGGTACGCCTCAGGCGCTGAGGCTGACGGCGATTCGGGCGCTGGGGAAGATTTCATTAGGGCAGAGTCAGACGGTGTGCGATCGCATCCTTGATCGGCTAGCTGCGATCGCCCGCGAAGAGTTTTTCCTAACTCAGGTTTCTGTTGTCATAGCCCTGGGTCAAATGCAGGTATCCGGAGCCGTGCGGGTATTGCAAGGTCTGGCCGAACAAAGCCCCGACGGTCGAGTCAAACGTCGGGCCGAAGAAGCCATGGGTAAAGTCCGCAAAGCTATCGGGGCAGATAAGGCCGTCGGTGAACTACGTCAGGATCTCGACGAACTCAAACAGCTTAACCGCGATCTAAAAAGTAGGTTAGAAAACTTAGAGGCCAAAGAGAAAAAGCCAGCCCCTAGAGAACACCTACCCGCTAGGGAATACACGTCAGGTCGGGAATACCCACACACCCTGCCGCGCCACGCCAGAATGAGTGAAGACTAGAGCAATAAGCGGGGCGCTCTTGCAAGCGCCCCGCCGTAGATCCTGATTGAGATACGTTCTCTACCAGCCCATAGCCGCCAGTTCAGACGATTGATCAAACGCTTCTACAGCAGCGCTGTCTTCCATCGGCATTACATCAACCGGCTTGCCATCCACCAGTCGTGTTTCTGCGCAGAACGACGCTGTATTGTATCCCCCAAAGCGCTTGACAATGCTGCTACGCATCCGCAGATCCGGCGTTACAAACCAAAAGCGCTCAACAGAACTCATGGTGTCATACTCGGTCTCTAGTATCAGACCGTTTTCATCATCCATTTCATAACGGCCAACAACGGGCACAATTTCTGCATAGCCTCGCTCCCGCAGCAGCCGACCTTTACGAGGATTATCCTCATCGGGCACTAGAGCAAATACGGTGGTGCCTTCATGGTTGCCTTCGCCATCGCGGTCCCAGGCCATTTCACCATGCCATGCCACATAGGCACCGCCTACCGCCAGCGCCGGGTCAATTTCATGGAGATTACAAATGGCGATAACTTTTTCATTATCTTTGTCGAGCGCTTCCACCGTAATATTTGAGCCGCCTAGCTCGGCCCGACGAAACGGCAGGTGATGCGTCGTCCGTTGAGACTGCCATTGCCCAGCGCTGTGCTGGAAAAATTCCATTACATCCATAAGGTGTGTCGAGGAGTTGATGCTTTTCTCTATGATAAACCGATGATGAGAGGGTTTTCTACAGGGTTATGGCTCACGGCGAATTTGGTCGCCGTTTAGGTTAGTGCGGTAGGTGTAGGTCTCGTTGGTTTCAGTATTAATGGCTTCGATTTGCCAACCTTCGGTCAGGGCCGCGAGGCAGCCTTCGGCAGGGCCACCCAGACCGAGACAACCGTCAGACCAGGTTTGGCGGCTGTAGTTTTGGATAGTGATTTGGTCAGTGGAGACACCAAGATAGTTGGCAAGGTCCGCACTGACCTGGGTCTGAATAGTATCGGATAGGATGTCTTGAGCAGTATCGGTTACGGGTGCGCTGGGTTCGGGCTGCTCAGGTTCGGGCTGCAGGGTACAGCTAATCAGAAGAGGGACACTGAGTAATAAAAGAGGAATGGATTGCATGGGTTGGACCTGCTGAGGTGGACAGGCCCACTCTAGCCTTGGTAATTTCGCATCAAGAGCCGGTTACAGATTTTGAGACGGGGGATGATTTTACCCTATATGCAATTTTGGAATTAGCTGATTTCTTCTGCCATCAGGAGCAGTTACTGGTGGATTGTGTGTCCGGTTTCTTTGAGACTGATGAGAACTCCATCAGGTCCTTCGATTTGGATAAGACTCATCGTTGGTGGGGTATTGACTTAAGAGCTAGTCAGGGCTGACGATGAGGGTCTGAAAACGTGGGTCGTTGCGGAGGCTGTCGAAGTCGGTGTCGGTTTTGGCTATTTCTCGATATTTTTCTGGGTCGAGATTGATGGCTTGTTGGAGACTTTCTAGAGCCGAGTCGGGGTTGCTTAGGAGAGCTTGGTAACAGGCTTTGTTGTAATGGGCTGATTCTTTGTCAGGTTTGATTTCAAGAGCTCTGTCAAAACTAGAGATCGCGTCCTCATAGCGCTCTAACTGCCCCAGTGCAACGCCCCGGTTGTTCCAGGCTTCGTGGTCGTCGGGTTTATGTTGGAGCGCCGCGTCATAACTTGCAATCTCATCCTCATAGCGCTCTAACTGACCCAGTGCAACGCCCCGGTTGTTCCAGGCTTCGTTGTCGTCGGGCTTGTGTTTGAGCGCTTCGTCATAGCTTGCGATCGCATCCTCATAGCGCTCTAACTGACCCAGTGCAATGCCCCGATTGTTCCAGGCTTCGTGTTTGTCGGGCTTATGTTTGAGCGCCGCG
>JBHJIL010000076.1:0-14094 GCA_050043465.1 Leptolyngbyaceae cyanobacterium
CTGGACTTTTACAGTCCTCGAGCAATTCGTCTAGCAGGTCATCGACGCGGTTAGGTTCTTTTTTCTTGCGAGCCATGGTAGAGCGGTCTCCTTCATTAATTGGATCTTAGACCGCTTACACAAAATTCAGATCACTCTCGAGCGGATAGCGCAGCGATTTTAGTCGTTGCTGATTTAAGGGATGCACCGATCTGTTAGAAATGCCACGTGTCAGCATTTTTCAAATAAAGCCATCCCGAGGTTCAGCAACGCCCGATTTTAACGCAGTTAAGCCTTTAGATGGACCCTTTTAGTCAAATATCAGGGATAGATTAAGAGATAGTTTTTTTGCGATCGCATGCCGCTGCACTCTACCGCCCTTTATCAAGATGCCGCCAGGTCAGCACAGATGGCTGGGTTGCGCTACGTCAGCGATGAAGAACCAGGTATTCAGCGCCATCGCTGGGGACGAGGATTTACCTATATTGACTCAGACGGAAACAGAGTTCAGCCGGGTACGCAGCGCAGCTGGCTTGAATCACTCGCAATTCCTCCCAACTGGGAAGACGTTTGGATTTGTCCAGACCCCAACGGTCATCTACAGGCCACTGGCCGAGACGCGCGGGGTCGCAAACAATATCGCTATCACCCAGATTGGATCAATCTTCGTAACCAGCTTAAGTTTGATCGCTTGATTCCCTTTGCCCAAAAGCTGCCAGCCCTCAGAAAAACCACACAGCAGCAGCTTGCCATCAAACCATTAACCCTAGACCGAAACACGGTGACCGCCGCTATCGTACAGCTGCTGGATCACACGCTGGTGCGCATTGGTAACTCCCACTACAGCCAGGCGAACGGCTCCTATGGGCTGACGACTCTGCGTAAGCGCCATGTTGATGTCACAGCCAACCATCTCACATTCGAATTTCGAGGTAAGAGCGGCGTTGATCAAGAAATTGACCTGCATAACCGTCGTCTAGCAAATGTTGTTAGCCGCTGTCAAGAGATACCGGGCTACATCTTGTTTAAGTACATTGACGATGACGGTAGTCGCCAAACCATTGACTCTGGAGATGTTAACGAATACCTTCAATCTGCCATGGGGGAATCGTTCACGGCTAAAGATTTTCGTACCTGGGGCGGAACAGTAGTTGCCTGTAAAGCACTCGCATCAACAACATCTGAAAATGCTGTTACTGGTGCGATCAAAGCAGCCGCTCGCCAGTTGGGCAATCGGTCAGCAACCTGTCGTAAGTACTATATTCATCCGGCCATAATTGATGCTTACGAGTCGGGGCTGCTAGCAGACTGTGCTCTCAACTGGTCACCAGACACTCGACCCCATCTAAGCCATGACGAACAGCGGACCTTGGCCGTACTAAACTATTGTCGCAACAGCTCCTTTATGGCCGCTTAGAAAACAAAATCAATTAAGCGATACCCCAGATGTACAGACGTTCCATGGAGTATTTCTCTAGGGGTAAACTTTATCAAATTCTTATCCCTTAGAAACTGCTACAGCCCTCTCAAACAATAAAGCGTCTGCCTGTTGGCAAACGCTTGTAGGAATGCTGCAAGAATTTTAAAAACGTTTAGTACGCTTCGCTGCCTGCTTTTTCGTAATGTTTAGCAATAGCCCAAACAGCATGGATGCTTCCTGGAACAATACCCAACAGGGTGAGCAAAATATTAATAATCAAGGCTGTACTGATGCCGTAGCTCAGAAAGACACCAACGGGGGGAAGAAAGATACCAAGGGTAAATCGCAGAAGTTTCATTATTTTATAGCAGTATTAACGTGTGCCCTAACCATCTCGGTTTTTAGTCAAAACAGCATCTTTCTATAGAATGATTTTGCGGTCAGCACAATGATAGATAACCGGTGCTAATCAGCTGCAATACGCTGCTGCATGCTATCTCCAACTGACTGATGCATCTCCAAATCAGCATTAGCCTAAAATCTATCAAAATAGAGAGGTAGTTTCACCATAAATCTGGCACTATTTTCGTAAAAGATACGTAATTGAGGAATAGGATAAAAAACATGCTTACTTCTTTAGTCTCAGGTTTAGTGACGGCTTTAAGTCTCCTGGTTGTTGATCTAGTTGTCCCCGGTGTCGATCTCGCTACATTTCCAGCGGCCCTGATTGCAGCCCTATCCATCGCCGTTGTTAATACATTTATTCGTCCAGTCATCAGCCTGCTATCGCTGCCTCTGACGTTTATCACATTTGGCCTGTTCTCATTTGTGGTAAATGGCATCTGCTTCTGGGCAGCATCTGCGTTTGTACCCGGCTTTAGCGTTCACGGTATTCTAGGTACTATTCTTGGCCCGATTGTACTAACCTTTGTTAGCACATTTCTTGGTAGCTACTTTGCCGAGCGCTATCCAAGTATTCAGGATAAAGCATCCTAGTTTGAAAAAATGCCGTTGCTAAATTAGACATGCAACCTATCTGAACTGTCATCGGATCGCTCAAAAATATAAGAAACCATAAGCGTCCTCCTACGTACAAGTGTAGGAGGACGCTTTACTGTGTGCTCTTGACAGTATCAGCCACCAGCGGTTCGGACAGCGTTACAGTCTTTTCTAGAACTACCGCGTTAAGACGCTGTTATTCGGACTCGTTTCGATACATAAGAATCCAACCTCATAGGCTGTTCTGTCGCTCTCAAGAGACTATCTTTGATCAGACTCATATTACTGATAAGGCCAAACTTATCTGAAACAATTACCCGGCTATTTTTGCCAAGAGTTCTACCTAGCTCTGGTTGCATGAATAAGGTTTCTAATGCTTCAGCCAGCGCTAGGGAATCTTTTTCAGCTACCAGCATGCCGTTGTACTGAGGCTGCATTAATTCAGAAATGCCTAAAATATCAGTTGTCACAACCGGTAGCTCCATAGCCATGGCTTCTAGTAACGCATTAGGAATACCGTCCCGCTCGCCATTATCATTTACTAAATAAGGCAGCACAAATAAAGTAGCCTGCTGATAATAGTCAATCAGCTGTTTCTGCGAAAGATTACCCATTAAGACAACATGCTCGCCCAGCTCAATATCGTGTATCTGCTGTAGAAGAGACTCTTTAGAGGGGCCATCGCCGATGATCTTACAGTTAAAAGCAATCCCTTTTTTTTGAAGTAAATAGCAAGCTTCAAGCAGATAGGAAAATCCTGAACTCTCACATAAATGACCAGTGCTCAGAATTAAAGGAACGTCTAACTGCTGTGTTCTAGGACAGGGACGAAAGCAGTCAATATCTACGCCATGATATGCCATATGGATAGGCGTATCAGATGTAGATACTTGTTTTAGATGCTTACGGCTGTGTTCACTGTCGGTAACAACAAATTCGGCCTTTGTAATCCGACGGTCAAGAGCGGTCTGATCGTTAAGCTGAATATCGTGGGTATGGACCGGCATACTGTAGGACGCCCCTGAGAATGCTTGCGCAATTTCTGCTGTAGCAGCTGGTAAACCAGCAAAGTGAGCATGAAGGTGAGTAATACCTAAACTCTGAAGTTTCCAAGCCAAATATCCCCCCTGCAAAAACTCATTAAACTTTTGATCTTCATGACGGTTTAGATAAAGCTTTAGAGTCTTCAAATAGACCGCGCTGTCTTGCTCAAACAATTCGACCTGAGCATTTATTAACTGCTTTTCTTGCTCTCGATCAAATTTAGGCAATAGTGATGGCACATAAGTAATTGGAGCTTTGACTTGATGAGCGACGAGAGTATCCTGCTCTAATGGCTGTCTTAAGGAGAAGATATGTAGGTCAAGCCCTTGTCTTTCTAGCTCTAAAATTTCATCAAGAATAAATGCCTCTGATGATTTTGGAAAGGTTTCTAGGACAAGTCCAATAAGAGGATACATGGTAAATACTTGTTAGAACACAACTGAAAATATACCTGACGTAAGGCAGATACTGATATGAACAAACTATTTAGCGTCTGAGGAATTTCCTGTTCGAAGAATATAGGTTTGGAATCTAGTTTCTTTAGAATGGGGAACAGGAGTGTCGGGAGCTGAGAGCTAGTTGAGGTCACCTAAAAAGGCTGCTATTACTCTTATATCTGATGTTATTAAAATCTATATGAGTACGACATTAGACTGTGCTCATAGGCTTTATTTCTATGAGAAATTTCTTATATTTGGCGTTGTCAATTCTCGGTATGATTCTATCTGCTAGATGCTGATTAGTCACGTAGTCTACAGCCTGGTTCGTCTCTAAATTAGTAAGGGTGATGGCTTAATTTGCTATGGGGGTGTACCAGTTACTCTTGGAGAGTTGCTAACCTAAAAAGGACAGTTTTAATGAAAAATGGACTTTTTAGCTAAAACTAGCCATATATCAGCTGCTAATAAAGCCTGCTTGTTGAGAAAATTGCTAATGAGACGGATTTTAATTGCTGAAGATGAAGCTCGCATCGCTTTTTTTGTGGAGCAGGGACTTCAAAAAAATGGATTTGCAACTAAGCTTGCAACGACAGGTCCTGAAGCCCTTACCGATGCCTTAGGGGGTAGCTTCGATCTGCTCATTCTCGATTTGGGACTGCCTGGCAAGGAAGGCCTGTCGGTACTTCAAGAATTACGAGGTCAAGGCTGTCAGCTGCCAATCGTGATTTTGACCGCTCGTAATACGATGACCGACAAACTGACCGGATTTGATCTAGGGGCAGATGACTATATTACTAAACCATTTCGCTTTGAGGAACTATTAGCTCGTATCCGTGTGAGGTTACGGACGGCGATGCCCGTCAATCCTGAGCAGGAGTGGATATTATGTCATCAGGGGGTTGTACTTAATCTGCGTACGCGTACTGTACAGGTTGGGGATCGAACCGTTGAGCTGTCAACCCGTGAATTTGCAATGACAGAAACTTTTATGAGCTCTCCTGGACAGGTGATCACTCGTGAACAGCTACTGGATCGGGTATGGGGATACGACTATGCTCCTGGCTCGAATATTGTAGATGTGTATGTATGCTCTCTGCGTAAAACGCTATGCAGCAATCTGCTTGAAACCGTCCGGGGCATCGGATATCGCCTGCCTATTTCATGAGTTATTCATAAAAATCAATAATCTTATTATTTTATATCCAATAGAACAGTATTAAACGGCCTGGAGCGTTGTGACCATGCGTGAACGCATAAATGTTCTATTTATCGTAGCGTCAGAAAGTAGCCTGCTGCCATGGTTACAAGCTTTAAATAATGGCGGGCTTGCTCCTGTTTGGCAATGGTTAAAAACGGCTGAAGCACTGCGTACTGCCCTGGCTGATAACTGCTGGGATGCGATCATCACAGAGTACAATTTACCGGGCTTTGATGCTTTGGCTGGTCTATCTGTTGTTCATCAAAGTCAGCTCGATATTCCGTTTTTGGTGATTTCAGACACTGTGGGTGAACGCCTAGCTGTAGAGATGATCAAAGCAGGTGCCCATGATTATTTGCTAAGAGATGACCTGGCACGTTTACCCGAAATTCTACTGAATGAGCTTCAGAATGCTAGAGAGCGCTCAAAGCATAAGCAAGATGTATCAAATTTACAAAAAACGGAGGACAAGTACAGAGAGCTATTTGACAATGCTGCAGATGGTATTTGTCCAGGATATCCTAGCTATTGTAAGGGTTTTTCAACTGAGATTAGAGCGAGCGTACGGAGCGAAGCACGAACCAAAGCTGCTTTTGAGCAAGCGGTTGTAGGGTTTGTCGAATCCGACATGAAAACGGGGCGGTTAACATCAGTGAATCCCTATTTCTGTAAGATGACGGGCTACAGTCAGGCTGAATTATTGGAGATGACGATCCATGACATTAGTCATCCTGACGATGCGGCCCAGTCTGTTCAGAAAATACATCAGCTTTTTTTAGGTCAGATAGAGAGCTTTAGGATAGAGAAACGATATCTCTGCAAGGATGGAACGGTTTTTTGGGCAGAGACAGCCGTATGTCTTATTCATTTTCCAAAAGAGCCAGATACCCACTGTCTGGCTATTGTTCAAGATATTAGCGATCGCAAACGACTAGAGGCCGAACGCACCAAGGCCCAGCAGCAGCTCCAACAGCTCAATCAAAGATTAGAAGCCAAAGTTGCAGAACGAACTAAGGCCCTACTGATCACACAGTCAGCTATGGATCTGGCCGCCGACTGTGTGTTTATGATTCGTCCTGATGGTCGTTTTCATTACGTTAATGACATCGCCTGCAGCAGGCTAGGCTATCTGCAAGAGCAGCTGCTAACGCTTTCTGTCACGGATATTTATCCCACCATTTCGCTTGAAGATTGGAGCCAGATCTGGCAAACGATTCAGCAACAGCCCTCCATGA
Organism: Leptolyngbyaceae cyanobacterium; assembly: GCA_050043465.1. Taxonomy (GTDB): domain Bacteria; phylum Cyanobacteriota; class Cyanobacteriia; order Phormidesmidales; family Phormidesmidaceae; genus Leptothoe. The sequence continues at coordinate 6,316 of JBHJIL010000076.1, forward strand.
CCATTGAATCCCAGGTTCAGTCTAAAAGAGGAGGGCTAACTCCTGTTGAATTGACTGCCAACCATCTAGAATTTGACGGGGATACCTATGCATTAGCCTTTGTACGAGACATTACTAAGCGTAAGCTGGCTGACATAAAACTCCAAAGAGAAAATGCATTCCGTCAACAAATCCTTGAAAACATGGCTGAAGGGCTGTGTGTGTGTCATCCAATAGACGAGTTTCCGTTTATTTATCACACGGTTTGGAATCGGAAAATGAATTTGATTACTGGCTATTCCCTCGACGAAATCAATCATTTAGGGGTGATTCCAGGCTTAGTTCCCAATGGTCAAGATCTGCGAACATATGCTGAACGCTATACAAGAAAGTTAAAAACAGGAAAAGATACACTGTCTACTAGAGAAGCTGAAATTCAGTGCAAAGATGGTCAACAGCGCACGATCCATATTTCAACCTCTATCTTATCTGATGCAGACGGACAGTTTACCGCGCTCTCTCTAATCCAAGACATTACTCAATACAAACAGAGTCAGCAAAGTGCTCGTCTGTTGGTTGATGTCGTTGAGTCAACCGATGATGCTATTATCACGAAACGCTTAGACGGTACGATTACTAGCTGGAATCCTGCTGCTGTAGCACTGTTTGGATATACAGAAGCCGAAGCTGTCGGGCAGTCAATTTCGATTCTCTTCTCTCCAGAGCGTATTGACCTAGAACCTCAAATTATTGAGCGGCTCCGGAAAGGAGAACGGATACGACAGTTTGAAACCATCAATCTTCATAAGAGCGGTGTGCCTATAGAGGTTTCAGCGACTATTTCTCCATTAAGGAATGACAAAGGAAAAATTGTAGGTGCCTCAAAAATTGTGCGAGATATTACTAAGCGCAAACAAGCAGAAATGCAGCTGCGGCTGACCAATGAAGAACTTTTGCGCGCCACCCAGCTCAAAGATGAGTTCTTAGCCAATATGAGTCACGAACTGCGCACACCCCTCAACGCTATTTTAGGTATGGCGGAGAGTTTACAAGCGCACATATTTGGAGAAATTCATCAACAACAGATTAAACCATTACAAATGATCCAGCGTAGTGGTAACCATCTGCTGGAACTGATTAATGACATTTTGGATGTTGCCAAAATTGAGTCCGGTCAGATGGAGCTAGATATTACTTCAACTGCGGTAGATCCTATTTGTCGAGAAAGTCTTGCTTTTATTATGCAACAGACTGAGCAAAAATCTATTCAAGTTGAGACTAACTTACCGACCCATTTACCTAATGTACCGGCGGATAGGCGACGCATACGCCAGGTGTTAATTAATTTACTGAGTAATGCCGTAAAATTTACCCCCAGGGGAGGACACATACGTTTAGAGGTAAGTCTTCAAACGTATTCATCTACAAGTATGTCCACTGCCGATAAAGAAAAGAAACAGCATGAGTCAAGAGAATCACTACAGGTAGAGACTTCTTCAAAGGCAGACAATCAAGCCGATCTGACTGCTTCAACAAATAGAGAGGATGCCACAACATTTGTACGAATTGCTATTGGCGATACGGGTATTGGTATCGCCCCTGAAAATATCAGCAAATTGTTTGAACCGTTCATCCAAATTGATAGTGACTTAAATCGTAAATATTCTGGTACAGGGTTAGGGCTAGCCCTGGTAAAACGCATTGTTGATCTCCATGGTGGGACGGTGGGAGTCACGAGCAATCTGGGTCATGGCAGTTGTTTTACCATCGATCTACCCTGTACTTTGGCTGCTCCCTTTTCTCCGACTATGTCTCTGCAGATACGATCAAACTTTGAAGGCAATCAGTCTGCCTCCATGGGAGCTTTTTTGATTTTGTTAGTTGATGATAAAGACGCCAACAGTATCACGATGATGAGCTATCTGAGGGCTAAAGGATATTGCGTACAAATAGTAGCAAGCGCTCAGGAGATTATCGATCTAGCTCAGAGTACCTTACCTGAGCTGATCGTGCTCGATAGTCATCTACACGAAACAGATATCTTAGATGTGATTCAACAGATTCGTTATGAATCAGGCTTGATCAATGTCCCTATTGTGTCCTTAGTAGCCCCAGAGATGGAACAAGTCCTAAGTCAATATTACTCCCTAGAAAATCATCGCTCCCTCACCAAACCATTTGAGATGAAACAACTAACTGATACTATACAGCAGCTTTTATAAGAACTTTTGCCGTTGCTGGTTTAATGGATAAACTTCTGTGGGTAATTCTCTACTAGCCAATAAATTACGGATAGAATTATAAGACTCAGTAGCACCATTATTTAGGAGGCTATCCTATGAACACTCCTATTATTCTTATTGTTGATGACCAGTCTGACAATTTTGATGTGATATCAGTTTTGCTTAGCAATCAGGGGTATCAGCTTCACTATATCGATGATGGGCAGAAGGTCATTGCTTCTTTAGATGTTATTCAGCCAGATCTGATTCTTTTAGATGTGATGATGCCGGGCATTAACGGAATTGAGCTATGTAAGCAGATTCGGGCAATTCCTAGGTGGCAGTCTATTCCCATTACGATGGTAACAGCGCTGACGAGGAAAGAAGACCTTGCCCACTGTCTTCATGCGGGGGCTGACGATTTTATTAGTAAACCACTTAATGGTCTAGAACTGCAGGCTAGGGTAAGCTCAATGCTGCGGATCAAGCACCAGCACGACGATCTACAGACCTTGCTTAAGTTTCGAGAAGACATGGTGCATATGCTTGTACACGACCTGCGCAATCGTCTGACGGATGTACTTCTAGGCGTAGAGTTTCTTGAAATGGATGTAGATTCAATTATTCAGGAAAGACTGGAGAGAATTTATAAGTCGGCTCAGGGAGTACAGCTTTTAATCGATGATTTACTAAAAATTGCGCTGCTGGAATCTGGTAAGATTCGACTCAATCAAACAGAGGTGAATATTCGTCAGCTTGTAGGGTCTTTGCTTGAGAATTTTGATGCGATCGCAGCGCAAAAAAAGCAGTCACTCACCAGTCAATTTTCAAGGTCCTTAGCTGACAGCGTACTAATGGACGAAACATTAATGTATCGCGCATTAGATAATCTTTTATCTAATGCTATTAAGTTTTCTCCAGACAACAGCGATATTATTATAGATGTGGATATGACTCAATTAGGTGCGCTCAAAATACAGGTGATTGATTTCGGTCCCGGTGTCCCTGATGAGCTGCAGCAAAAGATTTTTGAAAAGTACGAGATAGGTAGCCTGATACCTGATGTTCCTCAAATTGGGTTAGGTCTGGCGCTATGCAAAATGATTGTCAACGCCCATCAAGGCGAAATCTGTGTTAAAAGTAATCAACCACAGGGAGCTATCTTCGAAATCACCTTAAATCGGCCTTGCTTTCTTGAGAGCACATCAGGCAGCGCTTTCTAGATTTAAGTTATAAAAATAAATAAGAACAGAGTTTCAGACCTGGCTACTGTCTTACTCCCATATATTAAATAATTTTAATGAGATATTCTTAGATAAGAATAATCTCATGTCTTTATTATTATTCTCTTAACCAAGCTTGCTATACTCTTGGGCAGTGCCATTTACAGCCAATGCTCTGGCCTGGTTAAAGTATAGACAAAAATATAGAGAGATAGTTGGAAAAAAGATGCGATCGCGGACTTAGAAAACAAGCCGAGCTGCCGCTAGCCCCTGATAGTCAACATCATCTTAGGCTCAGCAATACCAAAAAATATTTTAATTTGATACGTTAATATGCTGATGAATCATAAATCATCTCACGCTACAGCTTCTGAGCGACTTACACAAACCTGGGCTGCTCGTTATTTCCCCAACTTATCTACGCTAGCGGCAGGCAGCGATGATACTATTCGCAACAAGCTACATACTGCAGCTTCACAACAGGGACGTATAGCCACAGCCGATAAATTAGGCAAACACCTGATTCAAACCCAATGTAACCTTGCGGCAGTAAGAGCAAGGGAACTCTATTGTTATCAGGATGCTTCATCCTTTAAAGAGAGCGCTAATCTAGCTAAATTCACTAGTCAGATCTATCTAAAACTAATAGAAAATTATCAAGATTCAACAGTAGTCATACTTTCATCTCGAGCTACACCAGAGCAACCTTTGGAGGCTGTGTCCCTAGAAACTTGGGGTATACCCAAGATAGACAAACTTGTTATAAATTTAGCCCCTCTTTTATTGGAGCTGAAAGAGCGGCACAGGGCCGCTAAAAGCTGGCAGTCTGTCGGCTTTATGACAACCCAAATCGGCTTAAGCAACACCCTACTACTCGAACAGCTAGCACCCGAAGAGCAAGTTTTTATCAGCTGCTACTTTAGATTTCTCGAAGAGCAGGTGGCTTTACCATGGCAACGTGTTTGTGCCGCCGCAGCCAGCCATCACCCAGCTTCCCCAACTTTTAAACTTGTAGAAAATATGCTGTCGCTGGTAACAGATATTTCAACAGCGGTTTACAAGGGCTGGTCTGAGCTGTTTCCGAAATATAGCAGCCGTAGAGGTGATTTCAATAATGCAGTTGTCAGGCATTCATCGATACGTGATTTTGATATGTTTCAAATATATCTTTGGTTATGCTTGCTTGAAGAAAACACAGCTTTTATCGAACAAGAACTCATTGCTATTTGTCTTATCGTTTTCGGTACCCTAAATATCCCCTGGGACATGACAGTAGAAGGCACTTTGCTGCTAGCGGGTGAGATCCTTAGCCGATTAGAACCTGCTCAAAAGGAACTGGCTGCGCCGTACGTTGAAAATATGGTTAGAAGTTTTTCTCGGGCAAAGCTTACCTCACAAATTTGACTAAGCTATTCTTTAGAGGGGTCTAAATCATACCGCTGGCCTTTAAGCTGATTTTAGCGATAAGAGATTGTCAAAAGCAGTGGCTATAAATAGACCCATTCCCTAAATCAGCGATGTCTATGTTTTGTGATGTCTTAAGGCCACAATACGTTTTAAAGAGGCAGCTACTTAGTGTCGTTTGTCTGCTTATTGCGATTTTTGGAGCTTCTGCATCGAGTACCCAGGCTCAAATCACATCAGATGGCACTCTCTCTACGACTGTCACCTCCTCTGATGGCCAAAACTTTGTGATTGAGGCTGGCGATCGCACTGGCAATAACCTCTTCCATAGCTTTTCAGAATTTTCTATTCCGACCAACGGGTCTGCAATTTTTAACAATGCTACTGATATTGAAAATATCTTTAGCCGCGTTACTAGCTTTGAAGTATCTAATATAGATGGTCTAATCCAGGTCAATGGCATAGCGAATGTCTTTTTACTCAATCCCAATGGCATCTTCTTTGGCGAAAATGCATCGTTAAATATCGGTGGGTCCCTTGTGGCTAGCACCGCTGAGAGCGTTCTCTTTAGCGATGCTATTGAATTTCGTGCCACCGAGGCTTCTCCGGTCCCTCTATTAACAATATCGACTCCAGTAGGGCTAGGCTTGGGTCCTAATTCTGGACCGATTACAGTGGCAGGGGCTGGCCATAACCTGGTACTCGACTTTAGTACGGTCGCACCGATTCGAGATAATCGCCCGATAGGACTACAAGTCGACTCTGGTGAGACTTTGGCTCTAATCGGTAGAGATATTTTAGTTGAAGGCGGCAACCTGACAGCTAATCAGGGTCGTATAGAACTGGGCAGTGTGGCCCAGACTGGTACGGTTTCTCTAATTCCTGCAACTAATGGATTTACAGTAGACTATTCAACTATCGATAGTTTTGGCAATCTCACGTTTACCCAAGCCGCATCAGATGATGTGAGCGGAGAGGGCAGTGGTAACCTTCATTTTCAAGCAGGTAACCTTGCTATTCTTGAGGCGTCAGCCATTATCAGTAATGTATTGGGAGCAGAGCAAGGCTTGGACGTTCACGTCCGAGCCTCTGAATCGGTCGAAATTCGTGGCAGTCAAACCGGAGATTTTCCGAGTGCTTTTTTCAATCAAGGAGAATTGGACAGCACCGGAAACGTTGGTAATCTATTAATTGAAACAGCGATATTAGAAATAGCCGACGGGGCCTTTGTTTCCAATAGTATTTCGGGTGCTGGTAACGGTGGAAACTTGACGATCATTGCCAATACAGTAGAAAACAATAACAATTCTTTTGCAGAGTATGGTACCGGTTTATATGCTCAAGTTTTATCCAATGGAATCGGTCGAGGTGGAGAGTTATTCATCGATGTCGAGACTCTTCGTCTCACTGGGGGAACTCAAATCAGTAATACAACCTTTGGGCCGGGAAATGGCGGCCCTACTACCATTCAAGCAAATCAAATAGACCTGATAGGAGTCACCCCATCAGGGGATTTTTCCTCTGGCATTTTTGCGGACACATCAGCAGAAGGCGATGCTGGTGCAATTGACATACAAGCTGACACGCTGACGGTTTTAGAGGGTGGTCTCATTGCAAGTGGCACATTTGGGCAGGGAAATGGAGGAGATATTACCATTCAAGCAAACGAAATAGACCTGGCAGGGGCATCACCATCGGGTGATTTTGTCTCCAGCATCTTAGCCGACACACAACCTGAGGCTAGCGGCATTGGCGGAACTATTGACTTAAAGGTTGAGAACTTGCTGCGGGTTAGGGCTGGAGCCCAGATCGTTACTGCGGCATTCGGTACTGGGGATGCGGGAGATATCTTACTTCAAGCTAATGAAATTGAAGTAAGTGGAGTTTCTGATACTGGAGAGAATATCAGCCTAATCGCTGCCTCAAGCCTGACAGAGGCTTCGGCAAACAAAATCAATATCACAGCCCAGGAACTACGCGTCAGCGATCAAGCGAGGATCAGCGTCAGTGGCCTTAACCTGGGAGATGCTAGCGATCTAACCATCATGGCAGACCAAATTCGCTTAACCGACGGCGGACGGTTACAAGCAGAAGTGGCTGCTGGCAATCAAGGAAATATTTTTCTCATGGCCGATAGTCTCCTGCTCATGCTACGGGGGGCACTGATTTCAACTAACGCCGCTAATGAGGCTACTGGCGGCAACATTATCATTGAGGCCCCAGTAATCCTAGGGCTAGGCAACAGCGATATTGTGTCAAATGCCGTACAAGGGGATGGTGGCAATATTGCCATTACTACCCAGGCTCTCCTGGGGCTCCAGTTTCGTGATTTCCAGACTCCCGAAAACGATATTACTGCTAGTTCTCAAGCAGGAGTGAATGGTTTAGTCCAAATCAACACAGCAGAGCTTGAACCTCGCCAGGATCGCATCACACTAACGAGCGAACTGATTGACTCGAGCGACCAAGTCTCAACAAGCTGCTTGGTGGCAGCAGATAATTCATTCACGGTAAGCGGACGCAGCGGCTTACCAAATTCGCCAGATATCTCAAACAGTTTTGCAGTCTGGGAAGATTGGCGTCCATTAGAGACAGAGGTAGGGTTAGCAACAATTGCAACGCCTGTTGAAACAGCTTCCTTTGTAGAGGCAACAGACGTACTAATCGCGACCAATGGTCAGGTAGATTTTGTTGCCAAGTCAGAGGGGCTAATGAGTCCAAATCAAATGAGCTGTGGGGGCAGGCGTTAAGGCTATGAAAAATAGACAATTCCAGTTACTGATCATTGCAAACATTGTGGCTGATTTTGGATTAATCCTGATTCCACCTCAGTTTGTGTGTGAGGATTTAATCAATGGTCTCCGTCCATTGAGAGAAGAGGCAATTAACAAATTACGCATCCAGTCGTGATGATATCGGAAGCCATTGAGTTTCTCAAATGGACACAAACA
>JBHJIL010000077.1:0-79956 GCA_050043465.1 Leptolyngbyaceae cyanobacterium
CGGATATCGTCTTCACTGAGTTTGAGGGGTCGTTTTGGCTGACTCAAGGAAGGACAGGTTAAAGAGGCTAAGCTAATACATTACCTGCACTATCTCAGTGACCTTGGAAAAACTCTCTATTTTTTAAGCCTAAGTAGTTACCAGGATGATTTACCCAAGATTTTAGATTCTATGGAACTTGGCACAGAGCGCATTCGTGACATTGTGCTGTCGCTACGCAATTTTTCTCGAATGGATGAAGCCGCTTGTAAAGATATTAATATCCATGAAGGAATCGAGGATACATTACTCATTCTAGAACATCGTCTTAAAGACAGCTCTGAGCATCCTGCTATTCAAGTCATCAAGGACTATGGCAGTTTGCCATTAGTAGATTGTTATGCAGGACAACTTAACCAGGTGTTCATGAATATTCTGGCTAATGCGATTGATGCATTTGAAGAGTTGAATAGTCAACATACTTACCAAGAAATTCAGGAGAACCCTAACAAAATTGTTATTCGTACCTCAGCCATAGATGAATGGATAAAGGTTGTAATCTCAGATAATGGCCCTGGTATTCCTGAGGAAGTGCAACGACATATTTTCAATCCGTTTTTTACCACAAAACCAATTGGAAAAGGAACTGGAATCGGTCTCTCTATCAGTTATCAAATTATTACCGAGAAACATAACGGTACACTTGAGTGCTTCTCTAGATCGGGTCAGGGGACAGAGTTCATCATCCAGATTCCTAGACTAAAAACATAGCCTGATAATTCAATGCCGATCCGCTCTCTGAAGGTTTCTCCCGACCTCTGGACAGTCTTTGTCATTGTAGAAAAAACAAATCACCAAGCCTCTCAAAATAATCAGTTATTTACCTGCCTATTCCTAAATCACGAAGTGAACTCTGTTTCTTAAAGACAGATGTGAGAGACTTCAAACAACTACTCTAAGGTCATTAGACCTCTGATAGCTGCTGCCTCTTTATCTGATGTTTTCTCAAACGCTTAACAGAAGATGCTGCATCGTCAACAAAGGAATAGACTACTGGAACTACCACTAGGGTCAAAAGTGTAGACATTACCAAGCCACCTAAGATAACGGTAGCAATGGGAGAATAGGCATCCATGCCGGTCTCTGGGAAAAAGGCTAATCGGACAATGACTATTAGAGTGGTGACGGTGGTCATAACGATAGCTTTAAGACGGATAGGTCCAGCCTGACGAATTGCGATCGCACGCGGCACCCCTTCCTTCCGCTTCGCTAAAATCAGCTCCAATAACAGGATCGCCGCCGACAGTGAAATCCCCGAGAGAATCACGATGCCCAAAATCGATACGGTGGAAAGCGTATGGTCAAACAACAACAAAGCCCCGAATACCCCCACCAGCTGCAGTGGCACGGATAACATCATCACCAGGGGCTGAATAAACGAGCCAAACTGAATTACCAAAATGATGTAAAGCAGCACCAGCGACACTAATAGCCCCTTGAGCAACCGAGCAAATTCGATCATCATGTCGGTCATGTCACCCATAGAGTCGACGCCGTAGCCGGGAGGGAAGTTAAGTTCTTGACCGGCCTGCATTGCGATCGCCATGGACAAATCCATAGATGCAGGAGCATTCTTTCGGTAGTAGCCATTCACATACACCACTCGCTTCCCATTCACCCGCTCAATTAATGTCGGCCCCTGGCGCGATTCGAGCGTCGCCACCGTGCTCAGGGGCACCTGTTGCCCTGTTTTGGTGGTGATATAGGTATTTGACAAATCTTGCATCGTACCGCGAGCATCTTCGTCGTACCGCACCAGAATGGAATTCTGTCGAAGGTTGGGGCGATTATAATACCGGCGCGTCATACCGCCATTGAGGGCATAGTACGCCTGCTGAGACACCGCTTGTACCGTAAGCCCCAGCTCCTGAGCACGGCGACGATCAATATTGAGCCGATACTCGGGCTGAGAAAGCGCCGAACTCGTAAATGGCATCTTAAGGTCAGGATTAGCCTCTGCAATGTCTAAGACGCCCTGAGCTAGACGATGAAGTGTGTCTAAGTCATCGCCATATACTGCCAGCTGAATGGGAGCCGCAGAGGTGGCCATCACATCTACACCCATTTCTTTAATCCCAACGCGACGAATACCGGGAATCGTCTGCATGGCCTCCGCATCGATGCCGTCCATAATCTCCCAAATGTCGCGCTGACGTTCATTCAGGGGAGTGATGGTAACCGTCATCGATGCCGTATTCACCCCGCCCATACTGTAGCCCGTAAAGTAGGTGCTGTTCCGCGTTAGCTCGAAACCCACCTGGGATGAGACTTTCTCCACTTCCGGCTGTTGCAAAATGATTTGCTCAAACCGACCTGCTGCCGCATCAGTCGCTGCAAATGAGGTGCCTGCTTCCATTTCTAAGGTGGCCACAAACTGCCCCGAGTCCCCCAAGGGCATCATTTCTTGGGGAATAAGACCGTAGAGCATCACCGCCAGAACCACCGAGGCACCTGCGATGGCCAGGGTAATCTCCCGGTTTCGCAGACACAGGTCTAGCAGCCAGGCATAGCTCCGTTCCAGCTTGTGAAAGCCAAAACGTACCGGTGTTGTTAGCACCTGTAGCCAGGTACGTCGCTTCGGCTTATCGCTGTGGGGCTTGAGGGTAAAGGCTGCCACCAGCGGGATCAGCGTAATCGACACCAGCAACGAGGCTACAAATGCAAACACCATCGGCCACACAATGCCCACAAACATGAGCCCCGTGAGACCACCCGAGAGAATGGTGGGCACCAGGGCCGCAATCATCACACAGCTTGCCGCGGCACTGGCCAAAAAGACGTCTCCAGTCCCCTTAATCGCCGCCTGCACGGGCATTAAACCTGCCCGTAGCTTTTGGTCAATGGAGTCGAGCACAATAATTGAATCATCCACCAGCTTACCAATGGCCATCATCATGCCAATCAGCGTGGAGGAGTTGAGGGACATGCCGATGGGGATAAACGGCAGGGTGGAAAGAGCCAGGCTGGTGGGAATGGAGATCATGATAATCGCCGTGGACCGAAAGTCTTCGAGAAAGACCAAAATCATCAATCCAGCCAGTATGACACTCACCAATAGCTCCTGGAACGTGCTACTGACAATCAGGTTAACTAAGTAGGAGTTGTCATAGGCTTCCTGGAATTCGATGCCAGGATATTCGTTTTGAATGGCCTCCAGCTCCATCCTGACCCGCTCGATCACCTGGGGTGAACTAGAGTCTGGCCGCTGAATCACATTCACTGCGAGGGCTGATTCTCCGTTATAGCGGTAGCCACTGCGACGTTCTTCATAAGTGTCTTTAACTGTTGCCACATCTCGCACATACACCACTCGACCATTTTGTTCTAACACAGGGTAATCCATTACCTCGGCTGCTCCCAGGGCACGCTCATCGGTGCGCACCAGAATCTCGCTATCTCCCTGGGTCAGAGTCCCTGCACTCTGGCTAATATTGTTGGCATCAATGGCATCTCGCACCTGCACAATAGACAGACCATAGGCTGCCAGATTCTCGCGGTCTACAATGATCTGCAGTTGACGACGATATCCTCCAAAGATGGACACAGCCTGCACATCTTCCACCTGAGTAAGGCGATCCACTAACGTGTTGTCAGCAAATTCTCTCAGCTGGAGGGGATCCCAATTCTCACCCTTGAGCGCCAACGTCAGTACAGGTCTATTCAGTGGGTCAATGGGCAGTACCCAGTAAGATCTAAAGTTAATGCCGTCAAATAACAGATCGCCTTCAGCTGCCGTCATAATGTTTTGTACCGACTGTACAGCCTTATCGACATTACCTCCCCAGGCAAACTGAATAGTGACGATAGAATTATCCTTCTGGGAACTAGACCGGATAAATCGCACCCCGTCCAATACGCTGAGCCGCTGCTCGATGGGTTTGGTGATATAGGTTTCAATTTCCTCTGGAGATGCACCAGGGGCCATGGATACCACCGACACCAGCGGGCTTTCCACATAGGGCATCATCCGCACTGGCAGGAGAAACAGCGTCAGTAACGACAGCATAATCACCGTAATGTAAAGAGCGGTGACAACAACCGGATTTTTGATAGACCAGCGGGTGAGAAATTCTTTCATGGAAAGTGGCGACACATGAATGAGCAGGGGATTTGAAAAGTCCTATGTGTTTGATTTGCTGAATATTCTCTTGATATTCAGCCATTAGAAAAGCATCTCTTCTAATGGCTGAATCTAGTTATTGCGCTTGAAACATAAAGTGGGCTTTACCCTGTTGTTCCCCTTCGTTGACTATTGTATTAACGGCCCACATACCCTCCATACCCAGATAAGTGGTGACCTTGTATTGCCCTGGTTCGGCATCCGGTGAAATTTCTGCTTCAGTGGTCATATCTTCTATACCTTCCATGGGCATGAAAATTTCCACCTCCAGATTTTCAGTCGTGACCGGTTCACCTGTGGCCACATCTCTGACAGCAACGACAAGTTCCGCATCTCCCATGGGTACGGCATCAGGACTCACCAGGGTAATTTCTACGTTACCTTCGCTGGTAGCTTCCATACCCTCCATGCTGTCCATACCCTCCATGCTGTCCATGCCCTCCATTTCCGCTTCGTTAGCGGTGGCGGTAGTGTCCGGTGGCTCTGATGTAGTGGCGTCAGGAGTGGATGCCCCTGCACAGCCAGTTACCAACGCGCTGACTGCAATTAGACTCAATAACAGTTTTTTCATGATTGTATTGGTTTGAATAGGGTATGTGTAAATGAGAGAAGTGTGTGAGTAGCAAAATCTATTTCACTGGTACAGTGAGACGGGCTTTGCCCGCTTGTTCGACATCGGTCACGGTGGCTTCTATAACCCATTCACCTTTCATGCCTAAATGGGTGATGACTTTGAATTCTCCGGGGTTGTTTGTGGCCGCCAGCTCCACTTTGGCCATCATCGGTGCCATGTTTTTCATGGGCATGGTGATGTCGAAGGCTACGTCATCGGCAGACACGGTTACCCGTTCTCCAGTCTCTATATTATTTAAGACAAGGGTGAGTTCATTTTTTCCAGCTTTTACCGTGTCAGGACTCACCAGGGAGAGTTCTAATGCACTGCCTGCAGTACTTACAAAATCATCGGTGGGGTTACCCAGGGCATCAACAATGGTCACTGCCCCTCCTTCGATCAATCGACTGTGTCCCGAGGTGATCACCTGATCGCCTGCCTCAAGACCATCGGTAATCTCGATGAGATCGCGACTCATCATCCCTGTTGTCACTCGTCGTCGCTGGGCACTATTCCCATTCACGACCCAAAGCGCCGCCTCACTGTTAAAATCTACAACGGCTTTTTTCGGTACTGAAAGTGCCTCGGTGCGTCGCTGAGTGATAATCTCCATATCTACAAACTGTCCCGACAGCAATCGTCGATCTGGGTTATCCACCACAGCTTCTACGGTGACTGTTCGGGTCTCTAAATCCGCTTGTGGAAAAATGCTGGTAATTTCTCCTTGAATTACCCCTGTATCCGTACCCTGGATCTTGGCCAAAATCGGTGTTCCTACTCGAATTTGGTTAGCATCCTGTTGAGCCACATTGGCCTGAAGTCTCACCTGCTGATAGTCACCGATTTTGAAAATCCCCATCCCAGGTTGTACAACAACGCCTGGATCCGCTATGCGAGATTGCACAAGGCCGCTAATCGGGGCTGTAATTTGGGTGTAGCCTTCAAATACAGATGCCGTATTGATCTGAGCACGAGCACGCTCTACCTGAGCCTGATCGCTGGCCACCTTGGACTGCAGACGTGTCAGTTTGGCCTCAGCGCCCTCTAACATGGCTTGTTTGGCATCTACCTGGGATGCCGCCAAATCATACTGAGATTGAGATGTGGCTCCTGCTGCTGTCAGACGCTTGAAGCGATCTCGTTCGAGGATGAGGTAGTCCAGGTCCGCCTGGATTTGGACAATTTCCTGTTGTTGTTCTTCTAGCTCAAACTGGCTTGCTTCTGCAGCAGCAAGAAGTGCTGTAGCCGATGCTTCTGCCTCACTCGTCTGACTGACCCGCTCAATGGCATCCAGGTTAGCTAATAGCTGACCGGCATCAACCCAGTCACCAGGATAAATATCGTAGTTTGAGAGCTGACCAGCCACCCGAGGATAAACAGTCACCTCCGTGTAAGGCAAAATTGCTCCAGTGTAATTAACACTGACATCCAGCGGAGTCACCTTTACCACCTCTACGGTAACCGGTGTGGGGTTAAAAGCTCCATCTACCCGCATCATCTCATCATGGGACATGCCGCCCATATCATGGCCCGACATATCACTGCCGCCCATATCGTGGCCTTCCATAGCAGACGAGGAGAGAATATGGATAGCACCGACAATGCCGGTACTCAAAACGGCAAAAACCCCTAACCCTAGTAAGACTTTGCCAGATCGCTGCCACCAGGGGATTGACGGCTCAACACCCTCAATTTCATACTCTTCTGGCGTGGGTGAGTCAGTGGATTCTGGTGGATAATTCATAGGCACTACGGCTTCAACGTGGATAGCGCAGTTCAGACTATATCGGCCAATTGTGAAATCAGAATGAAATGCTATCGATAGGTGCCAACCAGTTCAGGCAAATTTGAATCCTCATCCTCACTGGAACCCTCATGCCCACTCGCGGGAGCCCTGAGCACATAACCAATCCCACGGACAGTTTGTATCAGGCGTGGTTCTCCATTGGCTTCTAATTTGTTTCTGAGACTGCGCATACACACGTACAACACATCGTTGTTGCCAATATATGCGTATTCCCAGACCTCTTCGAGCAAGCGGTCACGCTCGATCACTTGTTGTGGATGACACATTAAATAAGTCAGTAAGTTGTATTCTTTAACGGTCAGTTCAACTAATCGCTTGCCACGATACACGGTGCGACTATCACAGTTAATCCGTAGGTCTTCGAACCGCAACATACGGGCTTTCTCAGGAGAGTGACGCTTCAAATTAAGCCTTACCCTCAGTATTAATTCAGTGAGGCTTAGCGGCTTAAATAGATAATCATCCGCAATAGGGTCGAGCAAATTAACTTTGTTAGCGTCAGTGAGAAGAATAATAGTGATATTAGGAGAGGTTTGTTTTAATGCGGTGCATATTTCTAAGGGAGATAGCCCCGGGGCTGCCATATCTAGAATCAGTATCTGGGGTTCATGGCGACGAGCGGTCATAAATCCTGAAGTACTATCTTTCTCTATCATCACTCGATAGCCTTCTAGATCGAGTTCCATCTGAACCAGCTGGCTAGTTTGGTCATTATTAGAGACCAACAAAATACTATGAGCTTCCATAACACACACGGTTTAACCAATCTATTTCCTAAGGTAAAAGAGTGTTATGAAATCATAATGAAATAGGTAGAGAAACTTTAAATGTGCTGCCCTGACCAGGTTGACTGGCAACGGTAATAGTACCTTTGTGGGCTTGGGCGATAGCAGTTGAGATCGCAAGTCCTAACCCTGAATTTCCTGTCTGTCGAGATCTAGCCGTATCCACCCGATAAAATCGGTCAAAGATTTTCGCCTGGTCTTCCGATGCAATACCCACACCGGTATCTATCACTAAAATCAGTGCCTGCTGCTGTTGTTGTTGAATCGTGAGTGTTACACGTCCACCTTCTGGAGTATAAGTGAGGGCATTGTTAACTAGATTGAGTAACAACCGATAGAGATTTTCTTCATCACCTAAAACAGTGACTACAGATTCGGTTTGCACATCAATATCCAAAACAATCTTCTTCTGTAGGGCAAATGCGGCCATCTCTTCGGCAATATCATGGATCAAATCCACCAAATTACAAGGTGCCTGCTTAGTGGGATAAGACTGAATATCCAACTTCGAGAGTAATAGTAGATTACTGACTAGGTTAGAAAGCCTCTGGTTTTGGCGATGAATGACGCCTAGCGTATCTTGAGCATCGGCTTCTGATAGGTGGGGCAAGCGTAAGACAGACTCTACCGTGGCTCGAATTGCGGCTAGGGGCGTGCGTAACTCATGGGCCGCATCCGCTGTAAATTGTTGAATTTGACTGTAGGAGCGATAGATAGGGCGCATGGCTAGAGTTGCCAGCCACCAGCTGGCTGGTGCTACCAGAGCCAACGCCAGCAATAACCCTAGCAAAATCCTCCAGCGGACTGACGCCAGGTATTCATCAAAGTCTTGAAATGAGCGCCCCACGACTAAATAAGCCCAGCTCTTCGCCGCTTGCGCCGTTGGGCCTATCGTAGGAGAAACAGTCGGAAAGAGTTCTACGGCGACTTGATGATAGTGCTGATTATTATTATCCCACACCGTTTGCAAGGTTTTTGTTGGGATAGCAACGGGTATGCCTTGAGGTCGGGCTCCTGCGGTCGCTAACAGTTCTCCCGATGGGCTGATAATGCGAATGTAATAACCTTGCAGATACGGGCTGCTTGTTTGTTGTATCGGGTCCAGGCAACGCTGATCACCTAGACACAGATCAGGCAGAAGTTGAGGTGGCAGCTGTTTTAGTTGTTGCTCATCGGCTAGAGTAACCTTGAGGGCATTCTTAAGCGCATCAGCAACAGACTTAATTTCTCTGTCAATTGTCACTTCGTGGGCATGGGCAATAGCTCGATACATGCCAAATCCCAACAATGTCAAAATCACCCCCATAACACCGGCATACCAGGCGGCTAGTTGGAGGCGTGATTGCTGGAATAGCTGATTTTGTGGCTTACTCACTTTGTGGCGGAATAAACCGATATCCCATACCATAGACGGTCTCAATCGTGTGGGCATATGGTCCCAGCTTACGCCGCAATAGTCGCATTTGAGCAGCCACCACATTACTGCTGGGTTCAGCTCCAATCTCCCACAGCTGAGTTAACACCTGGTCACGGGTGAGAATTTGATTGGGATGTTCCATAAAGTACTTTAACAACTGAAACTCTTTTTGGGTGAGTTCAATTTGTTGTTCGGTGGGTGTGCCGGGATAGAGAAAAGCAAGTCTGCGATCGCAGTCTAGCAGCAGTGGTCCGTGCTGTAACCGAGCTGTCTGAAACGCTGACGGTCTACGCCTCAGTGCCCTCAGCCGCGCTAATAACTCTGCCATACTAAATGGCTTGACCAAGTAGTCATCAGCTCCTGCATCTAAACCCGCAATCCGATCTGCAACCTGATCCTTTGCGGTGAGCATCAATACCGGTAACGCATGGCAGTGCTTCCGTAACCAGGCGCACAGCTCAATTCCAGAATGCCCTGGTACCATCCAGTCAAAAACGCCCAATGTGTAGAGGGAAATATCGTGCTCTAAATACATGATCGCATCGTTTCCTGACTGTACCCAGTCCACCACGTAAGCCTCCTGTGCGAGGGTTCGCTTAATGGCTTTACCCAGATCCGGTTCATCTTCAACGAGCAAAATCCGCATGGGGTACCCTGTATCTTGCGAGTAAATGACTTTAAGGCATAACCATAACGCCAAACTATGAAATCAGGATGAAATGACTACCTTAAAACACCACTGATCGTAACGTTGATAGAGCTGCTCTCACTAACTAATTTCATCTCCATTTCATATTCGTCTGTCAACTTAGCTAAACAGTACCCATAAATCCGAGTAGCAATCTCAAATTTGGAAGCATCGGAATGCATAAACTTAGCAAGTACAAACTCTGGACTCTGTCTTTTATAACTATGAGCGTAGTGTTTGCGGGCTGTAGTTGGGCTAGTGGCCCAGATGTGTCTCCAATGGGCAATGCTGTAGCTAGCGAAATTACCGTTTTCCGTAGTCCTACCTGTGATTGCTGCAGCCTCTGGATTGATCATATGGAAGCGTCAGGATTCCAAGTGAAGGATGAAATCACTGAGGAGATGCCAAAGATTAAGCAGCAATATGCTGTTCCAGCGAACTTACGCTCCTGTCATACCACTGTGGTTGACGGCTACGTGCTAGAAGGCCATATCCCATCGGAAGATGTCCAACGGTTGCTGAAAGAAAAGCCTGACATTGCTGGACTTGCTGTACCTGGGATGCCCATTGGTTCAACTGGTATGGAGTCAGGAAATTATGTTGAACCCTATACCGTTTTCTCGTTTCAGGAAAATAGTACCGTAGCTACGTTTGCTGAGCATTCATAAGTTTACAAGAGCATCAATTCTTTTTGGAGAACCGGATTTTATGAAAAAGATCCCAAAAGCTCGCTTTATATTTCAGTATCTTTTACTGGTAAAAACTTCTGTGATAGCCCAAGTGTTCATTCAGCCTGCTCTAGCACACGCCAACCACGACCATTCAAAAAATGCTGAAGAACCCTCTCAAAAAGTAGTTGACCAGAACACAGCTACTGAAGCAACCAACAGTGATGTGATAGAGGCATCACCAGAACCAAACGCAGAAACGCTCGTCGACCCTATGTCTCATCAAGCCAGACTTTTCGATGGCTTCTCTATTGATATAGGTGAATCTTTATTCGTGCTTATCCTTGTGGGGCCATTCTTACTACTGTCGCTGAAAAGAAAACGTGATTGACTATGCCTACGACTCAAGTTCGTCTACGTCAGCTTCACCGAGCTAGAACGACGGATTGACCAGACAGAGAAAGAACTGGCGATCCTTGGAGCTGTAAACCAGGCATTGATTGCTCAAGGCTATAGAAGTCAGGTTGAATGAAGCTTGAGAGAACGCGGAGCAGATTGATTAGTATTGCCTTTCCAAACTCGATTAGCTTTCCAATATACGGGTCAGAGTCTTACGAAATCGAAAGAAGGTTTAAGCCAAAAATAAGCCATCCCAAAATTAATGCTTCTGTGCTTTAATCACAGCAGTAGTTTCAGCGATTCAACTTGTTTCGAAAATAGTAACAAGGGTATCAGCCCGCTCATCTCATGCCACCTTAAAGGGGTGTCTCTATCACACTCAATCGGAGGAGGAACTATGCAACAAATGACTACTGCCCGACAGTGGTTTTTGCCATCGGCCGGTATCGTACTCGGACTGACCGCGCTTGCTGTGGGGCTAATCAATGTCGCTACAATTGCCCCAGTCAGAGCGCAGGAGTCGTTGGCACGGGTGTTGACGGTTACGGGTGAGGGTAGCGAACGAATTCCGGCTACGCTCGCGCGTGTACAGCTCGGCGTCAGCGCCCAGGGAGACAATGCAGAAACTGTTCAACAAGAGATTGCCCAGCGGTCCTCAGCGGTCGTCGAGTTATTAAAATCGCGCAACGTTGAGCAGCTACAAACAGCAGGTATTCGGCTTAATCCACAGTATGATTACAACGGCAATCAGCCTCGTATTACAGGCTATAACGGCTCGAATACGGTGAGTTTTCAGATGCCAACAGATGCGGTGGGGACCTTGTTGGATGATGCGATCGCAGCCGGAGCCAACCAGATCAACAGCGTTAGCTTTGTTGCCGCAGACAATGCCATAGACAGCGCCCGCAATGTGGCTCTACAAGAAGCTACAGCGGATGCCCAAGCCCAGGCCGATGCGGTACTGCAAAGCCTTAATCTCAGTGCCCAAGAGATTGTGGGTATCCAGGTCAACAATGCGATACCGCCCACACCGATTCCCTATGCGGCCCAGACTCGGCTGGAGTCGGCAGTCGCAGATGCCAGCACGCCTGTAGAAGGAGGAGAACAAGCGGTCAATGCGAGGGTAACTCTGCAGATTCGATACTAAAACGATGGGTCAAAGCATTGGTATTGAGCTGACATAGTGTGTTGTCGGGCTTCAAGGCCAGAATTCTGTTGTTGCCCCATTAGAGTGGTGCAGGAGCGCAGGTTCCTTTTAGAGGATTAACACCCAGGCATTGTCTATGAGCACAGCCTGGGTGTTTTATTTGTATCCGAACCTTCTGCTAAAAGAGAGTCTTTAGCTACCGCTACATTGGCGTCGGCCAGCGTCTCTATTGTGGCTGACAATGTTGCATCCCGAATCCTGGGGAAGACTAGATTCAGAGCCTCTAGGATTGGGGTTACGCGGGTCAGACATAAGCAGTTAAATGACTGGCACCTAGCAAAAGATTGAACTAATCCACGTACTAGCCGCTTGTAGATAAAATTATTCCGAGGATCGGCAACGCTCAGTTTTTCTGATGGCTGCTGCTCTCAAAAAAGATTGGGGATATCTGCGTACCGTATTTCTAATTAAAAACTCAGCTTTTGTTAAGGCAATGTGTGATTAAATCGAGTCCTACTGGCCTTCTTATTCCCAGCGTTCGTGCCGATGGTTGCATCTGTTAAACATGTTCAAGTTCCTGATGATTGCGATCGCATTGCCATCTGTGGGGGTCCCTATAGCAACTTTGCGGCCGTTAATGCCTTTTTAACAGCCACTGCTGCCATGCCCTATCGCTTTTGCTTAGGCGATCTAGGTGGCTTTGGTCCGCAGCCTAATCGTACCTTGGAGCTGCTACGGGCATCGGCAGTGCTTTGCCTGCAGGGCAACTACGACCATGCCGTTGGGCACGGGTTGCGTGACTGTGGCTGTGGCTATTCTGATCCGCGCGATCGCAAATTTGCTCAGCTGAGCTACGACTACACCTATGCCCATACCGCTGAAACCCATCGGCAATGGTTGCGAGAGCTGCCGGAGCTGATTGTTTTAGAATGGCGCGGCTGCCGTATTTTAATGTGTCACGGTAGTCCAGATGTAGTGAACGAATTTGTCTGGAATACAGAAACTGACAATGCTCAGATCCAAGACTTTTTGACCCGTCACCAGGTCACAGGTATCTGCGCCACCCATACTGGACTCCCTTGGATTCGCCAGCTAACAAACCCCCATGGATTTTGGTTCAACGTGGGAGTTTTAGGTCGCCCTGCCCATGAAGGTCAACCCCATGTCTACTATGGCTGTTTGCACTTTCCTGACACGGCAACAGTACCGATACCTGAACTAGTACCCTTAACCTATGACATGAGCGCAGTCATCCTGGCAATGCGCTCAGAAGGACTTCCCCAAGAGTTTATTGACTCCTTAGAACAGGGCATATGGACCACCTGTGCTGAAATCTTACCAGCTGCTGAAAAGGCTGTCAGAACTCGAGTAGCGGCTTAATTCTCCAGTGGTCTAAACCGTGTCCACACTAGAGCAATGGTTTTTACCCTAGAGCAAACTGAAGATTGCCCCCTGGACGTCGTTTAATCAATCAACAACTAACAACAATATCTATATGTTCACCGTAGCACTCACCTGGGCTTTACTCGCCGGGTATGGTCTGTTTATTTATCGTATTGTTCAAACAACAACACCTGGAAAAGTCTCAGCTTCTGAATTCTTCCAGGGAAATTCTCGTCAGGGAAACGATCCGGGGCTGTGGCTGCTGGTCTCTAGTGCCGCTATCTCATGGATTTTTGCCAAATCGATTGATAATGCGGCGAGTTTAAGTAATGCCTTTGGTATCACCGGAGGCATTGGCTACGCTATCTATTATCTCAGCTTTATCACGGCAGCCGTGGCCCTCTATTTGATCCGTACTCGGGGTGGGCAGCGGTCGATTTCTGAATTCCTGGTGAGTAAATATGGCATTGTTTGCTCGCGGCTGTTTCTGCTGGCAATTGCCATCCGGCTGATTAACGAGGTGTGGTCAAATACTAAAGTCTTTTCTCTTTATTTTGGCGCTGAAGGCAGCGGTGGCTATTGGTTTGCAGCGCTGCTGGTAACGGTCTTTACCGTCTATTACAGTCTTTTAGGTGGTCTGCGCAGCAGTCTTTTGGCCGACGAGGCTCGGATGCTGCTGGCAGCGGTTCTACTGGTGGTTATTTTGGTGCTCCGGGGGCCGGGGCTGGTGAGTCAGGGGCTGCCGGTGGTGGATCAAGATACGACGATGGCGGGGCTGACTTTTTGCGGGCTGGCCTTTGTACAGATCTTTAGCTATCCCTTTCACGACCCGGTGATGCCCGACCGCGCCTTTATCACTTCGCCTAAAGTCATGATCAAGGGATTTGTCCTAGCAGGCATTATTAGCGGTGGGTTTATCTTTCTCTTTAGCTTTGTGGGTCTGTATGCTCGGGCCTTTGGTGTAGAAGGATCGCCCGTGCTGGCGGTACCGGCACTGTTTAGCCTGCCGATGCTGCTGGTGTTTAATGCCATTATGCTCACCAGCGCCGGGTCTACGTTGGACTCCACATTCTCTAGCGTAGCCAAGCTGGGGGCGCGCGACTGGTCTGACCGCCGGGACAACCCCACTGAGAACCAGGCATTGATCGGTCGCTGGTGGATTATTGCGATCGCAGTTCTGGGCAACTTTCCCCTACTGAGCATCTACCTGGGCGACCAGATTGGGCCGGCCATTATTTTAGCAACCACCATCAGCGGCACCATGGTGATGGGTCTCGCTCCAATATTTTTATTGTCCTTTATCCCTAGCGCCGGACGTTTGAGCTTTCATCTAGCCTTTTGGCCCGGACTGGTATTTGGCATTTGCCGCGTGCTAGAAAGCGCCCTGAGTACTCAAATTTTTCCAGACTGGGTGCTGATTGGGGCCGGTAAATACGCTGTTGATTTGGGCGTCAATGTATACGGTCTGATGCTGTGTACCGCAGGCTATTTGCTGGGTGCCGCCATCAACTACAAACGGGTTAGCGCGAGCCGCACCTAACCTCGGGAGCGGGCGGATAAGGTCATCACACTCTGTTTGAGTTAGCAATCCGTCTACTCCCTTGTCTATAAGCCACAAAGTTTGTCACCATCAAAACAGTGCTGGAGGCTCTAGGTGACTCATATCATCCGCAGCTTAATTTTGGGAATAGCACCGGCTCTTTTGGGCAGTCTGCTGGCTTTGCCAGGAATGGCTCAGCTGGTTGAGGATCCGTCTGGGTTCCCTCCACCAGCTGAATCACAGCCCGCCTCCCAAAAGCTCCCGGCAGCAGAACTTAACAAGTGGCCACCGTCACAGCAGCCAGTAGAGCTAGTGCTATATCTTTCAGAGCGTCAGCTCTATGTCTATCGTGGCGAAACCATAGAAAAAGCCTATCCGGTCGCGGTGGGTAAGTCTGGCTGGGAGACCCCCACAGGCACGTTTGAGGTGAGCTACATGCTAGAGAATCCAGGCTGGACAAATCCGTTTACTGGCGCGGTGATGCCTCCGGGGCCAGACAATCCGCTGGGGGAGCGCTGGATCGCGTTCTGGACCGACGGACATAATGAAATTGGGTTTCATGGCACTCCTAATCAAACCTCCATTGGTCAGGCAGCGTCCCACGGATGCGTCCGTATGCATAACGAGCACATCCGTGAGCTTTATGACCTGGTAGCGCCTGGTACGCTGGTCACCGTCTTGCCATAGCCGCTTTTACCAGAGACCTCTGGGGCTATTGGTGGGCGGTGCTTCATCCGACGTGGCGTCTTCTGAAGAGTCTTCTTCTGCCGTATCTTCAGCGGGCGCGGGGTCCTCTTCAGGGGTCACCGGGTCAGTGGGTGTGGGGTCAGCCTCTTCAGACAAATCGTCGCTGGTCGGTTCGTCACCGACCGGTTCGTCGCTAGCCGGATCGCTGGGAGCCTCATCGGTTAGTCCGTTCGTCGGTTCTGAGGGCTGGTCTGTAGTGGTGGCATCGGTCGGTTCCGCGTCTGCCGGTTCCACCGGTTCTGCATCTGCCGGTTCCGGTGATACATCAGGATCGGGAGTAGGGTCAGGCGCGCCATCAAATGTGCCACCGTCGGCAGGGGGTGTGGGTGTGGGCACATCCTGAGCGTAGCTGAGGGGGACCGCTCCCAGGGTTAGTCCCACTGCCGAGAGGGTAGCGGCGAGTAAGCGCCCCTGAGGAAATCGGTTAAACAAGACAGCCATAGCGATTGCTCCTGGATGGATAACTTTAAACATGTGTAGACTAGGGTGCGCGATCGCACGTTAGTTCATCATCTACCAAGCGTCCTTGCTGCCATATCCCTGACACCGACGTACCGTCAGCAAACAGGAAAA
Source organism: Leptolyngbyaceae cyanobacterium (assembly GCA_050043465.1). Taxonomy (GTDB): domain Bacteria; phylum Cyanobacteriota; class Cyanobacteriia; order Phormidesmidales; family Phormidesmidaceae; genus Leptothoe. Next base: position 15,927 of record JBHJIL010000077.1, read on the forward strand.
CACCTTCACCATTGCATCGGTTAAATTCAAAATCACCGATGTAGCGATCGCCGTTCGCAAATTCCCACATACCGCGACCGCTAAATAAATCATCCTTAAACTCACCCACGTAGCGACGACCGTTGGCAAAGGCAAAGGTGCCACAGCCGTTCCGCTGGCCGTTGCGGTAGTTACCGTCGTAGCGATTGCCGTTAGCGTACACCATGGTGCCACGACCGCTGGCTGGCTGACCGTCCTCAAATGCCCCATAAAACTCGGTGCCGTTTGGATAGACATGGTCAGGGTCTTGCACTACCGGCATCACGTCTGGTTCATTACATACCAGCTGAATCGTCACCGTACCGTCGGGGGTCACAAACTTAGGAGCCCGAGACTGGAGCACTCCATAGCCTGCAGCTAATGCGATCGCACCTCCCGCCATCCCCGACAGCAGCAGCCAGGGGAGTCTCTTTGCCCCCACAGGTGCAGCAGCAGGCTGAGCCTGTGGCGCGCGCGCGACCGTCGGCACAGGTTGAACATCGGGCCAGCCCGCCAAACAGGTATCTTGCAAGCAGGCATCGGTAAAATTGGCGTTATCGGTGACCGTATCTAATAAATTGGCCCAGGCTAAATTAGCCTCAATAAAGTTACCATCCTGCAAATCCGCTCCGGTCAGGCTAGCACCATGAAAATTAGCATTGTTGGCATAGACACCGCTCAGGTCAGCTTTAGACAGGTCAGCTTCGGTAAGATCTGCGCCAATTAAACAGGCGCGGCTAAGATTTGTCCGACTAAAGTTAATACCCTGAAGAGACTTTTCAAACAGATAGGCAGATTCTAGATTCGGGCATTCATCAGGATGCTCAGCCCGCCAGCGATTCCAGGCATCTACTCCCTGTTCAATGAGCTGTACGTAGTCTATCCCTACCATGGTAGCAGTGTAAAAGGAACTCATCCCTGGCCATCCTCAGGAGGACGCCCAGGCAAACTGTCACACTCACAGATAACGTTAGTGTAATTTAGTACACGACAATTTTGCCCTCCTTAGGGTGCAAAAATTCAGCCCGACAAAAACCGCCCCCCTTTACCCGACATGTGGGTAAGGGGGCGCTGATGGGTTCAAATCATGGACGAGCTATACACCCACTCCGGTCAAAACACCCGCTGTGCCTTCCAAGGCCAGAAATGAGACCGATTCATCGGTATGCCCAAGTTCCTTATCCAAAGACTGCTCTTCGTGTACCCTGGCCCCAAAGCTGGTACGACCAATGTCATCCAGTCGCAAAGTCGCGGTATCAGCTCCATAGAAGGACCCCAGCTTAGCAATTAGCGATGGAGCACTTTCAAAAGCGGTCTCAAACTTGACCGAGGTGCGCTCGGCATCAACAGACCGGCCAGTGGTCCCCCCTTGCAGCAGGGTGTCGCCATCCGACGCCACCCCCTGATCAATGGCTAACCAACCAATAGTCTCGTGGGCATGACCGCCATGGTTGAGTTTCTCTTCTTCTTGCATTGTCAGTTGAAAAGAGTTCTTTGACTGGTTTTTCATCCGCGTGGTAACCCAGTCACCACCGTTAGAGGTCTGCACCTGAGAGAGTACCGTCGGGGCTTTTTCAAAGGCGCTCAGACCAACAGTATCAAACCCGGCAGACGAAAGCTTGTTAGAGTTTTGGGTGCCAGCAGAGATGCGGGTACCGTCGGCCAGCTGCCAGTCTCCAGCTTCTAAAACCACATAGGAAACAGATTCGTTGGTGTGGTTACCATCTTTATAGTTAGGCTCCTGCAGCCGCAGTTGAAAGCTGTCACCAGCCACCTTTTTGAGTCTGACGGTGACCGGGTCTACACCTCTAAATGTAGGATCAGAAACCACAACAACAGGATTGATATAGTCCTGATTGAGGTCAACCGTCTGCCACGCTTGATTCAGTTTGAGAGTACCGTATTCTCCAATGGCCTTATCGGCAGGTCCCGGCTCGGGGGCAGGCGGCTCAGGTGTCGGGGTGGGTGGTACTGGGGGCGCTGGCTCCGGTGACGCAGGATTATCTTCATTTAGTGCCGAGAGATATCCCAAGCTGTAGGCCATCGGAGCCATGGTCTGCATAACCGTAAATTCGGAATGGGGGACCAGGTAAGTGACATCAAAGTGACCTTCAGCAGTGGGCCAGAGCTTCGGGTCTGGCGAGGTGACATCGTCAAATAAATCTAGTGACCAATCATCGTAGGCATCAAAATCCACCGGACCAAAGAGAGTAATCCCCGGAGGCGCGTCACCCCCGACACCAATGCTATCAATAATCAATGGGTGCTCTGGCACGCGATGCCCTAGTCCCGTGGTGTAGCTAACGTTGTCGGGATTAGCTCCTAGAATAAACTGGGTCGCTAAGGTACCGGACCTGAGATATTTCTCATTGTTAGTCAGCGAGTGGGCTCGGAACAGATTGGTGTTGTTAGCCCCTAGACTGCCCCACCCGAGAGGAGCCCAGGGGTCTTTATTCCACTTAAAGCCGGTGTTGTTAATGGCCGCAATTTCATCGTTGGCTTCTTTTAGCAGCGCGTTTTTAGCATTGGACTGGATCGTTTGGTCAATACCCGTTCGCTGAGTGCGGGTGTAGGTATAGGCCGCATCGCGCCGGTCGTGACTTTGCCAGGTATAGGTAGCGGCATTAGCATCGTCAAAGACGGTCGTTTCTAGAAAGATTTGGTGCCAGCGATCGCGACCCGACAGACGGTATAGTTCAGCCGCCGCTAAACTGCGCTCATCGTAGACTTCGCTATGGGTGTTGCTCACCTTGGCAAACTCTTTCTCAGCCCACTCCATCGCTTTGATGGCACTTTCTTGGTAGCCGTTGGCTCTATTGGGGGCAATGTCTTTTAAGCCGTGAGCTGCATAGGCCGCTGTTGCCGCATATTTATAGCTCGACCACATGTCTGGCGCATAGGCCATAATATCCAACGATTCTTGCCAGCTGGCCTCAAACCGTTTGGGATGCTCTGCCGATTCTACCCCGCCGCGTACACCGCCATTATCAAGCTGCAGCCGCTTAAAAAAGTCTAGTCCCCATAGAGCCTCGTCGATGACATCGGGCAACAGATTGTCTGACTCAGGAATATTGAGGTCAACATCGTCAAAATGATTGGGGAATAGTTCAGCCAGCTCCAGCATGGAGCGAGTCACATCCAAATGCTGAATCCGTCGGTCCCAGTCTCCGGCATCAAACCAGCCACCCCATGCCTCCGGCACCAACTCGTTTGTTTTACCGGCCACCAGCGCGTCAAAGGTATCGACGTTTTCATTGAGACCCATGTGGGTGTCCATCAATGTGGCGGTCGATTGATAGATTTTGACCCCGTCATCGGGATGAAAAGGCCGAGGTCGCTCATGGTCGGTATAGGGAGCCTCTAGCTCAATACCGCTGCGCTGGTGGTACATACCCCGCGCTGAGACATAGAAACTATCGGCCCAGGTCTGATCGCCAATATCAAACGAGAATGACGTACCGACTCCATCGACGGCAACTTTATAGGTGCCTTCAGTCTCGAAGTCGCTGAAGTCCATCATGTAGACATCAGTGCCATTGTAATTTTTGCCAAGATTGTCCTCAGCAGCATCCTTATCTTTCGAGAGTTCAACCGTTCCTTCGTAGACTTTTTTGCCAGTGGATTCGTCCACAAGCCAGAACTTTTGGCCTGTTTTATAGGCTAGACCTTTCCCTTGAGTGCCCATCCAGGTGGAGAGAAAGGCAACCTTAGCTGGAGAATCGGCATCGAAGCCAATGTGAGAAACATGCACCGCTTCGCTGCGATCGCGGGTGGGGTCGTACTTAAATGTCGTGTCTTGGACACCGTTCCCACTAAAATCAATGTCGTAGGTTTTTCCCTGGTCCAGCGGCTCTGAAAATTCTAGAAATACCGTATGTTCCATGGGCCAGCCAAAGTCCCAGGAGCCGGTTTCAGCAATGCCACCAATCTTACTCTTACGAAATACGCGAGTGGGTTTAACCCCCTTGCCGCCATCTTCATTAGATCTAACCGTATAGTTGTTGGCATTATCGGCCCAGTTGGTGTCTAGATCTGGGCCTTCTAACCTATCAAATGTGCGAACTATCGTATTGTCAGCCGCCATGTGGCCAACAACTTTACCGTCTCGCGATAGAACATTCCACTGATCGATTACATCCCCCGGCTGAGGCGTGTAGGGACGCTGCTTACCCTTGACCACTTCACCGGTTTCAATCCGAAGCGCCAGGATAGTTGGGCTAACGGTATATGTATCCGTAATTTGAACGGCTGATGATTTAGACGTATTCATGCTTATAGCTCCAACGATGATCGTTACCGTGCTGGAGATGCGACCTGGCTAGCCAAGGGGCTAATCGAAAAGAGTAAATATCACCCGCGCTGAGTAGAGACAACCTCATCTAGCAGATGAGTCGATGGCGGATATCTCTAGCGCCGTGAGAGAAAAGGCACACCTAAATAGGCTCAGAAAATCAGGCATTACCGATCTTCAGAACGGGTTTAGATGGGAGGAACCGTCAAATAGCAGCAACTCGCCCCCTGCAGCGATCTCAAAATTTCGCAGCAAAGAGATACAGCTATTTACCGCTTACTAAAGTCTTCTAGGGCGCTAGCATCTCTGCGAAAAAGGCTACAGCGGTGATATTACCAATCTTTAGAATGAGATCAGCTGTAAGGAGCATCAAATAGCAACGGCTATCGATCGTCCCATCTCCTCAATCAGCGATCTCAGCTAGTTAAATAATCTGGCAAAAAATATCTACAAATGCTTTACGGCAGACATAATATTGCATCAAATATATACTCATAGGTTGCAAAGATTTAACAAGCATCAGAAGTGACGTACTGCATCACCCGAAGAATGTTTAAAGACCCTATAGATACAGATAGGGAAAACATACGATGCTCTAAACTCAACTACCGTGAAACACAGCCCCAGTATTGCATATCCGCTTTCACGTTGAGTAAAATTTTCATCAAGCTCAGATAAAGTCGCCCCGTTTTTCATCTCTCATATGCCACCGAGCAAAGTGTCATATTCATGGCACTCAGTTAGGCCCCAGACATATTTGAAGTCGAAAACAGACAACGATCTGACAAAGAAACAGCGCAGCCGGATGACTACGCTGTTTTTAATCGCTATCGCTCAGATTGGGCTAGGAGCATGAACTAAACACTAGAGCCCGTCAGTGTGCCTGAGGTGCCTTCCAATGCTAGAAATGCCACAGTTTCATCAATGTGTCCCATTTCCTTATCTAGCGATTGCTCCTCATGGACCCGGGCGCCAAAGCTAATGTTGCTGATACTATCAAGGCGTAAATTGGCGGTATCAGCGCCGTAGAAAGAGCCTAGCTTAGCAATGACTGACGGGGCCGCATCAAAGGCTTTTTCGAACTGGACGGTGCTGCGATCGCTATCAAAATCACGCCCCGTTGTTCCCCCCTGTAATAGGGTATCCCCATCAGATCCAACGCCTGGATCAAGCGCTAGCCAGCCAATCGTCTCGTCAACGTGTCCTCCTTTATTAAAAGCTTCTTCTTCCTGCATCGCCAGCTGAAACCCATTTTTCGACTGTTGGGTCATGCGGGTTGTGACCCAATCACCACCGTTGGAAGACTGCACCTGAGAGAGCACCGTCGGCGTATCCTCAAAGCCTTCTAAACCCACTACATCAAATCCAGAAGAGGTTAAACGATCGGTCTCATGGGTACCTGCAGAGATCCGAGCACCGCTGTCAAGCTCCCAATCACCGGCTTCCATGACGACATAGGAAACTTTTTCATTCTTATGCTGTCCTCCCTTATACCTAGGCTCTTGCAACCGTAGTTGGAATGTCTTATCTGTAACATTCTGAATCCGGACAACAGCTGGGTCTGCTCCCTCTAGGGTAGGATCTGACACAATGACAACAGGATTATCATAGGAATTATCCAGAGATACTGTCTGCCATTTGTCATTAAGCTGAAGTGTGTCATACTCCCCAACAACTTTTTCACTCCCCGGTGCAGGGTTAGGAACCTTGTCCTCTGAAGGGTTCGGAGCTGGGTTCTTATCACCCTCTGAAACGGGGTTAGGCGTTTTATCACCTTCTGAAGGATTCGGAACTGGAACCTTATCACCTTCTGAAACGGGGTTAGGCGTTTTATCGCCTTCTGAAGGATTCGGAACTGGAACCTTATCACCTTCTGAAACAGGATCTGGCGTTTTATCGCCTTCTGAAATAGGATCTGGCTCTTTATCCACCGGAGTCTCTACTGGCTCAGGGGCACTTACCGGTTTACCAGAGCCTTTAGAAAACGTGATCCGTGGCAGACCGTCACGGGTATTCATCCAGCCGTGGCCGTCAATCCCCCCTGAAACTCGTAAATTATCTAAGTGCCAGGTTTGTTGAGCACCTGTGGTCCGATTTTCCCAAACAATTTCGGCTTTACCATCTTTGTCGACATCAGGTGTGGATTTAATTTGCCAATCTGGATCGGTTAGGGGCTGAATATTGCCTCCACCTACGGGTTTCCCGTTACTATCTTGTAGCCAAACCTGATTGAGACCTGTGGCCAAATTGCGCCACAGGATATCTTTTTTGCCGTCTCCGTTGAAGTCAGCTCTAAACGTATCCTCTACTGTATCCTGTAGCTTTTGTAAATCTTTGACATGGCTAGTATCAATCGGCGGAGCAACCGGCACACGAGGTTCTCCCCCGCCACCAACAGAATTTTTGCCGTTATTAGCCACCACATGCAATGAAGTAAACATCTTCATTACATCCTTGAAAAACTGGCTATTCTTGTCACCAAAGCGATGACCATATTCAGCGGCAAACTCTTGCTGGACACCATTTTCGGTTTCTATGGCATGGGCATTCCAAGCCGTGTCGTCAACCACATAAGCGCCATAGTCCTGCAAAGCGTGAAACATCTTGATAGCAGGCTTTGACTTAAGCCCCAGCGACTCAGGGGTAACGTTAGGTGGAATTGCCAACAGACCTCCCATGGTCAGCGCTGACACCTTACCGCCATATCTCTGGGAATTGGCATAGGAATCTGATCGAATAGCAGGCCAGCGATAGCCTTTACCACCGCCAGCTCCCGACGCATAGGACAGGTACTTTTCAGCCCAAAGGTTCATCTTAAGGGCGTGACGGATGGGTTCGTCGTTAGTCAACTCGCCTAGACGAATGGTTCCGCCAATGCTCGACATGCCTGAACCGCCATGACCGCCTAGTTCTCCTGAGCCGTAGAGATTGGCATCGGGAGTATTGGCCGTTCCGTATAGCTTGCCGCCAAGCTTAGAGCGAGCTGTTGCATTGAATTGAGCTATGTTTTCCCCATCGGGCATTAAGAAAGCAACTGCGTTGTTGGGAGTATGGGGTCTTTTGGCATCCGGAATTAATAGCTCATCAGGAAGATTTAGGTCATAGCCCAAATCTTTTGTCCCCGAATCTCGATCGCCCCAACCGCCGTATCTAATAACACTTCGTCCGGGATCATCGTCATTGAGGACATAAAAGTGATCTACATCTGTTGTAAGAACAGGAGAAGTGTTGATTTGAGCATCGACGTACTTCGCTTTAGAACCGATCGGCGTATTCCAAATTGAATCAGAAGCAAATGGCCACAGCAAAGGGTTGCGGCTAGAAGGTTGCTTCGCAGAAGAGTTTTTGTATTGCATATTGATGGCAAACGGATTCGCTACTAAAGATAAAAATGTAGATGCATCGTCACACCGATCTAGCTCCCACAGCCGATCGGCGGGTTGGATAAATACAAAAAGAGAGAATCGTGTGTCGTCGTCGATCAACGAGGTTTACTGGCAGTCACACCAGAAACTTTGCAGACACCAAACAACAATTCACCAACAATCGTAGGTTTCATGACAGAAAAATAGGGCCTGCTAAAAATATTTTGCGATCGCAAGGCACCATACTTCAGTGGAGCACAGCCCTCAATGCTGTCAAGCAACGACATGAGTGGCCCATCCATATGATTGCCGACATACTTCAAGAGTCTGAAGTCATCGTTCTACATAGCGCTTGAAGTATACTCTATTTAACTACCATCAAGGAGAATAAATACTACATCGTTGGTAAAACCAACACAGAAACTTATACGAGCAGATGAGAACTTCTAACGTCGTGAACTCATCCACAGCAAACACAACAATTAGTATTACATAGGTAACTTCACATTGGATAAAGGGTTTGTCAAGTTCACATAAAGGGCTCCATCTTTCCATCTTATTATTAGCTATGTGCCAACCCAAAAACTGTCATGACGACCTACTGAAGCCTCTTTGAGCAAGCGTTTTAAGATTCTCATCAGGATGGGCCGGTATAATACATCACTCGCAAGTAGGAACTTTTGTTATTATTTTTCAAAAATTCTGTTTCTTTCCTGAATAACAATCTTTAGGCTGAAAGAGAGCGCCTCATAGCATCTAAAGAGAATCTAACGAACGATCTGCAGCCGCTGCCATCTGAGTGTCTCTCGCTAACATCATCCCAAGGGTTAGCAATATCAGGATTTAATCTGAAGAGAATAAAACAAACGGTCTACTCTAGAATGAATGTGTTCAAAAAGTCTCGCTACGTCTTTAACAAAAAAGAGCTTCAGCAGATACTAAAGCTCTCTAACAATATTTTGGTTTTACAGCCAGTTAGGCCATTAAGCCTCTACCCAAACAGATACAGAGCCGCCGTTACAGCGAAATTCTGCCCAACCCCATTCATTTGTGGTGATGGGTGTTTGAATATGTTCAGTTAAGTCATAAAACTGAGTATTTGCCTTACCCACTTCCATCCACTTAGTACCGCCGGGGCCATCACTCATGATCACAGCCATGGCCTGAGGATGATCGACATCTCCTAAACGAGTCCAGCCGATAGTATTAAAGTGATCGAAGTACGTATACTGGGGACCATAGGCAAAATGTTTGCGGGCATAGAGCAGCTTATCGATGATCCACTGGTGAGAATGGAGGACAATCGGATATTTGTTGCCATCTTTGCCATAGTCTTCATAAGTGGCACCGTAGTAATCAGCATAGAAAACACAGGGATATCCTTCTGAGCGCAGCAAAATTAGCGCATAGGCCAGGGGCTTAAACCAAGACTCTACTGGAGCTTCTAATGCCTGCAGCGGCTGAGAATCATGATTTTCAACAAAGGTGACAGCATGGGTGGGACGAGTTTGCATCATCGTGCCATCCAAGATTTTGCGCATATCGTACTGGCCACCAGCCTTACTAGCGTAGTGAAAGTTGTAATGCAGGGGCACATCAAATACAGACATACGACCTTGAACAGCATCTACGTACCACTGTAGTGTGCCAAGATCGTTAAACCAATACTCTCCCACCATAAACAAATCTCTTTCTGCATGGCGTTCTAGCGCGTCAATCCAGAGGGGAAAATACCAGGCAGAAATATGTTTAATGGCATCTAAGCGAAATCCATCAACGCCAGTTTCGTCTAAATACCATTTACCCCAATGCTCGATTTCTTTTTGAACTTCAACACTTTGAAAGTCTACGTCAGCTCCCATCAGGTAAGCAAAGTTTCCTTTCTCTAAAGCCACATAGTCATCAAAGGTCTTGCCTTCAAAGAGATAGACCGTGTTGGCGTCTTTGCTGTAGTCATCGTAGTCAACAGCGTCAAAGTGCCACCAGTGCCACTCAAAGTCAGAATACTTTTTGTTGCGACCTGGAAACGTAAAGTGGGTGTAGGCACTAATATCTCGCTGCCAACCCTTTGGATTTAGACGGTCGTCTTGCCAGAAGGGAGTGGCTTTGACTGTTTCGGTATGGTTTCCCCCCATCCGATGATTGAGCACCCCGTCGGCATAGACTTGAATACCGTTAGCCTGGAGGGCTTTGACCGCACCCAGATATTCATCTCGAGTCCCATATTTGGTTCGAACTGAACCACACTGGTCAAATTCGCCCAGGTCGTACATGTCATAGACAGCATAGCCGACATCATATCCCCCACCCATTCCTTTATAGGCTGGAGGTAGCCACATGGCAGTAAAGCCTGCATCTGCAAGTTTATTAGAAAGAGTCTTAACTTGCTTCCATAGGCTGCCGTCGTTGGGCACATACCAATGGAAATATTGCATCATAACGCCATTAACAGCAGACATTTGTAATAGCTCCTTTGAATACAAGCATGCGTAAGACTAATCTTGAGAGAACAACTAGCAATTGTTAGAGCAGGCCGAGCAGCATCCGCTGCTTGAGGTCAACTAAAATCGCCCAATGCCACCCCATAAAATGTCGGCTGACTGAGCTGCTTTCTCTCTAGATTAGAACTCCGCTAAGGATTATCGGACACTAGACAGGCTCCAACAGCTCCGGACAAAATTCCGAGAGCGGTCCTATGATACTGATCACAAAGTACGCTGACGCCATTGGCTGATGTTTGGTAGCGCTCGCACACTAATGGCTCAACACAAAAAAGCTATGCAGACAGAACTGTCCACATAGCTTTTCGCAAATGCTCTTAAACAGGGATGTTTAGAGCTTAGTAGCGACCGCCGCCGCCTTTGTTACCCCAGTTACCACCAGAGGAACCTCTGGGCTCACGGGGCTTAGCCTTATTGACTTTAAGCGCACGTCCCATCCACTCAGCACCGTCTAGGGCTTCAATGGCGGCTGTTTCTTCATCATCTGAAGACATTTCCACAAAAGCAAACCCACGGGGACGACCCGTTTCTCTATCAGTGGGTAGATGAGTGCTCTTAACCGTACCGTACTCAGTAAAAACTTCAGTTACATCCTCTTTTGTAGCGTCATAAGACAGGTTGCCAACGTAGATTGACATATGAGATTCTCCAAAGATGAAAATTGAAAGGACACAGAGTTATATTCGGAGAACCATTTATAGAAAAGATTGCACAGCCGAAAATAAATCTTACCAAACGCTAGCACAAGGGTCGTGATAGTGGATAAAAATGCAGCAAAAATAAATCCAAATATGCCCTAAATCACCCTAGCTTAGACATTAGGTATTAATCAGGGCCCTGCATTGCCCGGATTTTACAAACTCGTCCTTGCCAAGGATCGGTTACATACAACTACACAATTCTTGCTTGCAGATATGACTGCTTTCGTATGACATTTCTGCCACGGGCTATCGCGAGCGCTCGCTACAGCCTGTGGTTTTGCAAAAAGGTATCGATGGCGTCGATGAGACGATCAATGTCTGACTCTGTTGTGAAGTAGTGAATACAGGCTCTAACACAGCTGGGCGATAACAGGGTTCGTAGGAAAAACTGTTGTGACTCTAGATAGGCAACTAGCTTTTGATGCAGTGTAGAAGAGGCATTCCCCTCTTGAAAAATTTGAAACGATACCAGTCCGGACTCGGGAGGAGACTTTAGCAGACATTGGACCGCGCGCAGGCTGTTGAGCTTTCCCCATAAAGAGCTGCTGAGTTGGCAAATGCGAAAATAGCGTTCTTCAGTGGTGCCCCAGTGGTTATGGGTTGCGATCGCACTTCTTAGTCCACTACACAGCGCCACATTAGAGGTGGCCACCTCGTAGCGGCGCGCATCAGGCTGCCAGCCGGTCGGCTGTCCCTGCTTGTCCATCGTGATCCCACGCCAGCCGATAAACGTCGGTGCCAGCTCGGCCATCGCCTCAGGGCTGACATACAGACCGCCCAGACCCGCCGGACCGCAGTACCACTTGTGTCCTGTAAACGCATAAAAATCCACCCCCGTCTCCGCCAGATTCAGCGGCAGCATGCCCACAGACTGAGCGGCATCTGACAGCACCCGCACCGGCTGGGATCGCTCATGACACAGCTGACACAGCTCCGTCAGCGGCATCAGCTGCCCAGTATTCCAAAGAATATGGCTGGCCACCAGCAGCCGCGTCGTCGGTCGCAAATGCGCCTCAACCGTAGCCAGGGGATGCGCCGAATTCAGCTGGCTTAAAAGGGGAAAGACACTGACTTCTAAGCCGTAGCGCCGCTGTAGCTCATACACGGCTGCAAAAATCCCAGGATGTTCGCAGTCAGAGAGCAAAATGTGGTCTCCCTGACGCCAGGACATCCCCCACAGGGCGATATTGCAGCCCACCGTGACATCTTCAGTTAACACCACCGTTTGCGGTGATCCTCCCAGATCTTTGGCCAGAACCTGACGGGTTTGCTCACCTTCAGTCTGCATCCACTGGTTGACAGCGCTACCAAAGGGGCCCAAGGACTGAATCGTTTGATGGGCCGCTTGAATCGAGTCTAGGGTGCTACTGGCCATGGGACCCTGGCCACCGTAGTTGAAGTAGGTTTTATTGTGCAGGGCAGGAATCGTCTGACGATATTGCGAAATACTGACACCCATAGAGACAGACCCTAGCCAGTTAAAGATTTATCAAGTTTAATCCATTGTGTCTGGGTTGCTTTGTCCGTAAAATCAGGCGACTCAGCAGATTTCCAGTAATTCCTGATGGGGATCTCCCAAACTTGAACGTATTTACCATCAGGCTGGGTAAATTGTAAAAGATATTACTGTTCTGCATTAACAATTGATCGTTAGTTAATGCCTTAGCGAGTATATGGAAACCAACTAATGCGCCTTTCACGCTCAATCTTGCCGGTGGGATTAGCCGTCCTAGCACTGACTAGCTGCGGACCTTCAACGGTGGCTCAGTGCAACGCATTTGCTGATGTGATCAACCAGGCTCAGGGGTTCAAAGACGAATTTGAAGCCGAAATTGATAGCTTTACCCAGGAGGCCCAAGGCGCTGAAAGTTTAGGCGATATTCAAACGGCGGCGGGCCAGTACATAGAAGCCGTCGATAAGGTCGTCGGCAGTATTGATGGCATGGTTACGAGCCTTAACGACCTGGAGCTGACCGACGAAGAGCTATCGGGCTATCGCGATGGCTATGCCGATATCATTTCAGGCTCAGCCCAAGAATTAAACGTGGCGGGTGAGGCAATGGAACTAGTAGCCAATGCCCAGTCAGAAACCGACCTCAGCAACGTCCTAGAAGAATTTCAAGGTAAGGCCAATACCGCGTTTACTAATCTGCAAACCCTTTCCCAAGATGAAGCGGCCCTAGTAAATGACATCAATACCTACTGCGGTGCTGAAATTCCGACAGACGGTGAAGCAGCACCTGCAGAAACATCGGAACCAGCCGAAGAATAGTCGCTGTTCGCGTCTGAACCGCAGCCTCCGGGTGCAATAGAGTTACAGGGTCACGATAGAATCAGAGGCGCTGCTTGCTGAATCTATCGCCATGGCCCCCTCTTCTACTGCTCTATTGATCGAAACCGATGCTGCAGCTCGCCAGACTTGGACCATTACGTCTAGCGATCGCGGTTTGCAGGGGCGGTTACAGATACCTGGCGACAAATCTATTTCCCATCGCTCGCTCATGCTGGGGGCCCTGGCCAGCGGCGAAACTCGCATTAAAGGACTGCTGCTCGGAGAAGACCCTCGGAGGACAGCCGCCTGCTTTCAAGCCATGGGCGCTGAGATTTCCAACCTGGAAGCAGACTGGGTCACCGTCAAAGGACTGGGTGTGGGTCAGCTCCAGGAACCGACCGCAGTTTTAGACGCGGGCAATTCAGGCACCACCCTGCGACTGATGCTGGGCCTGCTGGCCTCACAGCCAGGACGGTTTTTTACAGTAACCGGTGACGACTCCCTCAGAAGCCGCCCCATGGCTCGGGTGATCAAGCCCCTAACCGCCATGGGCGCAAAAATTTGGGGTCGTCAGCAGAACCAGCTAGCCCCGCTAGCGATTCAAGGACAAGCCCTATCACCGACGCACTACCAGTCCCCCATCGCCTCAGCCCAGGTCAAGTCCTGCATTTTGCTAGCAGGGCTGTCGGTCGATGGTGATACCACAGTCACTGAGCCCAGTCTGTCTCGGGACCACAGCGAACGAATGCTCAAGGCCTTTGGCGCTAATTTGAGCGTGGACCGCAGCGCCTGTCGGGTCACGCTCCATGGCCCCAGCCAGCTGCAGGGACAAACAGTCATTGTCCCCGGAGATATTAGCTCTGCGGCCTATTGGATGGTGGCCGCAGCGATTGTTCCGGGGTCAGATCTGGTGATTGAAAACGTCGGGGTTAATCCGACACGGACCGGCATTTTAGAAGCCTTACAGCAGATGAATGCTGATATTACCCTAGAAAATCAGCGCGATGTGACCGGCGAACCCGTTGCCGATATCCGGGTGCGCACCAGTCAGCTAAAAGCCTGCACCCTGGGAGGCAGCCTCATTCCTCGTCTGATTGATGAAGTGCCTATTTTGGCCGTGGCGGCTCTGTTTGCCGAGGGCACAACCCGGATTGAGGATGCGGCAGAGCTGCGGGTGAAAGAAAGCGATCGCATCGCCGTGACCGCCAGCCAGCTCAACCGGCTCGGGGCCACCGTCAGCGAACTGCCCGACGGCTTGGAGATTCAGGGAGGAGCCACCCTGAAAGGTACCGATGTAGATAGCTTTAACGACCATCGTATTGCCATGAGTTTAGCGATCGCAGCGCTGCGATCACGCGGATCGACCGCCATTCATCGCGCCGAAGCTGCTGCCGTATCCTATCCGCCATTTGCCCAGACGCTAGAACAGTTTGCCCTGTAGTTTGCCCTGGCAATAGAACAGCTGTCTCAGACTGGCTGTTCTATTGCCTTTTGATCATGCGACCAGGCACCCTCAAGAATCCGCCTACGCTGTCGGACTCTAGACGGTCTCGGGCATTCTAGAGCAGCTGTCATTGCCCCAACGTATTAGACATGCTGGTCCCACCGCTAGGCGAGCGCAGACAGGGCAGCCGGATCTCAGCATCCGCTGGTAGGTCGCAACTGCAATCCTGGCTAACGTCAAAAAGTAGCATCTATGCAAAAGATTTTACTCATTGGGTCATTGCAGCCATGGCGGGCAACCACAGTCCCCTCAATTGAAGCTGCAGGCTACGTCGTCGAACAAGCAGATACTGGTACACTCGGGTTCAAGCTTGCAAAAGCCCAAAATCCAAATTTGATTATCTGTGCCTGGGAGCTGCCTGATACCAATGGGCACCAGGTTCTAAAGCAGATTCGTAATGACCTTCAGTTGGTGGTCACACCGGTTATCCTAATCAGCTCGCTCTATCACCACAGCCATTTGCGCCAAACGATGGAGCTAGGGGCCGATGACTGTCTGCTGCACCCTTTTTCGGATGATGCTTTGGTTGCTGCGATCGCAGCTCGGCTGCAACAGCAAAAAGCCATCACCAACCACTATCTCCGACACCTACAGCTGGCCGCCGAGCATCTCAATCGTCTGGCCCACTACGACAGTCTTACCCAGCTACCCAACCACCTTTTATTTAGACAGCGATTTACTCAGCTAACCGCCACCTCCAATCAGCCTGTGGCTCTGCTCTCCTTAAGCCTGGATCGCCTCAGACAGATCAACAACATTTTGGGCTATCCCGCAGGCGACAGCCTATTGAAATCTGCAAGCCATCGTCTACGGGCCTGTTTACCAGCTGACGTCACCCTGGCGCGGCTAACCGGCAACCAGTTTGCCATTGCCCTAGAAGATGTAGACCAGCTCACCAGGGTTCAAGAACTAGCCACCGACCTCATGGACACCCTGAGTCGTCCCTTTTCACTACCAGGGCATGAAGTCTTTGTCACAGCCAGTGTCGGTGTCGCCATGTATCCCCACGATAGCCAAGAGCTATCGACATTAATGCGTCAGGCCGATGCCGCGCTCGAATACGCCAAACGCCAAAAAAGCAACTACTGTCAGTTCTACCAGTCCGATATGACCGTCGCAACAGAAGAACAAATGCGGCTAGAAACCTGGCTGCGCTACGCCCTAGAACGCGACGAGTTTGAAGTTTACTATCAGCCCCAGCTCAATTTACGCAATGGCCGGATTGAAGGTGTTGAAGCCCTAATCCGGTGGCATCATCCCCAGGGTGGCAATATCTCTCCCGGTCTATTTATTCCCCTAGCTGAAGAAACCGGTCTGATTATCTCCATTGGACAGTGGGTGCTCGAAACTGCCTGTCGTCAGGCCCGCCAGTGGCAGGACATGAATCTAGGACTGCATCACATGTCTGTCAATCTATCCAGCGTCCAATTTAACCAGGGCGACCTCAGTCAACAGGTGG
Organism: Leptolyngbyaceae cyanobacterium; assembly: GCA_050043465.1. Lineage (GTDB taxonomy): Bacteria > Cyanobacteriota > Cyanobacteriia > Phormidesmidales > Phormidesmidaceae > Leptothoe. The sequence continues at coordinate 32,038 of JBHJIL010000077.1, forward strand.
CGGACATCCTCCAAGCCAGTAATCTATCCCCCCAGCTGCTAGAGCTAGAGATCACCGAAACAGCCTTGATCCAAGATGCCAATGCGGCCATACACACCTTAAATGAACTTAAAAATCTGGGTGTGCGGCTAGCCGTCGATGACTTTGGCACCGGCTATTCGTCCCTGGGCTACCTGCAGAATCTCCCCATCGATACCCTCAAAATTGATAACTGCTTTGTCCGGGGGGTGACCACCGCTCGTAAAAATCAAATCATCCTAAAGTCAGCCATTCAAATGGGGCATGACCTGGGACTGTGCATTGTGGCCGAAGGTGTAGAAACCATCGATGAAAAATCTCTGCTCGAAAGCTATCAGTGCGATGTGGCCCAAGGCTATCTAATTGGCAGACCCATGAGCGCTCAAAAACTTCAAACCTACCTGGAGCAGCGACTGGCCGTGATCAGCCTAGTTTCATAATATCGGCCATTTTTTGCCAATACATATAAACGATAGGACCGGGCAGAAGGACGATGATTGTACTGTCCCTGAAAATTCCTCTGCTCGAGCAGAGCCTCCAAGCCTATCCAGTTCCAGCTAGGGCGAGCCAGTGATGGAGCCACGGAACACCGTAGTTATGTCAGGTGTCAGGGAATAATAAGTACATCGCTAAGCCGTGTATCTTGTGATATCGCCGCTTCCCAGGCAGACTTGTAGAATTCTGTTTGGTTACGCCATCTGTCACGCAGCTCGGCCTCGGCAATATTGTCAGCATGGTTTATGCCAATCACACCTCGACCGGCCAGTGGTTAGCAAACGACCAGCAGGGTACCATAGCGTTGGCCAAGACCGTTCTAATAGATTCAGAGCAACACATCAGAACGTTTAGAGGCATCAATTAGGTTAAGAACGTTTCTGGATTGCGGATTAGGCAAAAATTTATGTGGCGACATTGGCAAAAGGTTAGTAACTACATCCGCAGCGTACAGACCTATCAAGACATGAGCCCTGATCTATCCATACGGAATCAGGTAAACCAATCGCTTCGTCCGCAGCGTCGCCCCCTATCTATAGAAGATTGGTGCAAGGAATTTTACCAGGACCCGCATCAGCAGAATATAGCGCGGGTGGTCTATCGATCGCTAGAAGCCCACTCTGGGATTGAGTTTAATCGCGTCAGACCCCACGATCGGCTGATTGAGGATCTGCAGTTTCCTTTGGTGTGCTGGTTTGACTGGTCTACTCGCTTTGGTGATGACATTTTGCAGCAGCTGGGTATTGACATCAGCGACTGCTTCGACGAAACCCGGATCCAGACCCTCGCCGATCTAGTTGATTTTTTAGACGCGTGTCTGACCGACTCATCAGCCTGAAACGGCCACACCGTTGTTTACAGAAAAATATTACAGTCTAAATCTAGGCCCAAAAGGTTGGACCAGCGTTACATTAGAATGTAGTTTTGGCGCTCTTACTAGTCTTGCCATGCCTAGAACTCAACGCAACGACAACTTTATCGACAAATCTTTTACGGTCATGGCCGATATGATCCTCAAGATGTTGCCGACCAAAAAGCAGGCAAAAGAAGCCTTTGCTTACTATCGCGATGGGATGTCTGCCCAGGCTGATGGCGAATACGCTGAGGCTCTAGACAACTACGCTGCGGCCCTGGAGCTTGAAGAGGATCCTTACGATAAAAGCTTCATTCTGTACAATATGGGGCTAATTCGAGCCAGCAATGGCGATCATGATGCCGCCTTAGAAAAGTATGCAGAGGCGATTGAACTCAATCCCCGGATGCCCCAGGCTCTAAATAACACCGCCGTTATTCACCACTATCGGGGTGAACAGGCTGAGGCTGCAGGGGATACTAAAGCCGCAGAAGCCTTTTATGATGAAGCCGCTAGCTACTGGCTTGACGCGCTTAGAATGGCTCCTAATAACTATATTGAGGCTCAAAACTGGCTTAAAAATACGGGCCGAATGGCCGCAGATGTATTCTTTTAGGATCGCAGCGAACGGTGGGCGATGCCCACCCTACTTTTTATGATTGATTTAGAACAGGTTCGTAAAGTGGCGCTGTTGGCTCGATTAGAGCTGACTGATGCAGAAGAGCAGCAGTTTACAAAGCAGCTAAGTGGGATTTTAGACTACGTCGATCAGCTAAATGAGCTAAATACAGACGATATTGAACCCACTACTCGCGCTATTGAGTTAAGCAACATTACTCGAGAAGATGAGCTAGAGCCCTTTACCGCCCGAGAATCGATTCTGGGGATTGCGCCCGATCGCGAGGACGACTTCTTTAAGGTGCCAAAGATCCTGTAGGGAAGATACGTTCCATGGAACATATCTTTGGTAGGGACGTTCCATGGAACGTCCCTACCAAAGATATGGCCTCATTCGAGGCTAGTCCTTAGCCACAAATTTGAGATAGTCATTGCTCATTTCTTTGACCGCAGCGTCATAGAGTCGTTTGCCATGTTCAGGAGTGGCCAGATCTGGATTTGAGCCCATACGCCCATCGGGATAGAACCGACGAAAGTCGGCTGCCCCGTAGATGCGATGACCGGACGGTGCCACCTGAGGCTCTAAAGTCGCAGATTTGATGGCATCAGGATAGGCATACTGGGTAAGCGCGACTTCGCTGGGAGTGGCATGGGAGCCTTCTTGATCGCCATAGAGTTCTTTAGCCAGGGTGTACACAGAGCGGCACATAAACCAGTTGGCCAGCTGACAGCGCACCTGATCGGCACCGGTAATATTGAGATCGGCCAGGGTCGCGTAGGTTTCAGAAAAAGCGGCTTTGAGCGTCGCCATGTTTCCGCCGTGACCGTTGACAAAGTAAAACCGGGTAAACCCAGCTCTGGCCAGCGGTTTGATATAGTCCTGAATCAGGGCGATGAGGGTACTGGGCCGCAGACTAATACTGCCGGGAAAGGCGGTATGGTGTAGCGCCATGCCCACGTTGATGGTGGGTCCCACCAGGGCTCCAGTTTGTTCGCCAACGCCGACGGCTATGGCTTCTGCGCAAATGGCATCGGTGCCAATCAGCCCGGTGGGGCCGTGCTGTTCGGTAGAGCCGATGGGGAAAATGATGCCCTGCGATCGCATCAGATACGCCTCAACTTCGGGCCATGTACAAAGTTGTAATTCCATAATTGATCGGTATCACCGGTAGCGTGCTTATTTCTGGGTAGTCAAATTCCAGTACCCTCCCTTAAGCTGGTAGCTATAGTATTGCTCTCCCCTAGCGATCGCTGCGGGGGATGCATTTGCCTAGTGCAGCCAGATGCGGCTATGACCGCAGTGTCACCATAGTGCCTAGATGACGGGTAGACTCTTATGCTACATCGCAAGATATACCAACTCTCCTGCGACGGTCGTGAAGTGTGGGTGTTTTTAAGAGATCAGCACCGCTGGATTGAACGGGCCAAGATTTTAAATATCGAAGGCGACCTAGTTACACTTCGTTACGAAACAGAAGAAGACGATGAATGCTGCGCCTGGGAAGAAATGGTGCGGCTAGAAAGCATCGGTTCTATCCAACAAAAGCTGGCCACCGTGCCTAAAAGAGATACTGAAATCACCATTTCGGATGACTGCCCAACGTCCGAGCAAATTCACGAGTAGTCCTGCCAATAGATCGAGAAACAAACAAGAAGCAGACCGGGGCCTTAGCTCTACTACCGCGCCATAAACTCTGGACAGTAGCCATCGGAAGCCACCAGACGTCCAAACAGGGGCGAACGGGACTGTTGACAGGTGCGCTGTTGATAAAACTGACAGTTGTCACACACGGCGCGGTCGGGGGCTAGACGGTTGGTAATCTCAGTCAGCTCGGACGGGTCCACACCCCTTAGTACTAAATGATCCCCCTGCCAGCGGGCTTCTATGATGCCCGTTTCGGCAAAGCTCTGCCATCGGACATCGCCAGCGATCGCAGCGGGCAGCTGTACCGAAACCTGGTCCATCAGTTCACTGACCGTCCCCTCAAACGTTGACTCTCGGGGTGGAGGGGATGAAGCAAAGCGAGTATCTAAAAACAGCGATAGCGGATTGCCCGGTAACGGAATATGGATCTGATAGCGGCTTTGCAGGGACTCTAAATTAGCTAGATCGCTAAGATGCTCTAGCGCTCCGTGGACAAACACGACATGGCGCGGTCGCAGATTGTGGATCAGCTGAGTTGTTCCTTCACCGTCGCAGTGGCTAGACAGCTGATAGGTCTCTAGCTGCACCGTCCCCGAAACGGTCGCATTCTTAAAACTGTCAAACCAATCGTAGGGAGGACCGTAGGTATTCAGCTGGGTCTGCCAAACCTGCAGGTCTGCCTGCTCTGGTAAAAAAACGCTCCAGCGTCCTCGGTAGTGCTGGCAATAGCGATCGACGGGGGTAGACGGATGTACCAACAGTACCGCCGGACCGCTCAAATCGCCTGCCTCCTGCCATTCGCTGGCCAGCTGGGGTAAACGCTTGATGGTGGGGTTGATGCGGTCGTCCCAAAAAATAGACTGATGCTTGGCAAAATTTTGTACATTGCGCGGAAAGGCACTGGGCGTCTGGGCTAGCAAATCTAGATACGCGTCACAGCCCCGCGCCACTGCCGGGTCAACCCAAATGGTTAAAGGCTGACCGGTAAAGTGATAGTGACTGCGCCACAGCATTAATAGCTCCTGGCCTAATCCCAACAGCGGTACTGGAAAAACAACACAGCGCGACTGGTCTAGATGAGATCGCAGTCGTTCCACCAGTCGAATTTCCTGCTGTCGTCGATTGGGATACCGCGCCGCCCCCAAACTCCCCTCGGTGATCAGCACATCGGGATTTAACCCGCGCAGCGCGGCCAGAGGCAGACCATCCACCAGCCGCGTACTAGAGAGAAAACAATCCCCAGTGTAAAAAAAACGATAGCTGTGGCTGCCAGGGGTATAGGTTAGTAGCGCACAGGCGGCTCCGGGCAAATGTCCGGCTGGCCACAGCTCCAGGGTAAGATCATCGGCCACTTGAGTCGGCACCCGCCAGGAAAGCACCTGAATAGACTGCGCCAAGGCATCATCCGACAGCAGCGCCACCGTAGCCGCCGTTGCATAGATGGTTACCTGAGACCAGCGCTGCCGCAGCAAACTTAAGCCACGTCCATGATCCACATGGGCGTGGCTATAAAAAACGGCATCTGGCGGAGGTTCCCCCTTTAGCGTCTCTAGATTCGCCAGACCGCAGTCAAGCAAAATTCGATGAGGACCAATGGCTAGCCCCAGGCTCACCCCTTCGTGTTCGTGACCAACGCCATAGGGATAGCAGACGACGGTATGATCTCCCTCGACGCTATCCGTGGCTCCCAGCGGGAAAGCATTGGCCCCCATTAAGCAAGAAATCCTTAGCGGACAAGGGCCTTAGACCGACTAATGGGCAGAGCCGTTGCCATGGTAGTCATCAGAATCGTAAAAGCCGTTTTGCGTGCCAAAGAATAGACAGGCAACAGAGAAAACAACGGCCAGGACTGGCAAAATGGTCTTAATATCCACAGATGGTAGTTCCTTAATTTAGATCTCTATAGGGTTTGGTGCAGTGGGACTTGGGTCCAACCCGTTTCTTGGATCGTAGCAAGTTCACTAGTGAATGCAATCTTAGACGTTAGGACTGTTACATAAGCGTTATCTACTGAAACTATTTATGACTGCAGCGGGGCCTGGTGATATCGCCTCAATGATGGATGCTTTGAATGACTGATTTAGTAAGTGCTGCATGGTGCGATCGCACCTCCCTTCAGGTCGCACCGGATCTCATCGGCTGTACCCTGGTGCGCCAGCTCAATGGCGAAACCTTACGAGGGCTAATTGTCGAAACCGAAGCCTACTGCCCAGACGACCCAGCCTGTCATGCCTACCGAGGAAAGACCCCTAGCAACGCGGCCATGTTTGGTCCCCCTGGTCATAGCTACGTTTACTTTATCTACGGCATGTATCACTGCTTTAATATCGTTACCGAAGCCGTGGGTACCGGTAGCGCTGTCTTGATCCGAGCCGCTGAGCTATCCCGGTTCCCCAAAGCGCTAGATGCAAAATACGCCCGTCAAGGAAAGCGAGTGGCGGCCGGTCCTGGAAAACTCTGCCGCACGCTGGCAATCGACCGGAGTCACAGCTCACTGCCTCTAACCCCCCAGCATCAGCTCTGGCTCGAACACCGTACCGCTAAGTTTCAAGCCAGCCTAGACCAAGGTGGGCAGAGCCTAGTACAAACCACCCGCATCGGTATTTCCAAAGCGGTCGAGCACCCCTGGCGCTGGTACCTCAAAGACCATCCCAGCGTATCCAAGCGCTAACGCAGCAGTGCTGACCCAATCCTACAGAACTATTTCCTTACCCCGATTGGTAAACTCCACCTGATTGACCTTCCAAGTAGGGTTCTGAGTCAACGTCTCTTCTAGTCCACCAAACAGCCCCTGCTGCTCGCAGCTAGACAGCGATAAAAACTGCCGTTCAGAATCTTCAGCCAGCCGCAGATCGACTGTGGCCTTACTATCTTCTACATTGACCCGGTAGCCCGACAGCTTGAACGCTTCAAAACTATGGCGGTCTAATACCTCGCCCACCGCTTCGCTCATAGCTTCATCAGCTGGAACCTTCACCGATTCAGCTTGAAAATTACTACAGCTGTCATCCATGACATAGATTGAAACAGCTACCATTTCAGCATCCGATGTCTCAGGCCCATTGACCTGTATCTCTACAGGATCCCGTTTGTCTCCATCCGCTGTTGCATCCTCGTCATCATCGGTAATCGTATCCTCAGGTATTTCAGCAGGTTCTTCCACAGGCGTCGATGGGGCTCCAGCCACATCATCAGGCGCTGAACCATTGCACCCGGCCAGGGTTAAACCTGCAGCCACCAGTACACCTAAGAATACGTTTGGGAACCGAACCATCGAATGAAATACTAAGTAGAGTTTGTGCTCACATCCTACAAACTCACGCTACAATCTGTCGCTAAAGTGTGACAGTTTGCTTAACTTCTAGCGCTTAGTCCCCTTATTCAATTTGGTCTATTCTATGACCGACAGTACCTGGAGTCGCCGCCACGTTATTTCCCTTGAAAACTTCACCCCCGACGACTATCAGACCATTTTGCAAACCGCGACTAGCTTTAGCGAGGTCCTTTCCCGTCGAACCAAAAAAGTCCCGGCCCTACAGGGACAGGTGATCACCAACCTGTTTTTTGAACCCTCCACCCGCACCCGCAGCAGTTTTGAACTTGCAGCCAAGCGGCTATCGGCAGATATCCTCAATTTTTCTCCTGGTAGCTCATCTCTACAAAAAGGAGAAACCATTCTCGACACCGCCAAAACCTATCTGGCCATGGGGACAAATCTCATGGTGATTCGTCACAAACATGCCGGGGTGCCCACCATCATCGCCCAGGAAATGGACCGGATTAACTCAGGGGTGGGGATTCTCAACGCGGGAGACGGTCAGCATGCTCATCCGTCTCAGGCACTGTTAGATTTGTTCACCATTTGCAATAGTCTCAATCCCAATCGGCCCCACATTGACCTGCTCCAGGGAAAAAAGATCGCGATCGTTGGCGACATTCTGCACTCGCGAGTGGCCCGCTCCAATATCTGGAGTCTGACCACATGTGGAGCTGAAGTCCATCTAGTCGCACCGCCGACGCTGCTGCCCAAACATTTTTTAGCCGCCTTTGCGCAGCCCATTGCCGGCAGCCCCAACCAACGTAAGCTCTACATTCACTGGCAGATTGAGCCTGCCCTTGACAATGCCGACTTTGTCATGGCGCTGCGGCTACAGCACGAGCGCATGAGTGAGCATTTGCTGCCCAGCCTGCGCGAGTATTACCAGCAGTTTGGCATCAGCAGAGAGCGGCTCAAGCTCTGTAAACCCACCGTCAAAATTATGCATCCTGGCCCCACCAATCGCGGCGTGGAACTCACCTCAGATCTGATGGACGACCCTGAACTGAGCCTGGTGCCGATGCAGGTCACTAGCGGTGTTGCAACTCGTATGGCGCTGCTCTACCTAATCGGTGGCGTAAAGTAGGCTACGCTCAGGCTCTAGTAAATCACTACCAATCACGTCTCAGCTCCAGTATCTTTCAAAAATTGGCGATAGCCAAATAGCTTGGCATCCTCAGTAATCTCCTTTGCGGTGTGAAAGGTAAATCGTCGGTCTTTGCCAGATTCTTGCCAGGCCTGCTGAATTTTCTGAGATGGAAATTTGCCTTGGACAAACAGGGTCATCATTTTGGCCCATCGGGTTTTAAGCTGATGGGATTCCCCCACATATAGCCGATATTTACCAATGGTTGCTACCGCAAAGATTCCAGAACTCATGGTAGATGCTGAGGCGCGATCGATCCTCGATGTGATGTCATTTGCAAGCTGCCAGTGTGTAGCATTTATTCCTGTAGGCAAACCCCTGCAGGCTGGCCAATACTAGCCCGCTTTGCAGTCAATTTACCCCTAGAGTCTGGCAAAACACCAAAATAGTGATGTTTTGCAACGCCTAGAGGACTATCTACAGTCCATAATGGATATTCTCCGCATCTGTCCTGCACTATGACCATTAGCCTCCCTTTTGACCTCAGTGTTCAGACTCAGACCAACGAGGCTGATCATTTTGCCATCACCTTTGCCCCCCTTTCCTTAGACGAGGTCTATCGCTTAGCCGACGATCGGGCCAACGGTGCCATTGTTGTTATGAGCGGGATGGTCCGCAACAACACCGAGGGAAAACCAGTTGTTGCCCTGGAGTATCAAGCTTACGAGCCGATGGCAGCGGCTGTATTTAAGCAGATTGCCGCAGAGATTCGGCAGCAGTGGAGCGATGTCACCCACGTGGTCATTCACCATCGCACTGGCAAACTTACCGTAGGCGAAATCAGCGTACTGGTTGCGGTCGGATGTCCCCATAGAAGCGAAGCCTTTGCCGCCTGCAAATACGCTATTGATACGCTGAAGCATAATGCTCCCATTTGGAAAAAAGAGATCTGGCAGAATGGTTCCACCAGCTGGGTCAGCATTGGAGCCTGCGAAGAAGAGTAATCTGTATGTTTTGAGGTGTTACCTAACTAAAAGATTTCTAGTAAGAGACGTATGCTCGCCTGTTTACAGACAGGTCTCTATTCTTTGCTGGAATTATCCTTAGAAACTAATCGCACTGTAGTTTCCGATATGGGGCTGATAGATTTATGGGATGGATCATTTCTGATATTTATCAAGGTATCGATAAATTCTATAGCGGCTGGATCTGGTGGAACTTGTTTTTGGCATTTGTGCCAATGCTGCTTAGCTTTAAGCTCTTTCGAAGAAAGGCAATTTCTCCTATAGGATTTGCATTAGCGTGTTTTGGCACCGCTTTGATTGGCATTGTCGGACTAGAATCTAGACTGCCCAGACTGAGACGGTTTGCGTTTGGTATCGTTCGTGATATTCGCACAGGCGATCCTGGTGCTTTGCTGCAGCTGCTTTGGCTGGCTGGCGTGATGGCGATTGCGCTTGGCATTAGCGTTTGGTTATTTAGACAGTCGCATACGCGAAAGCTCTGGCTTTGGTGGTTAGGACTGGTGACCTTTATTGCTTTTCTCCCCAATGCTCCTTATGTTTTGACTGATATTCTTCACCTAATTCGTGGCACCAGCGCAGGCACGATCAAGATTTGGGTGATTGCTTTTATATTTATCCCAATGCATACGGCAGCCATTGTTTTAGGATTTGAAGCCTATGTCATTGCGCTATTAAATGTAAATTTCTACCTGCAGCAAAAGGGATTGCAAATGCTAGCCGGACCGGTTGAGATTGGCATTCATGCCCTATGCGCTATTGGGATTTATCTAGGCCGTTTTATTCGACTCAACAGCTGGGATATTGTTGTTGATCCATCTAGCGTTCTAGCGGTCACTATTAACACTCTGACGTCAAAGCGACCGCTGGCCGTCATATTCTTCTCGTTTGTTCTTCTAACGGTGCTCTATTGGATTATGAAACAGATAACGTTAGGTCTAAAGCTTAGAATTGAGTATGCTCAGACAGGACGAAATGCCCTGAGATAGCCGGAGATAATAAGCAGTATTTGTTAAGTAAGCAGATAGCAAAGAGAGATTTGAAGAGATGTTCCATAGAACGTCTGTACGCCTGATGAATGAATAACATTACTGGCTTTAGAATAGCTTTGGTGCTGGGGGACGGGTCTACAGCAAGAGACATTGTGATTGGGCACCCACTATTTGTCAGCGAATACTGATATTTCGTTTTATCTTGGGTGATTTGTGCGATCGCAAGCAAAAAAGCCGTTGCCGATTTAGGGAATGCACCGGACTGTTAGCAATGCTATATATCAGCACCTTGCAGATGAAATCATCGCGAGGATCGGCAATACCCCAAAAATTATTGGACCAGCCGTGTCCTCGACTATTTATCATCAGTAAATGTAAAATACGGGCTGGCCAAATAATCTGGTCTTCGCCAGCTGAACCTGGTGGCAAGCACCCGTCACTGACACCAAGGAATCCCTTGCTCATGAAAGTTATCTATGACCCCGACCAAGACATTCTGCAGATTGCTTTCGTCTCGGCTGTCATTGAAGAAACCACCCAGATTTCTCCGGGACTTATCCTGGACTATGACGAGGATGGCAAAGTGATTGGTCTAGAAGTCCGTAAGGCATCTATCAAAACCGATAGCCCCTACGCTATTTCCTTCGATGTGGGTGAGGCCAATCTGAATAAACCGGCCCCCAGCGTCAAAGACGACTAGGCCGCAGCAAACATTTTTAAGCCGTTTTTACCAGAGCGCCTAAACCGTTTTGAAGTCAACAAACGGTAACTTTAGACTTGAATTTTAGACCGATATCGATAGTCTGTTTGACATCGCTAGCTGATAATAGTGGGTCCGGACAGCGTTGCGACGATGTCCCGGCGTACTGCAAATAGGTTCATCTAAGGTCACCATGACAGAGTCTGTGCGAATTTTGATGTGTGCCCCCCAGCACTACGACGTTGATTATGTAATCAATCCGTGGATGGAAGGCAATATCCATCGCTCCTCACGAGATCGCGCCCAGGAGCAGTGGAACGGACTCCACAAAATTCTCAAAGAGCAGGCCAGAGTAGAGCTAGTAGAGCCTCAGCCCGGCTGGCCTGACATGGTGTTTACGGCCAACGCAGGTCTGATTTTAGGCGACACCGTTGTGCTCAGCCGCTTTTTCCATCCTGAACGACAGGGTGAAGAACCCTTTTTCCAACAGTGGTTTGAAGACCAGGGCTACACCGTACACCTATTGCCTCCAAACTTTCCCTTCGAAGGGGCAGGAGACGCCCTGATCGATCGCGCCAGCGGCTGCCTGTGGGCGGGGTACGGGTTTCGCTCTGAGCTAGATTCCCATCCTTATCTAGCAAAGTGGCTGAATGTGGAAGTGCTGTCTCTACGGCTGATTGACCGACGGTTTTATCATCTCGATACCTGCTTCTGCCCGCTGACCAATGGCGACTTACTGTACTATCCGCCGGCCTTTGATACCTATTCCAACCATTTGATTGAACGCCGCATCCCAGAAGAGAAGCGCATCGCTGTTGATGAAGTAGATGCGGTTAACTTTGCCTGCAACGCGGTCAATGTGTGTCAGACCTTCGTCATGAACAGCGCCAGCGATAGCCTTAAGCAAACCTTGGACGCGCGCGGGTTTAGCGTCATCGAAACACCGCTGACAGAATTTCTAAAAGCAGGCGGAGCGGCCAAATGTCTGACGCTACGGCTAAGCGAATCTCGTCGAGATTCTCCCCAGGCATCGTCTATTCAAAGCCGGGTGGTTCAGCTAGAGGGGCATCTGTTGGATTCGGGTCTCGTCAATCAGGCGCTAGATACGATTGTCTCCGGCGGCGGCAGCTTTCAGGTGCTGAGCTTTGATCTAGGTAAACAGCGTCAGGACGTGTCTACCGCCAAGGTCAAGGTATCGGCCCCGGATGCGGATGTGATTGAAGACATCATGGGTCAGCTGGTGGATCTAGGGGCGATCGTCACATCGGAAAGTACTGCGTCCGACGCACAGCTAGAGCCGGTGGTCCAGTCTGGGGTAGCGCCAGATGATTTCTACGTAACTGCGATTTATCCGACAGAAGTGTCCGTTGGCGGCCAGTGGATCAAGGTGCAGGGACAGCGGATGGATGGTGCCATTGCCATTACCTACACCGCCGATGGTCCTGTCGCTCGCTGCAAGCTACTGCGAGACTTAGAGAAAGGAGAATCTGTCGTTGTCGGTAGCGCCGGCATTCGCACCAAGCGCGCGACAACCACCCTAAAGCAAAAATCCACAGAAGAGTTTAGCTTTATGGGGGCCGGGGTCTCTAGCGAACGTCGAGTGGAGCTAGTGGTCGAGCAGATCGCCTGGGATTTGCGTCGGATTCGCGACCAGGGGGGCAAGGCCGTCGAGACGGCAGGGCCTGTGGTGATCCATACCGGCGGCAGCGAGCATCTGCGCCATCTGATCCGTGAGGGCTATATTCACGGTCTGCTGGGGGGCAATGCGATCGCAGTTCATGACATCGAGCAGTCTTTGATGGGCACCTCCCTGGGAATGGATATGAAGCGCGGTGTTTCGGTCCACGGCGGGCACCGTCATCATCTCAAGGCCATCAACACCATCCGCCGCTGTGGCAGCATTGCCAACGCGGTGGACCAGGGCATTTTACAAAGCGGTGTCATGTACGAATGTGTCAAAAACAACGTGCCCTTTTCCCTGGCCGGGTCGATTCGCGACGATGGGCCGCTGCCCGACACCCAAATGGACTTGCTCCAGGCCCAGGCAGACTATGCTCGCCTGATTGAAGGCGCGGACCTAATCCTAATGCTGTCTACCATGCTGCACTCTATTGGTGTCGGCAACATGACTCCAGCGGGTGTGAAAATGGTGTGCGTGGATATTAATCCGGCAGTGGTGACCAAGCTTAGCGATCGCGGTTCTTTAGAATCCATGGGTGTCGTTACCGACGTGGGGCTGTTTTTAAGCCTGTTGGTCAGTCAGCTGAATAAGCTCACGGGTAAATATGCTCGGGTTTAGTGCCCGAAATAGACAATAGATAAAGGCTGCAGCGTTACATCAACTCGATCCCGACTGCAGCTCTGCGCGGGGAGTGTAGCAGGTTGCACCATAGAGGCACCATGACTCCCTATAATAAGGGCCTTAAACAAACGTAAAGATTCTTTTAGGATATGCCTGAGCAAGGGTGTGGCGATGGAGTATCGCGACTGTCTACAATTCGGCCGATTGGTGTCTACGCGCTCTCGGGTCTGGCTGCCGATGGGGAGCGCTTTTTTTCGGTGGATACGGTTAGGGGCTATCTCGTTTCTGTTGATCCCAAAACTAACAACACCACGATTCTCAACCCGTATCAGCTAGAAGACAAAGAATGGATCGATGCGGTGGGGCTGTCTCTGGAGGAGGATACGTTTTGGTTTGCCAGAGATGAGGAGGTATTTTGGTGCGACCCCAACACCTTAGAACCTGCCCTATTTGCCCAGCTGCCCTATCCCGCAGCGGGTGTCGCCGTTTGGGACAATACGGTCTACGTTAGCTGTCAAAAGTCTGGCTATATCCACTGCTTTGACCGGGCTACAGGCAAACCGCTAGAGAAATTTCCGCAGCCGGGGGTGGGGCCAGAAACCCTAACAGCCACTGCAGCCGGACTGTGGGTGTGCGATCAAACCGAGCAAACGGTTTACTGTTTAGATTGGACCGGCAACATTCAACTGAACGCTCTGACGCCCTACAGTTCACCCACCGGCATCGCGTTTTATTCTGCCGGACCGGGCGAGGAGCCTGTGTGCTACATCGCCTATGCCGATGAAGAACCCTACATTCGTGATAATCCTAATGCTGAGTCACCCTATGAGCTGACATTTCGCGATCGCACCTTTATCCATCCCCTGTACTTTCACACCAACCCTGACGAGCACTACACCCTGTCCAATGGCTACCTGGTAGAGTTCTCCTACGTAGAAGAGATCATGCCTTTAGATGCCATTACCCTCAACAATGTGGAGTGGCGCATCGCCCTACCGTCCAATACCCTGCGGCAGCGCGTCCGTCACGTCGAGCCCATTGGTCATCCCTTCACCATTGAAGAACAAAATGGCCAGCAGGTAGCCGTCTTCCGATTTGACCAGATCCAGCCGTTTCAAGGAGGGCTTTTAGGCTGGAAAGCCACCGTAGAAATGTACGGCCTCAAATATAGTCTCACCCCTGAAGATATTGACGCCGATCAACCGCTCCCCGACGAATTCAGACATTATCTAATCGACGATGACGATCTGGCGATGGATACGGTCACAATTCAGCAAGCCGCTGCCGAAGGGGCCGGTACCGAAACCAACGTACTGCGAAAGATGCTCAAGATTCGCAACTATGTTTACGACCGTCTCTCCTACGGGATTCAGCCCAAGATTGATACGCCAGACGTCGCGCTGGAGAGAGGGACAGGCTCCTGCGGAGAGTATGTAGGCGTACTGCTAGCTCTCGCTCGCCTAAACGGGATCGCCTGTCGTACCATCGGTCGCTACAAGTGTCCGCCCCATGCCGAATATCGCCATCTGCCCTTAGAACCTGACTTTAACCATGTTTGGCTAGAGTTTTACGTGCCTGGGGTGGGCTGGCTGCCCATGGAATCCAACGTGGACGACGTCATTGAGCGCGGCCCTTATCCGGAGCGCTTCTTTATGGGGTTGGCCTGGTACCACACCGAAATCGGTAAAGGAATTTCCTTTAGCAAAATGACCGCTACCGACAAACCCGAAGAGTTCTCACTGCGAGATTTGGCCATTAATCATATTCGCTTTCGCATTCTTGACGAACTCAATCCCAGCGAGACAATCGCCAACTAAATCTCTTTTTCAAAACAACATTAACCATAATCATGTCTGATTCATATTCTCTGATGATCCATGGCGGATCGGGTTGTCTTGCCGATCTTAAGTACGAAGCTGGTGAAGACGATTTTCGACAAAGTATTAACGTCATTTTAGAAAAGGGACGACAGCGGCTTGAACGAGGAGACCGCGCCCTAGATGTGGTCGAGTATTGCGCCACTCTATTAGAAGACGATCCTTTGTACAATGCCGGACGCGGGTCGGTGCTCAATGCCAAAGGTCATGTAGAAATGGATGCGGCCCTAATGAACGGGCGCGATCTAAGGGCCGGGTCGGTCGCCTGTGTGCGAGATGTGAAAAATCCAATTGCTGCGGCCCGTCAGGTTTTAGACCATGGGCAAAATGTCTTACTAGTGGGCGAAGGAGCGATGGAATTTGCCAACCTGTGCGGGTTGGAGTTCTGTCATGAAGACTACTTTATTACCCAAGCCCGGATTGAGCAGCTAAAAGAAGCTAAGGCTGCCGGACGCGTTACTCTTGACCGCGCGCGAGTAAAGCCCTCAGAAAGACTGGGAGCTCTCGGCGCGGTGGCCCGCGATATCCACGGCGATCTAGCTGCAGCTACCTCCACCGGTGGGCTAGTCAACAACCACTGGGGTCGAGTCGGGGATACTCCCATTATTGGAGCGGGAGTCTTTGCCGACAACGAATCTTGTGCGGTATCCGCTACCGGCTACGGAGAAGAGTTTTTACGCACGGTACTGGGTAGAACAATCTCCACATTTGTTCAGTTTCGCGACATGGATGTAGCTACCGCAGCCCAGGCAGGCATTGACTATCTGGTCAACCGAGTAGGCGGTGAAGGCGGCGTTATTGTGATTGACAATGCAGGAAATTGCACCTCTGCTCAGTCTACAACCGGACTCATCTGCGGCTGGATCGAACACGGTGGTAAAGCCCACTGCACCTTGGGATAATTTCACCTAACTGCCAGTTTCCTTTGCTGATTGACAGGGAATTATACTAAGCCTTATTCCCTAGCAATGCCTGAATGATGCGACGGGATATCCGGAAGTTCGTTGTTTGTAATCGAGTAATAGCATCTGAAAGATTGATAAGACCATGGCTGGCAGCCTCATCTAAGATTCCAAGGGTACCCACAATAGGAATACCTCGTTCTGCTGCGGTACGTCGACCTAATCGCTCATCAATAATCAGTAAGTCTACTGACATCTTTTGAGCTAAGGTGATAGCCGCTTGTTCTCCTGGATCGAGGAAATTCAGGGTTTCATCAGTTTTTGGTACGGATTGGATAACCAACCAGTCTGGAGGATTGGCGATCCATTTCTGAAGCACGAGTGGTGCATCTGAGTCCAGCATTTCGTCTCGTACTGCGTCAGGAATCGTAGTTTGACCAAATAAACGGGGAATTAGTTCAATCTGATCAATAAGTAAAAGATAGTTGATCGGCGAGGTATCAGAAACAACAATCATGAATTGCTATGGGCATGATTATCTCGTAGCTGGCGAAACGTTTCGCGATCACGTTCTAAATCAGTCTCATCATAATGTAAGTAAGCATTATGCTTCTTCAAAAAAGCCTCTACCGCCCAGCGAGACTGGATATTCAAAATACGTCCCACTTCGGCGCTAGTTATTTTCTCTGATTGATACTTTTGGACGACCAAAGCCTCCAAGATTTCACGGGCAAGTTGGCTAGGATCAAAATGCTGAAGTAGTTCATCAGGAAGATTAAGAATAACTTGCATAGTTAGCCTGCTTAGCAATTAGTTTGACTATCTGCTTACTTGTATTCACTATGCCAATAGTACTGTGCCAATCTGAAAAACGCTTGTAGCAGATTACATACCTAGGAATTGAGTTGAAGTCCTACTGCTACTGTTTTTCCACCCACACAACGATTCCGTAGAGTGGGTAACACTCTAGACGAATCTTCTCGATTCGCCCAAATCCCCGTTACCCACCATCCTCAACGCGCTTAATCCACCCGCACTCGTTTGATCAAAATCGCCATCACTTCATTGGGCTGCCCCGTCGGTAGCGGACGGCTCCAGTCGTTGGCCTCAGCGTAGTTAAGCTTGTGCAGCTGCTTTACTGTGACCTGCACGAAAGTCAGGCTGCCAAAAATCATCAGGCGGCCCGATTCGTAGTCGTACTCTGGTAGAGTGCCGCGCGGATCGATCGGCGCGCCTGCGCCGCTGGTTGGGTCTTGAAACATGGGTCTGGGTCTCCAGTTGAAACGAAAGGAAAGCCAGAACCTAACCCTAGCCCCCACAAAAAGTCATGACAAATCGCAGGGGGTAGGGCACAATATCCCAATCCCGTGGATTGTTTGCGAATCCGTGGGTAGCCGTCGGCTGGGTGGCTCTAACACCCACCGACGGTGCTAAGTATTAGGTTCTAGTAGAATCGCTGCCAAAGCAGCATTGGGTCACTGTAAAACGGGTTTTAGACTTTCGTCAAGCGCTGAATAGCGATCGCCCAATGTTTGCTTTTGCTATTCAGACATTGCGTTGCTAAACATTAAAATTTGGTGCGTCTGGCTGGTTTCTACGCTAGCTTTACTTGGGGTAGTAAAGTTTCTACGTACCCCCCTTGTACCTTGAAAACCCCATAGCTTCGTTGAGGTATGTCGATAGCTTGCTACGCCTGGCTTTTAGCTCCTGAAATAGAGCTCATCAAAGCAGTTTTGCAGAAAATTCCGTCAGCAAAACTGACATGCGTCGATTTGTACGCCGAAAACCTTGCCCCGCAAGCACTCCTCAGAGAAGCCTTTCATTACCCAAACCCCTCACGGGGACGGAAACTTTTATAAGGCAGAAGACAAATGATTTGACAGAAAATTTCTTTCTCAGCTGCTGTTCTCTTCCAATCTCTCTTTTCTCTCTTTTCTTGGGATGCGATCGCACTCCCAACCCATAACCTATAATTCAATCAGACCCAATCAACCATTAGCCGTTGCGCTGTCTGACCATGGCCATGAACTTTCCGCTGCAGGAGCGGTACATCAACCTACTCACCGGCTTCGGTTTTGAGCGCGTTTTTGGTAGCGAACCCAACAAGCAGCTGCTAATCGATTTTCTAAATACCCTGCTGCCACCCCATCATCAAATTCGTACACTGTCCTACAAGAGCACTGAAGGGACAAATTCTAAACCTACTCAGCAAATTGATCGTCTGTCACCCAACAGGCTAGATGCCTTAGGAAAACATTGGGCTATCCACGATGGATGACTTAGGAAACACAATTAATTAAGGTCCACTATTGGATGTACAGACGTTCCATGGAACGTCTCTCCAGCATTAATTCTTGGATATTATAAAATCCTTATCCCTTAACCAACTGGCTGTCAGCTGGAGAATCTGCTGAGCCTTAATCGGCTTGCCTGTGGCAGAGATCGCACCATAGCAAAACCTAATCCATCCCTTCAATCGGTGCAAAGCCCTGACGCTGAACATTTTCTGTAACTGTGCGGGGCTCTAGAAACTGTTGCAGATAGTCAGGACCGCCCGCTTTGGACCCCACCCCTGAAAGCTTAAAGCCACCAAAAGGCTGCCGTGAAACAATAGCTCCGGTGGTGCTACGGTTGATGTAAAGATTACCCACCTCGAAGTCTGCCTTGGCCCGGTCAATGTGAGACGGTGTGCGTGAATATAAACCACCGGTCAGGGCATAGCGGGTACCGTTGGCAATCTCTAATGCCTGGTCAAAGTCTTGGGCCTTAATAACCGAGAGCACCGGTCCAAAAATCTCTTCTTGGGCAAGAGAACTGTTGGGGTCAACGTCAGTAAAAATGGTAGGACCGACAAAATAGCCTGTTTCTGGCGTGGATAGCTCTAGGGCCAGAGTCGCTTCGGTTTTACCCTGGGTAATAGTCTCGCGAATACGTTTTTGGGCAGCCGCATCGATTACGGGACCGACTTTAGTACTGGGTTCAATGGCGGGACCCACATTGAGAGATTTTGTCGCTTCCACCAGCCGGGCAATAAACACATCGTAAACCGGGGCCAACACAATCACACGGGAGCAGGCAGAACATTTCTGACCGCTGTAGCCAAAGGCGGAATAGACAACACCCTGCACCGCCTGATCCAGGTCAGCACTTTCATCGACAATAATGCCGTTTTTACCCCCCATTTCGGCGACGACGCGCTTGAGGTGGCGCTGACCGGGCCGTAGAATCGCCGCATCGGCATAAATCTGACAGCCAACGTCTTGAGAGCCGGTAAACACAATCATGTGTACATCGGGATGCTTGACCAAATGAGCGCCCACCGTAGACCCTGGACCGGGGATATATTGGAAAACGCCTTTGGGAATACCGGCTTCGACTAAAATCTCACTGAGCTTAGCGGCAATCACGGCGGTGGTCGCTGCGGGCTTGAGTAAAGCGCAGTTGCCGGTCACCAGCGCAGCAACGGTCATACCGGTGGGAATAGCTAGGGGAAAGTTCCAGGGCGAGACCACTAGCACAATCCCTTTAGGCTGATAGAAGTAGCGATCGCACTCTCCCGCCACGTCATAATTTATTTCTGCATCCAGCCGCTCCATCTCTGCCGCATAGTACCGACAAAAATCTGCTGCTTCGGACACTTCCGCATCAGCCTGATGCAGGGGTTTACCGCCTTCAAACACCATCCAGGCATTCAGCTCATGGCGACGCTGTTCTAAGAGATCGGCGGCCCGTCGCAGGATATGGGCACGTTCGGTAGCTGGCGTCTTTTTCCAGGTCTTAAAGGCGGTCTTAGCAGATGCGATCGCAGCTTCTGCCTGTTCAATAGTCACCTGCCCCACGGTGCCAACAATCTCACTGGGGTCCGATGGGTTGACCGATTGAAGCGTCTTTTCGGTCTGTACAGATTCACCATTGACCAGTGGCCAATACGACTGACCCAGCTGCTGTTTAACCGTTGCTAAAGCATCGGTGGCGCTGTCTCTAGCGGTTGCGATCGCAAAGTCCGTATCCGCAGCGGGGGCAAACGGTAGTCGATTCTCTTCTGGGGTAACTGCATCACTATCGGCATCGCCTTCGCCCCAAACTGGCGGCGCGAGCAGCGCGTCGGCGTCCACATCTGACACACTCTGGCGCAAAAAGGAACTGTTGGCCGTATTCTCCAGCAGTCGCCGGATCAAATAGGCCATCCCCGGAATCAGTTCACCGTAGGGACAGTACACCCGCACCCGATGCCCGCGTTTCGCCAGAGCCGCCGCCAGGTTATCGGCCATGCCGTAGAGCACCTGAAACTCGATGTGGCGCTGGGGAATGTCCAAGGCGTCAGCAATGGCAATGGCGTTGGCCTGGGAACGGACATTATGGCTGCCGATGGCGGCATACAGATGCTCGTGATTTTCCAGCAGCAGCCGGGTCATGCGCTCGAAGTTGGCATCTGTTGAAGACTTGTGGTTATACACCGGCGTAGTCCAGTGATTTTGACGAGCGATAATTGTCTCTTGGTCCCAGTAAGCTCCCTTGACCAGCCGAATCGTAATCGGGGTCCCTCGCTGCTTAGCCCAGGTAATGAGGTCTTTGAGATCGGTGTAGCTGTCGCGTAGATACGCCTGGAGCGTGATACCGATGTCGGTGCGATCGCAAAACTCTGCTTCACTTAGCAGCTGTTTTAGCGTAGCCAGCGTGGCATCTTTGTAGCGATACTGCTCCATGTCGAAATGGACTGCCGAGCCCACATCTTTAGCTTTACGCAGCAGCATCCGGATGCGATCGCTCACTTTTGCCTGGGAGCCAGCCACATCCAGCGGGTCAAACTGGGAATAAAACGCCGTCAGCTTAGCGGTTACTTGAACCTTAGGGAGTGTGGCACCGTCAGCCTTATCCACCTGGGAAACCGCTGACCATTTTTGGGCAGCTTCGCTCAGCTGGCCCATTAGGGTCAAATACTTATCTAAATAGCTCTGCGCCTCAGCTTCTGTAATTACGGCTTCCCCCAGCACATCCATCGTGAATGTCATGGACTGCTTGCGCAGCTTTTCAATGCTTTTGCGAGCTTCTTTGAGCGTTGCTCCCGCAATATATTTACGAGCCAGAGTTTCTATCGCCGTTGACAGGGTGGTGGCCGCCGCTTTTCCGGGCATTGAGTCGGCTGCCGTAAAGTTGAGCAGTCCCTTGAGCGCAGGCGGTAGCTCTACGTCTTCAACACTGAGATACTCCTGCAGGTGTCGAGCGACTTCAGCCTAAGTGGTCAGGGCAGGCAAACAGTCAATCAGCCGAAACAGCTGGACCCGCAACCCAGGGTTATCCATGGTCCAGCTCATCAGCTTGTCGTCCCAGCGTAGCTGATCCTGCATTTTGGCAAACAGAGAGCGATTTTCGGTACTTTCTGCCAGTAGCTCTTTTGCGATCGCTTGCACCCGGTTCTCATTTATAGATGCAATCCCATTGACACGCTCAAAACCCATACCAATGCTCCTGAAGTCTGTGTTTTGCCATTGCTGATGTAGGCAATAAACCAGTACACCATCAGGGCAATGCGTCATTGTCTTGTCGATGAGATCATATCGAAGATTAGCGGTGCCAATAGAGTCACCTAGCTCGCAAAGTAGACAAACGATAACATCCCCGTCTATACAAAATTTCCCCTCAGCTCCAGCAATCACTTAAGAGCTAAGGGGAAACTATCTTGGCTATCTGGTGCCGGGTTGCCTGCTAAGCAAACAAAATCAATCAGGCTCCAGAATTAAATGTACAGACGTTCCATGGAACGTCTCTTCAACATCATTTTTTGGATCGTATAAAATCCGTATCCCTAGACAGACATCGGTTCCAACTGCGATAGGTCCGCCGATTCAGCGACCTCTGGCGTATCCTCAATCGGATTGCGCGATTTAATTAGCTCAATCGCTCGGCTCACCTGCTCTGGGAAAATCACAATCAGCGCATCTTCAGGCGCATGTTCGAGAGCAGACTCAATGGCGGCTATTTCATCCAACTGCACCACGTGGGGCACCGATGATTCAGCCTGAGCAATCCCTTGAACAATCAACCCCGCCGCATTGCCAGCAGGACGACCGCGACTGTCGTCATCTTCTTTAACAATAATGTGGTCAAAGATAGTGGCTGACAGATGGCCCAAACCAATCAGATCCTCATCCCGGCGGTCTCCCGGTCCACCTACTACACCAATTGTGGGGCCAGACCAGTTCTTGACAAAGCTACCCACCGCTTCATAACCAGCCGGATTATGGGCATAGTCCACCAGCACGTGGTAGCGGCCAAAGTTAAACAGATTCATCCGGCCCGGTGTTTGCTGAGCCGAGGCTTCAAAGCTACGCAGCGCCGCCCGAATTTGCTCCACCTTAATACCCTGAACAAAGGTAGCCAGACTAGCGGCCAGGGCGTTAGCGATCATAAACGGTGCTCGACCGCCCAGGGTCAGCGGTACTTTTTCAACATGCTCAATTCGATGAACCCAGTCATGCTGCAGAATAACAATGTGACCATCGTCGCAAACAGCAGCAATGCCGCCCTCTCGAACGTGATCCTGCACTAGAGCATTCTGCGGGTCCATCGAGAAGTAGGCCACTTTGCCCGCCACTCGATCGGCCATGGCTACCACTCGCTCATCGTCGGCATTGAGTACGGCATAGCCGTCAGCATGGACGGCCTCAGCGATGACTCCTTTGACCCGCGCCATTTGATCGATAGTGTCAATATCGCCTAGACCCAGGTGATCGGCTGCTACGTTTAGCACCACGCCCACATCACAGTTAGTAAACGCCAGACCTGAGCGCAGAATACCGCCTCGGGCCGTTTCTAATACCGCCATCTCCACAGTGGGGTCACGCAAGATAATCTGCGCGCTCTGCGGTCCGGTGGTGTCACCTTTTTCAACCAGATGGTCTCCAATGTAAATACCATCGGTGGTAGTAAAGCCAACAGCATCGTAAACCTGTCTGGCGATGTGAGTAATCAAACGAGTAGTGGTGGTTTTGCCATTGGTGCCGGTAACCGCCACGATGGGAACTCTCGTCGGCGCTCCTGGGGGAAACAGCATCTGTAAGATTGGCGCCGCCACGTTGCGAGCCACACCCTGGCTGGGTGCTAGGTGCATCCGCAGACCTGGAGCGGCATTGACTTCTACAATGACACCATCGGCCTCACGCAGCGGCTTGGTGATATCGGTGGTAATGACATCAATACCGGCAATGTCGAGATCAATAATCCGAGAAACCCGCTCTGCTAGCCACACGGTCTCTGGATGGATATCATCAGTGCGGTCAATGGCGGTGCCGCCAGTGCTGAGGTTGGCAGTTGCCCGCAGGTAGCCGATTTGTCCCGGCTCCAATACCGTATCTAGAGTCAGGCTTTGACGGCTGAGCATCTTATCAGTAGAGGCGTCCAGCTGGATCTGGGTCAGCACATTGTCATGACCGTTACCCCGACGCTCGTCTTGATTCTCTTGCTCGACTAATTCTGCAATCGTGCTGTGGCCGTTGCCTACCACATGGGCTGGCACTCGCTCTGCTACCGCAACGACCTGATGGTTCACCACTAAGATGCGATGGTCGCGCCCAGCATAGAAATGCTCAACCAGTACGCCTTTGGAAACCTCTTTGGCCCGGTCGTAAGCGTCTTCTGCCTGCTGCCAGGAGCGAATATTCGTCGTGATGCCGCGCCCGTGGTTGCCGTCCAATGGCTTAATGACAATAGGATAGCCTCCTAGACGGTCAATGGTGGACTCCAGATCGTCAAAGCTGTAATTTAGCTCTCCAGCAGGAACGGGAGCCCCCATACTGGGTAGGACCGCTTTAGTCCGCTCTTTGTCACAGGCTAGCTCTACGCCTAGCACGTTGCTAGACGAACTTAAAGCCGCCTGGACACGCTTTTGATATTTGCCATAGCCCAGCTGGAACAGGTCACAGTTTTCCAACTCCATCCAGGGAATACCGCGAGCTTCTGCCTCAGTGACAAGCGCTTCGGTCGTCGCGCCTAGGGAAGCTTTTACCCGCAGCTCTTTGAGGTCGGCTAAATCTATTTGCAGCTCTCGCTCAGGGTAAGTGCCTGTATCTATAATGCTCTGACACAGACGGACAGCGGCTCTAGTGGCGTAGCGTCCTGCCTCTTCGTTTTTGTATTCGACAACAACCTGATAGATACCGGGGGTGCTGGTTTCTCGGGTGCGGCCAAAGCCAACGATCATACCCGCCATCACCTGCAGCTCTAGGGCAACATGCTCGACGATATGGCCCATCATCGTGCCGTCTTGCACACGGCTCAAAAATCCGCCTCGACACCCGGGAGAACAGTGATGTTCTTCAAGGCTGGGAAGCACCTGCACTAGACCATCGTAAAAACCGGGCAAGGTATCAGAAGGTCTGTCAGCCAGCTTCTCTAAATCCAGACGTACAACAACTAGCTTTGGACGACGAATACTCCAATAGTTGGGCCCGCGAAGGGTGCGAGTGTGCAGAATTTTCATAGGCGATAAGTGTGTTTGATATAGATGCAACAGAAATCAGGTACAGCCTTTTATCAATTCACAGGTTCTCAATGGCATAGAAGGGCCTGCACTAGGAGAAAGCCTGAAAATCATGGTGGGCTGTTCAACGGTTCATGTATTTTTGTTAATTCAGCTACAGATGTATTTGATTTTAGGTGAATGCTCTAGAACTTCAACCACAATATTTCGAGAAAAGGATCCTAAATTTGTCGTAATCCTGCGGAAATTTGGCCAGTTCAATGGGTTCTTGAGATGTTGAGCAACTGGATTGAAAGGGTATCAAGCAGCTGTATTGAATAATACAACGACCGTTGAGAAACGCTGAAAGCGTTCTTTTGATGTCATTGCTCCATGACATTCAATAAAATCAGCTATGCAATATCTGCATTCTATGCATGCGCGAGCGGCTAACACCGCTGACTCAAACGTGAGAGATACTGCTTAGGCTAGGCATGCAGACCGAACGCCGTTTGTAATCGTAGCGATCTCCTTCGTTGAGGACATGAACCTTCAGATCGTGCAAACTCAAAGGAGAAGCCTCGCTAGAGCTACGGTAGTTGGTGTGGGTTAGCTCTCCTGGATCGATGATAGTGATAGACCCCTTACCGATGACATCAAAGGTGCCATCACCGTTGAACGCTGCACAGGTATCTTCATCAATACCAATGCCGAGCTTATCGGGGTGGGCTGCGATCGCGCTCATTAGCCGCGCCATCCGATTACGGTTATGAAAATGCTGGTCCACCAGTAGCTCAGGGATAATCCCCAATCCATCCATCAGATCCACCAGCGAACGATTGGGAGATTCGCCGCTGCTGCCACCGGAAATCATCTTTTCACCCATCACCGCGGCCCCCGCACTAGTGCCAGACAGGACCAGCGTGCCGGTGTGCAAACGCTTTTTGATCGTCGTTAAAAAAGTACTACTGTGGATAAACTCATACAGCCGCACCTGATCCCCCCCCGACAAAAAGACGCCCGTGCAGCTATCGAGCAGCTCCAGCCAGCGGTCTTCATCACACTCACCGGGACGGCGAATATCTAGTACCTGAACCGCCTTGGCCCCCAGCTGGGTAAAGATCCGTCGATAGCGCTCGCCAACCACGCTGGGTTCTTGGGAGGCGCAGGGGACCACCCCAATCGTGGCCAGTTTGCCCCCCGCGCTATCAAAAAATTTTGTCAGTATGGTACGCTTTCCGACCTTGTCTTCTGCCCCTCCAATGACCATGATGGGGTGCTGGGTCGGAGTTACCATAGCTTGCGGAACAATAAAGAGAGTTTGACCAATGCAAAATCGCACTTCTATGTAGTAAATCACATAGTCGCGAGGCTAACAAAGCTCAAAAAAATCTTCCCTCAGCGGAATTAGCCATCGGGGTACAGCCTAAGCACCCGAACGGACCAGCGACCTGGCAACATCGATACATACAGCCAGAGACGCATCAGTTTTAATCGCCTGGGGATCCAGGTGGGTGCGGGTAGCCCGATAGCCTCGCTGACTCAACGTCTCAATCAGTCGGTCCCTGGGCGGAATATCCGTCTGCCCCTGGCGACCAACGTCTGCTAAGGGATAGTAATAGGGCGGCATCGTGGCTTCATCGGCCATGACCGTCAGCAGCCGCTGTACTTGCGGGGGCCACTGGCTAGCCAGTGCGGCCATCTGACGGACATAGTCTTTGTCGTGGAGCGGTCCTAGCCACATAGGACCACTGACCGCTGGCGCTTTGCCGCAGCTCTCACAGGTCAGCTGCCCCAGCTGTCGCCAGTCGGCTGAGCGAAACTGACCACAGCCATGGCAGTAGGCTAAAAATCCATAGTGAACCAGCTGCGGTCCTGGTAATACTCGCACCATTGCTCGATGGATCGTGCCATTAAAAATTGAGAACACGGGTTCAATATGCATGCCTCGCTCAGCGGCCCTTTGAGCAGCACAGCCAATTAAAAGACGCAGTCCCTGCTCATGGACAGCAGGATGGCTGCGGGCACAGGCTCCATAAATTTGAATACTTTTATCGACCGCGTGGCCCCCGGTGGTGCGTCCGTCGGTGCTAGTCAGATACAGCAGACCGCCAAATTTAATCGCCCACAGCGCTGTGCTGACAAACGGCGTCGGACTGCCAAAGCTATCAATATCAATCAGGTCGTAGTAGTCCTGCTGCTGAGCACAGCTAAAAAATAGCTGGTTAGCATCCTGATGGGTGATGCGATAGGTTTCTGGGGCCATGCCCTGACGCAAGTTGTCGCTCAAGACTGGCTGCAGCTCTGGGTTACCCTCATTGGCCCACACCCAGTCTGCTTTGGCTTCCAGGTGATAGCGCAGGGAGCGCACCCCGCAACCGGTCATGGCATCGATAACCCGCAGCCGGCCATGCTGTTGCCGATAGAGAGCGGCGGCTAACACCGCCAAATCTCGCCCTATTTGACTAGACGATCGGTAAAAGGCATTTGCGATCGCAAACCGAGCCTGTCCTTCCTGCCGCTGGGCTGCCCCATCCACTACATCACCGTCTCAATCGCCACTTTTAGCTGTTCTGCGCTGAGCGTAGTAATCACAAAAACTTCCTGTACCGATTTTCCCTTACGGGCGATCAGCTTAAACCCACCCCGAATCGGTACCGACACCTTTAAACGCATCTGTGGTGCGTGAGAGCGTCCCCGACTAATCACGCCGGGAGTCAGCGTCTTAATTTTGGCTTGGGCTGCCAGCTTTTGAAGAATAGCAATCAGTCCCGGTACATGGGTGGAATGATTGAGCACGACTCGTCCCGGAGTTTCCTTAGCATTAGAAGCGGCCATCAGCTAGGCCTTCTCCAAGGGTGCCATGGTGAGTCCAGCTCGAATCAACTGACTGTGATACAGCTCTGCCTGCTCCAACGGCCCCACCCACACTGTTGCCTGTCCCTCGTTATGGATCTGGTTTGTCAGCTTCCAAGCCTGGTCCGGAGTCATATGGGGAATATATTGCACCAGCGTTTCAGCCACATGCTGAAATGTGTTGAAATCATCGTTGAGGACAATGACTTTGTAATCAGGATAGGGCTTTCGGGTGGTTTGGTTAGCCCTCTCTTTGGTCACAGTCGGTGCCGCAGACGTGGCCTGAATGCCTGGCTTAAGAACTACCGCCTTCATAAAGTATGTCTTTGCAAGGACAACGGACATCACGATCGGACTCTGCAGATCGTCAATGTCTTTATATACAGTAACAAAATGCTTTGGGGGAGTGGTATCCACAGATCGGCATATACCGTCTAGTTGACTAGCTGCCCCCGCCTTTAAATGTCTCTAGTAGAAACACCCGTAAATACCTCCATCAGCTGTTGTCGGCCACGGCTTCAGCTGATCAAACCAGTTAGAAAGCCGTCACCTTTGTCAGTACCGTTGCGGACAAGGCTTTATATGCTCAATAATTACCCCAGCCTGCACTACCTCACGTAAGCATTTAATTCAGCCGTACAAGCGTTTCACGGAACGCCTCTTCATACCTAAGGAAAAATATTATGAAAAACTGGCGCTGGTTACAGGGCATCGGTATCGGCATCATGATGGCTGGCGGAGCCACTGCAATCCAGGCAGCAGAGCCCACACCGCTACGACCGCTGCAACTAGCCCAGAGCTATACCGATCTCGTCGCCGTCTCGCTTTTTCAGCATTACACAGCAGGCTATCCGGCCCCTGTACTGACAGAGGGCATGTCCTCTCGGGAAATTGACTCGGTGCATGTTACGTTCGTGCGCCGTCTGATGAGCCAAGCCGGCGACGACGGTGCCATTGTGGGCTACAAGGTTGCCCTAACCAATCCGACTGTCCAGGCCCAGCTGGGGGGCAATCATCCGCTTTATGGCTTTTTACTAGAAGATATGCTGCTAGACAGCGGCTCTACTTTACCCATCCGATTTGGCAGTCGCCCCCAGGCTGAAGGCGATCTGATGGTGCGGGTGGGCAGCGCTGATATCAATCAGGCAGACACAGATTTAAAACTGCTGGCCAGTTTGGATGCGGTCATTCCATTTTTAGAACTTCCCGACCTGGTGTACGAAGAAAGCGCCAATGTCAACGCAGGTGCTCTGGTCGCCGTCAATGCGGGCGCTCGCTATGGAGTCATCGGCGACCCTATGGAGCTATCCGATGGTGACAGCGGTCTGGAGCAGCTGGCAAATATTCGCGTCGTCCTTAGTAACGACCAGGGACAGTTTTTAGCTGAAGGCGATAGCACCGCGCTGCTGGGTCATCCCATCAATGCCGTTCGCTGGCTACGCGACACGTTGCAAACCCTGGGTGTCGAGCTAAAACCGGGGGACCTGCTATCGCTTGGCTCAGTCACCCCACGGATCCCCATTGACAGCGAGTCTGAGATTGAGGGGATCGAAGCTCGATATTTTGGGCTAAAGACCGACAATCGATCGATCGATCTAGAAATATCGTTTGATGTCCCTGACAAAGATGACTAGGGCGATCACAATCTCTTTTTTGAAATTCTTTTAGCCTGGGTAATGTCCATAACACCCGCAGCTCAGAAAATTTACGGGCTGTGTTTTGTTAACCAGGCGCTACGGGGGATTGACCCAGCATCTTCCAAACTACATACACTGGGCGGCTTCACTGCAAAGAGAGATTTTGGGCAGAGTACGTCTATCGGTAGTGCTGTAAAGACAGTTTTCCAACTGGTTCTCTTAAAAGTTACCGAAACGAGTTCTGAAAAACCTGTAGTTATCCGGTAATAAAAGTTAAGCGCACGCCCTAGTTTCGCCCAGTCAGAGGTTGTCCCGGAAAAGTCGTCATGTCTATTCGTTCGCGTCTTACACAAGCTTCGCTCGCCATTTTGATGGTGGCCGTCGCCGGTCCTAGCTACGCTGTTCAGTTTCCTAATACCAGCGATCGCGGTGCTCCAGCCAGAGGACCGTCTTTAGGTACCCGAGGCGAAATCTGCCTGGATGTGGACCAGCGGCCATCGCTGACGTCGTTGCTACCCCACAATGCGATCGCAACCGCGTTTGGAGCTGATGCCGATATCCCCATGTCCCTGTGGTTCTACATTCCTGAAACCGGGGCCGCCGGTGCCGAACTGATCGTAGTCAATGAACTGGGCGAGGAAATCTATCAGCAGACAGTTGAGCTGCCCAGTGAGCCTGGCACCATTCAGGTGATGCTTCCCACCTACGAAGCAGATGGAGAGACGCCCACCTTTACTTCGGGTAGCCTCTACTACTGGGACTTTGCGCTGATCTGTGACCCTAGCGATCGCACAGACGATATCCTGCTCGGTGGCGGGATTCAGCGGCTCGATGCCAGCCCAGACTTTTTAGCTCAGCTAGAAGCCGTTGATGATGACCCGCTGGCTCAGGCGGCCCTCTATGCCCAGCAGGGTGCCTGGCAAGAAACCATTGCTCTAGCAGCCTCCGTACGGTCCGAATACCCTGATGCCTGGAACGAGCTGCTGCTATCGGTGGACCTGGATGCAGTGGCCGACCAGCCCATTATCGGCCAGCCCAGTCTGTCGACCCCGGCGGCGGCCACGCCCAATGCGACCCCCAACAGCTCCAGCAGTCTGCAAAGCTTGTTAGAGGGAATCGCCCGTAGCGCTGAATAATGGCTCTCAAAAAACGTTGGTGGCAGTGGCGAGGGGTGCTGGTCGCGACACCGACAGTCACCTTGTTTGTGGTGCTGCTGCGGGTGGCAGGATTGCTGCAGCCCCTAGAGTGGCGCACCTACGATCAGTATCTCCAGTGGCGCCCTGACCAAGCAGATACCCGGATTGCCATTGTAGGCATCGACGAAACAGACATTCGGCAGCAGGGACAGGCCATTCTATCCGACGCGGTCTACGCCGAGACCATCCGCAAACTCTCTGCCCAGGGACCTCGGGCCATTGGACTCGATATCTTTCGAGATATTCCAGTGGAGCCGGGTCATGCCGAACTGGAGGCCGTTTTTCGCAATACGCCTAATCTGGTGGGCATTCGTACCGTTTTAGGCGATAGTCAAGACCGCGATATTATTGACGCAGCTCCCACCCTGGCGGAGCTGGGGCAGATCGGTGTCAATGACGGCATTGTCGATAACGACAACACCATCCGCCGGGGACTGCTCCAGGTCACCACGCCCGAGG
This sequence comes from Leptolyngbyaceae cyanobacterium, assembly GCA_050043465.1. Taxonomy (GTDB): domain Bacteria; phylum Cyanobacteriota; class Cyanobacteriia; order Phormidesmidales; family Phormidesmidaceae; genus Leptothoe. The sequence continues at coordinate 62,471 of JBHJIL010000077.1, forward strand.
GTGAGATTCTCCCTAGCCTAGCCCTTTATCTGGCGCTGCTGTATCTAGATGCGGAAGGCATTGCCCCTGAACTGACCGACAAACCTGATGTCTGGCGTTTAAATCAGGCTGTTTTTCGCCCCTTAGAAACCAACGACGGGGGCTATGTCCGCGCTGATGCCCAAGGGTATCAAATCTTGATCGACTATCGCGGCGGCAGCGAGTTCTTTGAAACCGTTCCCCTCAGAGATGTGCTCAACGACCGGCTGCCCGAGGACTGGGCTAAAGATCGCGTCATTTTGATTGGCCCTGTGGCCGAAAGTCTTAAAGATCGTTTTCTAGTCCCCCACAGCAGTGAGATGCTGGCTCTGCCCAAATACATGGCAGGCGTGGAAATCCACGCGAATTTGACCAGCCAAATCATTAGCGCGGCGCTCGACGGTCGAGCACTGATTCGCACCTGGCCCGAAGCCGCCGAGATTCTCTGGATTTTTCTGTGGGCCACCCTGGGGGCCATGATTACCTGGATCCAGCGCAATCCTGGTAAGCGCAGCCTGCTACAACAAATTGGGCTGATTGGGGCCAGCGCCTCTGCTCTGATTGTCGGAGCCTATGGTCTGCTGCTGGTGGGCTGGTGGGTGCCGGTAATTCCACCGCTGATGGCGCTGGTGGGTGCTGCCACCGGGGTCAACACCTATCTGGCCCATAGCGCCAGTCAAATTAGACGTACGTTTAACCGCTATTTAAGCGATCAGGTAGTGGCTAATTTGCTGGATAATCCCGAGAATTTAAAGCTGGGGGGAGAAACCCGCGAGATCACGATACTGACCTCAGATTTGCGAGGATTTACTGCCCTCTCAGAACGACTGTCGCCAGAAAAAGTGGTAGAGATTCTCAATCTCTATTTGGGCTATATGTCCGACGTGATTGACCGCTATGGCGGCATTATTGATGAGTTTATGGGGGATGGCATTTTAGTCATTTTTGGTGCACCGCAGTTTAGAGAAAATGACGACCATCCCGATCGAGCTGTGGCCTGTGCGATCGCAATGCAGCAGGCGATGGTGGCCGTCAACGACGCCATGGCAGCCAGAGGCTTTCCTGAACAGGAAATGGGTATCGGTATCAACACAGGTCAGGTGGTTGTAGGCAACATCGGCTCTGAAAAACGTACCAAGTACAGCGTTATCGGCGGCGCGGTCAACCTGGCATTTCGTATTGAGTCCTACACCACGGGCGGGCAAATCTTTATCTCTGAAGATACTCACCAGAAGATTGGCACTATCAACAGCCACCATCTCGCTATCCAAAGCAAAGTGGATATCTATCCCAAAGGAATTAAGCGCCCCATCACCATTTACGACGTGACCGGTATCGGCGGCGATATTTATAACCTGTCTCTGAGCCCGTCGGAGCTGATTCTAGAGGCGCTAGCTCAAACCATTTCCGTTGAGTATGTGCCCCTAGAGGGCAAGCAGGTAGGCGAAGCCCACCACAGCGGCAGTCTACACAAACTCTCCGCTAAGACCGCCCTGCTCCACATCAAAAATGCCGAACCGCTTAACCTGCTGAGCAATATCAAACTGGTGATAACGGACCACCAGGCCCCTGAGACAGTCTCTAACTCAGATATCTACGCCAAGGTTCAACAGACAGGCGACGATGAGAGCTGGTATGTGATTACCTTTACCTCCCGTTCACCGGGGGTGATCAGCTGGATGAATCAGCAGCTCATCGAGTCGTAGCTGTTTACTTTAGCTCTCGTAAGATCACCAAGGCTTTCTCAACGTGCTTCTTAGGACTGAACTGCGAGTTAAAGACATGGCGCACGGTGCCGTTTTTATCAATCACGTAGGTGACTCGACCGGGCAAAAATCCCAGCGTAGACGGCACACCATAGGCCCGACGCACGCTGGCATCTGAGTCGCTCACCAAGGTAAATGGCAGACCGCACTTAGCCGCAAAGGCTTTATGGGACTCCGGCGAATCGCTACTGATGCCGATCACCTCGGCGTTTAGATCCTGAAAGCTTTGAAAGCCATCGCGAAACGTACAGGACTCAATAGTGCAGCCGGGCGAGTCATCCATTGGATAAAAATAAAGCACGACGGCCTTATGTCCCCGAAAATCCGCCAGCGTCACTGACTCACCGGTTTGCGATCGCAGGGTAAAGTTCGGAGCCATATCGCCTGCTTTGATTGCCATCGTCTACATTCCTTAACATTGTTAATATTTATTTAGCATACTGTCTTTGTAGAAAATCATTTTTCTGCCTTAGTTCCCTTTCTTCTAGCCATGCGTATTTTGCTCTGGTTTCGCAACGACCTCCGTCTCCATGACCATGAACCTCTCCACCGCGCCCTAGAGCAAACCGCAGAGATCGTTCCCGTCTATTGTTTTGACCCGCGTCAGTTTGGGCAGACAAGCTTTGGCTTTGCCAAGACGGGGGCGTACCGGGCTCAGTTTTTATTAGAAAGCGTGGCCGACCTGCGGGCCTCGCTGCGGGCCAAAGGGTCAGATTTGATTGTGCGGCAGGGTAAACCCGAAGAAGAGGTAGCTGCGATCGCAAAGACTCTGCAGGTCGATGCCGTCTACTGGCACGAAGAAGTGACCAGCGAAGAGCTGGCCGTTGACAGGGCCCTAGAACAGCGGCTGAGTCAGCTTAAAATTGGCTTTGAAGTGTACTGGGGAGCCACTCTCTACCATCCCGACGATCTACCCTTTGAGATCTCTCAGCTACCCAAAGTCTTCACCTCATTCCGAAAAAAGGTCGAAAAAAGCAGCTCGGTCTATCCCACATTTTCTACGCCTAAGCAGCTGCCACCGCTGCCAGAGATCGAGCCCGGTGAACTCCCCAACCTTAAAGCACTGGGCTTAGAATCCAAAACGATCGACCTACGCGGTGTCCTCACCTTTAAAGGCGGCGAAACCGAGGCCATCAAGCGACTCAAACACTATTTTTGGGATGCAGACAAACTCCGCGTCTACAAACAAACTCGCAATGGCATGCTAGGGGCAGACTACTCGTCTAAATTCTCTCCCTGGCTAGCGCTGGGATGTCTCTCTCCTCGCTATATCTACCAGGAAGTCGGCACCTACGAAGCCGAGCGCGTCCGCAATGATTCCACCTACTGGCTGGTATTTGAGCTGCTGTGGCGAGACTTTTTTCGATTTATCTGTACCAAGCACGGTGATACGGTCTTTTATCCAACCGGGCTGCGGGGGCTGCGGGTCGACTGGAAACAAGACTGGCCCCGTTTTGAGCAATGGACCTGTGGTGAAACCGGTTATCCCCTGGTAGATGCCAATATGCGAGAATTAGCGGCCACCGGATTTATGTCCAATCGCGGTCGCCAAAATGTCGCCAGCTTCTTAACCAAAAATCTCGGTATCGACTGGCGCATGGGGGCAGAGTGGTTTGAGTCTCTGCTCATCGACTATGACGTCTGTAGCAACTGGGGTAACTGGAACTATACCGCCGGAGTGGGTAACGACGCTCGCGGCTTTCGGTACTTCAATATTCCTAAACAGTCCAAAGACTATGACCCCGACGGCAGCTATGTAAAACACTGGCTGCCAGAGCTTAAAAAAGTACCCCGCAAAAAGATTCATAGTCCATGGAAGCTGGACGCAGACGAGCAAAAGCGCTGTAACGTGCAGCTAGGCGTAGACTATCCCAATCCAGTAGTAGACTTACAGAAATCCGTACAGCGCAACGAAAAAATCTACGACACTGCCGTTGAGGTGAGGCGATAGCTGAAGCTCCCTCATCTTTCTACAGCAATGGCTTTCTAGCAACAAACACCGTATGCCCCGGAGCTAGTTTGTACTTACCGTAGCCACGCATGACCTGCACCTTAAAGCCTACTTGTCTGAGTCTGTGGGTAATGTCAACAGATCGGTATAGCTGAACATGGTGAACCTCATCATCGCGTCGATACTGATCGCCGGATTTGCGCAGGGTGACAATACGCCGCGTCAGTGTGGACAAAGCTGAATTTTCTTCTTTCTCTACTAGAACAATCCAGTCCTTACCTTCAGTAAACCGTTGACGATTGTTGGGAGTTACCTGACCCGGTTCGAGGATATCAAAGATAAAAACGCCGCCGGTCGTCAACGTCTGATAAACACGCGCAAAGAACTGCTGCAGCAGCTTCTGATTATTGTTTGGGTCAAACAAATAGTTCAGGCATTCGCCTATGGAAGTGACAACACGACAAGATGGCAAATCCACCTTAAACAAAGAGGCCACCCGAAACTCAGCCTGGGGTACTTTTTCTTTGGCTAAGGCCACCATCGCTCCAGAAATATCGATGCCTAGAACCTGATACCCCTTTTGGACAAACTCCAGCGCAGAAATACCGCTACCACAGCCCAAATCAACAATCAGTCCGTCGTGGATACTGAGACGGCTCAAAATATCGAGAATACCAACGGCGGATTTACGAGCGTGCTCGCCGTAACCAGTATCGTGAATATATGCGAGATCTTGCTTGTAGAAGTCTTGCATGCTTACACTTGCCACCGCTGACTTGGAAGATAGTCGATTTTATTCATCATGAAACAAACGAGTATTTCTAATCCCCGTAGCATAGACAGGCGACGCTGATGAGAATTGAGCACCGAGGCGATCACCAGCGATCGTCGCGATAATCTCGGTCACGGTAGTCCTGGTCGCGATAGTCCTGGTCGCGGTAGTCACGATTCTGTCGATCTCCCGGCTCACGATACTGTCGGTCGCCTCGCTCTGGCGGATATCTCCGGTCGTCATAGCCGCCCGAATATCGTTGATCTGGATAGCCCTGGTCCGCATAGCCACGGCCCTGTTCTGGATAGCCACGGCCCTGTTCTGGATAGCCACGGTCCTGATACCCACCACCGTAGCCCGGCTCCTGAGCTCTTCCTCCATAGCCGCGATCGTCGTAGCCGCCATAGGGCTCGCGATAGTCTCTGCCGTAGGGACTGCCATAGGGATCGCGCTGGGGTTTTCCACCGCTCTCCACATAGCGCTTAAGCTGGTAGGCCATCCGCCGCAGCCCGTCGCGCTCATCTTCTCGGATAAAGGGTAAAAATACTCCCGCTAGGGGGCCCATAAAGATATCTCGATGCAGATAGCGAGTTCGCCCCGGTGTAATTTCTTGCATCTCAAACGAATGCTCTGTTTTTAAGCCTGGAATTTTCGATACCCAGCGTAGACAGCTACCGGGTCGCAGGGTGGTTACTACGGGCTGAAATTCTGTATCTGCGTCCCCTTCGATCCGCTGCATCGCCAAAAAGACCTCACGACCCAGCATAAAGTTAGCGCGCGGGTCACAGTCATACAAAAAGGTATTCCAGTAGCGCCAATCTTCCTTGCGCACCAAGGCATCCCACACGTGCGCAGCAGGGGCATTGACTTCAATTTCGGCGTAAAGACTAGGCATGGTAGGAGGGCAATGGGCAATGGGCAATGGGCAATTTGAGGATTTCGTGGGGACGTTGCATGCAACGTCCCCACGAAATTATTATTTCTTGAATGGGTTTTATTTGGATGATTCCAGGGGTCGCAAGATAGTACCTTCAGGGCTTAACATTTTGTTACTACATACCTATTTCCCACTATCCGAGGGCTTTGAAAATGGTCAGTCTGACACCCAACTCTAGCTACAGTTTAACCATCCGTATGCATGTGCCCAACCAGACTGGCATGCTGGCACAGGAGACCCAGGCGATTGCTAACGCCGGCGGTAGCTTGGGCGATATTGATGTAGTCGAGCGGTGTCGAGAGAATGTTACCCGAGATGTGAGTGTGGATGCCGCTAGTGCTGAACATGCTGACGAAATTATGCAAGCGGTCTATGGACTGGACCAAATTGAGGTCATTAATGTCCATGACCGTACGTTTAAGCTCCACGAAGGGGGCAAAATCCACATGGTGTGCAAAGCTCCGGTGCGCACCCAGGAAGATTTGGCCATGGCCTATACCCCCGGTGTGGGGCGGGTATGCTCTGAAATTGCCAGGCATCCAGAACGGGTATATGACCTAACGATTAAGTCCAATACAGTGGCCATCATTACCGATGGCAGTGCGGTGCTGGGGCTAGGAAATCTGGGCCCAGCAGGAGCCCTACCGGTGATGGAAGGCAAGGCAATGCTGTTTAAAGAATTTGCTGGGCTAGACGGATTTCCAATCTGCCTGGATACCCAGGACACCGACGAAATTGTAGAAACCATCAAGCGGATTGCTCCCGTATTCGGCGGTATCAATTTGGAAGATATTAGCGCCCCTCGCTGTTTTGAAATCGAGGCACGGCTGCAGCAGGAGCTGGATATTCCTATTTTCCATGACGACCAGCATGGTACCGCCATCGTCAGTTTGGCCGCCTTAGTCAATGCGCTTAAGGTAGTCGACAAAACGCTGAACGAGATCAAGCTCGTGATCAATGGTGCTGGAGCAGCTGGTCTGGCCATGGCTCGTCTGTTTAGAAAAGCCGGTGTCACTAATATCACAGTCTGTGACTCAAAAGGAATTATTAGCCGGGACCGCACCGACCTCAACTCTCGTAAGCAGGAATTTGCTGTGGACCAAAGCGGTACTCTAGCAGATGCGATGGCAGGCGCAGACGTATTTATGGGGGTAAGTGCCCCCGGTGTAGTCACGGTCGATATGGTGAAAGCGATGGCCTCAGACCCGATAGTCTTTGCCATGGCCAACCCGATTCCTGAAATTCAGCCCGAGCTGCTGGACGGCATCGTGGCGGTGATGGCGACTGGCCGTAGCGACTATGCGAATCAGATCAACATCGTGCTGGCATTTCCAGGACTGCTGCGCGGAGCCATTGACTGTCGTGCAGAGGCAATTACCACCGGCATGTTTTTACAAGCGGCCCATGCGATCGCAACTCTGATCCCTGATAGCGAACTGCGTGCCGACCACATCGTCCCTTCGGTATTTGACAGCCGCGTCGCTCATGCAGTATCAGCCGCTGTCCAGCAGGCCGCCCGCGACGCCGGCATCGCTAGAAATTAACGGCTAATCAAAACGCTGTTGTGTCCTCAGTGGATGTCCTCTACATCCTGCTTCGGAGAACTTCGCTCTGGTGGCCAGCAGTTGGGCTATCTTAGGTTTTGTGAGTCAGCCTCATGGCCTATTCATCTCTCCTTTAGGCACACTCAAGAAGAGATTTTTTGAGGACACCAGCCATGACCACAGCTAAGAAGTTCAATACACCGTCTAATCACACAGCTGCCTGGGTTGCCCAAACCTGGCTATCGTTTGTTATTTCCATTTCAGCCACGGCAGTTGGTATTGTTTACCTCCCCACGGATGTTTGGCTCAAGGGGTATCTGGGTATGGGACTCCTGTTTTCTGTTGGCTCTACCGTGAGTTTGTCCAAAACAATCCGCGACCAGGAAGAAGCCAAACGTATGCTGAGCCGCATTGATGAGGCTAAATTAGAGCGGCTCCTAGCAGACTACGATCCGTTCAAACAATAGAGGCTGGATTTCGTCGTAGTCTCACCATAAAGAAACCGTCCATATCTTGACGGTGAGGCCAGACGGTAGCCCAGCCCTGGTCGGTGACAAAGGGCGCAACAGGAGACTCTTTTGTTGGCGGGTAAATCTGCCAGTCAGGGTGATCCGAGAGAAATGATTGGATCAGATTTTGATTCTCATCAGGATGTAACGTGCAGGTGGAGTAAACCATCACGCCGTTGGGTTTTAACCAGTTTACAGCGGCCTCAAGCAGTTCTTGCTGTAGAGTAGTCAGGCTATCAATAGAGTCTGGGGTCTGTCGCCAGCGGGCATCGGAGTGGCGGTGCAAAGTCCCCAAACCAGAACAGGGAACATCCAGCAGCACCCGGTCGGCGATTCCTTTAAATTCGGGATGGTCACGGCTGTCGCCCATGACGGTTTCAATGCTGGTGAGCTGCAGACGTTTGGCATTCTGACGGATTTTATTAAGACGAGACGAGGTGCGATCGCAGCCCAGCACTCGACCTTGATCCTGCATTATTTCGGCCAGATGAGCCGTCTTTCCTCCTGGAGCGGCGCAGGCATCAATAATGGTTTCCCCAGACTGAGGATCCACCAAATAGCTCACCAGCTGGGCGCTACTATCCTGGACCATCCACCAGCCCTCGTCGTATCCCGGCAGCTGTCGGATATTACCCGTTGGCCCCACGATCCTGATACTGTCAGGCACAGCCGCCAGCGGAATCGCGTTAAAACCACGGTCCGTCAGCGCTGTCACTGCCTGGTCTACCGTTGTCTGCAAACGATTGACCCGCAAATCGGTCCTAGGTGCCTGGTTAAACCATTCGCACAGACTCGCCACCTCTGGTTCGGGTAGTAGCTGCTGCCACGCTTGAATAATCCAGTCCGGATAGCTGTGCAATACACCCAGGGACGCCGTATTTCCAGAGGGCAGCTGTAGCGGGTCCTCCCCCCCTGAACACAGCCGAATATACTGACGAAGCATGCCATTCACTACGCCGCTAAGCTTACCCAAACGCTGTTGTTTTGCCAGCTGCACCGTTGTATCCACAACAGCGTGGTCCGGCACATGGTCCAAGTAGCGCAGCTGATAAAACCCCAAGTGGAGAATACGTCTTAGCTCGACCGGCTGCTGGTCGGCAGGACGTTTTCCTAACTGATCAATGAGAGCATCTAGCGTCCGCTGCCGCCGTACGGTGCCATAGATCAGCTCCGTTGCTAGACGTCTATCAGCTGCCGATAAAACAAATTTGCCAATGCTCCGTTCTAGAGCCACATCGGCAAACGCACCTTTATCAATATCGCGAAGGACAACAAAGGCTAGCTGTCGTGCCAATAAACCGTTGGGCGTAGATGTCACAGGCAAAAATTGAAAAATACAGAAGACCGGGCCATAAACATAGCAAAGGAGCCCGGCTCACCGCGCTCCCCACATTTCGCACAACACTATAGCAGAATTAACTTTTGCCCTTCTTGCGCACCGGCTTGCGGTTATCTAGAGCTTCTTGAGAGCGCTTGCGTTTGTCCTGCCACTCTATCGCCGTTAGGTAAATGACCCCACCGGTTACTACAACCAGGAGTAGCGCTGCCAATGTAGCTAACACGCCGTACGCTTGGGCTTCTAAGGCACTTGTCATGGGCACATACTATGGAAAATCAACCAAAAAATCAGAAACCGTTACGGCCCCAAATCACCATGGAGATGGAAAAGCTAAAGAAAGAGAGTAGGGCAACCCAGCCTAGCGTCAAAATATCCATATCGTCTGACTTGTTTAGTAAATTAAAAACGCCGCTTAAACGGCTGCTTCTATCATACGGTAGATCAATGCCCGATTTTTGGGCGATGGCAAAATTGACACCCAGTAACAAACGCCATGGACCCAGAACGTATTGAATCTGTAAAAGTAGGTCTGATTGCCGCCATCGTAGGTATTGCGGCCAGTCTGGTTTTGTCCAGCATAGATATTCTCTTTATAGAAGACACATCGTTTACTCAGACCGTTTCTAACCTTTTGGTAGCTCAGGTCGTCCATGTTGCGATCGCAGCCGTATGCTGCTTTCTGTTTGGGGTGACCTACCGATACATTATTCGTCAAGATTCCAACCCTCATCTGCGTAGCGGGGCCGTTGGTGCTTTTGCGCTAACCCGCAGCCTTAGCCAGCTAGAAAGTGTTGACCTCTCAGAGCTAGCCAGTGTTTTACCCCTGAGCATTCCTATTGTTGAAAGCTTTGGCCTGTTTCTAACCGTGCGGCTAGTGCTGGACCTGGGCCTCAAACAACAGTGGCTTAAACCGTTTATCACGGTCCCCAGCGGCAGAGAATAACGGGCCATCGCCAGATAAACGTCTGGTCTGGGGCTTGCTCAGTTGGGTTATCCGTACCCCCCCATTGCCCCAGCTAAGTCTGTACAATCGATAGAAGCAAGAAAAGAACCCATACGCTTAGGCCCTTATGATTCCTACCGTTATTGAGCAGTCGGGTCGCGGTGAACGCGCCTTTGACATTTACTCCCGCCTTCTACGGGAACGCATTGTGTTTTTAGGTCAACAGGTAACGGCTGAGTCATCCAATCTGATTGTGGCGCAGATGCTATTTCTAGAAGCCGAGGACCCAGAGAAGGATATCTACTTGTATATCAACTCCCCCGGTGGTTCTGTATACGACGGTCTGGGCATTTTCGATACGATGAACCACATCAAGCCAGACGTGTCCACTATCTGTGTCGGTCTAGCGGCGAGTATGGGTGCCTTCTTGCTGAGCGCAGGTACCAAAGGTAAGCGCATGAGCCTGCCTAACTCTCGGATTATGATTCACCAGCCTTTGGGCGGTGCTCAGGGCCAGGCCACTGACATTGAGATTCAGGCTAAGGAAATTCTTTATATCAAGAAGACGCTAAACGATGCGCTAGCAGATCATACCGGGCAGCCTCTGGAAAAAATTTCAGAAGATACGGAACGGGACTTCTTTATGTCACCCAGTGAAGCCGTTGAGTACGGTCTAATTGACCAGGTGATTGACCGCCATGCCATTGGGGGTCGTCCCACGGCGGTTGAATAGGAGCTATCAGCTCATGCTAGGTGTGGGCTGAGATTCTAAATACAGCAAAAATGTCAGAAGTTCGTCGTCGGTAAGCTGCTGGCGGGAGCGTTTGTTAAAGGTTTGTTCTAGATACGTGCGACCTTGCAAGCTACTCCAGCCAAGGCGGGTCATCTCAACATCAGTTTGGGCGATCACATCGGAGAGATCCACCGGGCTGCTGTCGTCAAAGTTTTCGATGGCCATAGCAGCAATAGATGAGGCCGGTACATCAGCCGGGGCAGGCGCTTCATCCGGAGCAATGCTATCGATGGGGCGACCGATATCCTCAGAGTCTTCAGGCTGAGGTTCAGTGGCAGACTGCAGGGGTTCTTCCTGCGCAGGTTCGCTCTTGATTGGGGTGGCTTGAACCGGCGCTGCGGGTGGAGCAGTCAATGATACTGGGTCCGGGGAGACTCCTGGCCCAAAGCCAAGCATGGCTAACGCCCGTGTTTTCGCCTGATCGTCTGCAACCGTCAGACTAGCATCAGCGGCCAGGGCTGTAGCAACAACCTGTTCTCCAATGGTGACAGTTGCTTTGACCAGATACTGTTCAGCGTGGGTCATGAGCAGTTCAGTCATTAAGCCACCGTTGGCATACTGGTGACGAAACTGAGTAAAAAAGGTGGAAATCACGGGCGGAAGATTGCTTGAGGAGCATGGTCGGCGGATTGTATCCGATCTATTCTAAACAAGGGTGTCCCTACGCCCGAGCTGTTTATGGCATGTTTTCTGTGACGATCGTTAATGAGCGCAATCTTTAGAGGCTAAATGTTAGATCAGTTACTTGAATGGTCGCCTAACTTGGGTCTAGATACGATCCTGTTACTACCGGTACTGATTGCTTTAGAAGCAGTCCTATCGGCAGACAATGCGATCGCACTAGCCGCCATTGCCCAGGGGCTAGAGTCTGAGCAGCAGCAGCGACGGGCCCTCAACTTTGGCCTGATTATCGCCTTTGTGCTGCGGATGACCTTAATCCTGACGGCCAGCTGGGTGCTAAAGTTCTGGCAGTTTGAGGTAGCGGGCGCGATTTATCTGCTGTGGCTTGTGTATCAGCACTTTAGCGACAGCGATAACGACAACGATCAGCATCACGGTCCTAAGTTTGCCTCACTATGGCAGGCCATTCCAATTATTGCCTTTACGGATCTGGCCTTCTCTTTAGACAGCGTCACCACCGCCATTGCCCTGTCTGACGAAGTGGCCATTATCCTACTGGGCGGCGCTATCGGTATTATTGCCCTGCGGTTTATGGCCGGGCTGTTTATCCGCTGGCTAGATATCTACGAACATCTCGAAGATGCGGGTTTTGTTACCGTCGCTTTTGTCGGTCTGCGGCTGCTGGTAAGGGTCATCAATGAAAGCTGGGTACCGCCTGACTGGGCCATGGTGGCTCTAATTGCGGCCATCTTTGCCTGGGGATTTTCCAAAAAGGTGGAAACGTCAGCCGACGCTGGCACAACAGAGTTGAAAGTGCCCGTGATGACAACGGTCGATGCGACTGATGAGGAAGCCGATAAGGTTTTAAGTGGTGAGTAGCGCTGATAAGAGTAAAAAATTATCCTTTTACTGAGCCTGCCAACAGCCCTCGCACAAAGTAGCGCTGTAGGGCAAAAAATACGGCCAGCGGCACCACCATAGACACAAAGGCTCCCGCCGTTAGCAGATGCCAGTCCTGACCCCGGTCGCCAATCAGGTTACGTAGCACCAGCGTTACTGGAGCCACGTTTTGATTACCGCCGAGGTACACCAGCGCTACTAGCAGATCGTTCCACACCCAGAGAAACTGGAAGACCGCAAAGGATGCGATCGCAGGCATCGAGAGCGGCACAATCAGCCGCATAAAAATCTTTAGATGGGACGCTCCATCCACCGCCGCCGCTTCGATCAGGTCGCGGGGTAGTGAACCAATATAGTTACGCAGCAGATAAATACCTAAAGGCAGTCCGTAGGCCGCATGGGCTAGCCAAACCGCCAGAAAACTCCCCGCCAGCCCCAGCTGATTATAGGCTCGCAGCACTGGAATCAGAGTCATCTGCAGGGGCACCACCAGCAGCCCTACAATGGCCACAAACAGCGCCTGCCGTCCCGGAAATTCCATCCAGGCCAGGGCATAGGCCGCAAATGTCGCAATGGAAATCGGAATCACCGTTGCCGGAATAGAGATGACCAGGCTATTGAGAAACGCCTGCCCCATGCCTTGACTGGCCAGCACGTCGGCGTAGTTACCTAGATGAAACTGCGCCAGATCAAACGGATGTTGAAAAACGGTCCACCAGCCATTTTGCAAGAGTGCGTCCTGACGGCGAAATGAGCTGATCAGCAGCCCGGCAGTGGGTAGGGGCCAAAGAAGTGAGATCGCAACCACCGCTGTATGCAACGGCAGTCGTTCAAACCAAGTAGGCAAAGACGAGCGAGCAACTTTCATCGGTTGGCCTCCTGCTGGGTAAAGCGACGAATATTAGTCACCATCACTGGAATCACCGCGATTAGCAATACCGTGGCAATGGCGCTACCACGACCAAAGTTTCTAAAGTTGAACATTTCTTTGATCATGCGGCTGGCAATTACATCGGTGTCTAAATTGCCGCCAGTCATGACATAAACGATGTCAAACACCTTGAGCACCGCCACCACCACCGTCGTGGTTACTACGGTAATCGTCGGCATAATCATGGGGATAATAATCCGCCGAAAAATCTGAAACTCGTTGGCCCCATCGATGCGCGCCGCTTCAATCACATCCTTGGGAATCCCTTTGACCGCCGCTGACAGTAGCACCATACAGAACCCCGTCTGTAGCCAGATCATAATGGTAATCAGGGCCAGCGTATTTAAAGGCAGCAGGGTGGGCAGCGGCGACAGATCCGCCAAACCCAGGCTAGACCACAGCGGCTCCAATAGACCATCACGCTCAATTAGCCAACCTAGCGGGTCTAACCCAAACACCTGACGCACGGCATTGAGCAGCCCAATCTGGTCGCTGCCCGCAGGCTTAAAGGCATAGACAAATCGCCAAATAACGCTGGCTCCCACAAAGGAGATAGCCATGGGCAGAAAGATTAGCGACTTAGCTACTGACTCGTACTTAACCCGGTCCACCAGCACCGCAATGATCAGCCCCAACCCAACACTTAGTCCCGACACCAGCACCAGCCACAGCAGGTTATTGCGAAAGGCAATCACCATGTCAGGGTTGGTCAGAGCAAAGCTGTAGTTTTTGAGACCGACAAAATTTTCTGAGCGGCTGTCAAAAAAGCTAATGTATAGCGTGCGCAGGGTGGGCAGCACCAAGTAGGCCGTTAACATCAGCACCGCCGGTCCCATGTAAACCCAGGGTAGCAGCCGGTTTTTCCAGACGCGTGGAAAACGCTCTACAAGGAGATTTAGTCCGTAGAAAATGGCAAAAGTGCCGACAGAGCCAAGTGCGATCGCTGCGATCGCCACCAAAATTCGCAACAGATTTTCCGACATCACCCACTCTCAGAGCCAACAACGTTTGGATCACACACAAGAACCATCGCCCCACCCCCAATACTTTTCCCCTCCGGAGGGGCTCCGGGGTGGGTTTCCATCTCTAAGCGCTAGTAGCAGCAGCCCACCTCGCCTTTCAGGCAGCCCTCCCAAAAGGGGGTTAGCCTAGACATTCTCAGCGTTCATCTACTCCGGCCAGCTCGCCTCAATATCACTCAAAACGTCCTCTACCGGTTCACCCGCCACATATTCCACCACACCAGACCAGAAGGTACCTGTACCCACGGCCCCCGGCATCATATCCGAACCATCAAACCGAATCGTCTCCGCATTGCTCAAAAATTCAGCCTGCTTTTTACTCAACGCATCCGGATACGCTTCTAAACTCACCTGCTGATGGGGTGACAAAAAGCCCCCCAGCCCAGCCCAAATCTCATGGGGTTCTGGCGTTGCCAAATACTCCATCAGCGCCTGAGCTTCCGGCGTATTGTTAAACATACCAAACACATCGCCAGCGACTAGAACCGGAGTGCCATAAGCAGGGTCAATACCCGGCAGCAAGAAGATATCGACATCTTCCGTCAGGTCTACATCCTCAGGAAAGAAACTAGCAATAAAATTTGCCTGACGGTGCAAGTAACAGGTGGGCGTATCACCAAACAACCCCTGAGGCGCATCGCCAAACGGAGTACTAATGGCACCTACCGAACCGCCTACCACATAGTTTTCATTCAGAACAATCTCACCAAACCGCTCAAACGCTGTCTGCACCGCATCATCATTAAACGGAATCTCATGAGCGAGCCACTGGTCGTACACCTCAGGTCCAGCTGTACGCAGCATGATGTCTTCAACCCAGTCGGTTCCGGGCCAGCCGGTCGCGTCGCCACTTTCTAAACCCACACACCAGGGCATTGCTCCCGCCGCCACAATCTGATCGCTCAGATCTAGCATTTCATCCCAGGTGGTGGGCACCGTAAACCCTTGAGCTTCAAACGCTTTGGGGTTATACCACACCAGGCTCTTGACCGACGCCCGATACCAAATGCCGTAAATGCTGTCGTCAACTGATGCCAGCGATAGCCAGGTCTCCGGAAAGGCTTCTGACAGGGTTGCCTCATCCATAAACTCCGTCACCGGTACCATCTGTCCAGCCTCAGCAAAGCTAGTCATCAAACCCGGCTGAGGAAACATCGCAATATCTGGCGCATCACCCGACTCTACCCGCACCGGTAGCAGCGTCGCGAACGAATCAGTGCCCTCATAGATCACGTCAATTCCAGTTTGCTCTTCAAAAGGTTGGAGCGCAGCTTCTAGTTTCTCCTGCTGTTCGCCCACAATTACCCCAAGCACAGTGACTGTGCTCTCAGAGCTTTCTCCAGACCCATCGCCGCCACCACCACAGGCACTCAACATCAACAATGCTGCTACCGATAGCCATAGTCGCGTTTTCAATTGGGTCATCTTTAAAGAATCCGATTCTAAAACAATACTTTTGGATGCTCACATAGTATCAAGGTGAATGGGCAATAGTCAGAAGAACAAGGGAATAACCCCAGGGTTAACCCATACAGGCTCAGGGTTAAAAGAAGTCTTGGTTAGTAGATTTTTTGGGCCATTGCTCCTTCGGTTAAACTGATGAGAGCCCAAATGGATTTTGCTGCCTTGTCTATGGCGCAGTTAAACCTGTTTCCAATGTCCGTGCCACCAGCCGACTTTGACTATACCGTCCGCAAAAGTAAGCGGGCTAAGCACGTATCTATCAAAATTGCGGTGGATGGCACTATCGAAGTGGTCGTTCCGCCCAAATACAACTGCAGAAAGCTGCCAGGGCTGATTGCCAAACGACGAGACTGGATTCTAAAAAATCGTGCTCGGCTGCTAAGCGAACGCCAGGATACAGTCACCGATTGGCAGATGAGCCAGCCTGAAAAACTTGAGCTGCGGTGGCAGACCCCTTTGGCACAGACCGAGCCGAGTGAAGTTTGGCAGGTGAGCTACGAAGCTGATACTGGACCTACGCTCTGCATTCCGATGCCAGAGCATACTCTAAAGGTGAGAGGGCATGTGAAGCATTTGCCTGCCTGCAAGCAGGTGCTATGTGATTGGTTGGGTCATAAGGCCCATCGAGAGTTAGTACCGTGGCTACAGCAGCTGAGTTTTGATCTAGATTTGCCGTTTGAACGCCCCTCAGTGCGAGGTCAAAAGACGATCTGGGCCAGCTGCTCAAGCAATAAAAATATTAGCCTTAACTACAAGCTTTTATTTTTGCCTAAGGAACTGGTGCACTATGTGCTGGTACATGAGCTTTGCCATACGGTGCATATGAACCATTCCAAAGCATTTTGGCAGCTGGTGGGTGAAAAGATGCCTGACTTTGAGCCTTATCGGAAAACACTTAAAAAAGGTTGGAAATACGTCCCCCGCTGGGTAGAAAGCTAAGTATGTTCCGCCATGTTGCGGAATCTACGGACGGCATTCTTACGAACAAGACTGTAAAGTGTATGTTTATAAAGGCCAGCTTTGGGGCTGTAGCTCAGCTGGATAGAGCAACCGCCTCCTGAATATCGGGCACCGTGCGGGGAAACCCCATGTGTGAATGTAGTCAAAGTCGGTGAAACCTACGGGGACCTGTCCTTACGGCAATACCGAGCCAAGCCAGACTTTAGCTCTGGAAGGTGTAGAGACTAGACGGCTACCACCTACGGGACACGTTCCTACGGTGAAGGTATAGTCCAGAGAGTGGGGAAACTCACACAAATCTGAAGCGGTAGGTCGCGCGTTCGAATCGCGCCAGTCCCGTCATTAAAAATCACGTAACACCCCTTGATGCTCTGCGAGTTGCGAGTACCTTGGTAGCGATGCTGAGTAAAATCGTCTATGTCGTCAAAATCGCGTGGTTTTCTGGCTAGCCCAGAAGGCTTACAAAAGCTGGAAGCTGCTAAAGGTGAACGGAGCTATGCGGCGATTGCTAAGGAAGCTGGCGTGAGTGCAGATACGGTCAGTCGGCTGTTTCATCCAGAGCGGGGGCGGGGGGTGAGCGAGGCGAGCCTGACGACTATTGCCCAAGCACTAAACATAGCACCAGAAGAGATTTCCTCGTCAGCAGGGCAGAACGAAGATAGTGGTTTTCTGGAAGCTCAGCAACGTATACGGTCAGCTCTTGATAGCAATTCTGAAGCACTTGATCTATCAGGATTAGGGTTGATCAAACTACCGAAAGAAATCGCTCAGCTCTCCAATCTTACACTCCTTAACCTCAATTCAAACCAGCTAGCATCGCTGCCCAAAGAAATCGCTCAGCTCTCCAATCTCACACTCCTTTACCTCGCTTCAAACCAGCTATCATCGCTGCCCAAAGAAATCGCTCAGCTCTCAAATCTCACACACCTTTACCTCCAATCAAACAAGCTAGCATCGCTGCCCAAAGAAATCGATCAGCAATCTAATATATCAGAACTTTACAAAAAATCGAACCA
>JBHJIL010000078.1:0-36155 GCA_050043465.1 Leptolyngbyaceae cyanobacterium
CCCGAACTCGGTTGTGAAACGCATCTGCGGTGAAGATAGTGAGGGGGTTGCCCCTTGTGAAAATAGCTCGGTGCCAGGGTCCCTTTCCTAAAAGAGTAGTGCTTCAAAGTACTACTCTTTTTTGGTTTATGTATTGCTCTAGCAGCAGTAAATTGCTAGATATGCTCAGCAGTTTACTCTGTAGATAAAAGCCGTTACTTAGTATTTTGAGTGCTCCTGCATAGTTTGAATTATGCGTGCAAAGCTATTCTGCAACTAGGAGATTTTAGAGAGATATAATTCAATCTAATCTGATGCACTATTTTGAATATTGTCCGTCTTAGGAGACGTATCACCCTCATTTTCTCCATATATTTCAGCTAGCCTATCCTGCATATCCTGTAACCAGCTAACATGTTCACTACGAATGATTGCCTCGGTACTGATTACTAATCGTTCATAACTTTTAGGATGTTGTTTTTGAATGCTAGAAAGACTACTCCACCAAGCTCTGACATCGTATAACCCATCAGCTGCACGGTTATAACCAACTAATGTTGCTTCAACGCGCTTGAAGTCCAGATAGTTACTAAGTGCTCCGGTAAGTGAGACGGTTACAGCCACCCAGCTTTGCTGTCCAACGGCTGCTAGAAACGTACCTAACCCCCCGAAAAAATAAATACTGCTTTCTAGGAATTGTAGCTCTCGATCTAAGTGTTGAGCTTTGCTTCGGTACCAGAAGAACTGCTCTTCTAATCGATGTTTGATATATTCATCAGCACCTAGATCAGAAAATCTGTTATCTTGAAGCCCGTTCTTTGTAGATATCTTTTGAATTCTGAATAATCGGTTCCAAGAACTATCAAATAATTTACGGGCTAGCTTACAAAAAAATATGATGGCTCGAAGTATCCATCCAAGCTCATACCTAGGTGGATCTTCCTCTTCATATGGATTGAGAGCTGCTTGGTGAACGGCACTTCCCTTTAAGCGTTCACTTATGATCTTAATTTTATGAGCTAAGATTGCATCTCGATTTTTTCTATATTCTCGTGTACGAGTTCGATATCCATAAATCTCGCTTTTTAAAATCTCAGCACTGCCTCGTAGAAGAAGCCAGTTGTTACCTCGATCAAACTTAACTGCGAAAGCTAGTAAAGCAGAAATGGTGATAGGTAAGGTGATAAGAGAGTATTTTAGAACGCTCAGGATGAGTTCATATGTTTGGCCTGTTACAGGACTATTTTCCTCTGCTAATTCCAACTTGGTAAAGGATGCATCAGCAACTGATAACGCAACGATCACAACACTTAGAACGAGAAGAAGATTGCGGATAAAAGAAAAACGAGATCGGCATCGGACTGCGTTCTGACTATACATTTCCTGACGATGCCATGCAAAATCTAGGAGTCTACGATCAGGGGACAGCTGTGTGGGAATATCCTGAGTCATGTATGGGATAAGTTATGTAGTATTATCTATCGCATAATTTTAGGACGAAACTGGTATTTTCATCGATTGCTAAGAATTTCAAGTGAGTTATTGATGTGAAAGATTGATGGGTGGTCAGAATAGTATTTTTCGTTCAAAGTTTGCTCTTCCGAACTTCTTAATATTTTCTGGTTAAGAGAGACAAACTATAACTGATGGTTTGCTGCGGCTGTAACCGTTGTTGAATCTGCGTTTTTGCGATTTGGATTTTTAGCTATGGGCTAAACCTGATTGGCGTGATGTTGATCGAGTTCCAACTGGCTTTTGTAGAAAGATCAGGCCCGAGTGCATATTTCAAAAAGCCTTGATGTATCTTTAAGAAGGTGTTTCTAGGTTGATAACTGCCGCACATGAGTCCGAAGAATAACCTGGCTCAGTATACGTATAGGTTGCGCTTAGCCTATCAATTGCCTAGAACAGATCGTCTGAGACGTATTGCGGTAGCGAGACCTAGAGTCAATGACATATTTATTAGCTACGTTAACCACGATATTGGTTTTGTGAGATGCCTGGATAGGGCTATTCGTCACTATGGATTTGATCCATGGATTGATTTTGATGATATTCCGCAGTTTGATAGCTTTTTACCTCTTAATAACTACTACGAAGATCAAATCAGAGCTGCTATTCGAAAGTCTGACGTTTTTGTTCTGGTATTTTCGAAGACATCTCATAAGTGTGAAAAAACTATGGGATATCTTCAACTGGCTTATCGCTTAAATAAGCTGATTGTCTTACTGTGTCAGGGTGAGCTAGATGAATCACCTGATTTTCCTTCCTATTTAGAAAACCTAACAGTATTTGAGCTAGAGTCTCCTATTGTAGATAGTGTATTCGAGAGAGTCGCATGTAACATTATTCATTTACAGACATATATTCGATTGATTGCTCATTCAGTCGAATGGGATAAATTAGGTCAGCCTCGGCAGGGGTTGCTCACTGCTAAAGATCTACGGGAAGTTAAAAGACAAAAGCATTGGATTGAGACTCACAAGCTTGGTGAGTATTTTAGTTTTGGAGAATTACAACAAACTTTTTTAGATGCTGTTGATAAAGCACACAAGGCGTCTGAGCATATTCACACAAGCCTGCCAGATATTTTTGTATCTTATGCAAGGAATAATAAGACTTTTGTTCAAAAGCTGAGTGAACAGCTTAAAGCAAACAATTGGATCATATGGCTAGATCAAGACAGTATTCCGGTGGCAGCTGATTGGAGAGCTGAAGCAGAGGAGGCAATCCGTTCGGCACATACTTTGATCTTTGTTGTTTGTCCTATTTCTGTAATGTCAGAGCCTTGTCAATGGGAACTCCGAAAGGCGAGAGAATATAAGAAGCGTATTATTCCTGTTATTAGTCAGCGCCGCTACAACCAAGAAGCATTTCGATCAATTGGGTTATCGGAAGTTCAATATATTTCGTTTGTTAGAGATTCAGCTTCCTTTAAGGATAGCCTAGACAAGCTTCTGAAAGCTTTGAAGGCTGATCTGAAAGATTTGAAAGATTATCGAAAATGGCTGATTAAAGCGCATGAATGGCTAGACAAGGGGCGATTAGATCGATTGCTACTCAATCGGCACGAGTTTCGTGATATTCAGCACTGGCGTCAAAGGCGAAAAGTATTAGCAGAACAAAATAAGAAAGCTCTTGAGCCACTGTTGCCTGAGCAGATTGAGTATATTAAAGCTAGTCAACGTTTTCTGGCGGTCCAGCGGAAACGTCAAGGGATTTATCTATCGATTGTCTTAGCAACGTCTTTGGGGCTAGCAGGTTTGTTGGTTGGTAAGACTTTGGGAGAAATTAGAGCGTTGGTGCGCTCACTAGATGACTTGCAAGGATTAGACGCTTTAGTCACCGGACTTAAAGCTGGAAAGCGTGTCAAATCTAGCGACATGTTTGTCAAAACATTGCGTCCTAGCTTGCGATCGCAAGCAACAACTGCCTTACATAGAACGACCTTAAACCTTAGGGAAATTAATCGCTTGCAAGGGCATGATGGCAAAATATTTTCTGTTGTTTTTAGTCCAGATTCCCAGAAAATAGTCTCAGTAGGAGCTGATAAACACGTTCGGTTTTGGAAACTAGAGCCGCCGTTGCCTCAAATAGCTTTGAGGGAAACTAGCGGCATTGACGGGCAATGTAAGCAGAGTCAGGAGACTATTTCTGAGGCTGAGCATACTAGCCCAGTTGTCACAGTTTCTTACAGTTCCGATGGAAAGAAGATCGCTACTGGCGATCGCAGTGGAGTCATTAACTTGTGGGACTGTAATGGCCGGTTGGATAAAACCCTGTCTCAAAGACATCAAGGATCGATCAATAGAGTTTTGTTTAGCCCAGGGAGCCAGTACTTGGCATCAGCGAGCCTAGACGGGCAGATTTTTTTATGGTCCCGTGAAGATGATTTTACTAACTTGATTGAACTTGAGCATGAGAGCAAACAGCCGATATTGGCCCTAGCTTTTAGTCCTAACGGTCAATACTTGGCAGCAGCGGACATTGATGGTCAAGTATTTCTTTGGTCCCTAACAGGCAAACTCCTGAAGACGTTTCGATATCAGGGAGACGTGCCTGCTAGCTTTTCTTCCGTGTTTGAAAGCAACAGTATTTTTACAATGCAGTTTAGTCCTGATAGCTCTTTACTAGCGTTTGCTGGCGCTACAGGCGTTGTTCAGGTACAAAATATCGTAAAAGATACTGTACGTTGGCTGAGCGACCATGATGGCGGCACTTTTCAAATTAGCTTTAGCTCCGACGGTGCAACGCTAGCCTCTGCTAGTGAGGATGGTACGGTCAAGCTGTGGGGACTACGACGTCAGCCTGGCAAAGAACTAATCTACACCTTGCGGGGGCATCAAGGGCCGGTTTACCGGGTTCGTTTTAGTCCTAATGACGATGTCTTGGCTACTGGTGGTGCAGACGGAATTGTCCGGCTGTGGCTAAGAGATAAGGGTGTCCAGATAGATGCCTTTGAAGGGCACGACGATGAAATCGCTAGCCTCGATTTTGCGTCTAAACCAACCCTGGGTTATCAATCAGTACTCGTGTCGGCGAGTGATGATGGTGAGATTCGTATTTGGAATATAGATAGCCCCATTCATCCGTTGCCCCATAACAGCCACGTTTTTGATGTGGCATTTCGACCAGACGGTCGGGTGATTGCGGCGGCAGGTGTACACAATATACGGCTGTGGCGGCCTAATGGGACATTGCGATCGCACATTGCCTTTGACAAAGCTATCGATATTCAGTCAATAAAATATAAAGCTAATGATGTACAAACCGTAGACTACAGCCATGAGGGACGACTACTGGCCGCTGGTGGGTCGGAAGGGGAAATTAAAGTGTGGCTGCCTGAGGTCAATACAGCTGAGCCTATCCAAGTTTTAACCGCCCACACCACATCAAGACAGGCCGGAGCGGTCACTCGGGGGGTACTCGATCTGAGCTTTAGTCCCAACGGTCAGTGGCTGGCCTCTGGAGGAGCTGACAGAACACTTAAACTTTGGAAAGTTGAGGGTGACACCATCTACCGCTATGCCACCTTAAAACACGCCAATGACGTTACAGCCGTTGCGTTTAGTCAAGATAGTCGGTTGCTAATTACCGCGACTAAAGCTGAAAGTGACGTCAATGAGAGAGGGATTTTGATTTGGGAAATTCCCGAGAGCAACCAGCTTGACCAGCAGCCTCTCCTCAGGTCAGAAACAGACATTGGCCATGAAGGCAGTGTGCTCACAGTAGCAACCCAACACCGTAGCCCTTATTTAATTGCTTCTGGTGGCGTGGATGGCAGAATCAATCTTTGGGACACGTCAGGAACCTTAATCAAGACGCTTGATAAGCATAGCGATCCGGTTACTCAAGTGACATTTAGCGAAGATGGATTGTTCTTGGCATCCTCCAGTATGGATGGGACTGTTAGACTCTGGACGGCCCAAGGTGAGCTGATCTCTATACTAGAGCGTCATAACAGAGCGGTATCTAGTGCTGAATTTCGCCCCGGACAAGGCGATTTGCTGGCGTCATCTAGCTTGGATGAAGATGTTTTGCTCTGGGAATTGTGGAATCTATCTGATGTGGAGCTAACTGAGCGCAATCAAAATCGGGTGATTTTACAAATGCTGATTAAAAGCGGCTGTCAGGCAGCGTTACCCTTTCTCAAAGCTCATCAGGTTCCCCAGGCTGCTTTGAAAGACGTGAGTACTGCCGAACGAGAGACTACCCGCGAAATTAATGAAGTCAATCAGTTTTGCAAACGCTATCTTTAGCCCATAGGCTCGGGCACTGTTCAGGTATCAGAGAGGACCGTAGGTAAACTCATCGGCACTGCCTTGCTCTTCAGGATGGCTCCAAGCATAGGAGCCTGCCAAATAGTAGTGATGACAGCTCGGCCCCTCAGTCAGCAATCATGGCGAATCCTATCAAGACGATCTGCAGCTCGATGGATCGTTGACTGGGTCACAGTATCCGTAATAGCTGGCTGCAAACTCTAGCGAATTTTGGGTGTTTGCCTGGACGACTTTGAGAACAGTGGGGGATACCAAAGCTACAGAGATTAAAGCGATGTAAATCCAAGTAGATGTTTTCATAGTGACATATCCGGAATAACGGCCTACTGCACAAAGGCTTGAGATGTGCAGCCTGATTACTTTTATTGAAACACCGATATCAAAGAACAATCCGTACTTTTGTGGACTCTTTGTGGAGTGTCATAGAAACTTTAATCAGCTATTAATCCAGACGCGGGGCTGAATTGTCCGTTTTATATACAGCGGGTGTCGAGGCTGACCCGTACGATTGCGTTCAAGACAGTAGAGCTTACGACTGTGGGGACTTAAGAGACTTGTCACGAACTGTGCCCGATTTAGCAAGGTACCCCAGTTTCCCCAGGCAAGGATGACCCTATCGGCTATTTCAACTGCCTTGCTCACATAGCGGTCATTTTCTGGGCCAATCGGGTCTGGAATCTGGGTGAGTTCTGACGGCTGTGTAGTGCGATAGGCAAAAAGATTAACGACTTCTAATTGGGTATATCCCCAGTGCTTAGCAAACTGAGAACAGGCCCGTAGGGTGGGATCGTCACGATCAGCGTCGGCCTGACTGGGGTTGAGCATGATAAAGGTGACCGAGCGATCGCAAGTCGTTGTCCAACGGCGGGTGAGACTGTATCGATAGCGGTGAGAGTTATCAAAGGTAGCCGATCCGTTAGAAGAATTCGTTACAATCGTTAACATTGACCCGTTAGGAGATTCAGTTCTACTGTAGTCCGTTGATTGAGCCGCCCGTTAATTTAGCGTCTGTCCCTAACATTTAGAGGCTGTAATGGGGACATAGTTTGTTGGGCAGGACTTGTTTGCAGATCTTGTTGGCTGAGTGGGATATCTCTGATGGGCGCATCTTCCTTTAAGGAGCAACTGTTTTGAACGTATTTGTGACCCTAGAGCCCTCCCTCCGGCGGAACCTGATCGCAATGTTTGTGGCCGGTCTATGTTTTTGGGCAGGACTGGCTGGTCTTTTGCCGGCTTTACCGCTTTATATTGAACAGTTTGGTGCTAACGGTCAGCAAATTGGCTTAGTTATGGCGAGTTTTGCCATTGGGCTGTTAACGATGCGGCCTGTTATGGCTCGTATGACGGATGAACGAGGCCGTAAGCCTGTCCTGTTGATTGGACTAATGGCGATCGCTGTTGCGCCACTGCTGTATTGGCTGGTGCCGTTTTTGCCCGAAGTGATCTGGCCGATCACCATCGGTAGCCATCTCTGGCAGGTGAATTCAGCAATTGTCCTGATGATGGTGTTTAGGGCCTTTCACGGTCTGAGTATTGCGTCTTTTGTCACGGCCTACAGCGCGTTGGTCGCTGACTTTGCGCCAGCTAATCAGCGGGGAGAGCTGATTGGCTATATGAGTTTGGTCAAACCTATTGGGATGGCAATGGGGCCTGCGTTGGGAGGCTATTTGCAGTCTGTGGCTGGATTTCCTCAGGTGTTTACGTTGATGGCCATCCTGGGAGCGATTGGCTTAATCTGTGCGGCGACCATTCGTGAACCTGTGCGTGATGTAGTAGCATCGCGGCGTCAGGCGGCATTTTGGTCTTTGCTGTGGATGCCAGCGGTGCGAATCCCTGCTTTGATGTTACTGCTGGTGGGGCTAGCCTTTGGCGGACTAGCTACGTTTGTGCCGCTATATGCTCGGGAGTCAAATTTTGCCCTTAATATTGGCTTGATCTACACGGCATCGGCGATGTCTAGTTTTGGGATTCGGCTGCTGGCCGGTAGAGCGTCCGATCGCTATGGTCGTGGCCCTTTTATTACCCTAGGATTAGTGTTTTACACGGTGTCTATGCTAGCGCTGTGGCAGGCCCAAAGTGAGGCTGCCGTACTGCTTGCAGCCTCGTTGCAAGGTATGGGGGGCGGCATGCTGATTCCGATGGTAGCAGCGCTTATGGCCGATCGCTCTACACCCACGGAACGAGGCCTGATGTTTGGGCTTTGTCTGACGGGGTTTGATGTCGGAATTGCTCTAGCAGGACCGATTATGGGTCAGATTGCCGACCTGACTAGCTACCGAGATATCTTTGGGGTAGCTGGCCTCATGACCTTATTGGGTCTAGCTATCTTTATTACGACATCCAGTAAAGACATGAACCACTCTGTGCAGTTTGCACTAAGAGGCGGTAAAGACGTCTATGCTGTGCCGAATTCGACACTTTAACGAGCCTGGAGGGATTTGAACCCCCGACACCCTGGTTCGTAGCCAGGTGCTCTGTCCACTGAGCTACAGGCTCTAACAGAATTAAACTCTAGCATACTGTTGAGACGCTATCCAAAATTTGTATGGCAATTTTTGAGACTAATAGAGTGGCTCGATATCAAGCCAAACATCCCTCTCTTAATCATTTGGACGGTGGCGGAGCGGCCCATATGGTCGATGTTTCTGACAAGCCTGTCTCTGAGCGTGTAGCTGTGGCTGAGGGCTATCTGCGTATGAGCCAGGAAACCTTAAAGGCGGTGCAAGCTGGGGATTTGCCGAAGGGTGATGTGTTAGGAACCGCTCGAATTGCAGGCATTATGGCTGCAAAACAGACATCAAATCTGATTCCTTTATGTCATCCTCTGCCGATTAAAAAAGTAGATATTGTGATTGAGCCAGTGCCTGCCCGGCCTGGATATCGCATCGTAGCTACGGTAAAAACGGCAGGTCAAACAGGTGTGGAAATGGAAGCTTTGACAGCTGTATCGGTTACAGCATTGACGCTGTACGACATGGCAAAAGCGTTACAAAAGTCGATGCAGATTGAAGATATTCGCCTGCTGAGTAAAACTGGTGGTAAGTCAGGCGACTATACTATTGAGTGATCGACGACATTCAATTTTTGTGTTCTATGCCTCCTAAATGGCCACGTAAACCTGATCGTGCTGATCCTGCCTATCGCAAGTTAGAAGATCGGCTGAACTTTGCAGTGCATGTGGCAGCGTTTACGGCATTTAATTCGGTTTTGTGGTTTTTTCATGGATTTATGCCTGGCACGCTGCTGTGGTTACCAAAGCTAACGCTGCCCTGGGTAGCACTGCTGGCGGCTCACGGTGTTTGGGTAATTGCGATCGCAAGCTACCCATCAGCTGAAGCCACACCTGACAAGCCATCTTCATAAATCTATAACTTTATTAATGCATTTTACGAACTACCCCTTTCCAGAGCTGAGCGTTTTACCTTAAGGCAGAACGATTTCCCTTAGAGAAATAAACAACCATGGCTTATCCTGGTGCAGCTGCAGTGATCGAAGCGTTAGCGGCAGATATTGGCGATACCGTATACATTGACGTTGCAAAATGGCATTTGTATCTAAGGGATACGTCATTGCATACCACGTTGGCAGAAAAGTTCTATCCGATGGTGACAGATAGCGATCTCTCGGAGACCGGTGTAGTAGAAATCTTGCAGGCAATTCCTGTGAAATTAGGTGGGGGCCGTCGTTCACTGCCCCTGAGTGATTTAGTGCCCATTCAATGCCAAGTTGATTTACTGGATTTGTTAGAGCGCCATCGTAGCGAACTGTAGCAGCGCTCTTTTATTGCGATTGCTGATTTGGGAGATAGAGCCCAACGGTAGCTATTATCATGCCCTATTATTTACTGTCAAATATAAATCCCTAGCCTAAACTGTAGTGGACAGCAGTAACGACGTGCGATCGATGTTTTGTCAGTAAGCAGAGCAGCGATAGCTGATTGAAGAGATAGACCGATCTGTCGCTGAGACTGTTCAGTGTTTTTTTGCGACTAGATCCATCTCGAAGATCGGCATCAGCGTTTTTATTTAAGTTGTTTAGCGGCATAGGGAAGCATCCGTGAACATTTTATCGCCTTTAAATACGACTGTTATTCGTGGTTTTGATAGTGTGTTACCCGTATCGCTACTGCCAGATATTGACTTTGATGGCCTGATTACAGAGACCGTTCATGTTGTTGATAACACAATGGATACCATTGATACAACGGTCGATTCGACTACCGAACTAGTTGCTACAGCCTCGGCAGAGCCAGACGCCGAGAGTACTTCTGTAGATGTCAGCGAGGTTGTCCAGGAAATAGTTGACTTTGTTAGCAATTTGCCAGACAACACGACTATTGCTGATGCGCTGAGTGAAGTCTCTGACGCGCTTCTGACAACGCAATCATTTCTCTCAGAAGAGCAGCTAGACGCTCTTTTGGTGGAGGTGAGTGAATTGCTCAGCACGATTGCTCCTGATTTGAGTCAGCTCTCGATTACGCCGATTTTGGATCAAGGTGTGGATATACTATCGGAGCTAATCGATAGTGTTGGCAATCTTTCTATCGACGGTACGAGCCTGTCAGGAGAGCTGACCGTGGATGATTTACCGCAGTCATTCACCTTAGATTTGTCTGATGAAATTGACGATTTTGTAGGGGACGCTAGCGATTTTTTGGCAGGTATTACCGGCAGTGCCAATCTTAGTGATGGTCAGTTTGTCGGAGAGGTTGTCGTTGATGATGCTCCGTATGAGCTGAGCTTAAATATTATGGATGCGCTGACGAGCAGTCTGACCAATCTGTTGTCTACAGCAGATGTGATGCTGCCGTTTGCCAATGGTGCTTTTGCCGTTGATATTGATACCTTCTTAGGCGACATTGAAGGAACGATTGATTTTGCTGGCGGTGATCTAGATCTGGATCTAGCAACCCCTTTTGGGGCTGTGGATACCAGTGTCCTCTTTCCTGACGATGCTCAATTTGAGGCACCGGTCGATATCTTTGGGGCTTCTACGGTAGAGCTAGATTTTGCTGCAGGTGTGCTGCAGACATCAGTTTTTAATAACCCGATCACCATCCCCTTAGAGACATTTTCAGGAGAGTTAGGTCTGACAGCTGGGATGGCGACGTTGACCCTGGATGAATTTTTTCCTGGGGCTGCACCAATAGAGACAACATTTGAGGTCGGGCCTTTAGCAAGTGAGGTTGCGATCGCGCTAACTGAAGATCTCAGTGGAGAGATAGCGATTGATGCAGGTGAGGTTACAGGAACCATTATGAGCGGCCTGGGCGAGTTCGACATAGCGGCCTCGTTTGATGATTTGTTACTTCAGGCTAGCAGCGTCATAGACCAGACAACGGGCTCGCTATCGCTTAATAATGGGCTGGCTTCAATTGATCTGACGACGCCCTTTGGTGATCTTGCTGGGACGTTGGTACTTGCAACCGTTGATGATGCTCTAGCGAGTATGGTCAGTCTGTAATAAAACGTCCGCCGTGCTCGTCAGCTAACGTGCTACTGGGCCTGCGAAAGATATTTCCAGCCGTTAGCTTAAAACGGCTGGAAAGCTTGTATATCAGGTGGTTTCAATGAGATACAAAAATCAGAAAACTTAAAAAGTTTACGAAACTTAAAAAAATAACGTTTCTGAGAACGGCTAGTAAAAGTTAATATAAGAGTACTTAATAGCTACCATTCGTTACATAAGAAAACTATGGCTGGATTATTCGGACTCTTTGGCGGCAAAAAGAATCAAAGCCCCCAATCAAAAGAAGCTTTTTTCTTGAGCGAAGATGAGGCTAAAACTTTTGGTGATATTGACTACATGCGTAAGGAAGTTGTAATTCGCCGTACCTTTGCTAAGAAGAAAGGTCAGGCGGAAGAAATGGAGAGCGTCAAGAGTATTTCTGCTAGTGCGGCCAAGCCCGTAGGCGAAGCTTCTAAGCCTTCTACTAGCTTTGCATCGTTTGGCACATCTTCGTTTAGTGCACCTGCGCCTGCTGCAGAGAAGCCGTCGACAGCGCCTGCGCCTGCTGCAGAAACTCCTGCTGCGCCCGAGCCTAAGGCAGCGCCTGCTCGCAAATCTCCTGACACCAGTATGGACATGTTCCGTAATATGGCTAAGAAGATCGGCAAGTAGGATGCGAACTGTATCAGGAGCTGTTGCATTGTGGCCTGAGCTCCGATAGGGGTTTTCTCCAAATATGCAATTGTTTTGTTGAAGAGCGCTGAGGATTAAAGTCCTTAGCGCTTTTTTTGACGTGTGTTGTGGGCCGATATGGTTGGACTATCTCAAGCTGATGCTCCATTAGTCGCTGCTTTGTGTACCTGCGCTACCCGTCAGCATGCAGCCTTTTATACGCCTGGACATAAGCGGGGACAGGGCATATCGTCTCTGCATCGGACCGTTTTTGGTGAAGACGTTTTTCGAGTTGACCTCCCTGAGCTGCCGGAACTAGATGATTTGTTTGCGCCGGAGTCAGTGATTTTGGCGGCGCAGCAGCTGGCGGCTCAAGCATTTGGCGCAGAGCAAACTTGGTTTTTGGTCAACGGATCGACTGGGGGAGTCGAGGCTGCCTTGCTGGCTACCTGCCACCCTGGGGAGCGGGTACTAGTACCGCGTAATGCCCATCAGTCAGTGCTGTCGGGCTTAATTTTGTCTGGGGCAGTCCCTGTGTGGATGACTCCAGTTTATGAGTCTGATTGGCAGCTTTCATTAGGGATAAGGGCCGCCGATATTGCTGCTGCCCTTGAGCAATATCGCGACATTAAGGCGGTGGTGGTGGTCTCGCCCACCTATGAGGGGGTATGTAGCAATATTTCCGAGATCGCAGCGGTGGTTCATAGCCACGATATACCGCTGATTGTAGATGCGGCCCACGGTCCCCATTTTGCCTTTCATCCTGATCTGCCGCCGTCGGCCCTCAGCGGTGGTGCGGATATTGTTATTCACTCGGCTCACAAGGTGCTGGCAGCATTTACCCAAGCTGCGCTGTTACATGTCCAGGGAACTCGATGCGATCGCACTCGGCTAAGTCAGTCGTTACGCATTACCCAATCAAGCAGTCCTAGCTATCTGCTATTGGGGTCTCTAGATGCGGCCCGTCACCAAATGGCTAACCGAGGCCAGGCGCTGATGGCAAAAACCCTGATACTGGCACAGATGGCGCGACAGCAGCTCGGCTGCCCGGTGCTGAATGTTTCCCAGGGAGGTATTTTCCAG
The DNA here is from genome assembly GCA_050043465.1 of Leptolyngbyaceae cyanobacterium. Classification (GTDB taxonomy): domain Bacteria; phylum Cyanobacteriota; class Cyanobacteriia; order Phormidesmidales; family Phormidesmidaceae; genus Leptothoe. The sequence goes on from JBHJIL010000078.1 coordinate 12,963, forward strand.
CAGGATCTGACTCGGCTAACGGTGGATGTTACTGCAATGAATACAACTGGCTTTGACGCTGATGTTTGGCTGCATGAGCGCGGAGTGACCGCTGAGCTACCGACGCTGCGTCAGCTGACATTTATTATTAGTTTGGGCAATACGGTGAGTGATATTGAGCAATTAGTTCAAGCCCTAAAGCAGCTTCCAAAGACTGGATTTGTGGACAGGCCCTTACCGGTTTTGATGGACTCTGTGTCCCAGCCTGGGGTGTCGCCACGGGATGCTTTTTTGCTCCGACTGAGACCTGTACGGTCGAGTCTGCCATTGGTCGCTTTAGTGCTGATACGGTCAGCATTTATCCTCCCGGTATTCCTAACCTGATGCCAGGAGAACCGATTACGGCACAAACGCTGGAGGGATTAAAAATCGCTCGGCACTCCGGTGCCCATTTAAGCGGTCTGAGCGATCCGTCTTTGCAGACAATGAGGGTACTGCGGGGATAGCGCAGTGGGAGGCAACTCTAGCCATGCCTAGAAAACAGAGTTATCCTCAAGGCTATCCCCGCGTGTGAAGGTTAGATTTCCATGGAGCCTCTCTGGCCCTATGCAACTCCCGGTATTCCCGATCGTTTGTTTGAGCAGCTGCCTGGTATTCCCATGAGTCAGCGCGAGGTGCGTTTAGTTTTACTGAGTGCTCTGAGGCTAGGCCCCCAGGCAGTGCTCTGTGACATTGGTGCCGGTACAGGGACGATTCCTATAGAAGCTGCACTGCTGTGTCCTAAAGGGTGGAGTGTTGCGGTGGAGCGAGATGAAGATGTGGCAGCGCTGATCAAGCGGAACTGTCAGCGGGTTGGGGTGGATAATGTGGATGTCGTTGTCGATCAAGCCCCTGAATGTTTTGATAGCTTACCCCATGTGCCAGATGCCATTTTGATTGAAGGGGGGCGCGATCTAAAGCCGTTGCTGACTAGCGCCTGGAAAAAGCTTGCCCCCCACGGTCGTTTGGTTGCGATCGCAGGTAATTTTCAATCGCTCTACTCTGTGTCAGAAAGCTTTGCCGATCTTCAGGTGCGTAATATTGAAGTGGTACAGACTGGGGGCAGTCGACTAGAAACTCGCGGTTCAAATCAGGTACTGAAGCCGATCGCGCCGACATTTATCTTGAGTGGTGAAAAGTTTTGAGACATGCATAGCCGATGAAATCAGCAGTAGATAATATTGGGTACGCTAGAACCAGCTAATGAATTTTCCATAGGCCCCCATTGCATTGGGTGGCTGAGTCTGGGACTGGCACTCCGAATGGCCAACTTTTCCGGGTTAGGTCATATGATGTAAGGAGCTAGGGGAGATAGCTTACGTCGTTAACGTCCTGATTAGAAAACTTCGGTTTCTAGACATGATGACCGTTGATTATTCATCCAATAAAGCAGCCAACCCTCCGATTGCTTTGCCGCCAACGAGATTGGATATTACCGTTGTAATCCCTACTTATAATGGAGCCGATCGGATTCCTCAAGTTTTAGATCGACTGCTGCAACAGATTTCTGGGCGTGCCTGGGAAGTGATTGTTTGTGATAACAATAGTACCGATGATACGGCTGAAGTGGTCTTATCCTATCAACAGCGGTGGCCCAGGGCGTCGCTATTACGATACTGTTTTGTTGCCGAGCAAGGAGCCGCCTTTGCCAGACAGCGTGGTGTGGCCGAAGCTGATGGTCAGATTGTTGCTTTTTTAGATGATGACAATGTTCCAGCTGTTGACTGGTTAGAAAATGTTTGGCAATTTGCTATAGCGCACCCTCAAGCGGGAGCCTTTGGTAGCCAAATTCATGGTGATTTCCACGGTGATTTACCCGCAGAGTTTGAGCAGATTGCCTGTTATTTAGCGATTGTCGAGCGGGGAAGTGTGCCCCATCTTTACAGTCCTAAGTCCAAGATTTTGCCACCGGCTGCTGGACTAGCCGTACGCAGAGTTGCCTGGCTAGATGCTGTGCCAAAGCGATTGTTTTTAAATCACAAGGGTAAATCTGCCGGTCTCGCTAGCGAAGATTTAGAGGCTATGCTGTATATCCAAAAAGCGGGTTGGGAGATTTGGTACAACGCTGATATGGTCATTACCCACCAGATTCCTAGTGAGCGGCTGCAGCAAGAGTATTTGGTCTCGTTGTTACGCTGTATCGGTCTGAGCCGGTTTTATATTCGCTGGTTAGGGATCAAAGATTGGCAGCGTCCGTTTAAGGTGCCGGCCTATATTGCTAACGACCTGCGTAAGCTGGCTATCCACTATCTTAAAAATGGCCTCCGTCAGACGGATCTCACCACTGTTGCTGCCTGTGAGCGCTCGTTGTTGACGAGTATTGTGGTGAGTCCTGGTTTTCTGCTGCGCAAACTGTCTCAAGATCTGTGGCAAACCTGGCAGGATAATTCTCTCTTACCCAATCGTCAGAAATGGTTACAACGGTTGACAGATGCTTTTGAGAGCCAGCAGCTTGAACTATATCAGCAGGCAGTTGTCTGCATGGGTGCTGAGTTGACCACGGATAAACTGGCAGCGGCAAAATTTGAAATCTTATTACGTCTGCGTCAGGATTCGGCTGAGCAGCCACCAGTGACTCCAGCTCAATTTTTTCCCACCGCAGAACGCTACGGTCTGATGCGAACCCTTGATCGTCGTGTGGTGCAGCAGGTATGTGGCAAGTTGGGAGCTACGGTTTCTTCTTCGATATATTCTCTCAATCTTTCGGCTGCTACCGTGGGCGATCCTGGCTTTTCTCACTTTCTAGAGAAACAGCTCTACGAGCATCGCGTCAATCCGGCCTGTCTGTACTTTGAAATTTCTGAAGCCGTGCTGCTGAATTTAGAGCATGATGCCTATCGATTGATGGGGCAGCTTAAGCGCCTGGGCGTAGGCGTTATTGTTGATGAGATTACTCGGATGGTTGAGGTGAGCGACTATGGGCCTGGTCTGTCTGTAGATTGCCTGAAACTGAGCAAACAGCTAGTAGATCGGCTGAGTAAAGGACAGGATATGATTTTTCTAGATTGGGTTAAACTCGTTCAACGTAGAGGCATACAGGTAGTCGCTAAAGGAGTCGACACTCCCGCTGTATTGGAGCAGCTACGGACTCTTGGCATTGAGTGTATTCAAGGATATCAGCTATCCAAACCGGTTCCCTTTGACCCTACTGTTTAGCAAACTGTCTGGCTATGGTCGATTTTACTGTTGCTATTCCTACGTACAATGGTGCCGAGCGGCTGCCAAAGGTGTTAGAGGCGCTGCGATCGCAAATCAATACCGAGTCCCTATCATGGGCCGTTCTAGTAGTCGACAACAACAGCATTGACAATACTGCCGAGGTTTTTAAACAGGTTCAAATCGACTGGCCCACCAATATTTCTCTGCAATACTGTGTGGAACCCCGCCAAGGGGCTGCCTATGCACGACAGCAGGCGGTGCGCTCAGCCCAGAGTCTCTGGGTGGGTTTGCTAGATGACGATAGTATTCCTGCCAACAACTGGGTAGCCCAGGCATATCAGTTTGGTAAAGCCAATCCCCAGGCCGGAGCCTTTGGTGGACAAATCCATGGTGAATTTGAGTCGCCACCATCGCCAGACTTTCGTCGCATTCTATCCTTTTTTGCGATTCGAGAGCGAGGAGAGAATCCCCATCGCTATCAGCCAGAAACCCTAAACCTGCCCCCAACGGCGGCTGTTGTCGTCAGGCGAGATGCCTGGCTAGAAAGCGTGCCGAACACTCAGCAGCTAGTTGGCCGTGTTGGCCGCTCGATGATGGGTGGGGAAGACTTTGAAGTGATGCTCCATATGCATCACCACGGCTGGGAGATTTGGTATACCCCAGCGATGCACGCCTACCATCAAATTCCTAGCTGGCGACTAGAGCGTGACTACATGCAGTCGCTGATTAAGGCGGCTAGCTTATGTATCTGTCCGCTGCGGCTGATGCATGTTGCGCCGCTGAGACAGCCAATTGTGGTCGCTAGAGTCTTTTTAGGAGCGCTGCGACGGGCGGTGCTGCACTGGTTTAAACACCGAGGGCACTTGGCGACTGATGATGTGGCGGCTTGTGAAATGACTTTTTTTGTCTGGACGATGCTAAGTCCTTTGTACATGCTCAAACAGCGAGCGTATGACTAATCCGACCATTTCTGCTGTTATCTGTACCTACAATCGTGCCGATCGGCTCTGTCTAGCAATCGATGGGCTTAAGTCTCAAACATTGGCTCAAGATAGGTTTGAACTTGTTGTTGTTGACAACGCTTCGACTGACAACACTAAAGCCGTATGTGACGACTACCAGCGACAGCTGCCGAATCTTGTATACCGCTATGAACCCATTCAAGGACTATCGACGGCGCGTAATACAGGGCTGCGGGTGGCGAAAGGAGACTATATTGCCTATTTAGATGATGACGCTATTCCCTGTGCTAGCTGGCTAGAGGATATTGTGACAGCGTTTACAACAGTTGAGCCTCAGCCAGCGGTAATGGGCGGACCTATCTATCCTATTTGGGAGCAGGACCCTCCGGGCTGGATGCACCACTATGTCCAGGGCTACTTTACAATTCTCGACCACGGGGCTCAGCCGCGTTGGTTTCCTAAAGATGAATATCCCTATGGGGCCAACATGATCTATCGTCGCGATGTCCTCCTTAAGCACGGCTTTTCAGAAGAGCTGGGTCGCGATGGTCAGAGTCTGCTATCCGATGAGGAAAGATTGCTGAACCTCACCATTGAGGCTGAGGGAGGAAAGTTTTACTACCTGCCTTCAGCTTCGGTACAGCACTGGGTTCCTAAAGAGCGAATTAGCCGTAGCTGGTTGTTAAAGCGCTGCTACTGGCAGGGACGCTCCGGAGCCGTAGTAGACCAAACGCTGGGAGTGCCGTTGATGCAGCAGCGAATTAAGGGGCTGCGGGGTATCTGTAATATCAAGCGGTGGGTCTCTCAGATACTGCCCGATGCACAGCGACGAATTCGTACAGGAACCTGGCTAGCCTGGTATTGGGGCTATCTGCAGCAGACATTTTATTAGGCTCTGTAGTATCCAAGAAACGATCTTTGCTTCAACAGAGTAACCGTTGCTGCTCAAGGAAGCTTCATGATCTTTTTAAGGAACTCAGAGAACTTCTTATATTTGTCCTCTGGAGCCTTTCGGTACTATTGACTAGTGTTCCGGTAGCTCTTCTTAAATTTAGCTGTGGGAGTTCATCTGCTATGACTGCTCTGATTGCCATCGGCCTCGATGCGGCCGATCCAAGCGTTTTAGAATCATGGATGACAGCTGGCCATTTGCCGACGCTGGCTCGCCTCAAACAGCGTGGCTGCTACGGTCATCTGTCCAATACTGAGCACTATCGGGCGGAAACCCCCTGGACTACCTTTGTTAGCGGTCAGGCTCCAGAAAAAACCGGGTATTGGGGACCGATCAAATACGATCCTCACACTTACTCTGTAACGGAAGTGGGAGCCTATGACTACAAGGAAAACCCTCCTTTTTATGCCCTGGGCGATCAGCGGCGGGTAATTGCGTTTGATATTCCTCAGTCGGCTTTATCCGATCAAGTAAACGGTATTCATGTGCTGGGCTGGGGGGCCCATTCCCCGATGACGGCCAGTCATTCTACCCCCGCAGACGCGCTGGCTAAGATTATTGCTGACCATGGTGAGCATCCGGCCTTTTTGAAGGATTTTGCCGAATGCCGTAATTTACATGCGCTAACGCGGTTGCAAAAGGCGATGTCCGTTGGGATCAGGCGTAAGGCGGACATTTGCGCCAGTTTGATCAATGAGCAATCGTGGGACTTTTTGCTGACAATTTTTGGTGAGACCCACACGGCGGGACACTATATGTGGCATCTGAGCCAGCCTGACCATCCGCTGTATTGTATGGCTGAGGCTGGGGCTGAAGACCTGATGCTAAAGACATTCATAGAAGTCGATCGAGCCATTGGCCAGATCTTAGAGGCATCGCCCCAGCCCGCTAACGTGGTGATTTTTGCTGCCCATGGGATGGGGGCCAATGTGATGGATGTGCCCAGTATGGTCTTTTTGCCGGAGCTGATGCATCGCTATAGCTTTTCTGGGAAAGCTGCGATCGCACCTGCTAACACCAATGACCCGCTGCCACCGGTAGAAATAGCCTTTGACCAAAAACGCGGCTGGCTCGGTGAGATTTGGAATCAGCGAGCACCGCTTAACCCAGTCTCCCGATGGCTGAGATCAAAGATGCCGGTGCGGGTTCAAAAACCCATAGATATTTTTCTCAATAATCGGTTCCAGCCCAGTTTACGCTGTCCCAATGCCCTAGAACAGCAGGGAGACTCACTCTTTTGGCAGCCCGCCAAATGGTACGAACCGCTGTGGCCCCAGATGAAAGCCTTTGCGATTCCCAGCTATTCTGAAGGCTATATTCGAATTAATGTCAAAGGTCGCGAAGCGCAAGGACTGGTTGAGGCGGCTGACTATGAGACCGTCTGTGCTGAGCTGATCGATCTCCTACAAAAGACTACCGATGGCCGAACCGGTGTGCCGCTCGTGGATCGTGTGGTACGCATGAGACAAGACCCGTTTGATAACAATCCTAAGCTGCCGGATGCTGACCTGGTGGTGCTGTGGAATGAGGCTATTCCCAGCGATGTGATGGATACTCCAGACTATGGCCGAATTGGTCCTGTGCCCCATCATCGCACCGGTAGCCACCGCGCTGATGGTTTTCTGCTAGCCGACGGTCCTGATATTGATCTGGCTGCATTTAACAAAAATGGTCATGCGGTAGATCTAGCACCCACGCTGCTGGGTCTGCTGGGCGTAGAAGATACCCGGCTCAGCGGCAAAAATCTGTTTGAACAAGGAACGTTGACAGCTGTGAGTTGAATATGTCTTCTGTAGAAGGTTGGAGTCGGCGCAAGCATGGAAGAGTCGTGTGGGCTGGAGAGCATCTGTGGCCATCTGTGGCTGTGGGGCTATTTGCCGTGATTACTCCGGTGGCGATCTGGTGGATTCTTCAGCATCCCTTTGGTACCAACTGGGATGAGGCCAACTACATAAACCAGGCAATTCGAGACCGCAGCGCGCTCTATCAGGGCCCCTGGGAGCTACTTAAGGCGATACTACGACGGGATGCCTCCCGGCCGCCTGCCTATCGAATATTGGTGTTACCCGTCACGGCACTATTGGGAGCAAGTCCTATGGTTCTGAGGCTATTTTCCTGGGGGACATTTGGTGGCACTCTATGGCTGATGTACCTAACAGGAGAGCGTCTTAGGGACTCGGCTACTGGCGGTTTTGTGGTCTGTTTTTTGCTGGGCTGTCCAATTTTGATTGGACCCAACATGCGATTCTATGTGGACTACAGTCTTTATTTATCCATTGCCGGTACGCTGTACTGTCTGTTCTGTCAGTGGGATCATCCCAAATCGCGCAGCTGGATTGGATTGGGGCTATGTCTAGGTCTGGGGGCGATGGCTAAGCCGACCATTGCTTTTATTGTAGGGCCAATGCTGGTGCTGGTGATGCTGCTGCGTCTGCTTAAGTGGATTGCAGCCCCTAGTCTGGCTACACTTTTCAAGTCCTATGGTCTAGCCGGTTTGATTATGGCTCCTTGGTGGGTGCTCAATGGGAAGGCTGCTTTGACCAAAGCGGTTAGCTCAGGGGGTAATATTCGTGATGCCCTGGGGCATCAAGGGGAACTGGGAACATTACTCAAGTGGTGCCATGTATTTGTGCAGTCGATCACAGGGCCGATGCTGGGGGTATTGGCGGGTGCGATCGCAATCAGCTATTGCCTAAATACGTTTCTGCGATATCGGGCTCAGCTCAGTCGCTCCCAATCTTTAGCTCTCATAGTCTGCTTGACGGGGGTGCTCCCCCTGGCCTGGATTGCAGCGTTTGGAGTCAATCACAACCCTCGACTGATTGCTCCCTTGCTGCTGCCCTTGGGGTTAGCACTAGGGCTAATGGCATCGGCTCAAGGATGGTTAACCTACAAGCCGATAGCGGCAGTGGCCCTGGTCCTAATGGTGGCTCAGGTGAGCGTTATGGTGACTCCCCATGGCAGCGGCGATCGCTACCAAGAGGGTGATACATTTGCCCAGAGCCACAACTGGGGCAACTCCACGTCGGTGATGCGTCTTGAAGAACAGTGGGATTGGACCCCGCTTTATCAACTCGCGCAGCAGCGCCAGCTAGAGAATCCTAAGATTGGCTATCTCGGTAGTGCTAAAACCCTAAATCCACCACAGCTGTTGCTGCCGTGGGTCATGGCTGGCAAGACAGCGAATGTAGCACAGCTCTGGAATTTTAAGGCTGGACCTGTTGATTGGGATGCCCTGCTTAAAAGAGCATCTACCAAAGACATTGTGGTGACGTTCTCCCCTGAAGACGCTGCCCCATCTGATTTGGCGGCTGTGATTGAAAACCAGCACAATATAGAATTTTCTGAGCGAATCTCTCAAACTGATGATTTTATGCCGTTGACGAGTATCCCTATGGGCAAATTTTCACCTACTGATGTTCATATTTTTATTCACAAGATCAGAGAGACCAAAGCACAGTATTCCTAGCCATGAAAAAGAGTCTTTACGGGAGCTAGCCAGTGGGACTGATCAAAGACTTTCAAGATTTAGGGAGTGTTACCAAATCAGCGCTTTTACAGCGAGCTGTACCACAGACAAAGTTTTACATCTTTGGCACAGGGCGCTGTGGAAGCACGTTATTAGTGGGGCTGCTCAACTGTCATCGTGAAATCAGCTGCGATCCCGAAATTTTGAGTGCCTATTCTCGTGTGCCAAAAGCAGCGTTGTACAAGCGTGTTTTGCACTGCCCCACCGCTGTCTATGGGTTTAAGCTGCTGCTGTATCACATGAGCGATGTTCACCGGATGCGATCGCCCATTCGCTTTCTCCATTGGCTAGATCGACAGGGATTTCGTATTATTTATCTAAGACGTCAAAATCGATTGCAACATGCAATTTCTCTAGTTGTGAGCGCAAAGAGAAAGATTTTACACCAGCGTCAGTCTGATCGAACGCAGGAGCTACAGCCCGTTCACATTGATGCCAAGACTGTGATCGAGACGATCGCCAAATTTGAAGCCAACTACAGAGCAGAGACTACGCTATTACGGCAGCTACCCCACCTAGCTTTAGAGTATGAAAACCATTTGGTCGATAGTCAAAAGCACCAGTCCACCGCAAATCTGGTCTTTGATTATCTCGATCTCAAGTCTGAGCCCGTGGAGGCTAAGCTGAGAAAAATTATGCCACTAGATCTGAGCCAAAGCATTGTCAACTATCAGGAAGTGATCGCAGCAGTTGACCGTTCAGAGTATGCGTATCTGTTAGCGCGATAGCCAATACATAGGATGGGAACGTGATGCCGAAAATTACGGTGGTAATACCAGTCTACAATGGCGAAAAGACTATTCATTCAACGCTTGAGAGTGTTCTAAAACAGTCTTTTGAAGACTTCGAAATAGTTGTCATCAACGACGGGTCTACTGATGCAACCGCAGAGACTATCCGAAGCTTTGAAGACAGCAGACTGCGTCTGGTGAATTACCCCAACCGGGGGCTGGCCGCCAGCCGTAACCGAGGTATTCAGCAAAGTCAGTGTGAGTTGATTAGTTTTATCGATGCGGACGACCTGTGGACTCCTGATAAACTAGCCGACCAGCTGGCGGCTTTGCAGGCTGACCCAGTGGCGGCTGTAGCCTACAGCTGGACTGACTGTATTGACCAGCGCGATCGCTATTGTCGTCGCGGTAGTCACATTGCCGCCCAGGGAGACGTTTACGACAGGCTGCTGCTGGGCAATTTTTTAGATAGCGGCTCAAATGCGCTATTTCGTAAATCAGTTTTTCAAACTGTAGGTCAGTTTGATGAATCCCTTGAGGCTGCTGAAGACTGGGATATGTTTCTGCGAGCTGCTTTGAAATACACGTTTGTTGTGGTGCCCAAAGCGCAAGTTTTATACCGGCTATCGCCTCAGTCCATGTCAGCGAACCTAGTGCGTCAGGAACGAGAATCCATAAAGGTATTGACCCAGGCATTTGCTCGTAAACCTCGGCTGTCTTGGTGGCAGAAGCGGCGCAGTGTGGCTCAGATGTATCGATACCTGACATTTAAGGCCCTTGAGAGCTGCAATACATCCCAGCAAGCCTGGGTCGCTGGAACGTATCTAGGCCGTGCGGTCTATCAAGATCCCACCCAAATGAAACCCATTCGTTTGTTTATCAGCCAGGTGCAGACGATTGTGACCACGTTAGCCAAACCGCTCAACTTTAAGGATGCACTATAGTGTTTTTTCTAAATCGAACTAAACATCGAGTGACCAACGATGTCACGGTACTGATAAAGACATTTAATCGCCCCAAAACGGTCGCTGGAGCAATGCAAAAAATTCGTAGATTTTATCCGAATATTCGTATCCTGCTAGCAGACGATAGCCGGACAACAGTTGCAGTTAAAGATAACAAAACAGAAATCTTTCCGATGCCCTTTGACTCGGGTGTTTCTAGGGGGCGGAATTTTTTGCTAGAAAAGGTTGAGACACCTTACTTTCTGATGATGGATGACGATCACTACTTTAACCGTCAGACTCATTTGGAAAAGATGTTGCGTCTAATAGAAGAAAAGAATTTTGATATTCTAAGCGCTTTAGTCTTTCAACGTGCTTTTTTAAGACGAGAGTTTTATCGAAAGGAGCTGGTGGACTTTTATCTCAATATGGAGATGGCAGACGGCGTGCTTAAATTTGTAGACGGATGCTACGAGAAAACGAAAGACTATGTTACCTGCGATCTGGTCCATCAGTTTTTTATTGCTAAAACTGAGCCGGTGCAGCAAATGGGGGGCTGGGACGATCGGCTTAAAACGGCGGACCATGCTGACTTTTTTATTCGAGCCAAGCAGGCTCAGCTTAAGGTTGGCTACACGCCGCTGGCCCGTGTGGACCATGTGCATCGCCGGGATGAGCGTTTTTCTGAAGAGTACAAAACCTTTCGTACGCGGATGTCAGAATTTCGCCAGATTTGGATTGAGCAACATGACATTCAACAGATTGTGAATCGTGATGGTACGGTCTTAAGTGCGCAAGAATTTATCGCTCAAAAGGGCTGGTAGTATTCCATTCCCATAAACTTAGGAATGCATCGTTGGTGATACCAACTGCTCTAAAAATTATTACATCGGACAGGCTATTTCCCCTGACAGCCTGTCTGGTAAGTACTCGTACAAAACCCATAAATCGGGTCTAGAGCTTTGCTGGATAGGCATAAGCCAATCCGGGCTAGTTTCAGGATTGGAAAGAGCCGAAAACTGAGGACGGCGGAGTCGCTCTTTTGTCCCAAAATAAAGAAATATACTCTCTAGCTCAGACTGATTTTTCATACTGCATCCTACTGCTTGTCCCAGTTCCTCTAACGTTTCAACATTTGGGAAAGATAGGCGCTGAGTATCTGTATAGAAGGGAAGATGAGGTTTCCTGGCTATCATACCTGATTGGCCGAGTGGTAAAGGTTGCACTTTCGGTATGACGTCTTTTAATTCTCCTACACTTGAATCCACAGCCCGCCATGCACTAGACGAGGATAGTATTAACGCTAAGCAGCCACAAAGCCCGCAGAATCCGATCAATCGTCTTCTGGATTTACGGCTCTGCACTAAATTTATTAGATATCTGAATGCCTCCCCAAGAATGGCACCTAATATAGCGATTAGAAAGAGAAAGTATCTAGCTTCGTAGGCCTTGAAGTTGAGTAAAAGAGCTTGGATTAGGGTTAGGAAAATATAAAATATAAAAACTTTTCGATTTTTGATTTCAGTATAAAAGAGCGCCAAAACTCCAATAGGAACGAATATATTAAGCGGATCCTGAAGCATTCGAGGTATGCGCCCAATAAGAGTCATTATGTCTTGGTAGTATATTTTTATGATGTGAACCGGATCATGGCGGATAACATCAATCAAGCTGTTAAATTGTGCCTCCAGTTGAATCCGTTCATCGCCAGATATCCTGTTGCTTGATGGTGAGGAAAAATAGGTTAAAGCTAAATTGGCATAGGTGCTACTCGGCTTTAAGGGTGAGCCACTTAACCATGCAAAAATACTCCAACTCCCAAGGGGAATTAATAGCCCAGATACAAAATAAATGGATCCATTTAATTTCTGTCTAAAACTCTCCCTTGAACACCAAGGCAGTAAGACAATGGCTAAGCAGGTAATCCCATTGGTTCGAGTGAGTATCAGACAGCCTACAGCTAGACCACACAGTATCCAGAGGTATCTTTTATAACGTTTAATTGCCAGTAACGATATTAGTAGGGCAATACTGTAAAGAGCAAAGAAAAATATATCTGATGTAGCATAAGCTGAATATTCAATAAACTGAGTCGATGTGATCAAACCAGCAATAGTTCCCCAAGCAGCGTAGATACCTAACAGATTATAGAAGAAGAAAAAATTCGCTATCAGGACTATGGCGCTACTGATCAGAGAAACCAAAAGTCCGGCTCTAAACCATTCTTGTACAATGGTTTGAACTAACGCTACGACCATTGAATACAAGGGAGGATGGAACTCAAGAAGTAAAGAGTCACCCCTCAGAAACCGGCGTGCTTCAGGAACAAATCCACCTAGATAGTCGGTTTCGGTACCAAATCCTATGTAACTTCTGTTGAATGAAAATAGGCTGATAAACGCAATGCACAGAAGCATTACGACTAAAAGAATTCGCTTTTGTGTACGGCTCATATTAAGTGCAAGATGTCTTAACAACTGTCAAATAATTTGAGAAGCCCCACAGGTATTCTAATCGCTTAAGTTCCCTGGTCGCTAAACAGGTTCAAAGCGGTCTAGCAACCCTAGATTGTTCGACAAATTGCAAAGTCTTCTAGCGCATCTCATTAGAGTGCTCCAATCTAAGACTACACAGCTAAAACCCTGCCACGTAAATTATCCGGAGTATCTATCCCATAACGGTCCAACATTGTTGGCAAAATGTCATACAGCTGAGCATTTTTCAAGATTTGTCCGCCTGCAGGTTTCTGCGGATCGTGAAAAATCATCAACCCATACTGAGCATGGTTGGCATCATCCGGCCCAGTGTCGTTGCCTTTAGCATATAGCCCTCCAGTACCGACGCTACCCACTGAACGCCACGCTAGCCAGTCAAAATACACCAGTAAATCTGGAGCCATTCCCCGCACTTTTTGATAGGTCTCTTGGGGGATATAGGCTTTGACCTCCATGGGTGAACCATCCGGGAACGTAATCGACTCCAGCTCGCTAATTAACTGCTGACGAAAAGCCTTAAACTCCTTTAGTGGAATGGTTCCCTGGGGTTCTCTTCCCTGGATATTTATAAAGATTCTGGCATAGTAGCCCCCTGCACCCCAGACCTTCGTTTTCTCCCAATCTACCTCGACTTTATCCAGGGCAGTGGGTTCACTAGGTGTCTCCTTGAGCGTCAGATATCCCTTATCCATCAACCATTCATTGATGCAGATTCCTCCCATCAGCGGCTGCGCTCCATGGTCTGACACCACCAGTACGGCAGTATTCTCATCACACTGGGCTAACAGCTGTCCCACCCGCTGATCCACATGACAGTAATAGTCATGGATTGCCCTAGAAAAGGCCATATCCGGCGTGTAGTCGGGATGACGCGGGTCCATGGGTTTCCAAAAGGCATGGTGGATACGATCCACCCCCATATCCACCAGCATTAGAAAGTCCGGCTGGTCTTGAGCAATAAGCTTCTCTGCCAAGGTAAACCGCTGGTCGCACAGCTTATGAATGTTGGAGAGAATTTCCGCCTTATCTTCTGAGCGAAACTCAGGCACATCCATCATAAAGTCAGGCATCCAGCTGCGGATCTGCTCCCCTAGCTCTGGCGGATGGGTAAAGGTGACCTGCGGACTCGGTGTTAGAAAGCAAGACACCATGGAGCCATTGACTTCATAGGGGGGTGACGTCCCTGGCACGCTTAAGGCTGCCACCTTCCAGCCTGCCTTGCCCAAGTAGTCCCACAGTCTTGGAAACCGCACGGCGCGACCGTCGGCAATGGTCATATTCTGATAGGCCCGCGTTGCTCGATTACGAAACCCGTAGATACCGAGTTCCCCCGGATCTCGTCCGGTCATCATGCAGCTCCAGGCAGGGACCGTAATCGCTGGAATCGAACTTTCCAATCGCCCATAGCTTCCCTGGGCCATCAGCCGAGAGAGATTAGGCAAATCGTCTCGCCATTGCTCAAAGACAAGAGACGGCTCCATGCAATCAAGACCGATGATGATGAGGCGAGGAGAAGGAGCCATCTAATTGACCGCCGTGCTAAACCGTCGTCGTAATACCAGCGTGGCCACTGCCCCTATCACCGCCACTAGAGACAGAATATGCACCACATTAAATGGTGTCCCTGGAAAGAACCAGGAATCTGTTCTTAGAAACTCAATAAAGAAGCGACCAAAGGGATACCACACCAGATATAACAGCGACAAATCACCCGGTCTTAGCTGTCTGCCAAAGCGCTTTGAGACCCAGTACAGCACTAGAAACCCCAACAGATTCCACACCGATTCGTATAAAAACAAAGCATGGAATCGGGTGGATTCGGGATAGGCCGTCAAATCGTTATAAGGAGCTAATCGATGCTGTGGATCAATGCGTAAACCAAAGGGCCAGTTTGTCGGCGGACCGTAAAGTTCTTGATTGATAAAGTTTCCCCAGCGGCCAATGGCTTGGGCAATAGGTAGCCCGACTGCTGCCGCATCTAAGTAGATCAGCGTTGGCAGATTGCGAATCTTGGTAAATAGCCAGAGGGCAATGCTACCAAAGATAAACGCGCCAAAAATATGAATGCCCCCACCCCAAATCTGGAGAATCTGTCCTGGGTTTTGGAGGTAGTAGGCTGTATCGCCGGACTGGACAAACACATAGTAAAGACGCGCACCGATAAATGCGGGAATCAATACCCAGATCAGCATGTCCCAAAAGTCTTCGGGATTCTTACCACGGCGTTCGATTTCTTTGGTGGCAAACCAGGAGCCGGTAATGACAGCAGTGGCCATCAGCAGGCCGTACCAGCGCAGGGCAAAAGGACCAAATTCTACAATCGTCGGACTTACGGGGGGATACATAGGGGGTATTCGCGATTATTCTTCTAGATATCCAAGGTCTTTGAGGCGGCGACGGACTTCTGGGTCATCAAACCCGGTGGCGCGAGCCTGGGAGTAAAGGGCCTGGTGCTCTTCGGCATCCTGGCTAAAAGCAGAGAGAGAATCGTGCAAAGATTCCACCATTTCAGGAAAAATCTCGCTGAGGTCTAGACTCTCGCTAGGATCGTCTTGCACATCGTAAAGCTCTGGTGGATTTTGATCGGTTTCGATCAGCTTATGGTTGCCGACCCATACGGCACGTCTAGTCTGATCGCAGGCATGCTGAGAAACTAGTTCTGGCTGGCGTTTTTGAATCAGGTTGAGAACATTCTGTGGAGGGACGGCCTCGGCATAGACGCAGCGCTCTGGATCAAAGGCTTCGAGAGTCTCGCTGGCATCCTGGTGTTCCAAGCTGAGTTCGGCTTCTTCTGGCGTAGCCAACCCTGCTGCTGACAGCACCGTGTGGAATAAACAGCGGGTGGAGACCACATCGTCGCGTACGGTCTCGCGTTGAATCGTGTTACTAGGGTCGTGAATAATCAGCGGTACCTGCACTAGCTCGTTATAGATAGATAGGCTATGACCGATTAACTGCTTTTCGCCTAAATGTTCGCCATGGTCGGCGCACACAACAACGTAGGTATTCTCCAAACGGCCTGAGCGTTTGAGCTGGTCTAAAAACTGACCTACCTGGACATCTTGGGCCGCCACCTCGGCATCGTACATACCATCTAGAGTGTCTTTTTGCCGATCGCCCAGGGCTCCCATGAGGGGGGCGAGCCAGCCGTACACATCGCTATTAAAGCGACGCAGATAGGTTTGGGCATCGCGGTCTTTCAGCACATTGGGAGCGAATTTTTCGATAAATTCGCGAGGGGGATGATAGGGCATGTGGGTGCCCATCAGATTGATAAAGGTAAATACGGGCTGGTCTTCCTTGACGCCTTTGCGCTCAATTAACAGCTTGGCAGCATCGTCTAAGGACTTTCGGGTGTTTCCTTTGAAGCTGAGGGCGGTTTGCCACAGGGGCACCATCAGTGGTGTGAATGATAGGGACAACAGCCAGTCGGAACGGGCAAAGGCGTCCTGAACCTTATTGAGGGCGTTGGCCAGAATGCGCTTAAAAACCTGACGATACTTGTCTAGAAAGCTGGAAGGAATACCGGCCTGGTTAGGCTTGGAGCTGAGCAGACCGCTGTAGTTGAGAAAGCTATAGAAGCCGCGCCTGAGGCCATTGTTGATCACACCCACCAGCGGGTTATTGCAAAATGCGGCGGTGTAGTAGCCACCATCCTGCAGACGTTCTGCCAGGGTCTTAAGGTGGGGTGGCATGACGGAATAGGACTGCTGCATCTGATGCTGGGAGGGATACAGCCCTGTGAACATGGAGGCGTGGGAGGGAATAGTCCACTGGCCAGGTGCGATCGCAACCTTAAACCGTGTCGCCCCCGCTGCAAACGCATCGATATTTGGCGATGTTGGCTTTTCGTAGCCGTAACACGACAGGCGATCTACACGCTGGGTGTCGAGCACCAAAAAAATGACATCCGGTTGATTTGAGGGCATTGAAGCGCAGGGGAGCTTAATGACAATCTTGCCGCTGCTGTAAAAAATCAAACAGCAACGTTGCTATCAGTACTACGGGCGTGGTCAGCGTTCGGATTCACAGCTCAGTCGCCCGATTTAGGGGTGCGGCTCTGATCTGAACGTGTCCACGTTACGCAGTATTAACTAAGTCTAGAGTATCAAGCCAATAAACTACCTGAATGATGGCTGAGCAAAAATGTCTCCACCTCTTCCCGTAGGGGCATTGATGCCTGTGCTCCAGATTTCATTACGGATAGGGCCGCAACCGCGCTGGCCCACTCCACCGCCTGGCGCAGTGATTTTCCTTCCCACAGAGCCACTGCTAGACCGCCATTAAAAGCGTCGCCTGCTGCCACTGTATCCACTGCCTCTACTTGAAAAGCAGGCACATGAAATACTTCAGAATTGGACGCCACCACAGCTCCCTGGGAACCAAGTTTAACGATGACCGTTGATGTGCCTCGCTGCCGCAGTACCTGGGCGGCTTCCATGGCCGTGGTCACACTGCTGACCTTGAGCCCTGTCAGCTGAGACGCCTCGGTCTGATTGGGAGTCAAAATATCAACCAGTCTGTAAAACTCTGGCGGTAACTGCGACTGGGCCGGAGCCGGATCGACAATCACACGAGCGTCTCTGCTGTGGGCCTGTTCTGCCGCTGCTATCACCGCCTCCAGCGGAATCTCAAACTGCATGAGCAAAATTGAGGGGTCAGAGGGTGCATTATTTAGCGGCAGGCGTTTCACATCTGTCCTATCCACCTTGCCATTGGCCCCAGGGACAACCACGATTTGGTTCTCACCCAGCTCATCTACGCTAATAAGCGCTACCCCAGAGGGGCCCAGGTCAGCCAGTACCTCATCTGTAGCCACGCTTGCTGCCTGGAGACTATCTCGCAGCAGCGTGCCCAAACTGTCGTCACCGACCCGACCCACCATAGCTGTTGGTGCTCCCAGACGAGCCGCTGCTACTGCCTGATTGGCTCCTTTACCCCCAGGTACCGTCATAAAGCCGGTTCCCAAAATCGTCTCCCCTGCCTGAGGTAAACGCGGCACCTGAGCCACCAGGTCCATATTGAGACTGCCAAACACAATGATGGGCATGAACGTACAGACGTTCCATGGAACGTCTCTCCAGCATTAATTTTTGGATTCTACATAACCCTTACCCCTATTACCCCTAGGGCTCAAAATTACCCCAGCTATCCCCCAGCCCCGTGAGTGGATCCAATGGCAGATCCAATGACGACGCGTCCTCAGTTCCATCATTGACCTGCCAGGGGTTGGGCGGGCGATCGCTGCTCCATGCCCACCAGGCTGTACCACATTCACATTGATAAAACTCTTGCCATTTACGCTTGTGATTGTGGGTGTAAACCGGTGCACGACGGTTGATCCAGACAGCGGTGGCTGCTGCAGCGGGTTCATTACAGCGCGGGCAGCCAAACGTCAGGGCGTGGGTGGCAGACTCTGTCCACTGGGGTGAGATGGGTGAAAAAGCTTCCATAGTTTTAGGACGATTTAGCTAGCGTCTCCTTAAGATCAATTATGGTCGTGATTTCTGTTCCCTACCACCCATTGCAAAATCATAAGATTTTGTGAAAAGACGTTAAGAATCTATAGTTAAACTAGGGCAGGCCAAGACGGCCAGCTGTCAACCGTTAGCAATAGGCAATTCCCGTGAAGGCAATCACTCTGCTTGGTTCAACTGGCTCCATCGGCACCCAAACCCTCGATATTTTTGAACACCATCCCGATAAGTTTCGCCTAGTAGGTATTGCCGCTGGTCGCAACGTGACGCTCCTGGCCGAGCAGGTGCGCCAGTTTAAACCCGAAATCGTTGCTATCCGTGATGAAAGCAAGCTGGCTGAGCTCAAGGCGGCCATTGCCGATGTCGATCCGCAGCCGCAGATTTTGGCGGGCGCAGACGGCATTGTAGAAGTAGCTCGCTATGGCGATGCTGAAGCCGTGGTCACGGGTATCGTTGGCTGTGTCGGGCTTTTGCCCACCATCGCCGCCATTGAAGCAGGTAAAGATATTGCACTAGCTAATAAGGAGACCCTAATTGCCGGTGGGCCAGTGGTGCTGCCCCTCGTCGAAAAGCATGGCGTCAAGCTGCTGCCTGCTGACTCCGAGCATTCCGCTATTTTTCAATGTCTGCAAGGATTACCCGAGGGCGGTCTGCGGCGCATTATTCTGACCGCGTCTGGCGGTGCCTTCCGTGACTGGCCGGTCGAGAAGCTCAAGGATGTGACGGTTTCAGATGCCATCAAGCATCCCAACTGGTCCATGGGTCGCAAAATCACCGTGGACTCCGCCACCATGATGAATAAGGGGCTGGAGGTAATCGAGGCGCACTACCTGTTTGGTATGGACTATGACCATATCGATACGCTGATCCATCCCCAGAGCATTATTCATTCGCTGATTGAAACCCAGGATACGTCGATGCTGGCGCAGCTGGGCTGGCCCGATATGCGGCTGCCGCTGCTCTATGCCATCTCCTGGCCCGAGCGCATCTTTACTGACTGGAAACCACTGGACCTGGCTCAGCTGGCTACGCTCACATTTAAAGAACCTGACCATGCCAAGTATCCCTGTATCAACCTGGCCTATGAAGCTGGACGGGTCGGTGGCTCGATGACGGCAGTGCTCAACGCGGCCAATGAGCAGGCGGTGGCGCTGTTCTTAGATGAGAAGATTCACTATTTGGATATTCCCAAGGTGATTGAGAAGGTGTGCGATCGCAGCCACCTCATCGTCACCCCCTCTCTCCAAGACATCCTCGACGCCGACCAGTGGGCACGCCAGGAAGTCATCAACGTCAGTGATACGCTCACCCAGCGTCAGGTCGTCGCCCTAAGCTAAGATTGGCCAGAAGCTCGTTTGCTGATCCTCTTGTTGAGGTTATCAGCGGCTGATGGCTACAGACAGGTCCATCCCTCAAATCAGCAGCTTCAGCTTATCCAGACGCTTAGCAGGAAACACCGCCCATGGAAATAGTGGTTATCGTTGGTGCTGTCTTTATTTCATTTCTGGTTTTTACCTGGCTGCTTAATGTAGTCAAAGCCACTCTGAAAACCGCGTTTCTCGCCGCGCTGATTTTGCTGGCGCTACAAATTTTCTTTGGTATCGGTCCTGAAGTTATTTGGGATACTATCCGCAACTTTTTTAGTCAGTAAGTTGGAAATTTGGTTTGGTAGATTGTTTCCTTAAGAGGAACAAAGTCAAGATTTCGGTCGGATCTTTAATAAAACGACAGAAACTATCAAGCCGGATGAAACTAGCTGCTGCTGTTTTCGTTACTTGTGCCAGTTGCAGATGCCAATAAACGATTAGAGATAACAATATTGGTCGTTGTAGTTTTCTACAAAGCTGCTGTAATACTCTGCAGACCATACGTTGTAGCTACTCAAATCGCAATATTTATGTCCGTCGACAGCCAAATTTGTCAAATATCTAATATTTTTGCTATGCCAGTTCAAAAGGCGTAACGACACCGTACGAATTCCCAGAAGAGACCTTGTTAGAGTCAGCTCATCAACAGGGCTCTACCAATAGCAAAGGTCCAAGGTTCATCTCTCTTCGCGTTTAGCCATTTGCCTGTACCTTTAAGTTTCTTTTGAGATGTCATACAGCACGTCTGCTGCTGGCTTTTACGGCTTTGTAAAAGCTGTTGTTGCAGCCGACGGCTGTCTAATTCTTTTTGAAAATCTTCACTATGTTAACTATGCGACGCCTTCAAGCAACAACAGCTTTGTTAATCACGTTAGGTATGGGAACAGGTATTGTTGCACCCTACGTGACGTCTGCCCCAGCAGTCGCGCAGGCTCAAACTCAGGTCCAGTTTACCGACGTATCGTCTAGCTATTGGGCCAGCCAGTTTATTGTTAGCCTGGCGCAGCGAGATATCATTGCAGGTTTCCCTGACGGTACATTTCGACCCGATGAGCCGGTTACCCGCGCTCAGTATGCTGCCATGGTGCGCAAAGCGTTTAATAAAACCAGTATTCGTACCAGTACGTCATTTGTCGATGTACCCGCCAACTTCTGGGCAGCATCTGCCATTGATAGCGCCTATCGTATGGGCTTTTTATCTGGCTATCCTAACCGAGTGTTTGAGCCCAATCAGAATATTCCTCGTGCTCAGGTGCTGGTTTCTTTGGCCAATGGTCTTAACTACCAGGCGACTACGGTTGCTAGCGCAGACATCTATAACGACTCTCGGTCGATTCCTAGCTATGCTACTGCCAGTATTGCAGCAGCAACCGAACAGAAATTGGTGGTTAACTATCCCAATGTTCAGACGCTACGACCCAACCAAACGGCGACACGGGCAGACGTAGCCGCCTTTATCTATCAGGCATTGGCTAGCCAGAACCAGGTAGCCACGGTGCAGTCTCCCTACATCGTCCAGGCGCAGTCAACAACAACGACGTCTCAGTCATCGGTTTCGCAAGGGACTACCATTTCTGTTAACTATCCCGATGGTGACCAGATTGTTTTATTGCCAGATGAAACATTGCCGATTACGCTGCAAGTGTCAGAGGCTATCACCAATTCTCAAGGACGGATATTGATTCCTCGTGGCAGCCAGATTGTTGGCGAATTACGTCCTGTTTCAGGCAGTCAGCAGGGATCTCAGTTTGTGGCGCAAACTCTAGTGCT
Source organism: Leptolyngbyaceae cyanobacterium (assembly GCA_050043465.1). GTDB lineage: Bacteria > Cyanobacteriota > Cyanobacteriia > Phormidesmidales > Phormidesmidaceae > Leptothoe. The sequence goes on from JBHJIL010000078.1 coordinate 34,367, forward strand.
GTCTAGCGGTCGTCAGTATGCTCTGCAGGCACAGTCTAGCGTTGTGACAAGGACTGAGACTGTCCGTCGAGGAGCGCGCATCGGTGAGATCTTTGCTGGGGCGGTGCTGGGTTCTGGAGCCGCTGCTGCTGTTGGCTCAGTGACTGGAGATGACGAAATTCAAACCTGGGAGGTGTTGACAGGCACCGTTGCAGGAGCAATCGGTGGTTTGGTGCTAGGGCGCGAACGAGTAGAGGTGATTTCGATTAATCCTGCTAATGATCTGACACTAACCGTTAGTCAGCCTTTGGTGTTAGAAGACTAAAGGGCAGGCTCAGGATCTTCCGTAGGGGCAATTTTTGAAGTTGCCCCTGTGTCTGAACAATTCTTTGAATATGAGTTTCTATCTGTTTGTCAGCAGAATAAAGCAGACACCGAAATTAATTTTTGCTTGGATAAGGGAACAAAAGTCTTAGGTTAGTTGAACGCCGAACCCCTTGCTGCTGAAACAAAGCCTCATCGGACCTATTACAATAGCCCCAGTGTCTTTAGGGAAAGCCGAGTTAAGGTCTCTCTAGCTTGTGGGTCGTCTTCATCGCGAATATCAATATTGGTGGCAAAGAAGTAGGTATTGTCATTTTGCTCGACATAGCCAACGTACCAGCCGATCTGTTCTGAATCTGGCCCACCAAGGATAGCCCATCCTGTTTTTGCTCGAATGATATAGTCGGGAGTTTTCTCGACAATCATAATGTCTTTGACAGTTGCGATCGCATCCTTCGAAAAAGGTAAATCGTTGTCATACAGACGGCGCAGAAACTGAATCTGTTCTTGAGGCGTTATCCTCAGCTCGCCCTCTAGCCAAAAAACGTCAATGTCTTCAGGAGCACCAATCTGCTGATTACCATAGTCAGTGGCGGTCACCCACTGCTGCATTCGTCGGTGTCCAACACGACGAGCAATGACCTGATAAAACCAAACGGCTGAAAAGTTGAAAGCCATGCGCATGTTTAAGTCACGATTCCATGCCGGAATTGTTCTTTCAACCCCATCCCAGGTGAAAACAGCCACATCATTAGCAACAACGCCTGTCTCTAATGCAATCAAAGAATTGAGAATTTTGAAGGTAGACGCTGGTAAGAATTGTGTGTTGTTGCGCTCAGGATTATGCTGATAGGTTTTGTCTTGGTTGCGGTCATAGACCACAATTGAGCCTTCTACGCCGTTATCTTGAAAATGCTGGGAAAATTCGGTTTCTGTCGTCTGCTGAGCTACTTGTTCTGTAGGTTCAGGTGGCGCAATGGTTTCAGCGTGAGTGGAGTGAATCGCTGCTGCACCTATAATGCCAAAGATTAGAGAACCAATTCCGTATGCTGTAGATCTCACGTGTCCTGACTCCCCAAGCTGGTTTTATCTATACACTTATAAGTCAAATCTCATCACAGTATTCTATGTGCTTAGCGATTCCAGCTTAGAAGATAGATTCGATTTTATTGATACCAACTAGTATCTTGACTCAGCTGTCTTAGGGCTGATAGCCTACAGAACTAATAGCTACGGGAATATCACCTACAGCTATTTCCGCACCCAAAAATTTAGCCGCGCGAGATGGCGGTGTACCACCACCACCATCCCGCTAACCCGACCAACTGTCGAGACCAGTTGGTGTCGGGTAAGAAGGTGACGTCACCGCCACCCCCTCCCCTCAGAACCGTGCGTGCGACTCTCACCGCACACGGCTCAAGCAGACCACCGCTAAGGCGAACAAGCATGTAGCTGTTGGTGGCAGAAGAGATGCAGCAAGACTAAG
>JBHJIL010000079.1:0-89446 GCA_050043465.1 Leptolyngbyaceae cyanobacterium
TAACCAAGGTATGTGAAGGTTTTTCGGGGGCAGAGATTGAGCAAGGTTTAATCTCTGCAATGTATGAAGCGTTTGCCCAGGGCCGTGAGTTTAACCAACTCGATATTATAGCGGCAATTCGGGCAACAATACCGTAATCTAAAACCATGACTGAACCTGAAACGGCGCATCGCGACAGGGCACGACAACGTGCTCGCCCCGCAGCTTCATCCGTCGCTGAGTATCAGCGGATGGAGTTTTAACAGGCTTTTGTTAGGAGGTTTCTCCTAGCAGAGGGCTAACCCCAGGGTTAGCAGTTTTCAGACAATGGCTTAGCAAATTATTACTATTGATTTGTTAATCTATTGGCTTTGCGTTTTTGATTCTAAGTCTCTCATTTTCCCACTGGAGGAAACACCAATGTCTCACTTTAGTACTTTGCGCACTAAGATCACTGAAGCTGAAATTCTAACGTCTTCATTGAAGGATCTCGGTATCTCGGTTAAGACTGAGGCTGATGTCCGTGGTTACAATGGCCAGCGTGTTCGTGCTGACATCGTAGCTGTTCTAGAAGGTGAATACGATCTGGGCTGGTCTCGCAATGCTGATGGCTCTTTTGATCTGATTGCTGACCTTTGGGGTGTTGCTAAGAAACACAACCAGACTGAGCTAATCAACTCCATCAACCAGAAGTATGCAGTTAACCGGACTCTTGCAGAGGTTAAGCGCCCTGGTCTACAGAACGCCAATGTGAAGCTTGTTCTTCAGTAGCGTAGGCTACTGCTTCCTATACGCGTTCCCGCGCAGTGTTCAGGCTGGCTCATTAAGAGCCAGCTTTTTTATTGTGGCTTGCCAAATAATGGAAAGGAGCTATGAAAACGGCAGTTTCTATCGATGTTTTGCCTCTCTTGCAGGCATTTTCAGAATCGTATCGGCTCAAGGTGATTGAGCTGTTGCGAGATCGCGAGCTGTGCGCCTGTGATATTGCCAGTCATTTGGGCATCAGCGCATCTAAGCTATCCTTTCATCTCAAGATTTTGCGTGAGGCCGGTCTGATTCAGGGTCGCCAGGAAGGACGCTGGATCTACTATCGGCTCAACCTTCCACAGTTTGCTGTCTTAGAACAGTATTTGTCTGAATTTCGGCGGATGAGCCCAGTCTTACCTGCCCGTAGCTGTCCGGATTAAGTACGTTCGCTAATCGCTTTTGCAGCGAGAAAGCAGCTCATCACTCTAACCTTTGAATTCAATCACTGTAGCCTGCGAGAATCTGCAGCAGTTTGCCCTCGGCGGACCTCGCCGATTCGATTGTTTGCCCATCAGGGCTGTAGTGAGAGAACTTGACCCAGGAGTTACACTTTGATTGCTTGGAGCTGGAAATCATTTGATGCCCTTTCAACGTTAGAACTCTATGACGTTCTCAGGGTGCGACAGCAAGTATTTATCATTGAGCAAACCTGTATCTATTCTGATTTGGATGGAGCTGATCTCACCTGCTGGCATCTAACGGGGAGATCAGATAAGGAGGATTTGGTGGCCTATTTACGGGTGCTGCCGCCAACGGAGCAGCGGCCTGAACCGGCGATTGGTCGGGTGCTGGTTATGCCGAATGCCCGTGGTCTAGGGCTGGGGCGTCAGCTACTGGCGGAAGGGATGCTCCGGACTCAGAGACAGTTTCCTGGTTATGACATTGTGCTTTCGGCGCAGCACCATCTAGAACAGTTCTATGGAGGGTTTGGCTTTTACTCAGTAAGCAAGCCTTATTTGGAGGATGGTATTCCCCACATTGCGATGCGGTGGTCGGCAAATGGGGATAACGCCGGTGCAGCCACTGACTAGAACTCTTCAGCCGCTAATTATTGCAGACTTTCTAGTACATCTGCCGTGAATGGGTTGTTTCCTGCTTTGAGGGCCTTGATCCACTGCTGGCGCTGCGATCGCGACGAGAGTAGGAAATAAAAAGTCCATCATCGCTGCTTTTTCTCCCACTCTAGAGCTCGAACTAGCAGCCACGTGGGGTCTTCACATTGTTTTCTGCCGCATGGTCAATCTCTAGACCACACACTTTAGTCGCATTTGAGGCGGGTCTGATTACAAAAATAACCGTATCCGCGGCTTCGATCCCCGCTTTGATTTCCTCCCACCAGTCCGCCGTTAGGGGAATATTTTCCCAATCCACCCAGGCATCGTATTTACTATTAGTCAGGGCCTGGTTGAGCACCTGGACAAAGGCTTTGTCCTTGCGGGAATAGGAGATAAAGACATCCGTCATGGCTGTAGTAGACTATCCTGGGAATTCTTCACAGGGTAAATCTACCATTCCTAACCAAGTAGAGGTACTGTTCTTGAACAGGATTAGCCTGTTTGAAAAAGCTGTGTAATATGTTTAGCAGTACAGGTATGCTGTGGCAGGCTCTGCACTTTACTGGAATTTTAAGACAGTCACTTTACCGTCAGGCTGCTCTAAATATTGCTGGGCAGTATCTTCAATTTTTTGCAGCTGCCCCATAGCTAGCCCACAAGGAAATCCATACTTTGCCTTGACGCGATCGCTAGCAATTTGGAGAGATTCACGGGAGCGCTGTAGAAAGTCAGTAACTGTGTAAGATTCGCCCACCTGAAAATAGTCCTTCACAATCAGTGATGGAGAATAGCAGCTTTCTTTATGTCCATCTGGCCATTGAATATGAAACCTCATTTCAGGCATAGTAACTTTATCAGAAGGAAAAACAACATAGGGGTACGCCCATAGTCACTATAGCCGAAACGAGTTGAATTGCTGAAACTACTGCTGTGCCTCCTAATGCTGTCATGCTAGTAAGGGTAGAACGGGCGGTATATTTTATTAAACCTCTCAGCTGATCCATAGGTTTAAATCCTTTACAGATTTAGAAAAGAAGCACTGCCGATAAGCTTTTATTTCTGTAATGAAAGAGCGTAACAGAAACGATCGGCCCGTGAAATGGTTTTTCCATACAAGATAGGCTGCTGATTGCTAGTGTATGCGGTGTAGCAATACACAATTAACGGCTGACCCAGAGGCACTTCCAAATACCCACTCATTTCATAATCAGCATGGGTGCATTCAATCACGGCATCAATTTGTACAACCGCTATTCCATGGGTCTCCAAAGTAGGAAACGTCATTTGCCGTTTGAGCTGGTCTCTAAACTGCTGCCCTAGCTCTAACACAATATAACTCTCATCAATGGCACCCACAGCTCCGTCCATACTCAACAGTTTTTTCTGAAAATACACTGTCGATTTGTCTGGTAGTTGTAAAATAGCTTGGATTTCTTTAGGAGTACGTAGCTTTCTAAAAACAAGACTTTCAAATGTAAATTGAATACCTTTACGTGTAAGATCTTGTTCTAAAAAAATCAAAGGGCTGACTAAAGAATAAGCTACTTTTTTTTGTGGTGTGACAAATACCCCTTTACCTTGCTGAGATTTAGCGAGACCCTGACTAACCAAATTCGCAACAGCTCGTCTAACAGTAATACGACTGACCTCAAATGTCTTCATCAACTGATGTTCACTGGGTAACTTTTCTCCAGGCTGGTAATCCCCCGCCTCAATCTGATGGCGAAGTTTTTCTGAGATGCTGATATGTAAAGGAACAGATGACATCAAAGGTCTATGTCAGGATTTAACGAAATACTATGTAGACTTGTTATACCAGGTAGGGTGTGCTAACTTTTACTTGTTATAACAAGTGTTGCACATGGCCGTAATATTCGGCTATGTGCGCTTGTGTTATCAGTGTTTACCAGGATGTTAACTGACTCGGTTCAAGCTCCCAAAGGATCAGTAGATAAACCTCACAAAATCTTAGCCGTTCGTGAGCTTAAGGCTTTGAATGTACGCTCTAATGTGGCAGGTTTTGTCAGATTGGCTTCACATTTGACCGTGCTGGGTATCAGTGGTTTTCTATGGGGAACTGCGCCCGGCTGGTTTAAGTTGCCAGCGCTTTTAGTCTACGGCATTAGCCTTGCTGTGATGTTTTGCCCCACCCATGAATGTGTTCATCGGACTGCATTTAAAAATTCTAAAGTTAATGATGTCGTAGGTTGGTGGGCAGGATTGCTGTCGTTTTACAATAGTACGTTTTATCGGTACTACCATAAATGGCACCATCGCTATACGCAGATTGCCGGGAAAGATCCTGAACTGGATGATCCCAAGCCAGAAACCTGGAGACAGTATTTATGGAGAATGAGTGGAATTCCATGGTGGCATGACAAAATAACAGGACATGTAAATGTGGCCCTCGGCAATGTTGAAGACTGTTACTTTTTGCCAGAAAGTGCCTACGGTGATGTGATTCAATCTACACGTCTACAGCTGGGAACCTATGCTGCTATTGGATTGTTATCGACTGCCTTAGGCCATCCTGAATTTATCTTTGTTTATTGGTTGTTGCCATTGGCAGTAGGTCAACCGTTTCTGAGATTCGTATTGATCGCTGAGCATGCGGGCTGTTCAGATGACAGCAATCCACTGGCGAACACACGTACAACGCTTACACTATGGCCTGTGCGGTTCCTAATGTGGAATATGCCCTATCATGCGGAACATCATATTTATCCATCGATTCCGTTTCATGCACTGCCAAAGGCACATGATAGTTTGAGAGAGTATTTCACACAGGTTGATGCAGGATACGTGAAAGTGAATCGAGATATTGTTGCTGAGTTAGGATAACCCACCCCATCGCCCCATCCCAGGAGGGGATGCAGAAGCGTTCCATAGAACGCATATACGGCTAAGAATTAGGACGTAATTGAATTCTTATTCCTAAGTAACGATAATGGCATCTCCTAACAGTTTTGTTCTGAAGGATTTTTCTCTGCAGTGCGGGGTCACTCTACCTGAGGTGGAGATAATATATCAAACCTATGGAGAGTTAAATTCTGAACACAGTAACGTAGTGTTGTATCCCACCTCCTATGGGGCACAGCATAGCGATGTGGATTGGCTAGTGCGTCCAGATGGGATTTTGGATACATCAGACTGGTTTGTGATAGTGCCAAACATGTTTGGTAATGGTCTTTCCACATCGCCGAGTAACTGTGAGGTAGCTAAGAAACCAGGTTTTTACTTTACCCACTACGACAATGTTCGCGCTCAGGCGGCCCTGTTAGATAGTTTGGGTATTGAGCAGTTAGCCCTGGTCTACGGCTGGTCCATGGGAGCGCAGCAGGGATACCACTGGGGAGTGCTATATCCTGAGCGGGTACAACGGATTGCGGCGCTATGTGGCACAGCTAAAACCACTGACCATAATCGAGTTTTTCTCTACAGTTTGAGAGCAGCTCTACAGGGAGATCCAGCCTGGAATGGAGAACGGTTTGAGGAAGTGCCGGAGAAGGGTTTTCATACGTTTACCCAGATCTATGCCAGTTGGGCTGCTTCCCAGGCGTACTATCGAGCAAAGCCGTATTTGTAATGGGGATATGAGTCATTAGAGGATTATCTGCTGCGCAGCTGGGAAGCGGGCTATCGACGGCGAGACCCCCATAATCTACTGGCGATGATTGAGACGTGGTTGCACTGTGATGTGGGAGATAATCCAATCTATGGCGGAGATTATGGGAAGGCCATGGGATCGATTACGGCGAAGGTGTTGGTGATGCCTGCCAGCACGGACCTCTATTTTACGCCGGAAGATTGCGAGGCTGAAGCGAAACTGATCGCCAACAGCGAGTACGTTGTAATTCCTTCGATTTGGGGGCATCGGGCGGGTAATCCCTATCAGAACCGTGAAGATGAGGCATTTGTTAAGCAGGCGGTTGAGAAATTGCTCAATTAACAAACGCCATCCGGTACCTACATTCGGAGATGCCAGCCGCGTGGTTGGAGGAAGTTTGTTATGCCTAGGGTAGAGAGAGTGGAGCCGATACCTGAATGGTTGCGGCCTGTCCAGGGTAAGCGGGGGCTAACGCGATCGCAACAGTTCCAATAAGCACTCCCACTACTCACCTGACCTAAAATCTCCACAGCCCGCTCTCGGTCAGCGCTATACACCGCAGCCGTTAGCCCATAATCCGTATCGTTCATTAGGGCCACCGCTTCATCATCACTGCTCACCCGCTGAATACCGATGACTGGGCCAAAGCTTTCCTCACGCATCACGGTCATTTCATGGGTGACCTCGGTTAAAACCGTAGGGGTAAAATACCAGCCAGGTCGGTCTACCGGCTGTCCGCCGCAGAGAACCTGAGCACCTTTAGCTACCGCATCCTGAATTTGCTGTCCAACAACAGAAAGTTGAGGCTTTCGACTCAAGGGCCCTAGATAAGTCTCAGCGTCAGTCGGATCACCCAGCTCAAATTTTTGAACTATTTGTACAAACTTCTCGATAAACGGTTCGTAGATATCTGTATGTACATAGATTCGCTCTATAGCACAACAGCTTTGTCCGTTATTATAAAAGGCTCCATCGGCCAATGCAGCTGCTGCCGAGGCTACATCCACATCGTCACAGATGTAGGCCGGATCTTTTCCCCCTAGCTCCAGCTGTACTTTGATGAGCTTGGGAGCCACCGCTGTGGCAATTTTCTGCCCTGTGGCATAGGAACCGGTAAAGAAAATACCGTCGATGGGTTGTTCTAGTAAAGCGGCTCCAGCTAATCCTGTACCGATGACTGGGACGAAAATATCTTCGGGAATGCCTGATTCGTGGAGGAGAGTTGCGATCGCACCCCCAGTCATCACCGCAATCTCCGATGGCTTATACACCACCGCATTACCCGTCAGCAGTGCTGGAATAAACACATTTGAACCGACAAAGTAGGGATAGTTCCAGGCTGAAATATTTGCAATCACCCCCAGCGGATCGTAGGAAAGAATTTCTTCTAGTTGTCCCGTGCCCGGTATGGCCTGCCAGGGTTCTTGATAAACCCGTTGGGCGCTAAGCACCCTAGCAACGTTCTCAATAAAAAAATCAATCCGTGGCGGCGTGCCCAGAATTTCATTTTTTGCTTGAGTGATGGGCTTGCCAGTTTCAGCGGTTAATGTCGCAGCCAGAGAGTCTGCCTGCTCTACTAGAGATTCTCTGAATGTTTTGATCGCCTCAATTCTCTCCACTAGGGGCTTAGCCGCCCAAACTGGCTGGGCACTGCGAGCCTGTTTTACTTTATCGGCAATGGCAGCACTGTCGTCGACGGGAATCTCTTTAATCAGTTGTTCAGTGGCAGGATTGATAATGGAAAGCATGTCAGCCATGGGGTATCCTCATGCAGCAAGCGCATCTTGGTAAATGGCGTAAAAATCATCCTCGGTGACGGGTCTGGGGTTAAACGGATGACAGCCATCGTTAACAGCAATGCTGACTAGCTCACCGACGACCGCATTGGAAATACCGAGGGCCCCTAGGGACGTGGGAATACCGATGGCGACGGACAGTTCCGTAATCCAGTCAATCAATGCCTGACCGTTTCTAGCAAAGGGGTCAACAATCCGTGCCATCCGCAGAAACTTTTCGGGTTCGGCTTCTAGGTTAAACCGCATGGCGGCAGGTAGCATGATGCCGTTGGCTAAGCCGTGGTGGGTGTCGCAGACGGTGGAGAGAGCATGGGCGCAGGAGTGGGTAACGCCGAGACCTTTTTGGAATGCGATCGCACCCATCATAGACGCATTTAACATGCCTGCCCGCGCTTGTAAGTGGGCAGGCTGATCTATCGTCTCACCAGCAGCCTGTTGTTGAGCAAACATCATACTGTCTCTTAGATGCTGTGATACCAGATAAATTCCCTCTAGGGCAATCCCATCACATAGCGGATTCGTCCCTTTGGCTAGAAACGCTTCGATTAGATGGGTGAGGGCATCCATACCTGTAGCTGCTGTAATTTTGGCGGGCAAGCCCAGCAGCAGTTCTGGATCGGCTAATACCACTTTAGGTAGCAGCTGTGGGTCAAAAACAATCTTTTTGGCATGGGTCTCATCATCTGAGATAACAGCACTACGACCTACTTCACTGCCTGTACCGGCGGTGGTGGGAATGGCAACAATCCCAGGAATCGGCTGATCGATGGGGCGGGTGCTGGCACCGTCTTCGTAATCGAACAGGTGGCCAGGGTGATTCACCATCAGGGCAATGGCCTTCGCCACATCCATCGGAGCCCCACCACCAACGGCGACAATGCCGTCAGCGCTGTGCTGTTGGTAAGCGCTGACCCCGGCAGTCACCTGAGAGACAACTGGATTGCCCCAAACACCGCTGAATGTGGCGAATGGGATATCAGCAATAGCCGCTTCGATGGTGGAGAACCAGGATAACTCAACGACATCCCGGTCAGTGACGATGAGCGGTCGCTGAATGCCAAGAGCAGTCAGTTCTGACGCGAGTTCATAACGAGAACCGGGGCCGAATCGTATTTTGGTGGGGAAGTTATAGGTACTGATGTCGGAGGACATAAGGCTTAGGGGAGATATAACGATTGGTTGAGACTCATAACGGTTAACCCACCCCGCCCGTTGGGCACCCCTCCCAGGAGGGGATGTTGTTTTACCTTTGAGATATCTTACCCAAGAGAAAAATTATAACGCAGGCTTTAATGAAGAAGCCGATGCTCTATCCCCTCCTGGGAGGGGCAACTGGGTGGGTTAACCGCTAACACTATCCTCAAATATTAATGTACTGATCCATCTCCCAGTCAGTGACCTGAGAACAGAATGCATTCCATTCTTTATACTTAAACTCAAAGAATGTTTTGGCCCCTAATTCTCCTAGGGTTTCCATCAGCAACTCATTTTTCTTCAGGGCGTCCAACGCCTCATAGAGATCTGTCGGCAACATCTCTAGATCCGGAAACTCATCTCCACGGGCAAACAGATTTTCATCAATGCGTTTACCTGGGGATGTTTGTTGTTTAATGCCATCTAAACCAGCCGCCAGCAGCCCTGCCAGGGCAAGGTACAGATTAGCTGAACCGTCAATCAATCGACATTCAAACCGACCGGCCTCAGGAATGCGCATCATGTGGGAGCGATTGTTGCCACCATAGGAAATGTAGCGCGGAGACCAGGTACTCCCCGACGTGGTCATATTAGCCCCCAGACGGCGATAGGAGTTAATCGTCGGTGCAAATAACGCCGTTAACCCTTTGGCATGGGCCAAGACACCACCTAGGAAGTTATAACCGACAGGAGATAATCCACCAGCATCGGCATCGGCTTCAAAACTATTGACGCTGCCCTGCCAGAGGCTGTTATGGACATGACCACCGCTACCAGTAATGTGACTAAAGGGTTTGGGCATAAACGTGGCCGTATATCCCCGCTGCTCTGCCAGGGTTTTGACCATGTACTTAAAGAATACATGGCGATCGCACGTTGTCTTGGCATCGCTATAGGTCCAGTTCAGCTCAAACTGCCCATTGGCATCCTCATGGTCACACTGGTAAGGTCCCCAACCTAGCTGCTCCATGTAGTCCACCAAAGTGGAGATTAGGTCGAACTGGCGCATTAAATTGAGCTGGTCGTAGCAGGGGCGCTCCGCTACGTCTTTTTCGTCAGCAATGGTGTAGCCTGTCTCCGTTTTCTTTAACAAAAAGAACTCAGCTTCCACCCCAGCTTTGTAGCTATAGCCCAGCTCGCTACACTCATCCAGCACTCGATTGAGCATCATCCTCGGTGCGGCGGCAAACGGCTTACCCTCAAAGTACACATCGCTAGCTACCCAGCCCACGGTTGGTTCCCAGGGTAGCTGAATCAAAGACTCTGGATCGGGAACAGCCGCAATTTCGGGCGCATCTGGCCCCAAACCTAAGTTGGAGGCAAAGGAACAAAAGAATGCTCCATCACTTTCCACAGATGCAATCTTAGTGGCCGGAACCAGTTTGGCCCGGGTCCCCCCTAACAAATCGGTGTAGGATACCAGAAAAAATTTAATCCCAAGTTCTTTGGCCTTCTCTACCAGGGTCTTTGTTTGCGTGAGCGTTCCTACCATAGTTTTAGGATCCCTTGGGGCAATGCTTCCTTAGTAAAACAGTCTCTACAGGTAGCTTTTGTAGCTGTAGCTACTATTGGTTATAACAAGCTAAGGAAAACCTTGGTAGATAGGGTGTTTTAACCGCTTTAGTGATGCCTATGAGGCGACTTCAATCGGGCATCAGTCGCATTTGCTTGTTATAACAAATGTAACAGTATATTTCAGTGGCTATTGGTAGGATGCATATGAACTAAACGTGCGATCGCAATGAAAATTCTGGTCATTCAAAATAGTATTCGAGATCCCATCGGCATTCTAGGCAAGTATTTGGTCAACCGGGGTGCTGAACTCTCCACCTGGCTACCAGAACAACAGTCGCAAAGGCCCCAAGGAGAGTTTTCAGGGCTGATTATCCTGGGTGGACATATGAATGCCCACGAGGATGACAAATATCCTCACCTCAAGCAGGTGGTTGATCTAATTCATCAGTTCCATGCAGAGCATAAACCCATCATGGGTGTTTGTTTAGGGTCGCAGCTAATTGCCCGTGCGTTTGGTTCGCAAGTTTATCCCCACAGTACTCCTGAACTAGGGTTCTCTCCTCTTGAGGTGGTCAAACCCCTGGCGACAGAACCCTGGCTACAAAGCTGTGATGCTGATTTACATATAATGCAGTGGCACTTTGATACCTTTGATCTGCCAGTGCAGGCAACACTTTTAATGACGAACGATATCTGCAAGCATCAGGCCTATCGCATTGGTAGCAATATTTATGGCTTCCAATTTCATCTAGAAGTCACCCCAGAAATTATCGCCGATTGGTTAACAGCAAAAAGCGACTGGATCGATACCCACTATCCTAATTTGGATCAGAAAATCCAAGAACAGATTAGACAACATGCCGACGGCGCAGCCGCATTTGCAGAAAACGTTGCAGAGGATTGGTTGGCTTTATGTGTAGATACTCAACCAGTGCAGGAGAGTGTTTCTGTTTAAGGTGCAGAAATCAAAAATAAAAATTCAGAATGCTTCAATGTCTTGGTTAAAACCCCCAGATATTTCCTTTTTTTGCCCCTTTCACTTTCTCCCTCATGTATCCCAACTTAAGTCCCCTCTCTCCCGAATTAGAATCACTCCAACAATCTCTCGAAGAACAGGGTGTCAAATATGCCATGGCCAGCTTTGTCGATATCCACGGCATGTGCAAAGGAAAAATTGTTCCCATGAGTCACTTTGACCGTATGGTGCAGGGCTCGGAGTTGTTTACAGGGGCCGCTCTAGATGGAGTCCCCCAAGAAATCAACGATGATGAAGTAGGGACCATGCCCGACCCAGATAGCGCGACGATATTGCCGTGGAATCCAGAGATTGTCTGGTTTGCCAGCGATTTACACCTGGTGGGTAATCCGTTTGAAGCCTGTTGTCGAACAATTTTAAAGAATACTCTCAAGCAGGCCGCAGACATGGGCTACGGTTTTAATCTAGGCATTGAAACGGAGTTTTTTATTTTCAAAGAAACTGAAACAGGCTTTGGTCCAGTTAGCGATCGCGATACGCTACCCAAAGCGGCCTATGCGTTGCCTACGGTTCTAGATAACTACAAAATTCTAGACAAGATTGTCAGCGCCATGAATGGTCTGGGATGGGATGTGTATTCCTTTGATCATGAGGATGCCCAGGGCCAGTTCGAGACAGATTTTACCTACTGTGATGCACTGAAAATGGCAGACCGACTCACATTCTTTCGTTTTATGGTGAAAGAATTGGCGCGGGAAGAAGGCTACTTTGCCAGCTTTATGCCCAAGCCCTTTGCTAACCAGACCGGTAGCGGGGCCCATTACAATATGTCCCTGGCAGACCTGGAAACGGGAAAAAATCTGTTTGAAGACACCAGCGATCCGAACGGTCTTTCTAAACTGGGGTATCAGTTTATTGCCGGTGTGCTTAAACATGCCAAGGCGATTGTATCGGTCACCTGTCCCACGGTTAACAGCTATAAACGGCTAGTGCGCAAGGGCAGTATGTCTGGCTTTACCTGGGCTCCAGTGTATATTTGCTACGGCAACAACAACCGCACTAACATGCTGCGGATTCCCCTAGGGGGTGGTCGGGTGGAATGTCGGGCAGCGGATATTTCGACCAATCTTTATCTGGGAGCAGCGATGATTTTGGCAGCTGGCTTAGAAGGAATTCGTGAAGGTCTAGATCCGGGGGAGCCCCATACAGAGAATATGTATCTGTATTCCTTGGAGGAGCTAAAGGCAATGGGGATTGAGACATTGCCAAAGACTTTGGGGGAGGCCGTCGAAGCGTTTGCGGCTGACCCGCTGAGTAAGGAGGTAATGGGTCCACTGATGTATAAGACCTATGTGGACTTCAAAACCCAGGAATGGGAAGAGTACCACTGCCATGTATCAGACTGGGAAATTCAGCGCTATCTAAAGTTCTTTTAACAGAAGACGGTTTTGCAGCCTGGTTGTACCTGTTACTATGTTAGCGGTTCGATAAGATCCGTTCTGGCAATATGGTGTTTTGGAATACCTGGCAAGACTACAAAAATGCTCAATTTGAGATTGAGCTACCGGCCAACACGGCTGCCCATATTCCAGTCAAAATTCGATTTGTGGATGTTGGCACCGACCAAACCGGCACCATTTTGCTGCTGCATGGGATTCCTACCTGGGGCTATCTTTACCATGCGGTAATTCCGTCTCTAGTTGAGGCCGGATATCGAGTGATTGCGCCGGATTTCCTCGGTCATGGCTGGTCAGACAGACGCGATCGCTTTGACCGTTCGTTTCAAGACCAGGCCAAAATGATTCTGGCCCTTTTAACTGCGTTAGACCTGTCTCAGGTGCATATTGTCGGCCATGATACCGGCGGAGCCGTTGCCCTAATTTTAGCCATCGAACATCCCCAGATAGTCAACCAGCTCGTGATTAACAATTCTGTCTGCTACGACCGGTTTGATGATGACATGCTCGATTTTGGTCATCCCCTACGATGGAAACCCCGATCGATTGAAGATTTAGTTGCCGCCTTAGAAAAGAGTTTAGCCATGGGGCTTTCTCGACCTGAACGGTTGACCGCTGATTTTCGAGAAGGCATCATTGCCCCCTGGGCCAGCGAAGAAGGCAAGCTCAGTCTGTTGCGTAATGCGTCGGCATTAAATGCTAATCAAACTATGGCCCTTGTTGATCGTCAAGGGCAAATATCTGCACCCACAATGATTCTCTGGGGTATGGACGACCCTTGGCAAAAAGTCGAGGATGGAAAACAGCTAGCAACAGAAATTCCTGAAGCCATATTTAAGCCCATTGAAAATGCATCCCACTGGATACAGCAGGATGCACCAGAAGAGTTTGTAGATGCTTTACTAAAGTTTTTCTGGTGAGATGTGCATCATATTTCATGGCTCGGATGCTGAATTAGCCATTTACAAGCACTTTCAACCATTCTTGAGCCCAAGGGGATTTGCTGTTGCTCAAAACTATCCTCGCTCCATTGTCCAGACCATTCTGAGTGTTGCTGACAGATTTTCTCGATAGACAAATACAGTCATAGGTATATTTTGGGTGAGGGCAAAGCTGTTATCCTATCCCCTTTTCTTAGCTGTAGAGGGTTCCACAACTCCTGATTACGTCCTTATCCCTGCCACATAACCCCACGGAGGAGCAGACGGAATGTTCAGTTTAGGATGTTGCACAAAAATAGTGGCTGCCGCTCAGCTCCATGTTACGGTAGGGCTTCTGTATTGTCAGAACCTTGCTCTCAGTTGAGTAGCTGCAGACAGACGATCTCACCTCATCAGATTAAAAGGGCGATCGTCACTGTATGCGCTTCGCTTGATACTGGCCCCAGGCAACCTTGAGCTTCTCCTAGGCTGACAAGCTGGAGGAGGTTAAAGAAAACTGAAGGCTTGCTATTCAAGCGTTTGAGTCGATGATAATGTGGTGAATGCATATGCAGGTTCGTGCTCCAAAAGTGATACGTGCGCTCAAACGTTTCTTCACCGAAAAGAATGCCGTCGGGGGTGTTTCCGACGCATTTTCGGTCGTTACTGTTATCAACAGCTTTA
Organism: Leptolyngbyaceae cyanobacterium; assembly: GCA_050043465.1. Taxonomy (GTDB): domain Bacteria; phylum Cyanobacteriota; class Cyanobacteriia; order Phormidesmidales; family Phormidesmidaceae; genus Leptothoe. Next base: position 13,991 of record JBHJIL010000079.1, read on the forward strand.
TGATGTTGACCGGTCTCGACACACCAAAAGAAGGACGGTTTGCTTACGTTCATCTCCTGATGCGGCTAGGAATCCTCACAGGGATCTGGGTTGTTTTCGATTTCTCGTACACCATTGCATCAACTAAAGAGCTATTGCGGGACCTGCGAGCCGGCATCGGTCGGTACATTCGCCATAACGTATATGATGCGATCTCAATCACCTATACGTCGTTGGTCGTCCTCCTTTGTGTCGCCGGCTCGACGGGTCTGTTCCCTCTTCAAGGTGGACGCGTGCTCTATCAGGGATTATTGTTGCTATTTGCCAGCGTCTGTACGGGAATCTTGGCGTTTAAGGTGCTGGGGAAAAAGGACGAAACAAAAACATAAGCTGCACCGCCCTGGTTGATGGTTCAACTGCTTGTCTACGGACTGTTTCGATGCCCAGGGTTTGCACCGCATTAGCATGGCGGAGACCCTGTTGCCACCATTATCGGCATTTTTTTAGTTTACGTAATCCTCAAAACAAGCGACTGCGACCTGATATAGTTTCTGAGGCGCACATAGGCAATACCCTTAGCCCATCTACTATCTAATCTTATGCAGGAGCGGACATCGGATTCACAAATATTGGCTGCCGCTCAGCTATACCTTGGTGAGTATAAGGTAACAACAGAGCAGCAAATGAATTTAGGAAAACAGATTGGTTTAGGGGCAGTAGTATTTTTTCTAAATGGGTGTACACCTCCGGTTGTTGAAGTGCCAGATTCGATTGACAATGAAGATTCCGTAATTGAAATCGAATTTATTGAAAGCGCGCCCAAAGACCGTTTTGTTGTTACAAATATGGGGTCGTGTACGTTAGAGGAGCTGATGCTTGAACTCGATCTATCACAAAGTGCTGGGAAGCTAATATTTGACACCACTGCAACTGGCGCAGGCGTTGAAGTTTTTCAACCGTTTGAGGTGGAGGAAGGTGATATTGTGCCGCTTGCTGCAGAGGGTGTAAACGACGGTGACACCATACTTGCACTACAGATTGCTTCCTTGGGTCCGAACAATCGGGCAAGCTTCACCATCGATGTCGATGATACGCTGCCCAGAAGTGACTTAGGCCAAATCCGCGTAGCGGACTCAGAAATTAGCGGTGCTGTTGTAACCATCTCCATTGGGAATGGGGAGACGACATCGGCTAAGTTTGATGGCAGTATAGCTCAAGCTGATTTGCCGGTCTGCCAGCCCAATGATCAGTCGAGCACCTGAATTGAATCCCCGGCTTTAACAACACCTTCCACCAAAACAGCTCCATACACGCCTGCAAAGCCTGAGTGGGCTTTGTTCACATGCTTAACAATCTCAGGATTCGCTTCGGACGTATCGGGATCAAGAGTAATCATTTTGCAACGAGGATCTCGTTCCAGTACATTAATCTCTAGCATCTCACCAATCTTTAAACGTTTACCCACAAGCTCAGTTTCGTAGGGCGTATCCTTATTCCAGTCCACATAGAGGTTGGCCCGAAAACGGCGTTTGTCAACGTCCATCTCTAGCTCTTGGGTGAGTACATCGGACATCTGCAACGAAAACAACGACAGTGGACGACAGTCGTACTGACTTCTCTGGGTAAACGTTAGACTCAATGTCTGATCGTCTGACACTGTTTTAAGATGTTCTAAAAACGAACCATCCCCAAGGCTGTAGGTTTCCCCTTCAGGAGTTTCCACATCAACGGAATATTGTTCTGTTTCTGGATATAGCGTATTAATACCAGGAGCCATCCCTTGGGCCGCTGCTAAATGTTCTGGCTTTAGTGTAGCCGCCTGATTTTTATAGCGGGGCTGGTAGAGCAATAGCGATTCTTGCTCACGGGCCGTATGCCAGGGAAATCCAGGATTACCCCCACTTTTAACAACACCATAAAGCCGGGCGCCCATCAACCCAGCAAAGGCGACGAAGGCTTCATCGAGTTCTTCACCACGCATACTTTTGACGGGATAGCGCCAAATGCTATCTATTTTGCCAACAACAGACATGATGTCATCCTCAAGGTAGACAATGCATATAATTCTCTACATCCCAATTACTGGTTGTAGCCAGGAATCGTATCCACTCGTCGCGCTTGTATTCATCAAAGAGACGATACATTTCACCGGGCAGTGCCGACTGAATCACCTCATCATCGGCCAAACGCTCTAATGCTTCACCTAGAGACATCGGCAGCTTCTTTACCTGCTTACCTTCTTCCATGGCTTCATAGATATTGCGCTGCTCTGGCTCTCCCGGATCAAGATTGTTGCTGATGCCATCATCAAAAGCCTGCAGCATCGCTGCCGCCATCAGGTAAGGATTCACCATGGAGTCTACAGCACGATATTCAAATCGACCTGGTGCAGAGACCCTGAGACCACAGGTGCGATTTTGATAGCCCCAGTCTGAGTAAACCGGTGCCCAAAAACCGGCATCCCACAGCCGACGATAAGAGTTTACTGTAGAACAACCAATGGCTGTCAGCGCGCCCAAGTGGGCAATCACGCCACCAATACAATTTAAACCAACAGGCCCTGGCACCCGTGGAGAGCCACCCTCAACCGGCATAAATGTGTTCTCTCCGCCCTGGCTGTAGGTATAGTTACTCTCCATACCAGGCAGAGATTCTAGAGCAAAGGTTTTAAGGGTGTCCTCGCCACCTCGCCATAGGGAAAGATTATGGTGACAGCCCGATGCCGATACGCCCAGAAATGGCTTCGACATAAAGCAGGCAATCAGGTTAAACTCACGGGCTACCTGGGCACAGATTTGACGGTAGGTAGTTAGGCGATCGCAAGTCCGTAACGCATCGTCAAACATAAAGTTCAACTCCAGCTGCCCTGGCGCATCCTCATGGTCCCCCTGGATCATATCCAGCCCCATGGCCCGGCAATATTCAATCACCCGCAGGAAAACCGGACGCAGCTCTTCAAACTGATCAATGTGATAACAGTTGGGTTTGGTCACACCGCCATCGGGTTTACCATCGGGTCCTTTCTTCAGCCACATCATCTCTGGTTCACACCCATGACGCAGCTGTAGCCCGTGCTTTAGCTGAAACGCATCGTGGATGCGCTTAAGATTACCGCGACAGTCGCTAGTAAGAAAAGCACCAGGGTCTTCCACTTCTTCGCGATTACGAAAACAGAAACAGTAGACCCTGGCTACACGTTTATCCCATGGAAGCTGACAAAACGTATCTGGATCAGGGATGGCAACAAGTTCTGCAGATTCTGGACCATATCCTAGATAGTTTTGAGTTCGATCAATGGCCAGGTTTACCGTTGCCCCATAGACAAGCTGGATTCCCTTTCCCGCCATGGTCTCCCAATGATCGGCAGGGGCACCTTTACCCGTGATTTTGCCAGTGATGGAGATGAACTGATAGTAGATGTACTGAATACCGAGCTCATCGATTTTTGCACGAACCTGCTTCACCAAATCCGCTCGTCCATCCGACCTAACGTAAGCCTCCAAATCTGTCAAAGTCTCTTCAGTTAAAGGCTTTGTCTGTGTGAGAACTCCAGTCACTGGCGGAATCTCCAACTAGGGATAATTTTTACAGTAAAAGCCAACTTGTTATGACATGTTTGTATCAAAGGTTACGAGAATGGAAATGGTTTCCAAGGAATCCACTTGTTCCACAGCTCAGCCATGGTGCCATCTTCAATTAAAGACGAGAGGGCATTGTCTAATTTCTCTGACAATTCAGCACGGTCTTTATCTACACCAATTGCAAAGCGAGCCTGGGTGGGCAGACTAAAGGCCATGCGCAGATTAGGGTCTTCTGCTTCTGCCACCAGGAGTACCAGTTCATCATCAATCAGGGCATCAATTTCTCCGGCTCGTAAGGCGGTTAGCATTTCAGGCAAAACCTTGTCACTGCCGGGATAGGGAACGGCGATTGCCCCTGGAAAATTTTCTACAAGAGCAATATTTGTACTGTCGGCCAGGCCGCCTACTCGCTGGCCAGCTAGCTGCTCGGGAGAAGAGACTGCGCTACTGGTTTTGACTAAAACAGACTCATCGAATAGACCGTAGGGCTGGGTGAAGGTTACAGACTGTTGTCTTTCGGGAGTGATGGCCTGATTGAACCAGATGACATCATAATTGCCAGTCTCCATAGAGGTGTAAAACTCAGCCATGGGCAAATTGTGCCAAATCGGCGTTAGTCCCAGATGCTGGCAAAGGGCACGGGCTAAATCTGGTTCATATCCCATCCGCTCGCCATTTTCAGTTACATAGCTCATGGGGCGGGCGTCAAAATCGCTGGCCACAATATTGAGATAGCCCGATTGAACAGTTAATTCAGTCGTTAATAATTCTTGAGATTTCATAAAAGGTAACAATGGGCACATCCTGAATAAGCTTTCAACTTATTATGACAAGTAGAAGATGTCCCGATTGTTTTGTCAACCGGTTTATGCGTCAAAGCGTTGGTTTCTAAGGCTGGGTTTTGATATAAGCCTAGGAACTGCTCTAAAGCTGCAGGGTGTTTTTTTATGGGTTATCAGCCAGTACAACTCTCTCCGGAGCAGATTGCTCAGTTTCGAGATGACGGTTTTTTAATATTGGAAAACTTCTTGCCGTCTGACTTTGTGGGCCAGCTGGTGAGTCGTTTGAACCCTCTGTTTCATGGAGAGTTTGAGACGGGTATTTATCCTGACGAATGGTATTGGCGTCCGGGACTGAGCCTGCCCGATATCACGCGGGAAATGTGCAATGCTTGGAAATGCGATCGCACCGTTGCCAGCCTCGTTCTCTCTTCTGAAATTGGCCGTCTCAGCGCTACTTTGGCAGGCTGGTCAGGAGCCCGCATTGGTCAAGACAGCATGTGGATGAAGCCACCCCAAGCCAAGCCCGTCGCCATGCACCAGGACGGTGCCTACATCGACTATTTAGATCCAGCAGCGATGATGACCTGCTGGATTGCCTTAGATGACGCTACCCCTGCCGATGGCACCCTAGTCTACGTCAAAGGTTCTCACAAATGGCCTCTAGTAGATGTTGAGGGTGAATTTCACGCTCCCACAAAAGACTATCGTTGGGCCATGTTGCAAGCGGCTGAAAATGCTGGGGTAGATGAGCCAGAGCTAGTGTTTGTAGAAGTACCAGCCGGGGGATGCGCATTTCATCACGGGCGTACCTGGCATGGCCTGTGTCAGACCACTCGTACAGAAGGCACGTTCCATAGCATTGGGCTCCATACAATCCCCTCTACTGCCCAGTTCCATCCAGTCAACGAGCCCGGATATATCTACGGACGCTACAAGCGAGTGGGTGATACCCATATGGATGAGAGTTTCTTTCCCATTCTTTGGCAAGAAGACGGATATCGAAGTCCGCATCTAGCAGAATATTGTTTGGATCGCTTAGCTAGTACAGAAGCTATAACAGTTTAACCCTGAAGGTAGAAAAAGACAGGAGACTATTACAGGCTCCCCCAGTTGCCCCCATTTAGAAAACAGTTTTATGACCCTTGCTAAAGAAAAAACCGCCACAGCGGTCACCGTTGATCATCCCTTAGAACCATTAACCCCGGATGAAATTACAGCAGCAGTCGCTGTTGTGCGTCAGGGAAAAGCCCTTACCTCTAGTTTTCGCTTTGCAACAGTCACGCTTAATGAACCGGCAAAAGAAACGGTGCTAAGCTTCAAACCAGGCGATCCGATCGAGCGAGAAGCCTTTTTAATTTTGCTGGATAATACCACTGCCAAAACCTACGAAGCGGTTGTTTCCTTGGGCAGTGGTCAGGTGAAATCCTGGGAGCATATTCCTGGGGTGCAGCCGCCAATCATGTTGGATGAGTTTGTCGAATGCGAGGCGGCGGTTAAGGCCAGTGAGGAGTTTCGGGCTGCGATCGCAAAACGCGGTATCACCGACCCAGACCTAGTTATGGTCGACCCCTGGTCGGCGGGCAACTATGGTATCGCCGAGGAAGAAGGCGTGCGTCTTTCTAGAGCACTATGCTGGGTCAAAGCCAACCCCACAGACAATGGCTATGCCAGACCGATTGAGGGTGTGGTTCCAGTCGTAGACCTCAACAGAATGGAAGTAATCCGGGTGGAGGATCATAGTGTAGTCCCTCTACCACCTAAGGATGGCAACTATACTGCCGAATATGTCAAAGACTATCGACAGGATCTAAAGCCCCTAGAGATTGTCCAACCAGAAGGCCCCAGTTTTAGTGTCGAGGGCCATGAAATCTCCTGGCAAAAGTGGAAAATCCGCGTTGGCTTCACGCCACGGGAAGGACTGGTTCTCTATACCGTCACCTATACCGACCAGGGAGAAGAACGTCCCATCTTTTATCGAGCTTCCCTAGCCGAGATGACCGTACCCTATGGCGATCCAAAACCTTATTCCTATCGCAAGAACGCCTTTGATGTGGGGGAGTATGGCATCGGTTCACTGGCTAACTCTCTAAAGCTAGGCTGCGACTGTTTGGGGGAGATTTACTATTTTGATGCCTTTATCACCGACTCCCGTGGTGGTGTGGCCCAGATTGAAAATGCCGTCTGTTTACATGAAGAAGACTTTGGCATTCTCTGGAAGCACATGGACTGGCGTACCGAACAGACCGAAGTAAGGCGGTCTCGGCGTTTGGTGATCTCATTTATCGCCACCGTGGGTAACTACGAGTATGGTTTTTACTGGTATTTCTATCAGGATGGCACCATCCAGTACGAAGTTAAACTCACAGGCATGGTGAGTACCGGTGCAGTAATGCCCGGTGAAGTACCCAAATATGGCACTCTGATTGCCCCTCAGCTTAATGCTCCCATCCACCAGCATATCTTTAATGTCCGAATGGACATGTGTGTGGACGGCCCCAACAATTCTGTCTACGAGGTAGATATTATTCCTGAGGAGGATGAGTACAATCCCTACGGCAATGCCTTTTATGCTCAGTCCACAATACTTCCTACTGAAAAAACAGCACAGCGGACAATTGACCCAATAAAAGGTCGCTACTGGAAAATTGTAAATCCGTCTAAGACAAACGCCATGGGGTATCCAACCGCCTATAAGCTAATGCCGGGAGAAAATACGCTGCCTCTAGCTCGACCTGATGCCAGCGTGATCAATCGAGCCACCTATATGACTAAACATTTGTGGGTAACGCCCTATAGCCCTGATGAGAAGTTTCCGGCAGGTAACTATCCAAATCAGCATCCCGGTGGTGTTGGTCTGCCTGAGTGGACCCAGGCGGATCGCTCTGTTGAAGATACCGATGTGGTGGTGTGGTACACCTTTGCCCATAGCCACTCTCCCCGTGCAGAAGACTGGCCGGTGATGCCGGTAGGAACCATTGGATTTATGCTCAAGCCACTAAATTTCTTTGATGAGAATCCGGCAAATGATGTGCCACCATCACCAAAGAACCATGGCAGTAAGCATGCGTGTTGTGGTTAGGGAAACGAAATCAAAAAATCGCTACGTGTAGAGAGAATTGTAACAACAGATATTACGGTGGACTTTCAGTAGTGATTAATACAGCCTTGTTAAGATTTACATTGCATACTCTTAATATAACAAGTCGATCTAAGTTGTATAAATCTAGCCAGTCTAGTTAGCCAGTTTAGTTTATTCGGTCAGTAAAAGGGATAAAGTTTACTAAACCTGCGCCTTTTCTCTCACTGCTTTGCTATGGGAAGCTTTCCATAAGCAGCGTCTTTCTTATTGACCGATTGTCCGGCTATTGTTGACCATTCGTTGATCTCATACTGGAGCCGAGCATGTCTCCTGAATCGCAAGAGTTTCTCGCAACTTTCGTGTCGGAGTCCTATTACTATTGGGCCTCCGTTTTCATGATCCTTATTCACGTAGGCTTTTTAGCCTATGAAGGTGGGGCTTCGCGCGCCAAAAATGTTCTAGCCACTATGGTTAAGAACCTGCTTACCCTATCTGTTGTCGGGCTTACCTTCTTCTTTTTTGGCTGGTGGGTATATAACGCCTTCCCGCTATTCCCATTGAACGGAGGAGTTGTCGGGCCTTGGACCGACCCAGCTTCTGAAGGCGTTGTCGGCGAGGTGTTGGGCCTGGTCCAAGCTTCCTATCCCTGGTCGTCCGCTATGGGCCCCAATATTGCCGACAACCTGACCGGTGTCTTTTGGTTTGCCTTTGCCCTGTTTTCCATGACCACCGCATCGATTCTTTCCGGTGCGGTGATTGAGCGCATCAAGGTGGGTGCCTACGCCATTCTAGCTGTAATCCTGGGGTCGTTTACCTGGGTTGTCGCAGCTGCCTGGGGTTGGAGTCCTTACGGGTGGTTTTTTACTAACTTTGGCTATCACGACTTTGGCTGTTCGGCAGTACTACACGGTGTCTCTGGCTTCTTTGCTCTAGGTGTTTTGATTAATTTGGGTCCTCGCCTGGGCAAGTTTAAGCCCGACGGCAAACCAAACACAATCTTGCCCCACAACCTGCCTTTAACCATGGTGGGGCTGATGCTGATTTTTGTCGGCTTTTATGCCTTTTTGGCTGCCTGCGTTATCTTTGTTCCCGGTCAGGCTGTAGAGATTACCATCTATGGCACTCCCATGACTCTGGCCTCTGTGGGTGTGAATACCACCTTGGCCCTGTGCGCGGGTATTGTAGGCTCCTATATTGGGTCCAAAGCCGATCCGTTCTTTACCATCTCTGGCGGTCTGGCGGGAATTATTTCCGTCGGTGCGGGGTTAGATCTGTATAGTCCTCCGATGATTATTCTGATTGCCTTTATTGGTGCTTACACCATGCCCTTTGTGGGTAGAGCAGTCGAAAAAGCAGGTATTGATGATGCCGTTGGTGCCTTTGCAGTGCACGGCTACTGTGGTCTTTTAGGAGCTATGACGGTGGGCGTTATGGCCTCTGGCTATCCTCAGGGCGATGGAATTCCCCTCACCGGATTTGTCGGTCAGCTAATAGGCACCTTTGTTTGCACCATTATCCTTGGCTTTATCCCTGGGTATGGCGTCAGCTTTGTGCTTAAGAAGTTGGGTCTGCTCCGGGTTACCCGAGAAGAGGAAATTGCTGGTTTGGACTTTGCAGAATTTGGTCTCGAAGGCTATCCAGAATATCCTATTGTGCCTGAGCAAAATGGCCATACACCGGAGCCTACCATCGCCGGGTCAAAAGTAAGCTCGCAGATGTAAGGAGCGATTCAATGTCAAGCCCATTTTCAACGCTAGAAGAGTTTAATGCAGCCATTGATGGTCCTACGGGAGGAGCGATTTATACATTCGCTAATGCCCCTGCCATTAATGCGATCGCGCTGGTAGTCTCTGTAGGTCTCTTTATTTGGTTTATTGTTGCCACCTACTCAACACACCACGAACTACCGACCGTGGACAAACCGCTCAATCGTTTGAGCAGCTTTATTGTCATTGGCTTATTATCCTTGGTGGCTGCCGATCAGCTTCAGCAAACCAACCAAAACAGACAATCTGCACAAGAAACTCCCAAAACAAGACTAGCTCAGTCTTCTAGACGAGTATCTTCCCTGGCTTTATTAGGAATGGCCAGTATTGGTCTACCCTTACGCCGAGGAAAATCTCAGCGACGAAAGCGATCTTACCGTTATTTTGGCCCTCGTTAGGGTTTTAGATCTCAACTCCTTCAACACACTGGACAAACCACAAAAGCACTGCGCTTCTTCGGGAGTACAGTGCTTTTTTATTGCCAATAAGCTGATGTCGCCGCAGAACATTTCTTCAAACTGTCACATCCAATGCAGGCTATAGATAGCAGCGGGATTCGAGTAGTGCAGAAGGCTAAAAGCCTTGCTATCTGATTTGGCTTATCACCTTGTTTGAACAATCTCAGCAGGGCAGAGCATATCACTCTAAAACCGATTGGGATAGCGCTGTGGGGTAATTAAATAAAGCAAGAATTTTCTTTAACAGATAAATAAATCTTTTTCGTTGATAGAGGTTCTGAGGGGGCTTACTACCTGCAAACTGCCAGTCTGCCTCAGTCGAAAATGTCCAGCACTGCCCCTGATGATCATGGCCTGATGCTTCAATCCCGATAAGGTGACAAGTAGGCTCTAACAGCGCGTCTGAAAAAATAACCTGCAGCAGGACGCATCGGCAGTTGAGTAAATCTGACTCCTGTCGAGAAGTAAAACTCAAATCAATCGATGAAGGATTCATCTGTTGCCGAGTAATATCGTCTGTAAGCCATGGACTCAAATCAGGAGTAGCGGATGGAAATTCGGCTCTAACCATGACAGCAACGTTAGCAATTTTACGCATCAGACTGATAGAAAGAGCTTGAGTGCTCGCGTTCATAGGACTTTGGTTGTTGACACGACAAAACTAGAACAGCTGATAAGGACCTGTAGACGAATCGATTATAAGATAAATCGATATTATTGAAATCAAATCTCAATAATATCAATGAAGCTATATTCAATATACGAGAGAGCTGCTCTATTCGTATAGCTGTTCTCAGAGGATATTCTCAAATGTCAAAACGCGGGCAAAAAGCGCTAGTCAGAGAAAAGCTGAATCAATAAACAGCATCTGACATCCTTCTCTTTAAAGAGCAATCCTTTATCAGTCAGTAGCTTCGCTGAATTAACAGATTTTCTATTGGTGTATACCTAGGACCCTGCCAAGATAGGAAATTATATTTTATCTATAAAACCAATATTTTTCTTTTATGTAATGCCAGAGACATTTTGCTGTTTACTTGCCAAATAAATTACAAAAATTATTGAAAATAAATCTCATTACTGATTTAATCTTAACTACAAGCACCAGCCCATTGCTAATCAGGTAGCTATTAATATCCTGGTTAACCACAACCTGGAGATATCTCCAGGTTGTTTCGTATTGCTTCTAAATTCTTTTTTAGCACTGACTATTGTCTCAACTCACAATCTATTCTGGTGCAGCGTTATCTGCTCACTCAGATTAAGAGAGTAAAGCACTAGATACTTTATCCCTGCTGTTGAGCGTCAAATAGTCATTCCATAACACGACTACTTTAGGAGATTGAATGGTGACCATCCCAATATTGGCCTATAATCCAACCTCTCAAAATATTAGAGTCGCTGCTCTAGAGGTTGGCAATGAAGAGAGCCCGAAGATTTATTCCAGCAATAATTTGCTTCAAAATCAGGAGATGGATACGCTGATTTATGCAGCATATCGGCAAATATTTAATGAACAGCAGATAATTGCCCATCATCGCCAGCAAACTTTAGAATCTCAGCTCAGAAGCAATCATATTAGCGTTCGTGACTTTATACGAGGACTTGTGACCGCTGACAGCTTTCGTCGCTGTGTATATGACTGCAATAACAACTATCGATTTGTCCAGATTTGTATCCAGCGAATTTTAGGCAGAGATATTTACAATCAGGCGGAGGCCCATGCCTGGTCCATTGTATTGGCCACCAAAGGACTCACGGACTTTGTCGATGCTCTTCTAGATAGCGATGAATACCTGGAAACCTTTGGAGATGAGACGGTGCCCTATCAGCGGCGACGAATTTTGCCCCAGCAGACAGTGGGAGAACTACCCTTTGCGCGGATGGCTCGCTATGGTCCAGCGCACCTAGATCAATTAATTGATCTAGGTCACCGGTATACAAAGAAGTCACTGGTGCCAAACTGGTGGGAATTTCCAAAAGCTCCCACCTCCCCGTTGGCCTATGTGGCAGGCAGTTTAGTTGCGTTTTCAGTGCTGTATTTAATTGCGCTCATCCCCATCGTCTCACCGTAATGCTGTCCGCATGACATAAAACTTAAAAGAGGAAGCATTCTCAATAATCTGAGAATGAACTAGAGTTTAGTTGAACCTTATTGACTTTAAATGTCAATAAGGTTTGATTTTGACCACGGGACTCATAATTATGACAACGTCTGTTGCAACGAGCGCAGCGGGCTCTCCGCCCTGGTGGGCAGGAAATGCTCGACTGGTGAATTTATCCGGGCGGTTGCTCGGTGCCCATGTGGCTCACGCAGGGTTAATTGTGCTCTGGGCCGGGATGATTACGCTATTTGAGGTCAGTCGTCTTGATGTGGCTCGGCCCCTATACGAGCAAGGGTTTATTTTGCTGCCCAATCTGGCCCGTCTGGGCTACGGATTAGGGGACGGTGGCACTATCGTGGATAGTCATCCCTACTTTGTGGTGGGAGCTGTGCATCTGATCAGCTCTGCTTTCTTAGGGTTTGGGGGTATTTTTCATGCCCTCAAAGGACCTGCAACTTTGAGCGGCAGCTATGCCTATGACTGGAGCGACGGTGACAAGATGACCGAAATTTTGGGGTCTCACCTGGTTTTACTAGGAGGAGGAGCCTTGCTTTTAGTCGCTAAGGCTATGTTCCTCGGCGGCCTGTACGATCCCCTCACCCAGTCAGTACATACTGTTGCGCCTAATATTAATCCAGCTGAGATTTTTGGTTATTTGTTTGCCGGTAAATTCTGGTTGGCGGGGGTGGACAACCTCGAAGATGTGGTTGGCGGGCATCTGTACATTGGCATTTTGCTAATTGCAGGCGGTCTGTGGCACATTTCTACCCAGCCTACGGCTTGGGTAAAGCAGCTATTTGTATTTTCAGGTGAGGCGTATTTGGCCTATAGCTTAGGTGCTCTGAGTCTGATGGCATTTGTGGCCACTCTGTTTGTATCCGTCAACTCCCTGGTATTCCCCACGGAGTTTTTTGGTCCTACATTGACCATTGAGTTTAATCGGGTGCCCTATTTTGTTAGCACCTCGCCAGTGGACGGTTATTCATCTCGAGAATGGCTGGCCAATGCCCATTTCTGGCTAGGATTCTTTTTCCTACAGGGACATCTCTGGCATGCCCTACGCTCTGCCGGTTTTGACTTTGGTCAGGGCCAGGTAACCCAGAACGTGGGCGGACGTGTCGCGGCCCCCGCTGAGCAGATGGCTATTAGCCAGCTCAAAGCTTAGATATCTCCGAAACACAAACTAAAGAGCGCAAATTTATGACTGCAAGTGCAATGAGTAGTCGACCCGTTTCACAGCGTGTGGGCTGGTGGGCTGGCAATGCTCGATTTATTGACTTTTCTGGCAAACTTTTGGGGGCTCATGTGGCCCATGCGGGGCTGATCACCCTTTGGGCTGGTGCTATGACCCTGTTTGAGCTATCTCGCTATAGCCCAGATATACCGATGTACGATCAGGGGCTGATTTTGTTGCCTCACCTGGCCACCTATGGCGTCGGCATTGGCGAGGGCGGGATAATTGTCGATACCTATCCCTTTTTAGCCGTTGGTATGTTCCATCTGGTGGCCTCGGCTGTACTGGGTGCGGGGGGTATTTATCACTCGTTTCTGGGGCCTGACCGGCTCAAGCAGGACAGGTCCTTTGCAGGCTTTTTTGGGTACGACTGGGAAGACGATCGCAAGATGACCACCATTATTGGTATTCATCTAGTTTTACTTGGGTTGGGAGCCTGGTTGCTGGTGGCTAAAGCCATGTTCTGGGGGGGCTTATACGACCCTAATTTAGAAGCCATGCGAGTGGTCAAAAGTCCGACTCTGGGGGCTGGAGAGATTTTTGGCTATCTGTTCGGCTCCCATGGCGAAGCGGGTATGGCCGCAGTGGATAATCTCGAAGATATTGTCGGTGGACATATTTGGGTCGGCTTAATGTGCGTCTTGGGTGGTATTTGGCACATGGCTACACGCCCCTTTGGTTGGGCCAAGCGGGCATTGGTTTACAACGGTGAAGCCTATTTGTCCTATAGCCTGGGCGCTTTGGCCTACATGGGTATTTTCGCTGGTTATTTTGTCACCGTTAACAATACGGCCTATCCAGAAGTGTTCTATGGTCCATTGGGCTTTCTGGGCAATGCGGATGTGATTCCTGTACGTACCTGGCTAGCGGCGTTCCACTTTGCCTTTGGCGGGCTGTTACTGGCAGGTCATCTTTGGCATGCTGTGCGAGCCAGAGCTCAAGCTCAGGGCTATAGCTTTGGCCGAGGCGATTTTGTACTGAGCTACAACCCAGAGATAGGCAACATGAACACCCCTCTAAATAGCTCTGACTTGAGTTTATTGTGGATTAACAATCTGCCGATCTACCGTCCGGGCCTGTCTCCCTTTTCTCGGGGGCTAGAAGTCGGTATGGCCCATGGTTACTTCTTACTGGGTCCTTTTACTATCTTAGGCCCCCTGCGTGGTACGGATTCTGCCAATTTAGCTGGGTTACTATCGGCCTGTGGGCTGGTGGTGATTTTATCGCTGGGTCTTTCGCTTTATGGCCGAGCCACCTTTGTGCCTAACAAACCTGTAGCGGGAGAACTTCCTGAGAATTTGAAATCCGCTGAAGGATGGAGTCAGTTTGCGACCAGCTTTTTTGTCGGGGGAGCTGGTGGAGCACTGTTTGCCTACTTGCTAGTCAGTAATGGCGATTTACTATTGACTATGCAAAGCCCGGTCGGCTAAGGCATTGCCGATAGTCGGGCAGGGGAGTGAAGTAGGTGGGCTTTAGAGGCTCATCTACGTCCGCTGGCGCTATGGCCCTGTCGGGGGCAAATATAGTTTGCTTACATTTCAGCCGCCATATGGAAGGCTTTTCAATTTTCCCAGATTCTTTTAAAAAGAATCATTCTCAATAAGTTGATTTCGTGTATACTCATCTAGGAACAAGTCTTATTGACTTTTTTTGTCAATAGACGGGAATTCGCCAAGGAGACTATGACTCCGTCGCGTTATGGTCTCCACTTTCTTTCAACTTGATTAATGGAGTTGTTATGGCCAAAGTAGGTTTGTTTTATGGGTCTACCACAGGAAAGACCGCTGATGCTGCTGAGCAGGTTCAATCAGCGCTGGGAGGTGACTCAGTTGTCGATCTGATTGAAATTGAAGATGCAGATGCTCTAGCTGGCTATGAGTATCTGATTATTGCTTGCCCCACTTGGAATATTGGTGAATTGCAGGATGACTGGGCGGCTGTATTTGATGATTTAGACGATGTTGACTTTAACGGTAAAACTGTCGCTTACATGGGGACAGGTGACCAGGTAGGCTATGCTGACAACTTCATGGATGCCATGGGGCAGCTAGAAGAGAAGATTGCCAGTCTGGGGGGTAAAACCGTGGGCCATTGGTCTGCGGATGGGTATGACCATGAGGCTTCTTTGGCTATTCGCGATGGCAATAAGTTTTGTGGTTTGGCTTTAGATGACGATAACGAGTCTGAGAAGTCTGAAGATCGAATTAAGGCTTGGACTGCTCAAATTAAACAAGAAATGTCGCTTTAAGCTATCTGTTTACTCCTCTCTTTAGATAGCTTTTTCTAATGAGTTTAGTTGATAGCTTTGTGCGCTGGCCTTGGCCGTAAAAGTGGCGAGCTATTAGCTAAACTCCCTCTCTCTGACTTTGCGTTCTCTCTCTTATTACTGTTATGAATGTTATTGCCCTGTCCCTGCGTATAGCAGGCAGTGTGGGAGTGACAGTTGGAATTTGCGCTATTTTACTGTTCTGTGCGTGGCGAATGCTGTACACGCTTCAGGAGGGAACTAGCTATGTGAGGCGATTACATCAAATTCCTTGCAGTCATTGTGCTTACTTTACAGGTGACTATCGTCTTAAGTGTGCGGTTAATCCCATATCTGCATTAACTGAAGAGGCCATCGGCTGTGGTGATTATGTCTCTCGTTCTCCTGGATGTGGCCGTGTATGCTCTCAAAACGCATCCCCCTATCAGCCTATTAGAGAGTTGGTGAAGCGATAGGTCAGGGCTGCACACAGATTTTTTAGTTGAGTAGGTTAGCAGAAATAGGAGCCTAGATAATGCAATCTCAGTCAGTGATAGATTCGATTGCTGTTAATGAAGCAGATATAGCTAGTTTGTCTGAGCATAGAGATTTTTCGTGGTTACAGGGAAATGCTCGTCTAATTAATCGAACTGAGCAGCTGTTGGGTGCGCATTTGGCCCATGCTGGTTTGATTATGTTTTGGGCTGGGTCATTTACTCTGTTGGAAATTTCTCGCTATAGTGCGGATATACCTATAGCCGAGCAGGGGCTGTTGTTATTACCTCGCTTAGCTAACTTGGGTTGGTGGGTAGATGGCATTGATGCTTGGTTTGCGATCGCAATTCTCCATCTTGTCTCATCAGCGGTCCTAGCCGCAGGTGGTTTATTCCATGTTTTTAATCAGCGCTCCACCAACTATGCCGTGGGCAATGATAAAATCATGGCCAAAGAAGAAGGTCTCTGGAGTAATCCCGCAACCCTGGGTTTTATTTTAGGACAGCATCTGATTTTCCTAGGTTTTGCTGCCTCATTGTTTGTACTTAAAGCAACACGGTTTGGTGGTATTTACGACCCCGCGTTGGGTACTGTTCATCTGGTAGACAACGTCACCACTAATCCAGCCGTTATTTTTGGCTATCTCTTTGGATTTACCCGTCATGGTTGGGATGCCATGGGCATGGCCGCCGTCGATAACTTACCAGACATTGTCGGTGGACATCTTTGGGTATCTGTTATATGTATCTTAGGGGGTGTTTGGCACACCGTTCGTGCCCCCTTTGGCTGGTTTAAACAGCGCTTCATTTATGATGGCCATGTCATCTTGTCTTACAGCCTAGCTGGCGTGGGTTTGATGGCACTGATTTCCATCTTTTTCGTTTTCAATGAAACGATTTATCCGCCTGAAATCTTTGGCAATAACCGATTACAGACGGTTGCTCTCCAGGGTTTGTTAGGAGTTGTCTTTTTAGGCGGTCATGTATGGCATAATTTACTTGGCCAGAAAAACAGCGGCCGTCTCAGCGATTTATCTTACTACGAAGCAGCGATGGCCGGGTTTACAACCGTTGTAGTTGTAGCATTTGCCATCGGCTTGAACAGTTTTTCCTAACAGTTTTTCAACCATGGATTCCTCTAAATCCATACTAACTCATCTCTGTATGGTGGAGATGAGTTTTTTTTAGCTCCCGACTTGGTTCCATGCATAAAATGAAAGTTACCCTGCAAAATAATCGTTTAGAGCAGAAGACTACATTAGATGTGGCAGAGGATCATTCTGTTTTAGATGCGGCGAAAGAAATAGGACTAAACCTACCGATTCCCTGTCGTACAGGCACGTGCGATGCCTGCGTTGGCAAGCTTTTGAGTGGTGATTTAGACCAGACAGACCAGTCATTGTTAGACGATGCTCAAATTGCAGACGGCTATGTGTTATTGTGTCGTGCCTATGCGCTCTCTGATTGCACCATTGCTATTGACTGGGAGAGTGGCGTCTTAGAACAGTGCTATCAACTTTCGGCCAATTGAGGATCTTCGCTGATATGCCAGTGTCTCTTCCCTACATGAATACATTACATATGAGCCCCCATGGCAAGTCTATTCCTTATCCTAAGAAAGGTCAGGCTAACCATGGCTTTAGAAATCTAAAACGGAGTCCTGATTTAATTGATTCTATTCCAGAGCTGTTAGTGGATGAAGAACTAAAGTCCCTTGTTAAATCCCTAAACGCTCAAGACAGTAGTTTCTTTAGTATTGGTTGTTTTAGCGGTATGCGAAAGACCCTGCATGGGTTACGTCATCAGGGATATATAGAATTTGCATGGAACTGTACCAACTGCGTGCAAGATGCAATTCATTACTTTTCGCTATTTTTTCATTTTGATCAATTCTTGCGGGCTCAACGATTTAACCATAGTGTAAAGCTAGACTGGCGCATTGAAGAGGCTCAGTTTTGCGATATTGATCTCTGTGGATTTTGCTGTGCGATTTTTATTGACACATCACCCTGTCGGTTAAACGCTGATGCAGCCTGGCAAACATCACTTCGAACTATTGAATTGTTTCTTAACTCCATTCCTCGAACATCCTCAAGTACGATTTATACAGAAATGACTTCGAAGCTAAATGAAGTGACAACTTAGAAGGTTTTGAATGTATGTTCTATTGCTTATACTTTTGAGGGACTGGTATTTTGGAAACCCATGAGTTCGACGTTGTTATTATTGGTGGCGGACCAGCGGGATGCGCCTGTGCTCTTTATACAGCCCGTGCTGACTTAAAGACGGTGATTTTGGATAAAAATCCAGCTGTGGGCGCTCTGGCTATTACTCATAAAATAGCGAACTATCCTGGCGTAGCAGGAGATATGAGTGGTAGTACTTTACTGGATATGATGCGTGACCAGGCGATTGAATATGGGACTGTCTACCAGCGCTCCCAAGTATTTAACATTGATGTGGAAGGCCCTCTCAAAAAGGCTTATACCCCTGAGGGTATTTTTGCTGGACGGGCTTTAGTATTGGCAACAGGAGCGATGGGGCGTAAGGCCTCATTTCCGGGCGAGGCTGAATTTCTTGGCCGTGGTGTCAGCTACTGTGCCACCTGTGATGCAGCTTTTTATCGAGATCGTGAAGTGGCCGTTGTTGGTTCTAATCTGGAAGCTCTAGAAGAAGCTCAAGTGCTGACTAAGTTTGCCTCTACAGTTCATTGGATCACCCCTAAGGTTCCTAAGTCTGAGGATATGCACAGCCAACAGCTGTTGGAAATGGGAAATGTTAAACCCTGGAGTCGAGCCCGTTTGCTTAATGTTCAAGGTGACATTATGGGGGTCAATAGTATAAATATAAAACCGCTGGACAAATCTCCTCTTGAACTCCCTGTGGACGGTGTTTTTATCTACCAGAGCGGTTCTAAACCGATTACAGATTTTGTCAATGGTCAAGTTGCACTCAATCCAGATGGTGGGGTAACGGTAGATGAAATGATGAATACTTCTGTAGACGGTGTCTGGGCCATTGGTGATATTCGCAATACGCCCTTTAAGCAAGCTGTTGTGGCGGCTGGAGATGGTTGTGTTGCAGCTATGTCTATCGACCGGTTTCTCAATAGCCGCAAGTCTATCAAACCTGATTGGGACCACAAATAATCTCACAGCTAGCTCACACTCTGGCGCAGGCGTTACCCTGGTGCGGGCAGATATTCTGGTAACACTGTTAGACAGGCTAACGTGGTATAGGTAAGGGCAAAGTAGGTTTCGAAGCGGGCAATATGTTCAAACCGACAGCTGCAGTACCAGCTGCGAAACAAAATTACAATGGCTAGCTTAAGTAAAGCTACACCCAATGTCAGGGCTGTGAATAGGGAGAGCCAGTTTAGTAAATAGAGTGTTGCGGTTAGCGCGATCGCAACGCTGTGATACACCAGACTGCCCTTTAAAGAGCTGGTTTTTACCTTGCGTAGTTTTATCGTAAAAACAGCGCTGGCAAAAAAGAGTGTGTTTAGCAGCCACAGACCGACTGCCTGTGATGTGAGCGCACCAGTATTAGTGCCATAAACAAACAGGGTAGCCATACAGATAGCTGTAAACATAAAAATCTCAGTATCAATGGCCTTTTGTCGTCGTCGAAGGACAGCAACTATGTCAAACCCAATGGCAATGGCAGCAGCACTGCAGACCCACAACAATACCGGATGGCGATAGGTGAGATAGGCGGCAATTGCGATCGCAACGCCTCCATATACTCCAGCCCACATCAAATAACGAGGCTTCCAGCTGCGACGCTGCTTGATTTGTACAATCAGCGGGTGCTCTGCCTGTAAACCCAAAAACGCAACCAGACAGGCTAACCAGGTTTCCCAGGTCCAGGTTTGAGCTAGGGAAGCGCCCGTTAAAAGAGAGCCCATTAATACCAATATCACCCCATGCTCAGGAGAAAACGTAGGCCAGTATAAAGGTTTATGGCCATGGGAGCGTGCTGATGGATCGCTCAACCCAGCAACTTGAGAACTGATCATCGTTGAAGCTCGTGATAATGATTGCTCAGCTATAGTGGAATATATGAGAATTATTCTTATTAAGGATATAGTACATCAAAGCGAACTTGAGAGAAACAGATCTATCTCTAATTTAAAGACCTGATGCCTTGACACAGCAGTCTTTAATAGATTGCATAGAAATAGCTGTAGCCCAAACGAATTGTCTTGATTTACGTAAGCTATTGAACTGATTTAAAGTTGAGAATATATAGCAATAGTCGCTATGCTTAGCAGAGTCGTAACCCATGGATAAAATCATGCACTTTTCTAAATCTATTCCCCTATTGATTCTGTCCTTATTGCTCAGTGCACCGCCTGTCCTGGCCCAATCCATGGAGGAAATTGCCCAGCAGGGGTTAGAAGCGTATCGGTCTGGAGACTATGACGCTGCTGTCGTGGCCTGGCAGCAAATGATTGAACTTGATCCGCAAAATACGGATGCCTATAACAATCTAGGGGCTACGCTCTATCAGCTAGGCGAGCTCGATGCAGCAGCCGATGCGTATCGGCAAGCCTTAGAGATTAATGGGGATAGTGCAGACACCTATAACAATCTAGGCACTGTGCTGGTGCTGCAGGAAAAGTATGACGAGGCGATTGCGGCCTATGGTCAGGCCATTGAACTAGATCCAGAGCTGCCAGAAGCCTATGTGAATTTAGGCAATTTATTACCTGCAGACCAGGCAGTAGAAGCGTATCAGAAGGCCATAGCGCTTAATCCTGACTATGTACAGGCCCATAACAATTTAGGCACGGTTTTTGCTGATTTAGAACAGTTTGACGATGCGATCGCGGCCTACAATCGAGCCCTAGAGATTGATCCCAATTTTCAAGCAGCTCAGGATAATCTAGCGTTGATAGAAGCTGCGCTTGAGGAGAGTGCTGACATAGATTCGACGGATGAAAATAGTTCTTTAGAGTAGGTGCGCTAAGAGTTTTGCAGGAGTCAGCCCTTAAAAACTTTACGATAGCTGTCTAGTACAGCTCATCTTCAGAATTAGTCTCAATTTTACAGTCAGACAGCGGATACGTGACACACAACAATGCATAACCAGTTTTGATCTGACCATCATCTAAAAATGATTGATCTGACTGGTCCACATCTCCTTCTAAAATTTTACCAACACAGGATGAGCAGGCCCCTGCGCGACACGAAAACGGAAGGTCTAGACCCTCTTCTTCGGCAACATCCAAAATATACTCATCTTCAGGCACCTCAACGGTTGCGTTGATGTCATATGTCTCGTTGACAAGGGTGATTTTGTACGTTTTCATACGCGCTGTTAATGATATAAGAATCGTTTTCGGACTACTGTCGTTTCTGAATTTTCTAAGAATCCTGTCTGTTAAAACGGAGCTAAGACTTCTGAATGCTGCGTTCTTATTAGAGCAACTCTTCCATATCGAGGATCAATGTCTAGTCCCATAATTTCTATGGTATGTTCATTCCCACCGACTGTATATGAGGCCAGTTCTCCGGATGCCAGGGTGAGGCAGCGATTGAAAATTGCTTTTCTACACTGCAGGGGTAGAAATAATGTCTCCCCAACAGCTAACGTCGCATGATTTTGAAAAGTGACTTGCCCATCGTGGGTCAAAATACCGGCAGGAGTAGGATATTGATCACACCAGTGTACTGCAAGAAACCAGCGAGCATCAGCCAAGCGATTAAAAATATGTTTCTTTTTTGGATGTTGCAGCACACGGTAACCTCCTTCAACGGAGATAATGGTACCTCCTAAAAAAGCAACGGCGACATCAATAGAGTGATTCATCTTTCAGCTCCAGTCGTTGTATAACTCTAGGCATGATTATCAATGACCTAAATAGGGTAGACAGACTATAAACTCAATATCTCAGAAACCAGCATGCTCCAAGCAATAGCAGCTGTAACGGGCGATAGAACGAGCAATAGATTTAAATCAATTAAGTTAGAAGATTCACACATGAATAGGTTTACCTTAATTGTTTTTAATTTTTTCTAACTGAAACAAAACAATTTGACGATTGTGTTCTGCGTTCTGATAGTTAGGATTCTGTACCAATGCTTGTTCAAACGAAGATAGAGCTTCTTGATATCGTTCTAGATTAAACAAGGCATCTCCTCGATTATCCCAACCTAGCGCAGATCCTTGTGCTCCCCATAGGCTAGCAAATTCAAGAGCTAAGTCACAGGACGCGAGATCTTGAGAATATTCGCCTAACTTACTAAGAACGCCACAACGATTGGCTAATACTAGCGAATAGGTTGGATTAATTAACAACGCATGATTGTAGGCAAGTAGAGCATCGGGATAGCGTCTTTGGGCAAAGAGAGTCTGCCCTAAATTGTTCCATACAGTTGAATCATTTAAAGCAGCATAAGCAGGAGTAGTCTTTATCCCTAAACTGAGTAGAAGAACGATAGTCACTATGATTAACGACTGAATCCATCGGCTCAGCATGGGCTGAATGCCTCCTGTCTTAAACAATGCTCAAGCAAATGCTCAAATAGATACTATTAACTTTACCTAAATAAGAAAAATTGTCAATAAGCTAAGATAGCAACTGAGAAGAAAATTCGAGATTGTTGCTAATTATTACTGGATCTCAGTGGAGTGTAATTGAGATGACCAAAATATCTGTTGATCTTGGCCCTGTGCAAGAAACGCTATTGATCCCGCTTTTGGGACGAGCCGTTGAAACTCAAAAAGGAACGGGGCTAATTCAGGATGAAAAAGCCGTTACCATTGTTGAGGCTTTGGACTATGATTTCTCGAAGTGGGAAAAGTCTAAATCCCTCAAAGGAGCAACGGTGCGAACTCGTATGTTTGATGAGGATGTGCAGAGATTCTTAGATAGACATCCGACAGGCACTATCGTTGAAATTGGCTGTGGTCTCAACACACGATTTGAGCGTTTAGACAATGATCAGGCCCAATGGTTTGATTTGGATCTGCCCGATACACTATCACTACGACGACAGTTTTTTCAAGATGAACCGCGTCGCACAATGCTAGAAGCAAGTGTTTTAGACACTGATTGGATGGAGACAGTGGCGGCTACGGGCGGGCCGTGGTGTTTTATTTCTGAAGCGGTGATTATCTATCTAGAGGACAGTCAAGCGCGACAGGCTATCGTACAAATTGCTAACCGTTTTTCAGGGGCCTGGTTGTTGATAGATACCACTGCTAAAGCGATGGTCAATGGCCAGTCTACCCATGATGCTATGCGCTACATGTCACAAGATAGCTGGTTTCGCTGGGCCTGCGACGATCCCCATGAGATCGAACACTGGGCAGATCTACAGCTTGTTCAGTCTCGCACACTGCTAGATGCATCCCCTGACCTGATGGCCCATGCACCCTGGCAATTTAGGATTTTGGCGAGGTGGGCTCCCTGGCTGCTGCGTCGCAGTCTAGAGGGCTATCGTCTAAATCAATTTGTAGTTGGTTCGACTGTTTAAAGGCGCTGTTGGGGTTTGGGTATCACCATTGTTTTCTTAGCCTCATCAATCAGCCTGCTCCAAACACGTCTTCACGTCTTCTAAGACCTGCTGAGCCGCTAAAATGCTGCGCCCCGCCGCCCACACTTCTCCTTTGACTTCACATACCGCATCTCGCTGAACGACGTCTAGCTGTGACCATAGGCGATGGCTGACAAACTCTGCTTTTGAGGTGGTGTTGGGATAGTGGATCAAAAATAAAATATCTCCTTCAGGACTATCTAAATCCTCACGGGAGAGTCTGACAAAAAACTGGTCTTTATCATCCTGGACAGCATTGCGTTGAAAGCCGATTTCTTGGAGGACAGAGCCTGAAAAACTAGTAGGCGTATGGGCAATAAATCCAAAACGGCCATTGAGAACCACAGAAGCTGTTAGGTCATCCGGAGAGGGTACGAGTGCAGACTGCAAATCTGCCAGCTGCTGTTCATACTCAGTTATTAGCCGTTCTGCCTGTTCTGTTTGATTTAAGGCATCGGCATAGATGCGAAAGTTGTTTTTCCAATCCCAGCTCCGGCCAGCCCCCTCGATAAATACGGTGGGGGCAATGCGAGAAAGTTTTGGGTAAAGCTTTTCTGAGATACTTTTGGCTCCTAAAATTAGATCGGGTTTGAGTTTTAAAATAGCTTCTAGATTAGGCTGGTTAAACTGGCCAATTATTTGGATGTTGCTCGCTTTTTCGCCCAAATAGCCAGGGGGCATGCCGTAGCTAATGGTGCCGACAGGCTCTACCCCTAGGGCCAGAGCCGCATCCAGGGGAGTCGTGTCCAGAACCACTATGCGCTTGGGGGCAACGGGGACCTGGGATGTCCCCATCACATGCTCTACCGGGCGGGTGGGAATATCAGGGTCAATAATCGGTTCTACAGTCGAGGGTTGCTGGCAGGCTGTTAGCAGTAGCCCAACAACTAGGCTAATAAATCTTTTATGAGTAGATTGCTCCATAGCTAAAAACTGACAGAATAGCGCATTTGGAAGGTGCGTCCTGGGGCAGCAGCGATTCGATTAACAGCGCTGCCAAAGGTTTGTTGTCTAACGCTGGCATACTGCTCATTAAACAGATTGCCAATGCCTAAGCTGAGCTTACCCTTACCTAAATTAATACTGCTAGTAAAGTCCACGGTGGTATAGTCTCCAACAGAATTGACCAAACCACCGGCCACATCGCTATCATTGGGGTCACGAGTTCCCACAAGAAAGACATCAAACCGATTGGTCCAGCCTGGGGTTGTCTCATTTTCGAGATATAGCCCCACCTTGATCGGCTCTATTTCTAGCAGGCTGAGTTCTTCAAAGCCACCATCGTCGTTGTTGTCACTTTCCCCCTCATTCCAGCTAAACAAACCACCCAATCGCCAGGTATCGCTGGGCTGCCAGTCTAGGGTAGCTTCTACACCGTAGTTACGCTGGGGGGCACGATTGACAACGGGGAAGCCAGTGACTGGATCAATGGTTAACGAGCTGCCGAGATCAGACTCGTTGTAAAAACCAGCTAGGGTTCCCTGCAGCTGATTAAACTCAAACTGTAGGCCAATTTCGTAGTTATCGACCTTTTGAGGGTCAAGTAGTAAATCATCGGTGACGCTGAAGGCGGGTGGTACGCCCTGTAGTGAGCTACCCAGGTTGGGAATCGAGAATCCTTGGGCAAAGCTGGCAAATAGGCCAATTTCTGGAATGGGTCGATACAGCAGCCCGGCATTAAACAGTACATCATCAAAGCTACTCTCTCCTCCCTGGCGCTCGCGTGGGAATCGGAAAGCCAGATTGTAATCTTCAACCGAGAGATCGACATTCTCATAGCGGAGACCACCGCTAATTTGAAACTGATCCGTAATGTCCCAGCTGCCTTGGGCAAACAGCCCCAAGCTGTTTAAATCGTAGGCGGCAAAACGGTCCAGACTAGTGTCAATGATGTCGATGCGGCCAGTAGCATCAAAAGTGGCGACATCACCGATAAACAGCGGTGAGGCGGTATCGTTTTGTGAATAGTCAGCCCCCCAGAGTAAGTTGGCTGAATTACCTAAAGGGGTATCCAGCTGCAAGCGTCCGCCGATCTCGGTGTCATCCAGGGTGGTTTGCCAAAGGGTGGGGAAAAAAGGTGGTAGGCCCAGCCCTCTCAAATCTGTAAAAATCTGCACCAGCTCGGTGTCGCGATAATAGACTTGGGCATCGAGCTGTGAGCCTAAAATGTTCTCATGACGATAGGTGAGGTTGAGAACATGGTTAACCTGTTCCGGCTGTTCTTCATAGTCAACATCGAGACGGAGGGCTCGACCAAATTCTGCATTGGGGTCAGCCAGCACAGAATTATCAATGGTAAAGTCGCTAAACGTTTCGTCTTTAAAGAAGTTATAGGTGAGGCCTAAACGCTGTTCATCGGTTAAATTAAACCCTACTTTAGCCAGCAACCCCAGGCGACTGGTGTCGTTGATACCGTTGCGAATAATTCGGTCACCGTCGGCATCAAACTGGCCATTGACTGTATCGTAGGAGACTGCCAGCACGCCATCGCCCCGCTCATCAGCGGCCGATACTCCGAACGTGCCGCTGTAGCCAATGCGATCGCTCTGGTTTGACGTAAGACTGACATCCACACCCGTACTAAAGTCATAGGTGATAGTGTCTTCGGTGGGTCTGCGGGTAATGATATTAATAACGCCGCCAGTGCCGCCGTCGCCATAGATAGCACTGGGGCCGCGCAGCACCTCGACTCGCTCAATCAGCTCTGGATCAATTGTTCTTAAACTGGAGGCAAACCCGTCATTGTTGGGAGTCTGCGGTACCCCGTCAATCAACACTACGATAGGACGTCCCCGCAATCCTCCCCGTGGCTGAGTTCCAGTTGTTCCAGGGGGCGTGGCATAGCCAGGTACCAGACGACCGAGGATATCAGCCAAACTGTTGTTCAAGAGGAGCTGCTGTTCAATATCCTCTCGATCGATGACTGTGATGGAGCGGGGGACCTCTAAAATATTTTGCTCAGTGCGAGTGGCGGTAACTACGATCCTTAGGGTATCGGCCTCTTCGGCAGTTTCTTCATCGTCTTCACTATTTTCCTCTTCTTCCCGATCGTCCTGTTCAGGAGAGGTTTGGCTTAGCTGGTCTATTTGGGGACTCTCGAAAGCCAGGGCCGAGCGAGCTGACACTGCCGAAATTAGACTGACTAACACGATGTAGCCAACCCACTTAATTTGGATTTTCATGATTCCTCACACCTACAATTGCGCTGAACCTCCAGAGGAAAATGTCAGAGAACATTTGGCTGAAAGGCTTCGGCAGTTAAGAATTATTATCAATAATAGGGTATTTGCTGGCTGACGTTGAGGGAGAGGTGTTTCTTAGCGGGACTATTGTGTTTCTTAGCGGGACTTTTACCTAACCCTCGTGTTCTTGAGATACTGACTGGGTGGTGCCTGAAACTTTTTCTTAAAGGCGACGACAAACGAGCTTCGGCTGGCATAGCCCACCCAGCGAGCGGTTTCTTGAATATTTAGCTGGCCCGCCTGCAATAGTTGCCGGGCTTGTTCCATGCGGTGATCGTGCAGGTAGCCAAAGATCGTATTGTCAAACACCTGATGAAACCCTTGCTTGAGTTTACGCTCATTGAGCTGCACCTGTTTGGCTAGCTCCGGCAGCGACGGCGGGCTGGCCATATGTTGAATCAGGATGTCCCGTGCTTGGTACACCCGGTCAAGGTCTCGGGCGATCAGGGGTTTACCCTGGGTAGGAGACTTGGTCAGCATTTGACTGAGGTGCAGAGCAATCAGCTCCAGGGCTTTGCTTTCTAGGTAAAACTGCCGGGTGATGCCCTGGTAAGGCCACTGTAGAATTTGCTGCAGCACCTGCTGTTGGGCTGGGGTAATGCGGCTTGGGTAGTAGAGCAGCGCGTCTTCTGGATGTTCGATGGCCTGTCGCAGATCGGTGGGGAGTTCGTGGATGCGATCGCTAAATATAGGCATCAGCTCCGGCAAAATCCGCAGCCGAATGGTACAGGTATGGTCCTCAGCCGGATGGATCTCAGTTTCTGGCGTATTAGGCAAACAATAAAGATAGCTATGGCCAGCTAATTCTTCTTTAGACTGCTTGAGCCCGCCGTTATCCACACGGCTGCCGCCTGAAAGGTAAAAGGCCAGACTTAACGGTCTGGTCGGTGTATGTCTAAATGTGTACCGATGGGTTTGACGTTTTCTATAGTCAGTAACGGTCAGCCATAGACCGGGCCGCAGCTCTATTTCACGCCCATAGCCCCAACCCAAGGGTGGCGGCATTTGCCAAAAAGACTCAGGCCCCGCTTCGTACCAGGCAACTTCTTTATTGGCTCGGCATTCATCTATAATTTCATCAACTTCAGGACCGGTTAGCACCTTAGCCATCTATGTCATCGTGGTAGACCTCTGCTAAAAGTATGACATTATTGCTATTCGTTCTCAATATTGAACGACGCTTTTCTCGCCACCATGGCTGCTTGAGGCTTTGCGAGTCTTTTCGCCAACACAACCGACTGAAGGGCTTACTTTAAGGATCTGCCAATAAATAGAATACCCGTTGGAAATTGTGTTGTAGGATTTCCTCCCCTTACGTTGGCGAAGCCTGCCCTTTGGGCTTAGGGGAGGTGCCGTAGGCGGAGGGGTTTCGACCGATAGCGCTAGTATCGAAAACCCCTCCCTGACGGTTCCCCTTCATAAGGGGAACCAATTGTCGCCAAGCCTCTCAACGGGTACATTATTTTCCCGCGCATCCCTTACAGCTATCTACGCTGCCTTCTGAGCATGCCCTGGTAGCCGATGACTAAAAAGATAAACCAAACGATATAACTGGGTGCCCAAGTGGACCACCATTGACTAGAAAACGGCGCAGCCGCAGATTGGCGGAGGATAAAATGGCCATAAATATTAAGGCTCACCACAACGCTGAGACCCATCAGTGCCATGTTTCGCATTGAGCTTGGGGATATTCTCATGTCAAACCTTCCTTTGATGGGGGCAACACTTCAATGCTACATCGACTTTCTCGAGTGCTGGCATAATTTCATCGGAACACCTCTGTATAGACAATGAAGACGTCTTTCAACTAAGCATCTTCAATTTTCTTCAGGTTGGGTATCCAAAAGCCACCTACACCAACAGCTATCATCGCCAAAGCACATAGAACATACAGGACTGCCATACCGCCACCGGGACCGCTACCAAAGCTAGTACCGAATATGTTGGCCAATGGCCTTCCAGGCATCATGGCCGGTTCTAGTAGCCGATCTGCCAGCGGCCCTGCCAGCAATACAGCCACAGCACTCGCCCCTTGAATCACTAAACTATTAGCTGCAAATACTCGACCTTGGAGATTAGGTGAAATATTATCCATCCAGAGGGCGCTGCGGGCACTGCCCAACAACGGAAAGTTCAAGGATGAAGACAGTTGGGCCGGAAGCCAAATCGTGAGAGATTGTCCCAAACCAAATACCGCTTTACTGAAACCAGCGCCGATATATCCGCCCAGCACGCCATTAATGCGACGTTTGGGACCGCCCCAAATACTGACAACAATCGCTCCGACCACGCCACCCATACCCGCCATGGCAGAGACGCTGGCTAATGTCTGGGCACTGCCGCTAGTACGGGCTAAGATCATTGGGCTGTAAAGCGCGCTACCCATATCATGGGCAAAGGTAAATAAAATGGTGACGAGTAGCAAGGCTTTGAGACCAGGCTGTTGCCAGACGTGGCGAAACCCAAAGGTAAGTTTGTTGATCAGATGATCGGGTTCAGGCGTTTTTTTAGGCTGAGGTATGGTTGCTGCTAACAGCGTGGCAAATGCGATCGCAAAAGTAAATAAATCAACCAGAATAATGCCCGATAGACCAACAAGCGGATACAGCCCCCCCGCTAACGCAGGACCGATAATATTGGAGCCATAGTGAACAACTGACGCCATGCTGCCGGTGCGGGTGTAGTGTCGTTTGGGCACCATCATCGAAATGGATGCCTGGTAAGCCAGGGTTTGAATTTGGCCAAACCCCCCAGATAAAATAACAACAATATAAAGATGCCAGATATGCAGCTGCTGGGTGAGATAGAGAACACCAATCGCAATCGTGCCCAGGACTGAAATGGCATCTCCCAACAGCATCAGATATTTGCGGTTAAAGCGATCAACAATGAGTCCTGCAAACAGGGTTGTGGGTATTTTCGGCAGCTTTGAAAAGAAGCCGACTAGCGCTAATGCTGTGGCAGAACCCGTCTGCTCCCAGGCCCATAGAGTGAGGGCAAAAAATGTCATGTAGGTACCCAGGGTGGACACCAGCTGACCAAACCAAATGAGGGTAAAGGTTCGCATTGGTAGGCGACTCCAATTAAGAGGCCATGACTGTATAAGATGTTTAATCTGCTTGAGTCAAACAGGCTTCAACATCTGACAGAATTTGCTGGGCAGCCAAAATACTCCGACCTGCGATCCAAACCTCATTGGCCACTTCGCAAACATGGTCCTGTTTTACGGCGCTAAGCTGAGAAAAAATAGGATCGGTGACAAAGTCTGTTTTCTGGAGTCCACCGGGAAAATGAGACGAATAAACCCAAAAAATAAAATCACCGTCTAGCTTTGTAAATGCCTCACGGGATAGCTGTAGAGCATATCGCCAGGTTGCCCTTTGGGATGGGGTGCGAGCCAAGCCAAGATCTTGCAACACTGACCCGGAAAAACTACCTACTGTATAGGCCCCAATGTTATTCTCAAAAGACGTTAGTACAGAAACCTCCAAGTTTTCAGGTTGGTTTATCTGTTGTTTTACTTGTTCTACCTGCGCCTGATAGCTCTGCAATAACTGTTCTGCTTGTTCAGACTTACCCAGGGCCTCGGCATAGAGACGAACGTGCTTTTGCCAATCTCCTGTTCGACCGCTATCTTCTGCTAGTACGGTTGGAGCAATCTGAGAAAGCTGGCGATACAGTTTTTCAGTACCCGGTTTGGAACTCAAAATTAAATCTGGCTTTAGTCTCAAAATTGTTTCCAGGTTGGGCTGATTGCCTTCACCAACAATTTCAATGTCAGCTATCTGCTCGCCTAGATATTCAGGTAGTTGACCATAGGCAATGGTGCCCACCGGTTTAATCCCAAGGGCTATGGCAGTGTCCAACGGTGCTGTATCGAGCACAACCACCCGCTGAGGAGAGATAGTCACCTGGGATTTTCCCTTGGCATGGTCAATCGTGCGGGTGGGGCCAGACGTGTCCTCTGGCGGTGTAGCTAACTGACAGCCAGTGAGCATAGCACCCGCCATCAGAGAGCCAACAATATTTCGACAGAACAACTTAAACATCGACCCCTTAAAACTCTATGGAATAACCTAAATTTAGAGTGATACCAGGAGCTGCAAAGCGCCGATCTTCGGTACCGCCAATCCGTTCTTGAGAACTCACGGGCAGGTACTGGTTATTTAAGAGATTTTTTAGTCCTACGGTGAGGTTTCCTTTCCCTAGCTGAATACTGCTGAGCAGATCCAGGGTGACGTAGCCATCGATATCAAAGCCGTCTACGTTATCGTCAAAGGCGCGATCGCGACTGCCCACCCCTAACAGCTGTAGCCGGTTGGTCCAACCCGGAGCCGTGTCATTTTCTAAATACACCCCCACCTTATAGGGCTGTACTTGTAAGGAGCTAAGGGCTAAAAAGTCACCATCATCGTCTGTGTCATTTTCTCCCTCGTTCCAGCTAAAGTAGCCTCCCAATCGCCAGACATCGCTAGGCTGCCAGTCAAGGGTTGCTTCCACACCGTAGTTTCTCTGGGGAGCTCGCACTACTTCAGTAAAGCCGCTAGGGCCAACCTGCAGGTTACTGCCCAAACTAGACTCGTTATAAAAGCCTGCCAAACTGGCCTGCACTGTGTCGAATTCTGCCCGCACACCCACTTCAAAAGTATCTACTTGCTGGGGCTCTAGCAGCAAGTCGGTGCTAATATCCGCGTCAGGCGGGAGCACAAAGGCCGTCGTTAGACCAATATCTGGAATAGAAAAGCCTTGGGAAAAGCTAGCAAATAACCCAATTTCTGGCGTGGGTTTATAAATAAGTCCTGCATTAAACGACACATCCTCAGCACCGCCGCTGCCGCCCTCACGGTCTCGAGGAAAGTTAAAGGCCAGCGTCGTATCGTCCACCGAAAAATCAAATTCGTCGTAGCGTAGACCACCGCTCAGCTGCCATTGGTCGCTGATGTCCCAGGTTGCCTGGGCAAACAGTCCCAGGCTGTCCAAATCGTAGGTGGGGGTTTGATCGAGTCTTTCTCCAGCATCCAGTCGTTGAGTAGCATCAAAGGTGGCAATATCTGATACGAGCACCGGACGCTCGTTTTCTTCTTGACCATAGTCTGCTCCCCATAACAGGCTAAAAGCGTTGCTAAATTCGGTATCAAACTGCAGTCTTCCACCCCATTCTGAGGAATCCAGAGTCGTCTGCCATAGTAATGGGAAAAAAGCTGGCAGCCCTCGTCCTCGCAAATCAGCAAACCCTTGGGCTAATTCGGTATCCCGGTAATAAAGCTGAGCGTCAAACTGGGAGCTGAGCAGATCCTCATGGCGATAGGTGAGATTAATCACATGGTTAATCTGTTGCGGTTCTTCTTCGTACTCAATATCGCCAATTTCGATTACCCGAGCCGTTTGCAGTCCCGGAATTTGAATGATGGCCGGGTCGGAGGCAAAGTCTGCATTGTCCAGGTTTTCTCTATAAAAACTGTAGGTAAGACCTAGGCTTTGCTGGTCGTCAAAATTGTGACCCAGCTTGGCTAAGAAGCCTAGCCGATCGGTATCGGCCACACCGTTGGGGGGAATGCGATCTCCACTAGCGTCAAACAGTCCGTTAGTCACATCGTAGGACAGCGTTGCTCGAATGTTTGTGCGTTCGTTTGAGCCTGCCGCGCCAATTCGTATGCCGTAGCCAAAACTGTCGTCCTCAACTGAGCTTAATCCAACGGAAGTACTCAAGCCTAAATCATAGGCAACCGGTTTATCCGTAGCTGACCGGGTAATGATGTTAATAATGCCGCCTGTTGCTCCATCACCATAGATAGCGCTAGGTCCACGGACAATCTCAATTCGTTCTATGACATCAGGGTCAATCGTATTTAGCTCAGTATTAAAACCGCTGTTGGAGTTCTGCGGCACACCATCGATCAAAATCAGAGCTGTACGTCCCCGCAGCGATAGATTGCGAGTGCTGTTTTGCAGCGTCGGTGGTCCCAGACCGGGCACCAGGTTCCCCAAGATATCTGGCAAGTTGTTTGTTAACTGCCGCTGCTGCTGTATCTGTTCGCGGTCAATGACGGTAACCGCACGCGGTACATCTAAAACTGACTCTTCTGTGCGTGTAGCGGTGACAACAAGGCGCAGGGTATCTTCTTCGGTCTCTTCATCTTCTGACTCCTCAGCATCAGCATCTTCTGGCTCGGTGTCTTGAGCCAACATAGGAGTTCCTGTTTGACTGTCAGCTGTTGAAGTGTCGGCGAGGACCGGCTGGGCAGAGATTGCTAAGAACATACTGGCTAACATACTGTAGCCAAGCAGCATAATTGAGAGATTCATGACTCTTCACACCTAAACGCCCAAAGAAGACAAGCTTTTATCCGTACAACCCAGCTAAAAACCAGTATCTGGCAGGCGACCTTAAATAAGAACTATTATCAATATAGAATGAGCGCTTCCTGACTCTAGATACTGCCTGTCTTCCGGAGGGACTTTATCTGTCTTCTAGCCGGACTTTTGAAAATGACTGGGGGATACCTGAAACTTCTTCTTAAAGGCTGCAACAAATGAGGTGCGGCTAGCATAGCCAATACATCTGGCAGTTTCTTGAACACTTAGTTGACCGGTTTTTAACAGCTCCTTTGCCTGATGCATCCGATGATTATACAGACAGCCAAATACTGTTGTACCAAACACCTGTCGAAAGCCTTGTTTGAGCTTACGTTCATTTAACTGTACAAGGCGAGCCAGTTCTGATAAAGAAGGTGGTTGAGCCATGTTGCGAAGCAGAATCTCTCTCGCCTGATAAATTCGATCAATATCATTAGCTGCTAAACGATTAGGTGCTTTTCTGGAGGAGGCTATGAGCTGATCTAACTGTAGAGCTATGAGTTCTAGCACCTTTGCCTCTAAATAAACCTGTCGCGTAATGCCTTGAAAAGGACAGCGGAAAATCTGTTGTAAAACCTGCTGCTGTGGAGGTGTAATTGTGCTGGTGTGATGAAAGATAGCCTTACCAGGTTGTTCAATCACCTGTTTAATATCAGTCGGTAATTCATAAAATTCTTCGCTAAAAGCTTGAATCAGCTCAGGTAAAACTTGAAAACTGATTTTACGAATTCGCTGTCGCGGCTCATAGCGCTCAAGTTCAGCAGTATTGGGTAGGCAATATAGATAGCTCTTGCCTGCGACCTCCTCTATGGACGTTTTGATGCCGTCGTTCTCAACAACGCAGCCCCCTGATAGGTAGTAGCTCAGAGTGAGCGGCATCGTTTGGGAGTGCTGCTGAATTGCATGAACATGGGTCTGGCGCTTTTCTAAATCGGCCATTGATAGCTGTATGCCAGGACGTAGCTGAGTGGTACGCCAATAACCTTGTCCTAACTGCGACGGTAGTTCAAAAAACTGCTCTGGACCTTCGGCATAGTCAGTCACATCTCCGTTGGCACGACATTCCTCCAAAATTTCGCACACTTCGTTGCCGGTTAAGACCCTGACCATTTGGACACAGCACCATAGTTCCTTAGGCCCAGTATGGCACTATTAATAATAATTCTCAATATTTTATTGCTGTATGTCAGCTCAGCTACCACTGCTGGTTTTGATTATCAACCTAAAAAATGCGTTTCGCGCCCAAAATGACTAGCAAGATAAGAGCGCATTGTCCTAATCTTATAAAACTCATTCTTTACAGTCGTTTCTAGCTGCGCCTGTCCCCATGGCTAATCGAAATTTCAAGACTGTGCGGGAAACACCGGTAAGTAAGATGACTTTTAAGCGCCGATTTTTTATATGGGGCATCAGTGCATTAATTGCCTCGGCCTGCACCAGGAGTGATACGCCGGATGCTCCATCGACCGTCACTAAGCGGGTAAGCCATGCGTTGGGTGCAACGGATGTTCCGGTACAGCCAACTCGGATAGCCGTAGCAGGGTATTTTACCGTAGAAGCGATGATGGCTCTGGGGGTGCAGCCCATTGCAGCGCCTGCTGTGATTATTGATAACTTGCTGCATTTACCGCCTGTGGAGGGTGCGATCGCAGATATCGGCACCCCCGGCAGCCCAAACCTTGAGAAAATT
The DNA here is from genome assembly GCA_050043465.1 of Leptolyngbyaceae cyanobacterium. Lineage (GTDB taxonomy): Bacteria > Cyanobacteriota > Cyanobacteriia > Phormidesmidales > Phormidesmidaceae > Leptothoe. The sequence goes on from JBHJIL010000079.1 coordinate 48,547, forward strand.
GCTGCCCTCAAACCCGACCTCATCCTTACCAGCAAGCTATTTATTCAGGAAAATACCTATCCGCTGCTTTCACAAATTGCACCAACGGTTGTGCTAGATGCCGATGGCCATACAGAATGGGAAAAGCTCACGTATCTCTGTGCTGAAACACTAGGAAAAGAGACCGAAGCCGAGCAGCTAAAAGCAGACTACGAAGCAAAATTGCAAACCCTCAAATCGCAGTTAGACAGTAGTCAAGTGCAGGTATCAGTCGCCTCATTTCACCCGGAGCAAATCACCACCTATGGCAGCGAATCATTTATCGGTACCGTGCTACAGGCCGCTGGGTTGTCGCGTCCACCCAATCAACAAGAAGGCCGCAACGCTCAGGTTTCCATTGAGCTACTCAACGAGATTGATAGCGATGTGTTGTTTGTTATGAAGCCCCAAAGCCAGACTGATCTGGCGGGCGATGTGCGAGCTGCGCTTGAGAAGGTCCAGGCCAACCCTCTTTGGAACAAGCTTAAAGCCGTCCAAAACAACCAGGTTTACGAGGTAGATACCTACTGGTTTGGTGTGGGCTATCTGGCAGCCAATCGAGTGCTAGACGATCTGGCTCGGTATATTGCTAAGGGATAACGGTCCAAAAATTTAATGCTGGAGAGATGTTCTATGGAACGTCTGTACTACCAATGGTAGAGCCCTAAATAATCAGCAAACGTAGATTCTGACACAGCTTAGAATGGCAAAAAGGTCATATAATGCAATCTATTCTCATTAATAGCGTTTGCCCTTGCCATGAAACCAAGACGGGTTCTGAATCATCGCGAAGACTGGTTGTTGTCCGGCAGCTATGACGATGCGCGATTGTTTCATGCGGACCCGTCCGATCAAATTTTGCTGTATCCAGAGTCTGTGGGTCAGGGATACAGGCAAAAAATTCAGCTGCAAGACGATCTGACCCTCGTCATTATGGACTATGTGCTCCACAGTGATGTCCTATTTGATATTCCCGGAGAGAGTGCCTGTACTAAGTTTGAGTTTCCAATAGATCCTGGCCCCCGATATAGTGAATTTATTCCTATTGTCGGTTTTAGAATGCTGAGCACCGGTCAGCTCAAAAAACGAGTCTTTGAGATCGAAGTTGTTTTTGAAGGCGCTTCTATCTTGACCTATGCTCAAGCCTGCTTAGAGAGATTCCCCGCCCACACGCAACAGATTGTCGAAGAGATTATCAAGTCTCTGTGGCGGTTTCAAGGAGGACGTCCGGGGTTAAACACGGCTGAAATACTAAACCGGCTGGTTGACTATGCCGCAAAAGGAAAGCTAGTTTCGTGCAGCGACCTTACCCTTGGCCATATTGTGTCTGAGACTCTCTACACTGAAACTGTTGACCTGCGGTATGCTAATCGGGCTCCGATTACACCTCCTATGGAAACAATTATTGGAGAAATCCTGAGCTGTCCCTATCGTGGTACAACCCGTCGGCGCTATTTAGAACGCAAAGCGTTAGCACTAGTGCTGTTACGTCTGCAGGCGATTGCTTGTCCATCTCTCAATCAGACCGATCTCAACACCATTTATCAGGCGGCCTCTATCTTAAAGCATCAGATTATCAATCCGCCCACAGTCGAAGTCCTTGCCCGTCAGGTAGGCACCAATCGCCTCAAGCTAAACCAGGGATTTCATCAGGTGTATGGCACCACACCCTTTAAGTATTTACGAGACTGTCGCCTGAATCAGGCCCAGCGGCTATTAATGACCACCGATATGCCAGTAGAAAGTGTGGCCGCCGCTGTGGGCTATAGCAGTCGCAATCATTTTGCTAAAGCCTTTCGTCGACAAACGGGACTGAACCCCAAAGCATTCCAGATGCAGGTATGGCAGTGTGCCAGCTAGGCCTTAATCATCAGCACGGCAAAAAATGCGTTAACCGCCCAAAACCTATAGGAACCCGTTAAGAATTCCCTTAACCTTATTGAGAATAATTTGCTTCAGCTAAATTGTTGAATCGGGCGGTCCGGTTCGAGCTGAACTCTGGTGTGAGGGATTATGATGGTGAACTGGTCACGGTGTGGACGTCTTTTTGCAATCGGAATGCTCTTGGGCAGCTCCGTTCTTTTTGTTGAGCCGGTAAAAGGAGAACTGTTGTCTGTTCCTCCCATCACGGCTCAAGCGACTGACGTTATTCAAATTATTGATGTGCAGCTTACTGTCACTGAGACGGGTCTAGAAATAGTCCTAGTGACCGATGCTGGCACGCTTTCTCTGCCCCAAACAACCATTGTTGAGCAGACTTTAATTGCAGAGATTCCTAATGCGGTGTTGGCTCTGCCGAATCGCAATGAGTTTGAAGCCTTTGAACCTGCCGAGGGCATTTCATTAGTGCAGGCGGTGAATCTCTCTGAAGATACGGTCCGGCTTTCAATCACTGGCATAGGGTCCGCCCCGGGCGCTGATGTGGCTGTAGAGACGAAAGCGCTACGCCTGAGTGTGGCACCAGAAAGTTCGCCTATTGTTGAGACAGAAGAAGAACCGCTAAGGCTAGTGGTAACCGTGGAACAAGACAGTCGCTATGTAGTGCCTAGAGCGTCTACGGCCACCCGTACCGATACTCCCCTAGATGAAATTCCTCAATCGATTCAGGTGATTCCCCGAGAGGTTTTAGAAGATCAGCAGGTAATTCGTTTGAATGATGCCCTGCGAAATGCCAGCGGTGTGGTGTCCAACTCACTGGACCAGCGGGGGCAGCGATTTATCATCCGGGGATTTAGCAGTTCGTCTATTTTGCGAGATGGGTTTCGCCAAACTGATGGAAGTACTGGCAATGTGGGCTTTCAGGAGCTGGCTAATATTGAACAGATTGAAGTACTCAAAGGACCCGCCGCGATTTTAGCGGGCAATGTAGAACCGGGCGGTGCCATCAATCTAGTGACTGAGAAACCACTGTCAGAACCGTTTTATGAGCTAGGTTTACGGGCGGGCAATCGAGAATTAATTGAGCCGAGCATTGATATTTCAGGGCCGCTGACAGACGATGGTCGACTGCTGTATCGTTTGAACGCGCTATACCGCAATGAGGACTATCATCGCGATTTTGATGTGCCGGTGGAACGGTTTTTTGTTGCACCGGTGCTGAGCTGGGCGATTAGCGATCGCACCGCCCTCACCGTTGAACTAGAGTACAGCGATGAAACTCGCCCCGCCGATTTTGGCGGCATCCCGGTCATTGGCGATCGCGTCGCCGATGTCCCGTTTGATCGGATTACCGGCGAACCTGACGATGATGCCTCCAACGAGTTTCTAAGACTGGGCTATCAGTTTGAACATCGCTTTAGCGACAGCTGGAAGGTGCGCAATAGCTTTCGCTACACTAGCTTTGATAATGATTTTGTGTCTAACGTAGCGTTTCGTACCAACGAAGTAACAGGAGATTTGTTTCGCGTCTGGATTCAAAACGCTCAACCCAGCGACAGCTATGAACTGCAAACTAACGTGGTGGGCGAGTTTGCCACCGGCTCGATTGAACATACCCTTCTAGCGGGCATTGATCTGTATCGACGGGAAGCTGAAAATTTTAGACGTATCGACTTCTCGCGACAGCCATTATTCAATGTATTTGATCCGGTATACGGGCTGGTGTCTAGACCCAATAGCTTTAACGACTCGCCACCTAAAATATCCGATCTCCGCACTGACAATCTGGGTATTTATGTTCAAGATCAAATTACTCTACTAGACAACTTATTTCTGTTGGCCGGTCTTCGTTACGACACGGTGACTGAAGATATTGACGATCTAGAGCGCAATACCAGCGATAGTCAAAGTAACGATGCATTGACCCCCAGAATAGGCTTGGTATATCAGCCGACTGAGGATATCTCCTTGTATACCAGCTACAGCACATCGTTTGTACCCAACTCAGCCAGAGATCGCTTGGGTGATCTCCTAGAGCCTGAGGAAGGACGACAGTTTGAAATAGGAGCCCGGGCCGATCTAGGCCGCCTATCTGCCAATTTGGCCCTATTTAATATCACTAAGCAGAATGTGGCGACTGCCGATCCAGACGCTCTGCCAGGCGAGTCTTTTTCTGTTGCCACAGGCGAGCAGCGGAGTCAGGGTATAGAACTAGACATCATTGGTGAAATTTTGCCGGGTTGGGACATTGTTGCCAACTATGCCTATACTGATGCCGATATTACCGAGGATAATAATGATCTAGAAGACAACCGTATCTTTGGAGTACCTGAGCACAATGTTAACCTGTGGACCAACTATGAAATTCAGCAAGGAGATTTGGCCGGTCTAGGATTTGGTATTGGCGTTAACTATGTGGATGAACGGTTTGGTGATAACGAGAACAGCTACGTGCTAGAAGACTATTTCCTGACCAATGCAGCTGTCTCCTATCGACGAGATAACTGGCGAGCCGCTCTCAATTTTCGTAACCTATTTGATGTGGACTATATCGACAGTTCCGAGGGCTCTAGAGATATTGAAAATCGACCGGGTGAAGGGTTTACGCTTGTGGGTTCTTTTTCGATTGAGTTTTGAGCGCGTGAAGCTGATCTGAGGAATGTACGTGAAAATAAGATACCGTTATGGAACAACTATTATCCAGGCTCCAAACCCCCCAAACTCGGGCAGGGTTATTTCGTATTCACCAGAGAAAATCTGTAAGACATATGACTTCGTTCATACCTAGCCAAAGTATGGTCGGAGAGAACCAAAACCGGTTGCTTGGGGTCCCTCCAAGTTCCCCAAACCCCCATGGCTAGGGCCGGGAGGCCGCCCTAGGACCCAGCCTACTGGATTGTTCTCAATTGCATTAAGGTCAGGGTTACGGCAGGGTCGATTAATCAGGTTATCACATTGTTGTTTGGCTCACCTTTAGGTAGAGCATGCCTTTCCTCAAATGAGCGCTTTTAATGTCTTCAGATTTTCTGTCTAGACAATGAAACAGCCCTACCCAAACTTTGGGGGCTTCAGAGATTTATCCCTTTTAGGGGATATTCAACAGACAACTTCAAAGTCCCCCAGACTATAGCCCAAGGGGCATTCAGGAAAGGGGGATTTAGGGAGCTGCCGAGGGGCTTGCTAAGTGACAAAATCACTGGCCAACCGTATCTTGTAAGGGGAGGGATTTGTTCAACAATTCTTCGAGCCGGGGTTTTCTTTATGTGCAAGTCCCTTACGTAGAATTTAGTGCCAGGCGCTGTTACCAAGCATGATTTGAGCGCAAAAAATGCGTTTTGGAGCCAAAACCTATACAAAGAGGTCAACTGACTAACCTAGGCTGGGTTGGGACAGACAGCTTTGGGGGCCGTGTGCAAACCTTCTTAATCATCTGGCTAGGGCAGTTCGCCTCCCTGCTGGGCTCTGAGATGACCAACTTCGCCATTACGATTTGGGCCTGGGAAGTCACAGGGCAAGCGACACCACTGTCATTTATCCTGGCGGTGACTCAAATCCCTAGACTGTTGATTTCACCCTTTGCCGGGATTTGGGTAGATCGGTTTAATCGCAAATATTTAATGTTGTTGGGAGACACCGTCGCTGGGTTTTCCACCGTTGCCTTGCTGGGGTTGTTTTTAACGGGGCATCTACAAATCTGGCATCTGTATGTTTCGGGTGCAGTTAATGGTCTCTTTGGCTATATTCAAGGGCAGGCGCACTCTGCTTCGATGTCACTGATTGTGGCAGAACAACACTATGCCCGCGCGTCTGCTTTTGAGTCATTGCAGCTGTCGGGTAGCTATGTGATTGCTCCGGCCATGGCTGGGGCTGTGTATGCGGTGACGGGGCTAAGTGGGATCTTATTGATTGATTTGGTGACGTTTGGGATTGCGATCGCAACTCTCACCACCGTCACCATCCCCCAGCCAACAGCATCTCCCCAAACGGCTGAACCCGTCTGGCAGCAGCTAACATTTGGTATCCAGTATTTATGGTCCCGTCCTGGCCTTAAAGTACTGCTTAGCTTTTTTCTAATCAGCAACTTTATCAACAGCGCCTGCTTTACCCTGTTGCCCGCCATGGTGCTAGCGCGACTGGGAAGTAACTCCACTGTTTTAGGAACGCTGTTCTCTTTCTTTGGCATTGGCGGACTGTTGGGAGGATTAACCCTGAGCATTTGGGGTGGACCCAAGCGCCGTATCCATGGGGTGCTGCTTTTTAGCGCAGTATGGAAAGTGGGGCTAATTGTGTTGGCGCTGGCTCAAAATGTGACTACTAAAATTGGCACGGCACTGGTCAGCGGATTTTGTTCTCCGTTTCCTGGCAGCTGCGCCCAGGCGATCTGGCGTTCTAAAGTGGAGCCAGAAGTGCAGGGGCGAGTGTTTGCGACGCGATTTTTGTTGACCCAGTTGGCCACGCCCTTGGGGGCTGCGATCGCAGGTCCCCTGGCCGACCATGTGTTTGAACCCGCCATGCAGTCTGGAAAGCCGTTAGCTCAGGCATTGAAGCCTATTTTTGGAACGGATGCCGGTGCTGGTATGGCATTACAGATGACTCTGTTTGCCAGCTGCGGTGTGGTGGTGGCCCTGGGAGGCTATGGGATACGCAGGCTTCGGCAAATTGAGAGTATTGACACATAAATTGGGTAACAGTGGGTCACGCTCACTAATTTTGAGCCGTAATTTTGAGCCGTCTGCGGGGTCGGGTGTAAGGTCCTGCCAGATTCTATATCAGCCGTACTGTTTACAAGCACAAGCAAGGTTTCCCACCATTGATTTGTTCTAACATTAGCATTAACAATTGCTGTTTAATTAACTGAGGAAATCGTAAAATGAGCCATCCGATACAGTGCAAATGTGGCAACCTTCAAGGCCATGTTGCTGACCCCAAGGCTGCCAATCGAGTCACATGTTACTGTCGAGACTGTCAGGCGTTTGCTCACTTTTTAGGCGGTGAAATCCTTGACTATCAGGGTGGAACAGATATCGTACAGACACTGCCCAAAAATATTTCCTTTACTCAAGGCACTGACGCCTTAGCCTGTATGCGGCTTACTGAAGCTGGGTTACTTCGTTGGTATACAACGTGTTGCAATACCCCCATCGGCAATACATTGCCAAGCTATAAACTGTCATTTATCGGTCTTGTTCACAACTGTTTAGAATCGTCTGAAACAACATTGGATAATTCTTTTGGAACAGTATCCACCCGTGTCAACACAGAACATGCAAAGGGAGCACTAGAATCAAAGCCTACCGACCTAATCAGCACGGTTCTCCGCAATATGTTCAGAGTTTTAAGGGCACGTATCGATGGTAGTTATAAATACACCCCCTTCTTTTCGGCAGATTCTGGAAGTCCTGTTGTTAGCCCCAAAATACTCAGTCCTCAAGAGTATGAGGACATTATGCACGTTGTCTAGGGTTGTTTGGTAGTACTGCTTTGTTCAGCGCATTAGCCCCGAAGATATAATTGGGGTCAGGAGCATGACGCTCATTTCCGACCCTGCGATCGCACCCCAACATCACCATGTCCACACAAGACTCCCCCGACACCAACGGAACTCCAGAAGCCGGAAAATCCCCAGAAAAAAAAGAAAAAAAACGTCAGCTCCTCAGTATCGAGCCCTTAGAAAGGCAACAGGAATTGGCACTGCCTAATAAAACCCTGAAATATACCACCCATGCAGGCTCGATTCCTCTCAAGGATGAATTTGGCGAAACTGAAGCCGAGATTTTCTTCATGGCCTACACGCTTACGGGCGAAAGTACCCCCCGACCGTTGATTTTTGTTTTTAATGGCGGTCCGGGCTCTTCATCAGTGTGGCTGCATCTGGGTGCCCTTGGTCCTCAGCGCATCGTGATGGAATCCAACGGCTTTCAGCCCCCACCGCCCTATCGTCTGCAAGCCAATGCCTACACCTGGCTCGACCGGGCCGATTTGGTCTTTATCGATCCCGTGGGCACGGGCTTTAGCCGGGCGATCAACAAAGACAAAGATAAAAGATTCTGGAGCTATGAGGGCGATATTCACTCTGTCGGTGAATTTATTCGGTTGTATTTAACGCGCTATCAACGCTGGACGTCACCACTCTATTTGGCTGGAGAAAGTTATGGCACTACCCGTGCTGCGGGCCTTGCCAGCCATTTGATCGATCTCGGGATTAGTTTTAATGGGATTGTCCTCATTTCCAATGCGATGGATTTGCGGCCAGTCTTTTTTGGACGCGGTGACGATTTACCCTTTCCGCTATTTGTCCCCACCTATACAGCTGCCGCTTGGTATCACAAAAAACTCGCCCCCGAACTCCAACAGAAACCGCTAACGGATCTCTTAAAGGAAGTGGAAACCTGGTCGGAGCGTGAGCTAACCCTAGCCTTAATGCAAGGCGATCGCCTACCCGAAAGCGAGCGACACACCATTGCCACCACCCTTGCCCGCTATATTGGCGTGGATATGGACTTTGTTTTAGGCTCAAATCTACGGGTCAATATTGCTCGGTTTTGTAAGGAATTACTCCGTAGCGAAAAACGTAGTATCGGTCGCTTTGATGCCCGCTACACCGGTATTGAAGCCCTTACCGTTAACGAACGCCCTGACTTTGATCCGGCTGCTTACGCCATCCAACCACCGTTTACGACCACATTTAATGATTACGTGCGCCGCAGCCTGGGCATCGAAACCGATCTCAACTATGAAGTCCTCAGTTGGACTGTCAATCAATCCTGGCAATGGGAAAATGGCGAGCTACCGACTACGGCAACGGCTCTACGAGAAGCGATCGCAAAAAATCCTTTTATGAAAGTCTTTGTCGCCCAGGGCTATTACGATTTAGCCACGCCCCACTTTGCTACAGACTACACCGTGTCTCATATGAATCTCGACCCAACTCTTCGGGATAATATTCAAATCAAATGCTACGAGGCCGGTCACATGTTTTATCTGGATGAAGGGTGTTTGGCAACCTTCAAAGCCGATATTGACCATTTCTTGGCCACAAGCTGGGGGCAGTAGGCGATGCCCCACGTAAGTAGGTGGTCCCAGCTATCAGATATCCAGGCTCCCTTCCGTTCCCCAATTCTGATAGGGCGAATTCGTTTATAGAAGAGAAATTTAGTAGCCGGGTTCTGTAAATGAGTTTGAAGGTTATCTAAGCCCCCTCAACCCCACAAGTTTGGTAGGGCTAATTCGGTTACCAAAGGAATTTTGTGATCAAGCAACTGTCCAAAGAGGCTAAACGTTAGCCAAGGCCCCCCGAGCCCCCCAATCCTGGGGGGAAAAAGACTCAAAGCCCCCAGGATTGGGGTTTGGGGGCCTAGATAGCTTTCAAGCTCCCTTGCAGAAACTTGTTACCAGAATTTTCTGTTGAGAAAGAATTCACCCTACCAAGTTCTGGGAAACAAGCCTCAAAGTCCCCAAACTTGGGGATTTAGGGACCTGGATAACCTCACAGTTCCTCTGTGAAAGCTCTATAATCCTTGAGTTAATTGTTGGGTGGCCGATGTCTAAATTGCGTTTGGGCTTAGAGTGGTTTTTAAATCCGGATCATGTGCCTTTGTTGGTGGGTCTTGAGCAAGGATGGTTTGCGGACGTTGGTTTGGATTTAGAACTGGTTGAACCCTCAGAGCATGTGGATGCGATCGCAGAGCTGCAGGCTGGCAACCTGGATATCGCCGTTACTGAGCCGGTTCATCTGGTAGAAGACCGAGGTAAAGGCCATGCTGTGGTGGGCTGGGCGCGCTTTTTGCATACCAATGGTGGGGTTATGTACTTCACAGGACGTGGTATTGAGCGGCCTAAGGATATGGTGGGCAAACGCTTACAGTACCCCGGTGCGCCTTCTGCGTTGGGGCGGGCTATCGCCAAAACCATGATTGAGGCAGATGGCGGTGACTTTACTGAAAATGCCATCACCTCTGTTGATAATGGCTTTTTGCATACCGATGCACTGGTTGAAGATAAGGCCGATCTAGCAACGTTGGTGTTCTACAACTTTGAAGTGATCGAAGCTCGACAGCGTGGTTATGATGCCCAGTTTTTTGCCCTCAAAGATTGGGGCGTTCCTGATTTTTGCCAGCTGATTTTGATTGCAACACCCGAATTGCTGCAACAGCGGCGACAGGACCTACAGGCATTCTTGAAAGTACTACGACGAGGGATTGACTTTATTCATCAGCATCCCAAAGCGGCCCAAGCCATTTACGACCAGCGCACTGGAGCCTATGCAGGCGATCAGACCGGGCAAGCGATCTACAATGCAACAATCTCTTGTTTTACCCACGACTTTTCGATGAGCGCGGATTACTATGATCGTCTGCAATCCTGGATGCACAATACGGGGCAGATTCCCCAATGCTTGTCGTTGGATGAATATTGGACGAATGACCTGGCGCTTTAGGGATGTTGATTGATAGCCGTTTGCACATAGATAAACTGCGTCGACGGAAGCTTCCTCTTCTGCAGTACAGCTGTACGTCCCTCAAACTAACCAACCGCAAAATCAGTTAATTTTCTTAAATAGTCTGATTGATACGCCAGCACAATTTCTTGTTTCGGAATGCCCATTTCAACCAGCTCATTAGCAATTCCTGCCTCCGTCCCATCATATTGAATCCAAATCTTTCCGTCTGAGCGAATATCAATGTGAATTAGACAGCCATAAACCCGCCGCCAATTTTCCCAGCCTATGTTGATAAGTTGGTAGCGGTTCTGTTCTTGATCAAAAATAGTATGGCGCTCGATATTGCCATAGGCTGGTTTTATCTGAGCGTAGTTGTTCAGGAGATCTTTAACAACCTGACGGCGGTTTGCTAGCTTATCCATTTCACAATTACCTCACTAGTTGGATCAAAGACAACAAGCTTCATTTGATACTCCTGTAGGCTTAACTGGGGTAGCTGACGACAGAAAAACCCTTCATATATTTCTATAGAAATACCTAAATAGAGCAAGCGTTCTGGCTCTCTTACCTTTAGAGCTACCCTGTAATTTAAGTATTGTCCTAGGGCTGTATGAAACTCAGAAATAGCTGAAGGAGCGATAAAACTTTTGATTTCCACAGCGATTTGCTGTTTGTCTTTGTACGCTGCAATCAATCGTTCAGCTCCCAGATCTACCTGAAGCTGCCCATCAGCTAAATCAATTGTTAATGGATCGTGAGTTACGACCCATCCATCTTTCTGTAAAGCTATTTTTACTGCTTTGTGAAAGATATCGCGTGCAGGCATGGCAAAACTGATGCAGTGTTTCTATTTTAGTGCCATGGTCAATCTGGCATAACTTTTTGAGGACAGTGCGATCGCACCTAGTTAGATGCGATCGCACTTACCCTAGCTAATCTTCACCTTTTTGGTCAAAATTGCCATCACTTCATTGGGGCGTCCGGTAGGTAGCGGACGGCTCCAGTCGTTGGGCTCGGTGTAATTGAGCTTATGCAGCAGCTTGATGGTGGTTTGCACAAAGGTCAAACTGCCCATCAGCAGATGCCGTCCACTTTCGTAGGAAGATTCTGGCAGCGGAGCAGATTGATTAGTGAGCGCATCAGCGCCCTGTGTGGAGTCTTGAAACATGGTTCTGGTTCTCCAGATACGACAAGGAAAGCCAGAACCTAACGACTCAGCCCCCGCGATGTATGGCAAATCGCAGGGGTTGAGGCATAATAAGCCCAGCCCAAGGATTGCTATGGAATCTACGGGTCAGCCATCGGTTAGGTGTTACCAGCACCTGCCGATGGTGCCGAATTATTAGGTTCTAGTAGAACAGCTGCACTGCAGCATTGAGTAACTGTAGACCGGAAGCCAGGCTTTCGTCAAGCGGGCCGTATTACTCTGTTATCAAGGCACCTAAGAGAGACTTCTGAGCAGGAAAATGCTCATTTCACGGATTCAACTGTCAAAAACGGCAGATATGGACTCCAACGAGTAAGGGTGTTCTTAGTGACCCAATAAGATATCTGATAGGTCTTGGTAGATGGGGCTCAAGAATTCATTTTAACTATTAAAGAGAGGTTAAAGCTTTCTGGATAACTCCGACTCTGGGGGTATTATCTAGAAACTTTCTGGGTTATCTGCTTATAGGGTGTTTATCCAGAAACTTTCTGGATAACTCTGACCTGAAAGATATTATCCAGAAACTTTCCGTATACATAGTAGTTAACCTGCAAGGAGTGTCTGCCTTACCGGTGGTTAAGGACAACTGAACTAAAAAAGTATGAATTAACTGATGAACGAATCTGAGATTCCTTTGCCAATAGAAGAGCAGGCATTGCTGATTCTAGGTATGAGCTATTTCTTCAAAGCCTCTAAGTTCAATACGCTGCTTGCTAAATTCATCCTGCTCTTTAGCAACGCCGAAGAGCAGGATCTTATTATTGCGGCTCACAAAGAAGCTATAAAACAAACTATCTTCCATCACGCAAATTTTATTCCTACTCATAGGACTGTGAATCTTGAAACACACTTCGATGATGAGATTAGTCGATATGCTCTTGTAAAAACTGGTTGGGAGCGGGGGCAAGAAATAAGAGATGTTTTAATTGATATTAAGTTACAAGGTAGAGGAATATATATCAAGCATGATAAAACAAGAAATGGCATTTTTAATGACTTGATTAAGAGAGGCGTTCTAAGAAATTATATTTCTCGACCAGAACGATCAAATCCCTTCCTAAGAATAGTCAAGAATTCAACAAACGAGTTAATTGGGATATGGTATTACTTAGGGTCAATTAGAATTGATTTCACTAACAGAGCTGGTAGGCTCCACCTCTTGGGGCTCTTCTTTTTATTTCTAACTGGGCTCGGTTTTACAATGGCGATTATGCCACAGATAAACCTGTTCTTCTATTCGTATGACTTATCTGGAGCTGGCTCTATAGCAATTATTAGTGGAGTCCTTGGCCTAATCGCTTGGGCTATTTTAGATAATATCCCTGATAACTTAACATCTATTGTCAGAACTAACTATCAAGATGCAGAGCAACGTGCACGAGAGAATCCCAACAAGATAAAACCTGCCTGGGACATAGCAAATTCAACACTTTCAGCCTATTTCAATCGTAATCTCAAGCAAGTTGATTGGATTTTCAGACTAAGTGTTGCAGTCATGTTACTTGGTTTGGGATTAGTTGGAGTTGGTATAACACTTGCTTACCAAAAGCCTGAAAGTATTACAGTTGCAATTGTTGGAGGTATTGCTGGTGTCATAACTCAATTTATTGGTGCAACCTTTTTGTTTATATATAAATCAACAATTTCACAAGCGAATAAGTACACTGAGACCTTAGAAAGAATTAACTCAGTAGGTATGGCAATGCAGATATTAGATGGGATTAAGGAATCGGATCGCACTGATTCTGCAGAGGAGCTTATAGAAGCTAAAATCGAGATTGCTAAACTTCTCTTGGCGACGTCACAGGAGAGTAAACATGCTTCTAGTAATTCAGGCAAAGATAACTGAGAAGACTGCTTAAAGTCTCTTGATAAAATATACACTCAAGATGTCTGCTTTCCCTTTGAGGCTAACACTTCGTTGCAACGGCGGAGCACAAGCAGTTGATTAAAGTCAAAAGCCATTGCCGCCGTTGAACTCTACCGTTACCCGTACTGGAATCTCCTACATCTACCGTTACTCGCTGCGTAGGCGATTGCAAAACCGCCATGAAGACCACCAAAGATCACAACGAGCGTATCGCGAATATGACGCTCACCTAGTTTATCCGCTCTATGTTACAAAGATTGAGCAGAAGGGTCGAACCATAGAAGAACTACACCAAGTCATTTCTGGAATGACAACATGACAGAGAAACACAGTCCTTCTGTTCAGTCTAAGAGCATTGGACAGCGAATCTTAATTATTGGCAACAGCTGCTCTGGCAAGAGTACGTTAGGTAGTCAGCTGGCTGCTTCATTGAATGTGCCCTTTGTTGAGTTAGATGCACTAAACTGGGAGCCAAATTGGGTTGGCTTAAACGACACCGATCCTGATGAGTTGATTCGACGTATACAAAAAGCCACGGTGGGAGATGCTTGGGTAGTCGCAGGTTCCTATACCAAATTCTCTCAACAAGTCTTTTGGCCTCGACTTGAAACAATCCTATGGCTTGATCTACCGCTTTATCAATTAGTTTGGCGTATGCTCAAACGCTCATGGCATCGCTGGCGAACCAATGAATTACTATGGGGAACAAACTATGAAAAGTTCTGGCCGCAGTTGATGGTTTGGCGCAAAGAAGAATCTTTATTGTGGTGGATTGTCACTCAATACCAGCCCAAACGCCAAAAAATGCTTGCGTACCACGTAGACCCACGCTGGAGCCACATCCGGTTTATTCGCCTGTGCTCCAGCGATGAAATCAAAGAGTTTGCCCACTCGGTAGCGTAAGCCGTGCCCACTAAATCATAAGCAGACACTCACTCGGCACTTCAGTATTTACGGTTTATCCATCCATAGCTTTTGACACAGTTAAACCGGGGTGTTAAGTATGGTGGAGTTGAGCGAATCTCAAGGACAATAAACATGTTGCAATCATGGCTCAATGAGTTCCAGGGAAGTCAATGGAAGGGAGAGGCTGAGCTGTGGCTTGATCCCAGCGGTAATGACGTTGATGTTAGTGAATGTATTCTAGCCATTGAGTCAAGAGTTTTAACTTACACTTGGGCTTACGAAGGCGAAACAAAAATGGGGTCTTTTATATTCAACGATGGCGGTGCAACATGGACAGATAGCTGGCATCAGCCGGAGCCTGTGTACTGTAAATATCTCAGTGATGCTTGGGGACTTTTCACTGTCGAATCTTCATATTCAGTCCCATCAGGTCCTGACTGGGGTTGGCGTAGTAAGCTCTCCCAGAGACCGGACGACAGCCTGGTTCTCCAGATGACCAATATTGCCCCGTGGGGAGAAGAAGGTCGAGCGGTAAGGATGATAGTTCAAAGAACAGACTCGGATATCTGAATCAGCAACTCACTCTGCAAAAAACTGACTCAGCTGCTCTAGCACCAGTTCATTCCCTGTAGGACCGTTAAGGCCATTCCATTTGGCATAGGTGGTAAAGTAAACGCGATTTTCTTGGCTGGCGGTGAGAGACTGTGCGATCGCATTTTCCTGCCAGCTTTGTTGAATAGCTTTTATCTGATGATCTTCTGCAATCTCTTCTATGGACTGCTCACCTGCGACCAGTACCTGCTTGATTGTCGGATCGTTGAGATCGGTGTTGAAACCGAGGATAATAATGGAGTCTGCACTGTTCATATCTGGCAACGCTTCCAAAGACACAGGAGCATTAGGCGTGCCAGTGGGCAAGGGAGGCGACACTATGGTAAAACCAACGGTTTCTAATAAGTTTCCTAGGTAGCTGTTGGCTTGGATGACATAAAAGCCTTCTTCTAATCGATTGCCTCCTAACAATAATATGTTGGGGTGGGCTGCAGTCACGTCTGCAAGGTCAAGGCGAGCCTGCTCTATGGTCACTTGATAGTCTTGAATAATCGCATCAGCCTTTTCGGACTGTCCCAAGGCGTTGGCGATCATGGTCAGATGCTCTTGCCATTGTCCTGGGACGGTCCGGTCCGCTAACAGCAGTGTGGGCGCAACTTGAGAGAGTAGTTTGTATTCATCGGCGTTGCGGGTTTCTCCTAAAATTAAGTCGGGTTCTAGGGCGGTGAGTCTTTCTATGGAGGGTTCTTGGGCACTGCCTAGATTGAGGGGTTGGGTGGTAATTTTATGGCCCAGGTAGGGAATTTGTTGAGCTGGATTGTCAAAAGTGTCGCCCCGGTGCAGGCTGACTGGGGTGACGTAGGCAGCGGGTTGCTGATCTAGAGCGAGGAGTAGGTCGAGGACATGGGCGCTAAGGGAAACTATAGTTTTGGGGACATCGCAGATCTCTGTCGTACCGGCATCGTGGTTGATTGTGCGACAGGTTTCTGAAAGCGTGGGAGTACTGATGGTTTGATTGGAAGCACCACAGCCAATTGCGAGGACCGCAGTCAGACAGCCTAAGATTATCCAATAGAGGAGCTTTTTAATCAACAACATAATCTTAAAAACCGTTTCACAACTTGAACTGTACGCTCCAAACCCTTCGCAATAACCAGGCCAGAATAAACATAATCGACCCCGCCGTAACCCCCTAACCTATTGCAATTATGGACAATCTAATACGTTGGGTTGTAGGGCGGCGTTCCGGCCCTGCCCATGGGGGTTTGGGGAACTCGGAGGGACCCCAAGCAGCCGGTTTTGCTTTTCTCCAATTACTTACGCTGCTCCGGCTATAAACTGATTATCAATCATAAAAACCACCCAGATTTTTCTCACTAAAAGTCTATAGAAAATGAGCCAATGAGAGTAAATCCCTCGCCAGGGTTAATTTCTGAGTCACGTTTGTTTTCAGAGCTTTCGATGTAGTTTTCGTCAAATAGATTGCGAATATTAAAGCCAACTTGCCAGTTATCACGCTGATAAGAGATAGCGGCGTTGGTGAGGAAATAGCTGTCTAGTTCAAAACTGTTGTCGTTATCGCCAAAGCGTTCGCCGACAACGTTGAAGCCGATGCCCAGACCTAATCCTTCCAAAGGGCCTGATTGCACATCATAGGTGGTCCATAGGTTAAAGTTGTTTTCAGGGACGCTGAAGAGCTTGTTTCCTTCTAGGCCGCTATTATCGGAGGTGATTCTGGCGTCGGTGTAGGCGTAGTTGGCGATCAGGTTCCAGCTGGGAGTAAGTTCGCCGATCAGGTCTACTTCGATGCCCTGGCTGCGTTGTTCGCCGGTTGCGATCGCAAATGTGGGAAAATCAGGATCGGGTGTGGAGACATTTTGCTTGGTGATATCAAAATAGGCCAGGCTGGCAATAAAGCGACCGTTTAGCAGCTCGGCTCGTGCCCCCACTTCAAACTGTTCACCGGTTTCGGGTTCAATGACATCGCCATTGACCGTTTGGGCTGAGTTGGGACTAAATGAGCGGCTGTAGCTGGCAAATAGAGATAGGGGTTCTACCGGCTGATACACGATGCCCAAACGCGGGCTAAAGGCGTCGTCGCTGGTGTTGGTCTCTGAGGCTACAGGTCTAAAGGCGGAGGGGCGGGCAATGGTTTCTTGGTCAAAGGTTTCGTAGCGTAGACCGGCCAGCACCTTTAGGTTATCTGACAGGGCAATCTGGTCTTGCACGTAGAAACCGTAAGAGTTGATGTTGGTATCACTATCAATAAAGACAGGTTCTTGGCTAAAGTCTGGGCGGGGCGTGAGGCCATAGACCGGGTCAAAGATATTGATGGGAGCAAAGGCTCTAAAATTTCCTAAGCCTACGCCAGTCTCTTCACGGCGGTAAAAGTCAAAACCGGCTAGTAAGGTATGGTCAATGGACCCGGTGGAGAATTCGCCCACTACGTTGGGCTGTACTTCAAAGGTGTCGCTAGGCTGGGAGAGGGAGATAAAGTTGCGTAGCAGGGTGCCGGTATTTTCGTTGAGTCGGCCACCGCCTGCACCGCTAAATTCAGATTCGTAGCGGGTATAGTGGAAAGCGTTACGAACTTTCCAACTATCGTTAAAGCGATGTTCTAGCTGATAGCCCGTGCGTAGAAATGTTCCTTCAAAAATGTCTTCGGGTTCTCCAAAGACTCGGTCAAAGGGAACATCGGCTACGCGATCGCCAATGGCGACTAAGCCAAAATCCGAGGGACGTTCATCGTCGCGATATTCGAGATCAAGGGTGAGGTCGGTGCGTGAAGCGGAGCTATCCCCTTGGGAATCGCTAATGGCCCAGCTAATTACAGGAGCCACAAAAAAGCGATTGATATCAGTGTCAAAGTCACGAAAATAGTCTTCATTGCGATAGAGTGCATTCAGGCGATAGAGCACCCGACCGTCTTCGGTCAGCGGGCCGGTGGCATCCAGGCTACCTTCAAATAAACCTCGGCTGCCAGCGCGAACACTGCCTTCATAAGCGGGCTCACTTTCGGGCTGCTCACTCACCAGGTTGATCACACCGCCGGGCTCAACAGACCCAAACAAAATAGCAGCCGGGCCTTTGAGTACTTCAATTTGCTCAATATTAGCCAGTTCAGGAAAACCGCTATTCCCCGATGAGCCGTTGGTGAGACGAAAGCCATCTCGCAAAATTGATGAGCTATCAAAGCCTCGGATATTAAACCGCTGTCCCCTAGGATCATTAGAACCGGCAACAACACCGCTAACATTACGCAGTGCGTCATTGAGCCGAATCACCTGCTGATCTTCTAACACCTCCTGGGGAATCACCTGAATCGATTGAGGAATATCCCGCAGGGGCGTATCCGTACGGGTTCCGGTGGTGGCATTGGGTTCAACATAGCGGCTGCCCTCTTCGCCCGTGACCACAATCCGCAACGAGTCTTCTTGGTTTTCTTCCTCCTCTGCTTCTGTCTCTTCTGCCTGAGCTAGCGTTGTTGCTGTCCCAACCTCTGGTATCTGCCCCAGTGCCTGCTGAGAAACAATTAGAGATCCTATAGCCAACAACAGCAGATTTAGACCCAACAATGACCGTTTCATGACTTCCCCCACACCATAGCCGACCAACAGTTGAACCCATTGGTCTAAAAGCGAATTAGTGTCAACTAGGCTAGGGGAGCCGGTCGCTTATTTCTAGGATTTTTGCGCCCTAGACGCATTTTTTTTGATCGCGGTTCAGCTGGCATAGGGCCACGTCTGTAGCTGAAATGTCTTAGGGTTGATGCCAGTACGTTGTCGAAATGCGGTGGCAAAGCGGCTGCGACTGCTATAGCCCACAGCCGCCGCAACCTGGGCGACGGATAGCTCTGAGGTCATCAGTAGACGCTTGGCTTGGGTGAGGCGATAGTCCCTTAAATAGCCAAAGGGTGTGGTGCCATAGACCTGGTGAAATCCCTGATTGATTTTGAGACGATTGGTGCCGATGTGTCGGGCTAATAGTTCAACCGTCGGCGGATTGGTTAAATTCTCTCTCAAAAATGCGGCAGCTTGATAGATGTGATTGAGTTCATCCAATGGCAGTCTGGGTCGCGTCATGGCGGCTAACCGCATATCCACCAGCTCCAGCGCTTTTTGTTTGAGGTAGCTCCGTCGAGCTGTGCCACGGTAAGGGCAGCGGAGGATTTGCCCAAGGATAGTTTCCATGGCGGCTGTGATCGGAGCGCGAGTAGCGTAGTCTAATGAAAAAATGTCGAGCTGCTTGGGTATCAGTTGCTCGAATATGTCTCTAGATCCACTGTCCCAAAAACGATGTAGGGCTTGCATTGCGGTGGTAGCTACTTGCTGATCTCTAGGGGTAAAGCGTTTGAGTACGGCTTGAAAATAGGTATTTAATATCGGTGGTTCAAAGAAAACCTCTACTTTGAAGTACCGTTTGCGAGCATGTTTAATGTTTATCTCCGGTAGGCCAAAGTAGGGCACAAAAAAGCTATAACCGGACTGGGGACCGGCTAGCTGAAATTCAAATTCAATGCGATCGCACTCCCCCGCCACATCTAGCACCAAATCATCATGGAGCCGATAGTCAAGAATCACCAGGGTGATGTTGTCTTCTAAAAAAATGTTCTGATAGTAACCGTCACCCAAGGCGCTCGGGCAGAGCAAGATGCGGTCAGACGGATCGGCGTGCAGCAGTCTTGGATCTTGCCAGCTGCCTAGATCGAACCATTCATCCCAACGACTTAAGGTCAACCGCTGAGTCATACCTGCTAGCCCAATCTAAACTAATGGGAAACCTTCTTATTAAGAGTATGCCATGTTACCTGATGGTAGGGCTGTGCCGGGCAAATCCTGACGTGGGCAACTAAATTCATTCCGGGTACGTATCAAAAAACTGCGTTTGGGGCTCCTTTAAAGCAAGGTCTTCCGCTACACTCTCCCTGCGTTTACGAATTTCAAAGGAGCAGCACTTGGTTAACCAAGCATCCTATCGCCATTTCTGGCTGACGTATCTCAGACCACAGCGACAGCGGGTGGTGTGGATGTCTTTGGCATTGCTGGCCAGCATCGGTCTGCAGGTGCTAAATCCGCAGATACTACGCTACTTTATTGATACGGCGTTAGCGGGCGGGGCACAGCAGCGGTTGGCTATGGTGGCCCTGGGGTTTATGGGGATCTCTTTGGCGCGTCAGGGACTTGCGATCGCAGCCACCTACCTGAGTGAAACCCTAGCCTGGTATGCCACCAATCAGCTACGGCTAGATTTAGCCAAGCACTGCCTCGATTTAGACCTGGCGTTTCACAAGACCCACACCCCCGGCGAACTCGTAGAACGAGTAGATGGAGACGTCGATGCCCTCTCTCGCTTTTTCTCCCAGTTTGTTCTCCAGGTTGTGGGTAATGGTCTACTCGTGCTCGGTATTTTGAGCGTCCTCTGGTTTGAAGACTGGCGTGCTGGGCTGGGGTTGAGTGTGTTTGCGCTAGTCTCTTTTGGCCTGCTGAGCTACCTGCAAACAATTGCTATTGTTCCCTGGCGGGTTTACCGCGAAATCAGTGCCGAATTCTATGGCTTTGTGGTCGAACACCTCAGCGGATTAGAAGACATTCGCGCTAACGGCGCGGTTAACTATGTGATGAATCGCTGTTATCGCATCTTGCGACGGTGGCTGGCCGCCTTCCACCGGGCTCGGTTTACCAGCACTCTTTTGTGGGGGGGCACGGTAGGATTGTTTACCCTAGGTAATGCGCTGGCGCTTTCTCTGGGAGCGTATCTCTGGTATCGAGAGGCCATTACCATTGGGACCGTTTATCTGTTGTTTTATTACACGACACAGCTCCAAGAACCCATCGAAACCATCCGAGAAGAGCTTGAACAGTTTCAACAAGCTGCTGCTAGTTTTCAACGTATCCAAGACCTACTCAGCTATCGCGCTCAGCAAACTTCTGACGGGCAGGCAGTATTACCCAACGGGGCACTGTCGGTCAGGTTTGAAAACATTGGCTTTGGCTATGGAGAGAACGAGGCTACACTACGGAATCTCAATTTTTACCTGCCGGCGGGACAGATTCTCGGACTGTTAGGACGTACTGGTAGCGGTAAAAGTACGGTGGCTCGCCTGATGCTGCGACTTTACGACATTCAGCAAGGCGAGATTTTGCTCGGTGGTGTGAATATAGCCCAGGTGCCACTGCGGGAGCTGCCGCACCACGTAGGATTAGTCACGCAGGATGTACAGCTGTTTCAAACAACGGTGCGTAACAACCTGACGTTTTTTAACCCTCACATTGTGGATCGACAAATTTTAGCCACGTTAGATGAGCTTGGACTTATTCCCTGGTTGGAGGGACTGCCCCAGGGACTGGACACCCAACTCGGTGCTGATAGCGGTGGTCTTTCGGCAGGTCAGGCGCAGCTGTTGGCATTTGCGCGAGTGTTTCTCAAAGATCCGGGGCTGGTGATTTTAGACGAGGCGTCTTCGCGTCTAGACCCGCTGACGGAACAGCTAATTGAACAGGCGGTAGAGCGGCTATTGCACAATCGGACAGGGATTATTATCGCCCACCGTCTCAAAACTGTAGAGCGGGCCGATCAGATTTTGATTTTGGACAATGGGCAGCCGCTAGAATATGGCGATCGCAACTCCCTAGTCCGCGATCCCCGCTCTCGATTTTCGCAGCTAATGCAGATGAATTGAGTAATCTGAGCTAAAACGACAAAGCTACTTGACTCCTATCTCACCCCTCCACCCCATGCCTATCTACCAACGTCTCTGGCACATGATTCGCTACGCCCAGCGCCTATACTGCGTCGATACGCTGCTGTGGTTAGGCATCGTCGGGCTGCCTATTGTTCCGGGGCTGCTGATCCAACAATTTTTTAATGGCCTCACTGAGCCAGCCCGCGAATCACCCTGGGTGTGGATCGCCCTGCTGCTAGCGGCAGGAACAGCGCGGGTTGTCGTTATCTTTCTCGGGCGTATTACCAAAACTCAGCACCGTTTTCTGATGAGTGGCTTAGTACGCCATAACTTATTGCTGGGGTTGCTACATCGACCCGGAGCTGAGCTAGTAGCGGGGCGTACCCGTGGTAAGCAAACGTCCCCTGGAGAACTGCTCACCTACTTCCGTGACGACGCTCTGCAGATTGAAAACACAACGGTATCTACGAATGAGATTTTTGCAGAGACCGTTTTTGCCCTGGTGTCTGTGGGGCTGCTGCTGAGGGTCAATGCCAGAATGACGCTGCTGGTATTTTTGCCGCTGTGTGCGATCGCACTCCTGGTCCATCGAGCCGAGCATCGCCTCAAACACTACCGCCGCACCAGCAGCCAGGCTACCCAACAGGTCACGGGGCTGATTGGCGAACTGTTTACAGCAGTCCAGGCCATTAAGGTGGCCGGGGCTGAGGCCCCAATGCTCAATGAGCTGCAGCAGCGATGCGATCGCAGGCGGCAGTTTAAGGTTCGTGAGCAGGTTTTTAACGCATTGCTCCGTGCTGGCTTTGAAACCATTGTCAGCTTCGGCACGGGGCTGATCTTACTGGTGGCAGCTCAGAACCTGGGGGACAGTCTCACCGTGGGTGATTTTGCCCTGTTTGTTTATTATTTAACCTTTGTTACCTACTTTTTTGCCTTTCTAGGCGGCTTCTTCGCCATTGTTCAGCAAAGTGAAGTCTCATTTGAGCGGATGGATGGGCTGGTGAGCCGTCCGATTACCGAGTCTTTGCCCCTCTATGTCAAACCTATCCTGGGTGCTCAGTCGCCGCTGCCCGATTCGCCACCGCTGCGAACGGTTCAACCGCTGCACACGCTGCAGCTAAGAGACCTCACCTATCACTACCCCACTGGCAATTCGCAACGGGGCAATGGCATTACCAATGTCTCCTTTACCTTGACTCGCGGCAGTCTGACCGTGATCACAGGTCCAGTGGGCGCCGGAAAGACGACCTTACTCCGCGTTCTCCTTGGGTTGCTACCCCAACAGTCTGGCAAAATCATCTGGAACGATCAGGAGATTCATGATCCGGCCAATTTTTTAGTGCCTCCCCATGCGGCCTATACCCCACAGATTCCGCAACTTTTTAGCGCATCTCTACGAGAAAACCTGCTACTGGGAATGACCAATATCTCTCAAGATCAGTCCCTAGAAACCCAGCTCAACCGGGCGCTCTCCGTAGCTGCCTTTGCCCCCGACTTGGCCAAAATGCCTCAGGGATTGGACACCCCCATTGGAACCCGTGGCGTGCGTCTCTCCGGTGGCCAAAAACAGCGGCTGGCAGCGGCTCGTATGCTTGTACGCCAGACTGAACTGCTGATCTTTGACGATCTTTCCAGCGCCCTGGATGTGGAAACCGAGCAACAGCTTTGGGACAGTTTGCTTGAGCCGCATGCTCAAATATCCTCACCGCACTATACGCCTACCTACCTGACTGTTTCCCATCGTCCTGCTATTCTTCAGCGGGCCGATCAGGTGATTGAACTAAAAGCAGGTCGGGTTTGTCACAGCCCCCAGTGACTTGAGAGCTACGCGATATCCTAATAGGGCTACGCAAAGCTATCGATAAAAAAACGGATGGGGGTTAACCATCCGTCTCATCGGAAACATACACTCAACGCAAAGTCAGGCAGCTTTTATGGGTTGAGATCGCGCTTTGGTTCGTAAACTACCGCCGCAATCGGTTGAGAGTAAGCAGACATCTTTGCCAGAGTCTTTGGCTGTTCATAAAGCCCTGACGAGTTACGGCTACCATAGCTGAACATTGTCTCAGTATCGGGCTGTTTAGAAGCCTGATAAAAGCTTTCTTTTTGAGTATGATAGGTCGTCTGATAAAGTGTCCTCTCGATCCCATTAATCGTTGTTAGGCTCGGTTGGTCAATCCCTTTAGACGGACGATAACAATAATCGTCAAAAGGTTGCTCTTGTTTTAGCCAAGACTGCAACTCAGTCTGCGGTAATCCATACTGGAGAAGCGATAGGGATTGAGACGGTGACATGCCTGAACACTGATAGGTTAGCGTAGGATTGTCACTAGAGAACTCCATATTTTGTCGCCAGGTTTCCCTCAGACTACTGAGGTCGAAGCCCATCGCCCGCTGATAATGCCATAGGCCCCCTTGTAAAAAGAAAAAGGCCAAATAAAAGTGAGCATTGGCCAACCACATACGAGCCGTGTACCCCTCTGTGAGGGTAGGCTGAACTTCAAAATAGCGCGGTAAAAATGCCGATTTTAGCTCTAACGTAGGACCGTAAAATTCTTCTGGATAGGCCAACGTGTTAAAGCCACAGTAGTATGACGCCGCAAACCCTGCCAGCGCAATACCAAACAACGAGTATGACAAGATCCCTTCTCCCGAAAAGAGAAAGACTCGCTCAACCCAGCGTAAGGGGGGCACCAAAATATGCCAGGTTCCACCTGCAATTAGCAACACAGCCACATAAATATGGCCGCCGACTAAATCTTCTAGATTGTTAATATCAAACAGATGAGTTTTATAATCCCAAATAGCGGCTGGATCAAGTGTGGGTGATGTCACCAGTCTGACGTCCCCGATATTGGCATCATACAAACCACCAAAATACTGAGCTTTGGCTACGAGTAATAATGCCCCCAAACCCAAGAAAACAAGATGATGCCCCAAAATAAAGCCTAGTTTTCGAGCATCTTGCCATTCAAAATGAAACTTTGAAGCATTTCCCGGAGCTGCCATCAGGCTCGCTGGTAATTTAGATCGGTGGAAATAGGCTCCCCCGGCCAGCACAACAGCCGCTACGATGTGAATTACACCAATCTCAAACCAAACATAGGTATCGACAATGTCACCACCTGGGCCAACACCCCACCCCTGAGTTGCTAGATGAGGCAACAAGATTAATCCTTGCCCATAGAGTGGTTCACTGGCTGAGTAAGCAGCTAGCTCATACAGGGTAAACGCCCCAGCCCACAGCATGATCAAAGCTGCCTGGGCCACATGGGCGACAATAAATGTATTTGACAGGTCAATAAAGCGGGCATTCCCCGCCCACCAGGAATATGACTCCTGGTTTTTAGTGGAAGCGTACATGGCAATAGGTTGACTGAAAAAATGTTTTTAAGCAGGCCCATCCGTAAGGACAGGCCCTTTACCTCAGGCAAGAAACTTAGCCTAACCCCGTGATAATATGGTCGATATAGACATCCATTTCTTGACCAGCTTCAGTCCCTACTCGTTGCGTTACAACGTCCTTCATTGCCTGTAGTGCCTGAATAGTAGGCTCAATTGGGACGCCAAGGGAAGCGTAAGTATCCTTTAAGCCACTTAAGATACGCTCATCCAAGATGGACGCATCAGCTGCCAGCATGGCATAGGTGGCATAGCGCAAAAAGTACGTTAAATCTCTCAGGCACGCTGCATAGCGTCGAGTTGGGTACATATTGCCGCCAGGAAGCGTAATATCGCCATATAGAAGACTTTTGGCTACAGTGTCGCTAACAATATTGGCAGCACTGGACCCAATCTGGGTAGCCGCTTTGACCCGTACAGCTCCAGTTTGGAAGTATTGCTTGAGTTTGTCGAGGGCTTCTCCCTCAACATAATTCCCTTTCTCATCCGCGGGGTTAATGATAGCCGTAACTGTGTCTTGCATAGGTATTATGGTTTTCTGAAAGAGAAAAACAATTATTGGCGTTTGAATCTTGGTTCAAAAGACTTAAATGGAGTAGCGCTTAAAAAGCCCGGACTAGCTGATCGAAGTAAGGTCCAGCCAATGCGGCTTCTTCAGAACTTAAGAGACCTAGGGCCACTGATTTTAAGCAGCCCATGGCTATTTTTAAATTAGCTAGGGGAACTCCTAGAGAGACATACATATCACGCATGCCATCTAGACCGATATCTTCTAGAGGCTTAGCGTTACCTGCCAAAACGCAGTAGCTCACCAAGCGGATGTACCATCCCTGATCGCGCTGGCAAAGAGCAGTTTTTTGGGCATCCCCCCGATTACTCGGCGTATTAGGACATTGAGCCCAAAATCGCTGACTGCCTTCATCGACAATTTTTTGCTGGTTAGCAGCGAGTTTTTGGACAGCGCTAATGCGCGCACTACTGTTATTGAAATAGTCTTGAAGCTGAGTCAGTTCAGCACTCCCTGGAAATCGATCGGCACGGTCAGACTGAGCAATTACCTTAGCTATGATACTCATCGGCAAATCCTTCTCTTAAATTAATTTACGTGTGGTTTGTGCCCTCCATTTGGAAGCCTTGTTCCAAGTAGGGCAGCACGGTAATTCTGAATACAACTATTTCCTAAAGAAGGCTGTTGACATCGCCATCCCAAAAAGATCAAAGGACAACTGCACTCAAGCAGCTGAGCTTTAGGAAAAGTTATTTCTGAATTAACGAAACGATAAGGCTAAGCTTCTCCTTATGGGAAAACTTTCCTGCTCTTAGGCTCAACATTAGCAAGTAAGCGTTGTCATTTTTAAGAATTCCATAACCGCTCAATGACTATCCAAGCACCTGGAACGTCATCTATGTTGCTATGGGGTATGAATCGGCAACCTTTAGGCTCTAGTAATGCTTATTGCATAGAACTTGACTATCCTTACTAGATAGATGAGTCGTTAAAAAGCACCTCTATTGATTCAGATCTGTATAGAGCGAGGACGAGGTTTTAAAGGTTTCAGTTTCTCAAAAAGACAACATTAGGTAATTGACAGAGGTGCTCTACTGCTCGTCCGCTATTAATAAGAATAGAAGTCAAGAGCTGCTATTTGAAAGTATTGTTTACAAACTAAACATATAACTTTAAGTATATTTACTCAAAGGCGATGAATTTGGGCGCATCTCGCGGTTTTAGGATCTGCGAGGTAATGCTAAAGATTGTTGAGCAAAGAGTGAATCGAACCGCCGATTACCCCAGCTGATGTTTGCCGAATATCCCTACTGAAAGTATACCAATAGCCGCTATCGCGTAAAGTAAAGCGATACCTGCGCCGTCACCCATGACAGAGCCAAGGACCGATGTTCGGACAACGGGTTCAAAAACATAGTCGACTAACGGTCCGGCCACCAGGCTAGCAGATGCTCCGACAACCAGACTAATCAGGTGATCGGCGGCAAAAGCTCGTCCCTGTAGGTCAGAGGGAACCATGGCATACCAGCAGGTGGTGTAGGTGCTAAAAGTAATCGCTTCGCTGACGGATGTGCCCAGGCGGGCACCGGTCCAGACAATTGGGCTTTGACCTAACCCAAAGACTAGTTTACCGATACCCACACTGAGCATACCGATCAGCAAGCCTCGTCTGGGGTTGCGAAAACCACCGCTGGCAGTTAGGATGCCGCCACCGATAAGCCCGCCGACGCCAGCGGCGGCAACAATAGTGCCTAACAGTTTGGCATCGCCACCAGTACGGGCCAAAATCATCGGTTGATAGATTGTTGCTCCGATTTGATCTAAAAAAGCGAAGCAGGAGAGCACAATTACCATGGCCCGCAGGTTTGGATGGTTAAAGATATAGCGGAAACCAAACGTGATGGTTTGCCAGAGAGCCGTGGTCTCTGTGTTGTCTTTATGATGACTGGCAGGAATGGTGACAAATAGCAGGGTGAGAACTGCGATCGCAAATGTTCCCATATCAATGGCCGTAATGCCAAATAGCCCAATCAGTGGATACAGCACCCCCGCCAGAGCGGGCGCAAAAATTCCGCTACTGTAGCCTGCCATCGCCCCTAGGCCCGTAGCCCGCACATGTTGCTCTGGGGGAACCAGCATCGGGACAATGGTGGTGTACGTGAGAGATTGAATATGGCCAAATGAGCCGATAACGGCGGCAATCACGTATAAATGCCATACCTGTAATAGTTGGGTAATGGCGAGAATGCCAACGGAAATAGTGCAGCAGGCAGAGCCAGTGTCGCTGATAATCAGTAAGAGTTTACGGGAGATACGGTCAATTA
Source organism: Leptolyngbyaceae cyanobacterium (assembly GCA_050043465.1). GTDB lineage: Bacteria > Cyanobacteriota > Cyanobacteriia > Phormidesmidales > Phormidesmidaceae > Leptothoe. The sequence goes on from JBHJIL010000079.1 coordinate 76,334, forward strand.
GGAGACCGGAAAAGAGCGCGATCGCAATCTGCGGCAGCTGGTAAAAAAACAAAATTAGCGCCACCGCCGTTGCCGACTCGGTTTGCTGCCACACCCACAGCGTCAGGGCAAAATAGGTCATATGGCTGCCAACAGAAGAGGCTATCTGCCCCAGCCAGAGAATGATAAATGTGCGCACTCGATGGGTACAAAATGTGGGCAAAGCCATGGTACTGGGTTAATGGCTTTGTTTTCTTCGTCAGACGGAGTTTTTTCTTTGTAAGATAGATTTTTTAGGATGAGTTTTGTTAGGCTAGTGCCTAAGGTTTTGATGCTGAGCCCGGTGCCAGCAGCTGCTCCTGTAGTTTCTCTAGATAAAGTTCAGTGCCGATGGGACCGGGGAGACCCAGGCACAGGTAAGCAGGAATGAAGTAAACGCGACCGGCTTTGCTAGCGTTTAAAGACTGTGCGATCGCACTTTGCTCCCAAGTTTCTTTTAGCTCTATGAGTTGACGATTCTCAAAATTATCTGTGGTTTGCAATTCGAGATGATCACTAGATCCGAGTAGGACAATTGCCTCGGCTTCATCATTAACTTGAGTAATGGCTTCCAGGGATACTGATACTGGAGCACCTGGCTGATTTTTTGCTACTCCCTTAAGAGAGACTAAGTTCAAACCTAAATCGGTTAGCAGGGATGCACACAGGCCATGGGCACTATTGCCGATATGGATCGACGTTAATTGACTATCAGTGCTGAGCAATAACACATTGGGATGCTCTGCTACAAAAGAGGAAAAAATATCTCGACTGGTGACAATACGCTGATCCATCTCTGCTAGCAGTTGCTGTGCTTTCTCAGGGTAGCCAACCGTTTCAGCGATTGTGGTTAAATTTGTTTCAACCTCATCCCACTTGAGCAATATTGTGGGTGCTATTTTAGATAGGGTCTCATATTCGTCCGCATTATTAAATTGTGTTCCTAGGATCAAATCGGGCTGCAGCTGCAGCAAGGCTTCGATAGAGGGTTGTCCAGCTGTTCCTAAATTAACGGGCTGATTAGTAACATGTTTACCCAAATATAAAATTTGTTGGGCAGGATTATCGTAGGGACCTTGATGCAGGGTGACATGATCGGCAAAAGCGGCTGCTTGAACCTCCAGTGCCAGGAGCGGTTCAAGTACAAAAGGTCCTAGTGCAACAATGTTCTGGGGTTGGCCACAGATTTCTGTGACTCCCGATTGATGGTCGACAGTGCGACAGTTCTGAGACGATGATGAGCTAGCAAGATCGTGTGGATTTGGAGTGACCGTGGAACGACAAGCTGCGATCGCAACTGCCAGAATAGCGGCTAAAACTGGAATACGCACCGACATCAGTATCACCGTCTTTTGAAACCTTCTTGGTTTTGAAAATTTAGAATCTCTCACTTTCCTCAAGCCCGCGAGAAAAATTGGCCTTAAAATTCCACTGATATCGAACCAACCAGGGTAAACGATTCACCTGGCTCATTTAAGTTGGCTCGAGAATTCTGAGTCGCTTTAATATGGTCAACATCAAAGATGTTCCTAGCATTTAGTGCAAAGCGCCAGTTATCTCTTCGATAAAATACTCCAGCATTAGTCAGAAAATAGTCATCTACTTCAAAGCTGTTGGCTAAATCTCCTGCTCGCTCCCCAACAAAATTAAAACCAAGTCCAAACCCCAACCCTGCCAAATCTCCCTGCTGAATTTCATAGGTTGTCCATAAGCTAGCGCTATGCTCAGGGGCATTGGTCAATCGATTCCCTACCGAAATATCATTATCGTCTGTGACTTCAGCATCAATATAAGCGTAAGAAGCCAGTATATTCCATCCAGGTAAAATCTCCCCTGTAACATCAAACTCGACGCCTTGACTGCGTTGTTCGCCTGTGGCGACAGACGCAAATGGGTCGTTGGGGTCAGAGGTAGCTACATTTTGTTTGGTAATGTCAAAATATGCCAGGGTAGCTAACAGATTGCCATTGAGCAACTCAGCTTTAACACCTACTTCAAATCCTTCACCTCGCTCCGGTCCCAAGGGTTCACCACTGCTTGTGGTGTCAAAACTAGGGGTAAAGGATTGGGAATAGCTGCCGTAGAGAGAAATATTGGGAGTGGGCTGATAGACAACACCTATACGAGGAATCCATGCATCATCATTTTGTTCAATTTCAGATGTGGTGGGATCAAACGCATCGGGAAAAGATGTGGTAGTTTGCTCAACGGTATCGTAACGAATGCCAGCTAGCAAAATAAGATTGTCGAGAATATCAATTTGATCTTGCAAATAGATACCCAGTCGATCCCTCTCTAACGCTTCGTCTCGAAAAATTGGTAATGTTTCTCGATCAACTCCGTCAAATGTGCCGTAGACAGGATCAAAGATATTCAAGGGCTGGAAATCAGCAAAATCACTAAACTGTGCCGTATCTCTTTCTTCACTACGGTTAAGATCAACCCCAAATAAAAGGGTGTGATCAATAGAGCCCGTAGCAAATTCACCGACAACACTGGTTTGTAGTCCAAAATCTTGAGGATCTCTAACCTGTCGGCTAAATCCACGGGACAAAATACCGGCAGATTCATCTTCAAAAAAGAGTGGAATAGCGCCAACATCTAGAATATCTTGTCGGGTAAATCGAAAGGCATTGCGCAGTTGCCAGGTATCACTAAAGCGGTGTTCAAGATTGTAACCAACGTTGAGCGATTCAATTTCTACAAAGTCATCCAGTTCACCTGAAATCCGACTAAAGGGAACATCGGCGACGCTGTCTCCAATAACAGGCAGACCAACTTCAAAGGGACCCTTGTAGTCAGAATACTCTAGTTGAAGGGTGAGGTCGGTGCGATCGTTAATCTGCCAGCTTAGAACCGGTGCTGCAAAAAATCGCTCAATGTCTTGCTCAAAATCTCGGAAGCTTTCCTCATTGCGGTACAAAGCGTTAAGGCGATAGCGTAAGCGACTGTCAGACGTTAGAGGGCCAGAGATGTCTAAGCTGGGACTGATCAGACCTCGATTACCAGCCTGCAGTTTTGCCTCATAAAATGGCTCTGCCAGGGGTTGTTTTGTGACTAGATTAATCACACCTCCTGGCTGAATCTCTCCATATAAAATCGAAGCAGGTCCTCTTAAAACCTCAATACGTTCTAGATTAGTCAGTTCTGGAATACCGTCATTGCCAAATCCAAACTGTCTAAATCCGTCTCGAAAAATAGGGGCATCATCAAAGCCTCGAATATTAAAATTAACATCAAGCCCGGCAAATGTGCCAGCAAAGGTAACACCGCTAAGATTGCTTAGCGCATCTTCAATGCGAATCACCTGCTGGTCTTCTAATACCTGCTGAGGGATCACCTGCACTGATGCGGGAATCTCCAGAATAGGGGTATCGGTACGCGTAGCCGTACTGGCATCGGGGACAAAGTAGGTGTCTTCGTCTTCCCCAGTAACCACAAGACGAAGCGTATCCTCCTCTAAGAGCTGAGCTGCCGCATCACCAGGTGTAGCACTCACCGTCAGGCCAGCCACATCAGCCATGATATCCACTCCAGGTGGTGCATCAGCCCCTGTAATAACAACCTGTACCCGATTATTAGGCAGGTTTGTTACCGTGACCAGCGTAATTCCTGCTGCTGGATTGCCCACTAAGAAATCGTCTGCCTCTGCTAGCTGCAGTACGGCATTGGAGATATCAACGATCAGAGCATCACCAGTGATAGTAGTTTGAGGAATGGGTAGTTCGCTACGGGTTTCCAACCGTAGAGTAAATCCCTGCTCTGTTTCTTCAATCTGAAGGTTGGTAATGGCGACCACATCAGCCTGAGCGACTGGAGTCGGAGCCATCGCTGCTGCAGATTCGTTCAGAGAGGTTGCCATTGCCCACCCTTCTCGTTGAGCCAATTCCATTGCAGTCGCAGGCTGTACTGTGCTCAGAGCAACGGCTCCTAACACGACGGTGATGCATGCTTGTTTCATTGCGGTCTCGCTCACACACTAATCAAACCCAACTTAATATTGATTAATGAAATCTATTCTTATTAATTGGGTAGGGAAATAATACGTGGCAACCGCAGTAACTTTCTTTGTGAAACCGACTTTTTTCTTCGCGAAACTGATTTTTCTTAGCAGAAGTGTCAGGTGGCTAGGATCGCTGACTCAGCTGATAGGTTTTAGGACTGACTGCAAACTTGCGCCGAAATGCGGTGCTAAACGCTTCAGGGCTGGTATAGCCAATAGCACTGGCCACACCAGCGACCGTGAGTCTGGACTTACTCAACAGGTCTTTAGCCTGCTGCAGTCGATGGTCTTGAAGATAGCCAAATACGGTAGTACCAAATAAATGACGGAAGCCGAGATTAAGCTTACGGTCATTGAGCCCGACCTGCCGAGCTAAGTCTGTCAGAGAAGGGGGATGCGTCGGCTGCTGCATCAGAATGTCTTTGGCTCGGTACAACTGTTCAATATCTTGGGGGCAGAGCGAAATCGCTGGAGTAGACCTAGAGCCCTCAGTCCAAAGGGCAAACTGGGCGGCCAAAAGTTCTAAGGCTTTGCTTTCTAAATAAATCTGCTGCATGAGCCCAGTGTAGGGGCAGTGCAAAATTTGCTGAAGCAGTTGCTTGATGGTTGGTGTTATGCGACCTAGCGACTGGTGGAACCGCTGGGTTCTATCGCCTTCTATTAGCTTTTGTAATGAGGGTGACACGGCGGCTTTGCCTATATCAAAGGCGCTGAAATAATTGAGGTCAGCGCAAATGTACACAACCTGAACCGGGCCTGTAGACCATTCTTCAATTTCAGTTTGGTTGGGTAGGTGATACAGGTAATGGTGGCCTTTTATTTCTTCGTAGTCGGGGTCGATATCTGTGGCATCCAGCGTTTGTATCCGAGATGCCCCGGATAGATAAAACTTAGCAACTAGAGGGAAGTTTGATTTATGCAATGCGGTATACCGCACTATTTGCTTTAGCTGAGCGTGACGAATGGTGAGCGTGAGTTCGTTGCGTAGTCGAATGTTGAGATCGCCCCCTGTGCCAATCTGCTCTGGCAAATTGATCCGATCACCCAGGTCCAGCGGTGGCTGGGTTTTTAACTGCATGTCTTGGAGATCATTTTCCGTCAGATGAATTGCCATGTTCTACGTTAGTTGGAATGCTTTATAGAAATTGATTCCTATTAAAGTAACGTAGCAAAAAATTGGTTGTCTCGAAGTGTATGGAGTTTACCTAGGGTCGTAGCTGGGTTTTGAGTTCATTCAGATATAGCTCAGTGCCGATGGGACCGGGCAGACCCAGGCATAGATAGACGGGGATAAAATAGACCCGACCAGCTTTACTGGCAGTCAGCGACTGTGCGATCGCATTCTCTTGCCACGACTGTTTAATGTCAGCCAGCTGGTCTACTGCAAACTGATTGTCATCATTCACCAGCTCAGGCGGAGTGGAATTACTGCCTAGCATGATCACAGAGTCTGCTTGATTCAACTGTGGTAATGTTTCCAGGGAAAGCGGCGTCGGAAAGATAGAGTCAGAGGCTTCAAATTCCGGCGGTGCTACTAGTTGAAACCCCATGTCCTCAATTAAGGAACTACATATGCCGTGGGCAGAATTGCCCAAATACATATCTTGCAAATCAAAAGAACTCAGTAGCAGCAGCGTCGGGTGAGCAGCAACTACAGCAGCGAAGTCCTTACGAGCAGCCGCAATTTGTTGTTCCGCTTGAGTTAGCACCAGCTCAGCCTGCTCAGTACGATCCAGGGCCTGAGCAAGTGCCCTTAAGGATTGCTCTGGCTCTGTAGAGTTAAACAACAATGTGGGCGCAATCTCAGATAAGACTCTGTACTGGCCCGTATTATCAGTTGTTCCTAAAATTAAATCAGGCTGGCTGGCAGCAATAGCCTCGATTGAGGGATTACTGGACAAACCAATATTGGTTAGTGGCTGGGTAATATACTCACCTAAATAGGGAATCTGTTGAGATGGGCTATCATAATACCCTTGATGTATTTGGAAGTGGTCGGCATAAGCTACAGGCTGCATATCTAACGCCAGTAAAAGTTCTAGGATTGGCGGGCCGATCGCCACAATTTTTTCAGGATGGCTGCAGACTTTTGTGTCTCCCGCTTTGTGGGTAATGGTTTGACAGTCGGTTGAATCATAGGAATTAGGCAGACTATCGGATGTGGGTAATTGTTCAGTGCTTTTCTGGCAGGCCGTGATCGCCGCGATCAAAATCAATAAGACTAAAGGAGTGAGAGATAGTTTGAATGCCAACGTCTTTTGATCCTGATTTCAAACGGTTAGCAAGTATAGTGGCTCAAAACTCAATTGAAAATGAGGCAACAACTGTAAATGGATCGCCCGGTTCTACACCAAATATACGACTGTTAGCCGCTGCCAAAATGTAATCAACATCAAACAGGTTACGAAAATTTAGAGCTGCACGCCAATTGTCACGGCGATAGGACAGGGCCGCATTTGTAATGAAATAACTATCGAGCTCAAAAGAGTTATCCAAATTTCCTGCCCGCTGATCAACAAAGTTAAACCCGAAACCAGCGCCTAATCCTTCTAAATCTCCTTCCTGAATTTCATACGTCGTCCACAGACTAGCGCTATGTTCAGGCGTATTAAAGATACGATTACCCTCAGGAATAAAGTTATCCTCTGTCACCTCCGCATCAATATAGGCATAGGATGCAATCACATTCCATCCCGGCAAAATCTCTCCAGCAATATCGAGTTCAATCCCTCGACTGCGTTGCTCACCTGCCGCCACTGATGAAAATGGGTCAATGGGGTCGGGTGTGGCTACATTTTGTCGAGTGATGTCAAAGTATGCCAGGGTCGCCAGCAGACTGCCATCTAGAAACTCCGCTTTAGCTCCAAATTCAAACCCTTCCCCGCGTTCAGGTTCGAGCGGATCGCCTGCGGTTGTTATTTCGAAACTAGGCGTAAATGATTGGGAGTAGCTGCCGTAAAGCGAAATATCTGATGTGGGCTGATAGACAATGCCAACACGAGGTATCCAGGCATCATCGTTTTGAGTTGTTTCAGATTCGACTAAATCAAAAATGGTTATGCCGTTTGTATCGGTTCTTTCTACCGTGTCATAGCGTAATCCTGCCACCAAAATTAGCTCATCCGTCAGGTCGATTTGGTCTTGTAGATAAACACCGAGTCTATCGGTTTGCGATTTGTTATTTCTAGCCAGGGGTAAATCATCGAAATTAATGTTATCAAATGCTCCGTAAATAGGATTAAAGATATCGATGGTCTGAGGATTAAAGAAATCAAGACCGGTAGCTTCTTGGTCGTCTGTGCGATTGAGATCGACGCCGAACAAGAGCGTATGCTCGATGGGGCCGGTGGCAAATTCCCCAACCACGTTGGTTTGTAGAGAATAGTTCTGAGTATCGATGGCTTGCTGACCTGGAAACCTCGTCTGTAGTCCGGTAGTCTCATCAAAATCAAAAGGAATTACACCAACGTTTAGAATATCCCGGTCGGTGTAGCGGAAAGCATTACGTAATTGCCAGTTGTCGCTAAAGCGATGTTCAAAGCGGTAGCCGACATTGACAAACTCGCTGTTAACAACGTTATCCGGTTCATCTAGGCTTCGATCGAAGGGAATGTCCGCAACGTCGTTACCGATGGCCACTAAACCATTATCTAAGGGCAATTCTTCGTCAACGTACTCAAATTGAACGGTTAGATCGGTGCGATCGCTAATTTGCCAGCTAAGAACCGGGGAAACAAAAAAGCGTTCAAAATCTTGATCAAAATCTCTAAAGCTATCTTCGCGTCGGTATGATGCATTGAGACGATATAGCAAACGGCCATCCGTGGTTAGAGGCCCGGTCAAGTCAAGCTGAGGACGCAAAAACTCACGATTGCCTGCTTGGAGCTGAATGTCATAACGCGGCTCAGAAAGCGGCTGTTTAGTCACTAGGTTAATGACGCCCCCCGGCTGAATTTCACCGTACAAAATTGAGGCCGGTCCTTTGAGCACTTCGACCTGTTCCAAGTTGCTAGTTTCAGACAAACTTTGTCCGAATCCGCCGAACTGTCTAAAACCATCAAGCAATACAGTCGCATCATTAAACCCGCGAATGTTAAAGTTCTCGCCTGCATTACCAAATGAGTTACTGGTGGTTACCCCGCTGACATTGTTCAGAGCTTCTTCGAGGCGAATTACTTGCTGATCGTCTAGTACCTGTCGAGGGATCACTTGAATTGAGGCAGGAGTTTCTAGCAGTGAAGTATCGGTGCGGGTGGCGGTGCTAGCATTAGGGATAAAATAATCGCTATTGTCTTCTTCTCCAGTGACAACAATTCGTAGGACGTCATCATCGGGTGCTTGAGCCGTAGAGGCTGCGGCGGTAATGCTCAGGGTCAGCCCCGCTGCTGTCGTCGCGATGTCTAGAGTGGGAGCCGCGTCGGCACCTGTAACTACAATCTGTACGCGATTGTCCGGCAAGTTGGTGATCTCGACCGAGGCAATCCCATCCGTTGGCCTGTCCACTAAAAACTCATTTCCCCCCGTCAGTTGCAGCACTGCATTAGGGATGTCTGCAGTGACAGTATTGCCAGTAATCGATGGTGCAGACACCGTCAGCTCGCCGTCAGCCACTAGCTGAAGCATCAGCCCCGTGCCAGTTTCGTCAATCAGAATATCAGTAATTTCTATCAGGTTTGTCTGAGCAAGCCTGTTGACAGACGTGTTGGGCCGACCTATTGGCTCTGCGCTTTCCTGCGCGAGGGTAGGGGACATGGTTAATAAAACTGCCCCTGTCAACGATATGCCCCACAGTCGCTTTACCATACTCCCCTACCCACGATCGGTCCAATAATGAAACTCGTTATTATTAACGGTGAGGGAATGATACGGGGTAATGGGAGTGGCAATCTTTGTGAGCTAAACGTTTTTTCTTTGTGAAATGAACGCTTTCAATGGCCACGTCTAGAACCGGATTCTTCTAGTAGAAAAGGCCACGCAGCTCACGACGGCTGCTGACCTAGCTGATAGGCTTTCGGGCTGATGTCAAACTTACGACGAAAGGCCGTACTAAAGGCTTCTGGGTTGCGATATCCGACCTTTGCGGCGACCTGGGCCACGGTAATGTGGGAATGGCGGAGCAAATGTTGGGCCTGCTCCATGCGGTAGTTGTATAAATACCCAAATACGGTGGTACCAAACAGATGACGAAATCCCTGTTTGAGTTTGCGATCGCTCAATCCCACCCGATGGGCCAGATCTATCAGCGTAGGCGGACTGCTTAGGCACTGCACCAGCAGCTCTCGAGCGTACTCAACTTGTTCTAGTTCACTGGGATTCAGAGCACCTTTCCTATGGACAGACGATGCTTCTTCGAGACTATTAAGCTGGAGTGTCAGCAGTTCAAGCACCTTACATTCGAGATAGATCTGTTGCATCATGCCCTGGTAAGGACAGTTCAAGATTTGTCGCATGATCCGGTTCATTGCTAGCGACATTTTTCCGAGCGATTGATGAAATCGATCTCCATTTTTAACCAACTGTTGAAGTGCGGTTGGTAATGTCCGATCGCCTGGACTAAATGCTCGAAAGTAATCTAAATCAGCCCAGGCCACAACCACTAACGTGGGTGTGTGGGCCTGCCATTCTTCAGTTTCAGCCATATCAGGTAAATGATAAAGATAGTTGTATCCAGCGACCTCCTCATAGTCCGATAGACTCTTAGGTACATTTTTGGCTTTTACTTTAGAAGCTCCTGATAAATAAAACTTTGCCGTCAGTGGGAACAGCTCTCCATGCTGACGGTGCAATATCAAGGGCTCTGACAGGTGTCCATCAATAATATGAAGCCCTAAGCCATCTCGCATCTGTATTTCATGGTGGCATCCTTTCCCCAGCTGCGGCAGAGTATAGTACTGGGTATAAAACTCCGTTACCTGGGAGTGCTGCATCAAGTTGAGAATTTCTAGTTCGCTCAGATCGATGGCCATGCTCGCTGTGGTTTAATGCGTTAGATTGGCTAAAATAGGAGCCATTCTCAATAGTTTAGCGGAAGTCAGGCATTCTGTCTGACGAGAAGCCATAGTCCTGAACGATGGGAGAAGTGTTAGCTAGGCGACAATAGTAGAACACATGAGACTGACCTGAAACAAAATACTCTCGGTCAGGAGCAACGCCCATGGGAGATACTCGAATCCCCTTGGCAAACAGATCGTGAAATAAGTCGTGAATTGGGTTGAGTAACGGATCGCTATGGAAGCGTTCTTCGGTCCGGGGTATGACTAACCAACTGTCGGTAAAAGTCAGACGAATCTGTGGACGCATTTGCGCCCTGAGTAGGGTCTTGAAACATAGTTCTGGTCTCCAGACGTAGATTTAGGTGACCAGATCACGTTTTTGAATCTCCCTGTGATTGATTTGAATCAAACAGGTGCCCAACCGAGCGCAGACGATGTTCGTTTTGTTTGTCACCCAAGAATGACCGTTTGCCCCAGAGTCCCGTCATCAGCTGTAGCATTAGTCGGCGTAAAGGAGCCCAGGCGATCATCAGTCGCAGTAAGCACCGTCGCGCAAAAACCAAGGGCCACCAACCATGGGAGAAAGTACGGTTAAGCAGATCGGTAAACAACAGAATGATACTATTTTCCAATCGACGACGACGACCGTACCATTTGAGCAGATTTAAATTCCCTAGGTCCTTTTCGTTTTGCTGAGCTGTTTGTAATATCTGGCATAACAGGGCAGCATCGCGAATCCCCATATTGAGACCCTGGCCCCCCACGGGATGACAGCTATGGGCGGCGTCACCGATGAGGGCAAGACGACGGCCATAGTAGCGACGGCTGTGCATTAATCGGGCTGTAAATACCCAAGGCTGACCCAACAGCTGTAAGTCGCCACCACCGTAGCGCTGTCGCATTGCTGCAATAAACTCAGCTGGGGGTAAAGATGCGATCGCATCCGCCTCTTTATGGGGAGCCACCCAAACTACCTGACAACGATTTTGAGGCAGCGGTAAAATTGCGAAAGGTCCGCTAGGCCAAAACTTTTCATAGGCTATATCCTGATGGATATGAGCGGGAGATACAAAGGCCGTAATGCAAGATTGCCAATAGCTCCAGCTATGGGTCTTAATACCGGCCTGCTGTCGGACTAGGGAACGAGCCCCATCGGCGGCTACGACTAATGGGGCCAACAATCGCTGTTGGCCTTGTGAGTTCTCTACCAGAACGTCTGCCAGTTTGGCCCCATAGTTTACTGCTTGTACCCGCGTTTCATAAAAGCAGGTCACGGTTGCACTAGCAGCTAGCTGACGCTGTAGAGCCTGCTGTAGAACCCGATGTTCAGCACAGTAATAGACGGCGGGTTCGCCCACATCCGCTGGGGTAAACTCGACTTGGTGTGGACAGTCTGCGTCTGAGAGTATCACCCGAGAGAAATGACAAATGTCAGGGGCAATCTGGTCCCATACACCCACTGTTTGAAAGATTTTGGCCGACAGCGGTGACAGCGCGTAGGCTCTGGGGCGGTTGGCCACCTGTTGCCGAGACTGGGCTTCAACCACAGCAATCGTTAGCCCAGTTTCCTGTAGCCCGCAGGCGAGCGTCATGCCAGGGATACCGCCACCAACAATAATCAAATCATAGCTGGATGGGCTCATCGCACTAGGTCAAGATCCTGTTCTGTTGTTGAAAGTGACTGGCCAGGGACGTCAGCCCGCACAGCGCGAAACATCCCAAAGCGGCACAAACCAGCCCCAAAGGCCAAACGCATTAACAAAAATGTGGGCACTTCCCGCAACGATTTGATTAGTCCAACAAAGCCAAACCGAATAAGTCCCTTTGGTCGAATAATCCCCTGCAAGATAGAGTCTAGCCAAGCGGGGAGAGTTTCCTGGGTCCAGTCGGCGGTAACAACACGGCCCGCCACTAGTCCGGTCGTCTCCAGCTCTTCTGCAAAGCCTTCGATGCTAGAAAAAGCTGGATGGGACCACTGGTCGAGCAGCTGTCGCATCACTGGACGCTCCCACCAGCTCAGGGGAAGACGGCGATCGTCACGCTGGTTCCAATCGGCTACAACCAGAATACCACCGGGCTTGAGCACCCGTAGCATCTCCTGGGCATAGCAAGCCTTATCGGGCATGTGGGGACCCGCTTCAATGGACCAAACCACATCAAAACTGTTGTCAGGAAATGACAGATTAAGGGCATCATCTACCTGAAAGTGAGCCGTCAGGGTTTCTGGTGTCAGTTCTTGGGCTCGTTTTACTTGCTGGGGACTGATGGTAATGCCCGTCAAATTAAACCCATAGTCTCTTGCTAGGATCCGACTGCTGCCGCCAATGCCGCAGCCAACATCTAATACGGTGGTACCCGCAGGCAGTCTATCTAAGCCTCCCCACCGCACCATTTCATGAACAAAGTCGTGCTTAGCTTTGATAAAATTTTTACGACGGGCCGGGGACCCATAGTGTCCCAGGTGAATATGCTCGCCCCAGTAAAACTCTAGGATGCCGTCTTGGGTCCATTCATCGTAGGAGGTCGCCACCGATGATGATGACTCATAAGTACGGGGAGTCAGCAGGTAAGCAACGATGCCGACTGCTAGCAACGTCGTTAGAAGAATAACGAGCAATGACAAAATGTTCATGATATCTAAGCGTTGTTTTTATTTTTTGGAATGGGGTCTGTCTGGAGCAATGGATACACACCGAAAAAATTGCTGTTGCCAAAATCGAAGTATAGATCGAGCAATCAGTCGAGAGAGAGATGCGATCGCATACCCAACTAACATCAGCCATCCCCGCCATGGAAAGCGCTGACTCGATTTGACCAAAGCTGCCTGAGGTCCTATCCTACGCTCAAGTACCGCCTGTTTTACAAACGGATGGATCGATGCAGGAATCAATCCAGGGCGATATAAATACCGTTGCAACATGAGTGCTTTAGGCGGCAGTGCTGTGTTGGGATTAGGAGGCATCACCCACCTCCGCCAGCTCTGTTCTTAAGGTTTGAGCCGCCGCCACCATAATCTTCAGAGCAGGTACCACCTATTCCAAACGGCGAGTCTTCAGCCCACAGACAGGATTAACCCTGACTTGCTGGGTGGGAAGCTGG
>JBHJIL010000080.1:0-2862 GCA_050043465.1 Leptolyngbyaceae cyanobacterium
CATAACTAGAGATCTCTTCCTCATAGCGCTCTATCTGACTCAGTGCAACGCCCCGGTTGTACCATGCGTCGTGGTTGTCGGGTTTATGTTTGAGCGCCGCGTCATAACTTGTGATCGCATTCTCATAGCGATCTGCTTCACTGAAAGCATTACCCAACTCAAATGTCAAAAGATCGCTACTAAATTCAGGTGCTTCTGAGGTAACAACCTCCTCAGCTTGGGTTTGAGCCTTATGCAGCCAGGCTAATCTCTGAGCATCGGGTCCATATTTCCCTTGATAAAAATAGGCAACAAATTTTGCCAGTCCTGCTAGCTTCTCAGTACGTTTCCAGCAAAGCGCAAGAGCTTGCTCTATCTCTTTACCCGTGTGGTTTAGCAGCGCTTCTAAATTTTCAGAATATCGTAGCTGCCAGCCTCGATCGATAATCTTTTCAACATGCTTTAAAGTCTTCTGTAGTCCTGACTTAATTAGCGGATGAACATCTTCCTGATACTCTGCTGAAATCGATTGCAACGGGCTTTGAACAATCTCCTCAGCTGCTATATAAACACTCTCCAGTGCCCGTGAAATTAGCTGCAGCTCAGCCTGTTTTGGATTGGCAAATACCTGATGGTACAACGCCTCAGCCTGATAGCTGCGCCAGTCTTCGCTGTCATATTGCTCAGAAACATGGGCATCCTCCCAAACTTCTTCATCGGCCATGGCAACGTAGTGATCTGCCAATGTCTGATGAGTCTCGCGAAACTGTTGCTGACTCTCTTCACAAAATGCCTGTCGCAACACGTCCCGCGCCACATCATCAAAACGGTATTCGTTTTCCGTGCGTTGGGTAAAGGGTAAATCCAGCAGCCAGCGAAATCGTCCCTTCGCGGTTTCTTTTTCCTGCAGCGGTATCTCTAAGTCTGCACATCGAGTTAAATGCTTAATCAAGTCCCCATCGAACCGCCGACAGCAGGCGACGATTTGCACCAGTTGAGTTTCGTGGGGCGTAAACTGCCGCAGCAGCACCTTTTTGATTTCCTGCGCTCCTTCGCTAAAGTCTGGCTCTTGCCCCTTGTTATACTCCTCTCGCACCCAGTTAAGATAGTAGGGCAGCCCCCGCGTCGCGGTGATAATACGCTTTACTCGCTCATCGTCGGTAATGCCAATTTTGGTTAGATATTCCCTGGCCTGGGTATCTTCAAAGCGCTCTAGTTCCTGTTCATAGATGGCATTATCGTTTTGGTGCCGCTCGCTCCAGTGGTCTTTGTTGAGCAGTCGCTTACGCCCGGCTGAGACAATACGTACCGGATACGCTTGCAGAGATGTGTTGCCAAGCAAGGTGCCGCAGAGCCAGCGGTCCACATCGACAGGCACTTTTTCGTAAAAGTCCAGCACGAGTAGTATCGGCTGTACTTCTGCCTTGGTTTGCAAACTTTTGACAAAGGCTTTGGTCAGCTCTAGCAGCGGATTGAGCATCAGCGCCTTAAGTTTTTCATCATTCCGGGTGGCCTGGTGCCGGTTTAACAAACCCTTGGCATCATCCAGGATAGAAGCGCCCAATTCTCCTAAGTCACCAATGTGGGGAGCGGCTACTGCCATGGCGGTACCTACCGGATTGCACGCTACAAACATCAGCGATGCACCCTGCAGAGCCAGCTGACTATATTTTTTGACAATCTCTATTTGCTTGTCGCTCGCCTGGGCGCTTCCATCCTCTGTTTTTGTTTTTAGGGTTTCTAAGGTGTTGGTGTAGCGCCGCTCTAGCTCGTAGAACGGATCTTTTTGCGGGTCGCCTACGGTAGGTGAAAGCCGACTGTGTAACACTTTCATCACACCCAGGGGGGTACCTGCGTTGGCCGTATCGCCAAATTTCACTTCGGCAATGGTGAGCTGTTCAGTAATAGAGCAGCGTTCGCGATGGGCCAGCTGCGCTCGGTCTAGCAGGGTAGTTTTACCGACACCGCCCAAACCCCACGCGTGGAAAACTATTGGCTGCTGGGCGGGTGTTTTAAATGCGATATCCAGATTTTCTAGAAAGCTGTTGGCGGCGGGTCGGGCAATGTACAGGCTATCGGGTAGGGCCATAGACACAGGGAGGGCGGCTGGCTCAATTTTAACCGGCCTGTTTTATGTTGTCAGATAGCCTGATGAAAGCTCCTGATATCGGAGAGTAATCCCAAGCATATGCCCCTACAGGGTTGGTTGGCGGTTAGAAATGTGTGTCGCTAATTTGCATACCCATTGACTCAGTACAAATGTGCCCGTATTCTTTTTTATCAAGCCGTATTCATGCGGTGATCATACAGAACTCAATCTTTAGCACCGTTGGCAGATGTTGCAGCATCTAACCAACGGCTAACCCCCGCTGATGAGTCCAGTCGGAGGCTTTGGTTATGGTACCTTAGCTGTCCCGATGTGCCTATTTCGGGGCAGCTAAGGAGCGAGTTCTGGCTTCCTTGCCGTTTTTTTAGGAAACCAGAACCATGCCAACTACACAGCTGCAAACTGCAGTCCCGTCTGCCCTGCGCGACGTGCCGGCCCCAGCGGTGCTGCCAGCTATCCCGGCTACCACCTCTCCGTTTCAGCCCGATAAAGTCCGCCATCTCGTTTTTGGCACCGTCCCTGCTGTTCAGTTCACCATTAAAGATCTGCACAGTCGCGGCTACGCCGAACCCAATGACTGGAGTCAGCCCTTACCCACCGGACGCCCTGGTGAAGTGATGGCTATTTTAACTAAGCCTAGTTCCAACTAAGTTTGTTTGGATATCATAAGGTCATCGAGTTTGGAGGCCAAGCTATGATGGCCAAACGCAAGCAACGAGGGACAGCAGGGGATAAAACGATCTGCCTGCCCATAGCCGACATTGATTATGACCAGT
>JBHJIL010000081.1:0-98546 GCA_050043465.1 Leptolyngbyaceae cyanobacterium
GCGTTTCTGAACCCGACTGCGCTGCCATAAGCTCTCGTCTATGGTGATTACTCTGTGACGAGGCGCGAAAAGACTCTGTTCTGGGGTAGTCCGCTTTGATGGGGATATCGGCGACTATGCGTCCAGGGTGAGCTGCCATCACTACCACCCGTGTTGAAAGATAAACCGCTTCGTAAATATTGTGGGTAACAAACAGCACCGTCCAGCGGTTGTCCTTCCATAGATGCAGCAGGTCACTATTCAATCGGCTGCGGGTCATTTCATCTAGGGCTCCAAAGGGTTCATCCATTAGCAGAACCTGGGGTTCAGTAACCAGCGCACGAGCAATGGAAACTCGCATTTTCATACCCCCTGAGAGCTGACGGGGGTAGCTTTTTTCACAGCCATTTAGAGCAACGGTATGAATGGCCGTTTGAATTTGGGCTCGAACCGCTCGACGGGACTGACCTTTGAGCTTTAAGGGCAGATGGATATTGTCTACAACATTGGCCCAGGGCATCAAAGCCGGATCTTGAAATACAAACGCTAGATTTTTCTGGTCGGTTGGACGCTGCCAGAGAAGATGGCCTTGGGTGGGAGAACCTAGCCCTGCAACCAAACGTAATACAGTACTTTTGCCACAGCCTGAGGGACCCACCAGACTCAGAAATTCCCCTGGCTGCACTGCTAAATTGGTGCCCTGCAGGGCCACCGTGCCATTTTGATAAACTTTATCAATGTCCTTAAGGGTCTACAACGGGACTGGCATAGAGGCTGTGAGCAAACGTCGCTTCTTTAGATTATCGGTATAAGCGGTACTCTAGATGGCGGATCGTATGGGTAAACACTCGTATGTGCTATAAATCCTGCCCTCAGTTTTAGGTAAATAGCCGGGGGCCGCCTTAGGCTGCTAGTAGATACCTATATTGCCGTGTAGCGCTTAGATGATGGCACTGATAGACAATTCCTTGTGGGCTAAACGACTGCTCGGCTTGGGGCCGTGCAGCTGTTTGCTACTCTACCCAACCGTCGGGGCGGCAGCAGAACTCTTGGCCCAGGTGCCGCCGGGGACAGCTCTGCCAGAGGAAAGGACCCTAGAGTCATTACCTCCAGAAACGATTCCGGAGGATACGCTTCCCGAGGAGCTGCTGCCGCCGCTTCCCTCACCGGAGGAGCTGCTGTCTCCCGAGCGGTCTCAACCGCTGCAGGACGGGCTGGGTGAGGGGGATGCTACCTTTTATGTGGCCGAGGTTAGGGTGGTTGGCAGCACCGTTTTTAACGAGACGGACTTAGCTGATTTACTTACCCCCTACCGCGACCGTCAGGTGAACTTTAGCGATCTGTTGCAGCTACGGTCAGCCATTACTGAGCGCTATGTAGAGGCCGGATATCTGACCTCGGGGGCGTTGATCCCCCCTCAGACCCTGGTGGATGACATTGTCGTGATTCAAGTCATAGAAGGAGAGTTGGAGTCCATCGTTGTCAATGGTACTCAACGCTTGAACCCAGACTATATTCGTAGCCGAGTCGGTTTAGTGGCTCAGCCTCCCCTCAATGTGGAGACGCTGCTATCAGGTCTCCAGCGTCTCCAGCTAGATCCGCTGATTGAAACCGTTTCTGCCGATCTGCAGGCCGGGGTGGAGCAGGGAACCAGTTTGCTGGTGATCGATGTGGTGGAGGCCGATTCGTTTGATGTCAATACAGGTTTAGCCAACAGCCGGTCGCCCAATATTGGCGGCACCCAGGTGACCCTTGGCGTCAATGAGGGCAATCTTTTTGGGATTGGCGATCGCATCCGGCTAGATTATAAACACACCGAAGGCAGTGACGGTATCGACTTTAGCTATACGCTACCGGTGAGTCCCAATAATGACACCCTGCGATTTGCCGCAGGCTATTCTGACAGCCGTGTGATCGCTTCAGAATTTGAGGTGCTCGATATCTCATCTGACAGTGTTTACTATGATTTGGGCTATCGTCATCCGTTGGTTGAAACACCTACCCAATCCGCGGCTTTGGGGGTGGCGCTATCCCATCAGTCTAGTCAGACCCGGCTGGGGTTAGATGACATTGGTCCCTTTCCCCTGTCGCCTGGAGCCGATGACAATGGCCGCACTCGCATCAGCGCCCTGCGATTTTCGCAAGAATTAACCCAGCGTAGTCAGACCCATGTGCTGGCGCTGCGATCGCAGTTTAACCTCGGTCTAGATCTGCTAGATGCCACCATCAACGACGATGCTCCCGACAGTCGATTTTTCTCATGGCGCGGTCAGGGGCAGTGGGTCAAGCGGTTGGGTAACAACAACCGTCTTTTCTTTTTGCGCGGAGATATCCAGCTGACGGGTGACGACCTGCTATCACAAGAAGAGTTTAGTCTGGGAGGGGCGCAAAGTATTCGCGGCTATCGGCAGGATGCCCTGCGCCGAGACAATGGAGCGCTGCTCTCAGCTGAGCTACGCTGGCCTGTAGCCACAATTCCTGAACTAGACGGTGTGCTCCAGGTGACCCCCTTTATTGATATGGGAACCGTCTGGAACCACGATGGTAACAACCCCGGACCAGATACGTTGATCGGTACGGGCTTTGGCCTACTCTGGCAGCAAAGCGATAACTTATCTGCCCGTCTCGACTGGGGGATTCCCCTGGTAGATTTAGACACCGATGACGAAGGGCTGCAAGACAGCGGTCTATACTTTTCGATTCAGTACACTCCCTTCTAAAGCAGACTGTCGCTGCCTATTTACCCTTAGACGTGAGGTTTTGGTGACGGTTGGTCAAATATCGATTTAGCTGATGTTCCAACTTACTGATCACAGGAGCTAGCCGATGGCTGCCAATGCCAAAGGTTAGCCTGCGGGTAATGGGTTTGGTTAATGTACCGTAGCGTCGCCAGCCGAGTTTTTTATATTTTGATGTGAAGTAGGCATCTTCGACTAAATTCCACTTTTCTCGTAGATGATTAAGACTGTTAAGGGTCCAGGCATTGCTCCAGCGCAGCATGTAATAGTGAACATCCGCTAGCTGCTGGGGACGACCAGGCACATAGGTCACCACGGCAGCCGGTTCAAAATAGACACGCTTGCCCAGTGCTTGTACAGTCATGCAAAAATCCAGATGCTCTTTGGTATTGAGCATGGCTTCGTCAAGACCACCAATCTCATCAAAGATAGACCGTCTCACTAAGACACAGTGAAATTCTGCCAGTTCTGTGGGTTCACGTTTAAGCTGATGCTGCAGGTCTGCCACCTGTTTGCCCTGATGACGCATTTTTTCCCGTAGACGCCTGCGACCCAGCTTATCCGTCCATACATGGGATTCTCCACCGGCAAAATGAATTTCCTGGTGAATGGGTTCATGCTGACACATGAGGGGACCGACTACCGCTGCGCCCGTCTCGTCTGCACAGTTAACCAATGCCGTTAGCCAGCCAGGGGAAACGACAACATCGTTATCCACAAAAACAATATATTCAGTATCCGCGTGGTGCAGTCCAATATTTCTGGCTTGATTAGGGTAGAGATACTGGTTAGTGCGTACGAGCTTAAACCCTCTTTCCTCAGACTGTTGTTTTAAAAACTGTTGTAAACCCTTAGGAGAATTTCCATCCACGTAGATGAGCTTAAAGGGAAGCTGTGTATGGTCATATAAGCTATTGAGAGACGTTTGCGCGTAGCTAAACCGTTCCCTGGGTACAACAATGAGAGTAACGTTGGGGGCAGTCATAATAAGTCGGTATAAGTCGGTATAAGTCGGTAAATAGGACAGAGAGAGAGGAATTCTATAGCATCCAGAAATTGTCTTTGTAGAGGAGTTCCATGCTCTATGAAACGCCTCTGCACTTAGGCTATGGCGAGCTACAGGCTACCTGGGGCAGATTTTCTTCTAATGCGACGCTATTGCCTAGCAGCGCCTCATAGCGTCGCACCAAAAGATCGTTGAGATAATGCAGATCATAATAACGCTCCACAAAAGAGCGTCCGGCCTGTCCCATGGCTCCCCAATGTTCTGGATGGGCGAGCAGACTGTTGAGTTTTTCAACCAATGCATCCACATCTCGTTCAGGGACCAGATAGCCAGACACGCCGTCATCCACCAGTTCGGGAATGCCTCCATGGCGGGTACTGATGACCGGTAACCCCATGGCCATAGCTTCTTTGAGAACGTTGATAGGGGCATCTTGATTCCCATCCTTGGCAGTGACGCTGGGGGCCATAAAAAGGTGACACTGGTCTAAAATCTGAATGATTTCAGCCTCATTCTTCCATCCCAGTAGATGAATATACGACTCCGCCTTGAGCTCATGGATAAGGGCTTTTAGACGATCTCGCAGTGGACCATCGCCAATAATCGAGTAGGTGAGGTTGGGATACTGTTGTGCCACTTGAGCAACGGCGCGAATGGCATATTCGATGCCTTTTTTCTCCACCAGGCGACCTGTTGTCGCCATGTGGATGGAGTCTCCAGGGATAAGCTGACGCAGCCTCAGGCCAAATTTGCTCACATCCAGGCCGGAAAAATGGACGTCAATTTTATCGGCTGGCCAGCCTAGCTCAATGACACGCTTTCGGAAGAAGTTACAGTTGGCTAGACAATAGTCTGTATGGGCAAAGGGCCGTTTGTAAACGGTGGGGCCATTTTGCTGAACATAGTAGCTAATATCAAAGCCTCGAAACATCACTAGAAGTTTAGGAGTGGGCGACAACAGTCGCTTAAACGCCATGCCTTGATAGCTTTGGGTCCCAAACTGGCAGTGAATAATATCGTAAGTGTTGGGCTGTTTAGGGTGCTGTAATAGGGATGTGGCGGTGTACAGCAGCCACAGATTGAGGGCTTGCTGGCCATAGACGAAGATATTTAACGATCTGGCGATCAGCCGAGGTGCTTTGGGGAAATGGATCGCGGCCAGCCATAACCCCCAAAGCATGCGCCAAAGATAGTTTTTGGGAACTGTTGCCATGGTGTAGGTTCGTTCCCACAGACGATAGTGATTAACGTCTGGATGAACCTGGTTCCAGTCACAAAGATTCTGCGTATAGATATCAACTTCATGGCCCCGATCGAGTAGTCCTGTTACCTGGTTCAGGATGAAGGTTTCTGACAAAATTGGAAAGTTTTTAACTAAAAAAGCTATTCGCATGGATATATTTCAATGTTTGATTTGGAACACCAACTCGCTGAAAATATAGGGGGGTATTACTCCTGATACAGCGGACTAAAAATGATGATTAGCCGCTGAATAACGCCACAAAAAAAGACAAAATAGCTGAACTAACTTTTGAAAATCTGCTTTTTTTGGAGGCCTATGGAAATTCTTAAACGGAAATATTTCTGCTATATAGGCTGCTATGAAGGTCTTTTGAAAACCTGTATAAGTTGCTAACTATGCTCAATTGTTGACTGACGATCAGAGCTAATTAAGCATTTTAGGAATATTTTCTACATATTTATTTGTAAATGACGTCTTCTTTAGTAGATGCCATATCTGCTCTAAAGCAATGCTGCTTATAGAAAATAGTTTATAAAATATTTTTGATATTGCAGAAAATCAAGAGGATTCTTTAAATAATAAATGCTATTTAAACATTCTGTTAATTAAGAGGTTTCTAATGATTTTTTCATCCTCTTCATAGAAAGATGACTAGCGAAAATCGAGAAATCAATTGATTTTTGACTAGGGCAAAATCATGATTAGAGTTGATGCCGATGGTAAAGTAACCCTGGTTTAGATTGTTCTAAACAATAGACATTTTTTGCCCTGAATAGACTTTTGGAAGATAACCTATTAGGACTCACCCTGGGACCTATTCCAACTATAGAATGAGAATACAAATTACTTAGATAAACCGAGCCAAATTTGATTCTGTCATAGCTGCCTTGAGAAAGATGACCCAGCATAGGGAACGTACAGCCGTTATTTGCACGGGCTAACGTATTTGATGAGTGATGGTGATGCCCTCCAGGAGAGTGCGATCGCAGCTAATGTGGGACAGCTTTACCTGAGCATCGTCAGACACACCAGGCTTTAGCCGCCGCTGCCGCAGTTGCTTAAAACTGCCGGGGGCCAGAATATTAAGCTGCGGTGCGGTAATGTCATTTTTCTCTCGTTTAAATCCGTAAGACTCATTGACCTGTCGCATCCGGTGGTCAAACGCTTGCAAAATATCTTTCGGATCGGACAGATGCTCTGGGGTTGTTAGTTCAATATTGAGCACATAGTAAGGGTCCACTAGAGATTCTGAGAGAGTAACGCAAAAGTCCTCAACGGGCAGCTCTCGTTGCAGATCGGCCATTACCTGAGATACGTGATGCTCTGTGGTCTTCTCCGAAATAGCTGACAGTGTGCCCCCCTGACGGTAGCGAAAGACAATCACCGGAACACCGCGATGCATATCCACCACCTGCAGCACGTCACCGATATCATAACGACAGAAACCTGAGTAATTAGTGACCAACACTCGATAATATTCTCCCACCTCAAGCTGCTGAGGCAGCAGCGTTTTAGGACTGTCCTTGTCCCACTGATCGGGGGCAACAAATTCAAAGAAGTTAGTCTTTAACGCTAGAACTGCGCCATCTTGACTCAGGCGATGGCAGCTGCCAAAGACAGCCTCTGACGCAGAGTAGGTACCGCCAAAAATAGGAATGTCACCAAAGTATTCGCCAAACCGCTCAAAGTAAAAATCAGACGGACCGCCTCGAGCCGTGATTAGAAATGCCAGGTGAGGCCAGACGTGACGCGGCAACAGTCGCCCGTGACGCGCTAACAACGTTTGTAGCTGTTTAGCGCGCTGGGGCTGGGGCGATAGCCGCGTCTGGAGCTGCTGTCGTAGGGCGGGTTCTAGCGCGACTGTCTGAGAGATCTCCCCTCGCCCTATATCGTCTATCAGATCGGGCCCAAAGCGTTCTAGATAGGCACATAGCTGCAGCATAATCAACGGAAAATTTGCGGCTAAATAGGTCACCTGCTCCTGCTGCAATCCAAATAGCAGACAAACATAGTTGCGAGCGGCGGTATCGCTCACCAAGAGGGCCTCATAGGGCTGGACAAACAGTTGCTTAAAGACAAAGGCCGGCGTGCTGCGCAGCTGGTTACCGCTGACGTGACCGTAGGTAATATTGCCTGTTTGTGTGGTGCCAAGAGGTGTAATCAGCGTTGTTAGCAGCAGCTGGCCGACGGCGTGCCCTTTGACCTGCGCCTGCTCAAAGGCATAGCCCATGGCCACCTGATTGGCATAGGCTCGGGTCTGACGTACCCGTTTAGTAATAGGGACCAGTTTGCGACTGCCGGTAGAGCCGCTGCTCATATTAAAAACCTGAACGGGCTGCGGCGATACGACTCGGGCTTCTCCAGCTGCGGCCCGTTCAAAGTAAGGAGCATAGCCGTCATAGCTCCACTGGGGGACCTGCTGGCGAAAGTCTGTGACGGTGTCAACCTGGTCTAGCCGGAGCGCCTGGCCTAAAACCGTATGGCGCTGCTCTTTGATTAGCTTCTGTAGAAACTGGGCCTGGATTTTTTGGACCTGGGGAAGCTGCCGGGTAAACGCTCGCTGTTGCCACTGGGCGGCTTTTGCAAACACAGAGAGGGTCAGTTGAGGGAGCTGGGACATGGGCTACTTTACAATCCGTCTTGTGTTCGCAAAAATATTTCACAATAATAAGATGAAGCAGCGGGCTTATTGGCTCGGACCTGCGTTTACCCTTGTATTTCTTCGGAGCGATTGATGTCTCAGTCCGTTATTTTTGCCGTTAGCTTTGTGGCGGCCTTTGTGTTTGCCAGTTTTGTAGAGTACTGGCTGCATCGGCTGATGCATGTGTCGCCTAAAATCGGCAAGCGTCACCGCGACCACCATCGCCGGAATGAGGGCCAAGGCGTGCTGTGGGAGTTTCGTGACTACGTGCTGGGTAGCGCGATCGCAATGGCGATTCCCTTTATATTTTCCCTTCTTGTTGGTTTGGGCTGGGCCAGCGGTGCGCTATTCTATGCCGCGTTTTCAGCCTACGCTCATCAGCTCCAGCACGAAAATCCTCGCAAGTGCCTTTGGATGACGATGCCTGTCCACTACGTTCACCATAAGTACGGTATGTGGAACCATAACTTTGGCCTGGGCGTAGACTGGTGGGATCATATTTTTGGCACCTACAAGCCCGTAGAATGGCCTGCTGAAGACGATATTCCTGAAGCGTCAATGCTGGCCGTGCGCTGGTGGTAGGGGTGGCAGGATGTGGGGACGTTCCATAGAACATCCCTACTGGCCAAACGTTTCGTAGTTTTCTTTGGCCTGCTTTACCTGGGGTGACAGCGTCAGCAGGCGCGATACACCAGCATTAACCCAAGACAGCGGCCCATTAAACGGACGCTCAATATCTAGGAACAAGACCACCCGGTAGCCATCGGTCTCGTTCCATACCTCGTGGTAATAGGTGTCATCAAAAATCAGACTTTTGCCTTCTTCCCAGTGAGTAATAGTATTGTCGATGCGAATGCGGCACGCTTCCTTGGGTTCTGGGACCCGCAGCCCCAGATGATAGCGAATGAGCCCCTTGTGTTTGCCCCGGTGCTCAGGAATATGCTTGCCCGGTGCCAGGATAGAGAAGAACGCCACCTTTAACCCTGGAATATCTTTAAGCAAGGCCCAGGTCTGGGGGCACTGCTGACAGTTTTGGGTGGCAACAAAGCCAAAGGCGCAAAAGTAATAGGTTTTCCACTTGTTGTCAGGACTGATGCGGTTTTGACGGGGCATAATGTCTTGAAAGCTGGGCAGCGCGCTAACGTCGCTCAGGATTTGGTCAAGCTCCTGACGAATGACGGTCCAATTGTTTTCTAGCTGGGTAGCCCAGGGAAAGGTGCTGGTGGGGAAAATGGGCGCATTGCCCAAAGGCGAAGCGCTGCCCAGCCAGGCTTCAAAACGGCGGTACCAGGGACGATCAAAAATGGGGTGGATCGGAGTCTCTGGACTTTGGGGAGGCGTAAATTGCATGGATAGAGCAGTACATTAAGACAATCTAAAGAACACTCTAAAAAACCGGCAAAATCCGTGGTTTCATCAGTGTAAAGATATATTATCTGGTTAAGTCCTCCCCCGTATGCTGCTGTAAATCTTCGTTTTCCCATGAAGTCGTTTCTGCTTTCCGTCGGTCTCTTGAGCGTGGGTATCGTGCCTGCGATCGCGCAGGTGCTGCCTGCCGAAAACACCCCTGAAGTCGCAGCTATTGTCGACCGGGACGGCTACTCGGTCATGTTAGAGAGCAATATCGATCGTATGGAGCTAGAGTGCCGGGCGTATCTGGCAGTGAGTTTTCCCAACGGCATTATCGATTCAGCCTATCTGCGCGACGATTTAGAAGCTACTTTTCTAGAGGCCGGACGTCGCGGCGGCGTAGCGCCAGATACCCTCTATGGCTCAAGCGAGATCATCACCAACCGGGTAACCGAGCTGATGGACCTGAGCAGTCGTGCCTTTGATATTGAATCAGGTCTCAAACTGCAGTTTCTCTACGAAGAGATGGAAGAGTTTGTCTGTGAGCGGCTCGCTAAGGGATAAGGATTGTCCAAAAATTAATTCAGGGGAGATGTTCCATGGAATGCCTGTGCGTCCAGCAGTAGAACCTAATCAATTTTGTTTCCTAAAGGATAGCTACTCACCCAACGCTGCCAGACGGTTTTGTAAAAATGCTGTCAGTAGCTGCACTTTGGTAGACAGATGTCGGTTACTCGGATACATCACGCACAGAGAGAGAGACTGAGGTTTTGCATCTATGGCAATTTCTTGCAAACGTCCCTGTTGCAGACATTCCTGAACGATAAACTGAGGCAGCAACACAATTCCTAAACCCTGGACGGCGGCGTCTCGTAGCACTTCGCCGTTATTAGAACACAGGGTTCCTTGAATAGATATCCGAATTGTTTCTGTTGTGTTCTCTAATAGCCACTCGTGACGACCGGTGAGTTCACCATAGGTCAAGCAGCTGTAGTTCTTTAAATCTTGAGCCGTTTGGGGGTGCCCGTGATGTTCCAAATAGTTGGGAGCCGCACACAGCAGACATGGCAGCATTGCTAGCTCATGGACCACTAGCTGCGGTGATGTTGCCCCTGGCTGAGCAATCCGCAGTGTCAGATCAAACCCCTCTGCCAGCGGGTCGATAAACCGATCTTCTAGCGTTAGCTGAATCTGCACGGACGGATATTGCCCCATAAATTCAGCCAGTATAGAGCCTAGATATCGAGTCCCAAAGGTCATAGGAGCGTTGATCCGCAGCGGTCCGATGGGCTGAGCCTGACTCTGGGAGACAGCCAGTTCAGCCTCTTTAAGGTCGGCCAAAATGGCTAAACAGCGCTCGTAAAATGCAGTTCCCGTTGCTGTGGGTGTCACCTTTCGGGTGCTGCGCTGCAGTAGACGTACGCCCAATTCCGTTTCTAGTGTAATCACGAGCTTATTAACCGCCGAGCGCGACACGCCCATGTCTCGAGCGGCTGCAGCAAATCCATTGGCTTCGACGACTCGGACAAAGGCGTCCATGGCGGCAAACTTATCCATCGCGGCGGGTTCTGTTTCTATCGGATTTTGGAACAACTCTATTGTTGCTTATTTTAAGACAATGCATCATTTTAATTGGCTATTGTCATTATTTTGATTGCATTTCATAATTAGAACAGTTCCACCCAACAGATTCAACGGGAGGTAAACCTATGATCACCGTTCGTTCCGCATCCGAGCGAGGTAATGCCAACTTTGGTTGGCTCAACAGTCGCCACACGTTCTCTTTTGGCAGCTACTACGACCCGGCTCACATGGGATTTGGCAATCTTCGCGTCATCAACGAAGATCAGGTTGACCCAGGTCAGGGCTTTCCTACCCACAGCCATCGCGACATGGAGATCATTTCTTACGTTGTTGATGGAGCCCTAGAACACAAAGACAGCATTGGCAACGGCTCCGTTATGCGTCCTGGAGACGTGCAGCGCATGTCTGCCGGTACCGGCATTAGCCACAGTGAGTACAACGCTTCAAAAGAGAATCCTGTCCACTTTCTCCAGATTTGGGTACTGCCAAAAGAACATGGGATAGAGCCTGGCTATGAGCAAACCTACTTTAGTCCTGAAGAAAAGCAGGGTAAGCTTCGCCTGGTGGGGTCTTCAGACGGCCGTGACGGGTCGGTAACTATTCACCAGGATGTGAATCTCTATGCGGCTCGCTTGACAAGCAAAGAGACGGTTGAACACAAACTTTCGACCGGTCGTATTGTCTGGATTCAGGTTGTACGCGGCCATGTTTCACTCAATGAACAGCTCTTAAATACGGGTGACGGGGCGTCAGTTACAGACGCTGAGCTGCTAACCATAGCAGGACAGTCAGACGATGCTGAAATTCTCTTGTTTGATATGGCGGTCTAAGCCTGTTTTCTTCTTTTTGATAGTCTTAAGTCGCCTATGGCTGAGACTTTGCTAAGCGCTTGTTCCCCTGCTTGAATTTTTGTTCAAACAGGGGAATCTGGCCTTATCTTCTGTAAAGTGAACACGTCACCGGACAAACGGATCGAGCTACCTTAGAACTTCCCATCTAACGCGTCTACACACCGTTCGCAAATGGTTTCATGCGCTGCTGACTCGCCCACATGGGTGGAGTAATTCCAGCAGCGATCGCACTTTTTCCCATCGGCATCCACAATGCCAATACCAAAGGCATCCGACTCACTGCGATACTTAATATCCTTTAGACCATCAGGACTATCTAGGATCTCCACCTGGGACACCAGCAGCAGATACCGCACCTCATCCACATGGCTAGAGCCAGCCGCCACCGCATCACTTGGGTTCATTGCCTTAAGCTGCTCCCTGAGCTGAGTATCGGCCACATAGATCAGCGCTTTCGCTTGCAAAGATGAACCAATATCCTTAGCAGAGCGGGCCTGTTCCAGCACCTGATTTACCTCATCCCGCAGCTCCCGTAGCTGGTTCCAAGTATCCGCCAGTTCTGGCTTAGCCCACGCCGGGTCAATGGTTAGCCAGCCGGATTCAAACACAGACTTGGTACCGGTTTCATAGGGCATAAACTGCCAGATGTCTTCTGCCATGTGGCATAGCACCGGGGCAACAGATTTGGCCAGATTCTCCAGGGCTACGGCCAGTACCGTCTGACAGCTGCGACGACGGGCTGAATCAGCAGCGCTAATATATAGCCGATCCTTGGCAATATCCAAATAGAAGTTCGACAGATCTACCACGCAGAAGTTCTGCACCGTCTGGAAGAACCGGAAGAACTGATAGGTGTCAAATGCAGACTCCACCTCAGCAAAAATTTCGGTCATGCGGTGCAGCATGTACTGGTCTAACGAGGGCATTTGCTCGTAGGGAACCGCATCTTTCGCGGGGTCAAAGTCATGGAGATTACCCAACAAAAATCGCGATGTGTTGCGAATCTTGCGATACACATCCGCCAGCTGTTTGAGAATGTTGTCGCCGATGGGCACATCAGACGAGTAGTCCACAGAAGAGACCCACAGCCGCAGCACATCAGCGCCGTAAGGGGGCTTTTGTTTTTTGTTTTTGCCCCCTTCGATGATCTCGTAGGGGTCCACCACGTTACCAATGGACTTACTCATCTTGCGACCGTTTTCATCCAGGGCAAAGCCATGGGTCAGTACGGTCTTGTAAGGGGCACAGCCGTGGGTGGCCACACTGGTTAGCAAGCTGGACTGGAACCAGCCCCGGTGCTGGTCCGACCCTTCTAAATAGATATCCACCGGATACTTTAGGGCATCGCGCTGGTCTGCGACGGCGGCCCAAGACGAGCCGGAGTCAAACCACACATCCATGGTGTCAAAGCCCCGGACGTAGGTTTTGCCGTTGCTGCGATAGCTTTCTGGCAGCAGCTCTTCTACGGACATGCTCCACCAGGCATCGGAACCATGCTCCGCAAAAATGTCGCGCACATGGGCGATGGTCTCCTGGTTCATCAGCACTTCGCCGGTTTCTTCATCGTAGAAAGCGGGAATGGGCACCCCCCAGTTGCGCTGGCGAGAGATGCACCAGTCAGACCGGTCCCCTACCATGGGGGTGATGCGGTTTTCTCCCTGGGCCGGAATCCATTGCACATCGGAGATCGCCTTGAGGGCCTCATCGCGGAAACCTTCGACGGAGGCAAACCACTGTTCAGTGGCGCGAAAGATAGTGGGCTTTTTGGTACGCCAGTCGTAGGGATACTTGTGGACGTAGGGCGCGTGCTTGAGCAGCGTATCGGCCTCGGTTAGGGCTTTGATTAGCTCCTCATTGGCAGTTTTGAGCACATTTAACCCTTCAAAGCTACCGGCTTCGGCGGTGTAGATTCCCCGCGCATCTACCGGGCAGAGGATGGGCAGGCCGTATTTTTGGCCAACGCTAAAGTCTTCCATGCCATGACCGGGGGCGGTGTGGACCAAGCCAGTACCCGACTCGGTGGTGATGTAGTCGCCGCCGATGACGATGGGGCTTTCTCGATTAAAGGTGTTTTCTTTTTTGTAAAGGGGATGGTGATAGGTGGAGCCTGCGAGGTCAGCACCGTTGATATCTACTTTGGCGGTGAGTTCGCTGCCAAATACCCCGGCCAGGGTGTCAATGAGGTCTTTACCCACGATCAGGTACTTAAAGGGCGCACCGGAGGCGACTTCTACGACGGTATAGGTCAAGTCTGAATTAACGGCAACGGCCACATTGGCGGGGATGGTCCAGGGGGTGGTGGTCCAGATGGCGACGCCCAAATTATCCAGGTAGGGGGCCAGGGCCGCTTTGGCGGCGTCCGATGCGCTCACCATGGGGAAGCCCACGTAGATACTGGGGGAGGTGTGGCCTTCGGGGTATTCCAGCTCTGCCTCTGCTAGAGCCGTCTGAGATGACGGGCTCCAGTGGACGGACTTCAGACCTCTGTAGATGTAGCCCTTATGCACCATTTGGCCAAATACATCCAGCTGGGCGGCTTCGTATTCAGGCTGCAGAGTCAGGTAGGGCTTGTCCCAGTTACCCCACACACCAAAGCGGCGGAAGCCCTTGGCCTGGCTTTCGACGGTTTCTAGGGCAAACTCCTTGGCTTTTTGCCGCAGCTCTAGGGGTGTCAGGCTGGCGCGCTTTTTGCGGTCGATGGTTTGCAGCACTTTTAGCTCGATGGGCAGTCCGTGGCAGTCCCATCCGGGTACATAGCGAACTTTGCGATCGCGCAATAACTGATACTTATTAATAATGTCCTTGAGCACCTTATTCATGGCATGGCCCATGTGGAGGCTGCCGTTGGCATAGGGTGGCCCATCGTGGAGCACAAACACATCCCCTGAATTTTCTTGGGAAAGTGTTTCATAAATCTTGCTGTCGTCCCAGAATGCCTGCAGCTCTGGCTCACGCTTGACCGCATTGGCCCGCATACTAAAGTCGGTCTTGGGCAGCAGGACAGTGTCCTTATAGCTCTTGGCGTCGGCGTTCTTGGGGTCAGTCACGGTGCAGGGGAAAGTAATGGGATTTACTACGCTCCCGTCATTCTGCCTTAGAACTTCCTATCGCTTCAATAGTTTTAGTTTTTTTACTGTACAAACACCCTCTACAAACCAGATTAAATTTTTATCAAAAAATATTTAATTTTACTACGTGGTATCAACCAGTAGGCTGTAGGCAAGAAGTGTCTAATTTAACAGAGCAACCGGTGACGACGTGTGACACTAAGGCCACACGATTCTTGCTGGGAGCGCGATGGGTGGCATCGCCACACAGCTGCTTCTAATTGACTGTTTACCGCCGAGCTTGCGCACATGAAGCATCAACAATTGTTCAACAGAAATCAGGTACGCCATCAGGCTTTACGTCTGCCTCCAAGGAGCGTGCCAAGTCAACCGCCCCCATCTCAGCGCTGGGTGCTGTTACCGCTAACGCTATTTTTGCTAGCGCTCTCCGCCCCCGCCGCCATGGCTCAGGCGACGGATTCGTCCACCACCGTAGTGGATGCTCTTTTGCAACCCATTGTCGATGTTCTGGCGCTGCTGCTGTTCTTTAAAATCGGTGGCGAAAACGGATTTCCGTTTATTGTGCTTTGGCTATTTGTGGGAGCCATCTTTTTTACCGTGCGGATGGGATTTATCAACCTGCGGGGTCTAAAGCACGGGATTCAGGTCGTTCAAGGAAAGTTTGACGATCCCCATGATGAGGGGGAGGTTTCCCACTTCCAGGCACTGGCGACGGCGGTGTCCGGTACGGTGGGTCTGGGAAATATTGCGGGAGTTGCGATCGCAATTCAACTGGGCGGTCCTGGTGCCATGTTTTGGCTGACTATTGCCGGTCTGTGCGGCATGGTCAGCAAATTTGTTGAATGCACCCTGGCGGTCAAATATCGCCGAGTTTTGCCCGACGGCACCATTCGCGGCGGCCCGATGTACTATCTCAATCAGGGACTGTCTGCCCGGGGTTTGCGCCCATTGGGGCAAGGCTTAGCGGTGCTGTTTTGTGTGCTGTGTTTGGGCGGTAGTTTGGGTGGAGCCAATATGTTCCAATCCAACCAGGCCTACGCTGCCATTTCAGGGTTGATTCCTGGGCTGCCTGCTTGGCTGTTTGGCCTGGTCATTGCCCTGCTGGCCGCGTTTGTAATTATTGGCGGTATTCGTCGTATTGGTGCCGTTGCCGAAAAGCTGGTTCCGGCCATGGCGGTAATCTACTTTGTTGCCTGTTCAGTTGTAATTCTGGCCAACATTACCCAGGTGCCCGCTGCCATTGGCACCATTATCAGCCAAGCATTTGTGCCCACCGCTGTCGGTGGCGGCATTGTGGGCGTCATGGTACAGGGAATCCGCCGTAGCTCGTTTTCTAACGAAGCGGGCGTGGGATCTGCCGCCATTGCCCACTCAGCTGCCTGCACCGATGAACCCGTCCGTGAAGGTCTAGTTTCTTTACTAGAACCATTAATCGACACGGTGATTATCTGTAATATGACGGCCATCGCCATTGTTCTGACCGGCGTATATCAAGATACGGGTTCAGAACTCAGCGGTGTACAGATGACGGCCAGCGCTTTTTCATCCGTCATGGGTTGGTTCCCCATCATCTTGAGTATTGCTGTTTGCCTATTTGCCTTTTCCACCATCATTTCGTGGAGTTACTACGGCCTGCAGGCTTGGACCTACCTGTTCGGAGAAAGCAGCACCATTGTCTTTAAGTGCATTTATGTAACATTCACCTTCCTCGGTTGCTTAACCAGCGTTTCACTGATCATTGACTTTAGCGATCTGTTGCTGCTGGGTATGGCTTTCCCTAACCTGTTGGGATGCTACATTCTCTCCAATGAAGTGGCCGGAGACCTAAAAGACTACTGGGCTCGTTTGACCTCCGGCGAGATGCAAATGTACGACAACAAGGTGCCCGTCTCTAGCGATGTGTAGATTGCCCACAGATTTGTCCTATTAACGGCAGCCTTAGTGCTGTCGTAGCTCTTTCACCCAACGGTTGCGATCTTTGGGGGCTCTGCTCTCATACTCGCCATAAAACTGACTAAATCGTACAAACCAATCCAGGGCCTTAATCAATCGCTTCCTGGGTTGGTTCTCTTTTGCTGCAATAGAAGATGGGTTAATAGAAGTCATTGGGGTATCCAAACTCGATAACCCCAATGTAAAGACGCTGTCCTGAAGAAACAAAAGCCTACATCGATAAGCCCTATGCAAACAATCGATGGTCGGTCAGACTAGTCTCTAAGCACCAGCACAGGACAATGGGCAAAGCGCATCACCCGTTCAGTCACTGAGCCCATAAAAAACCGAGACAGCCCTGTACGTCCCCGAGAGGGCATCACAATCAGGCCAATATTGTGATGTTCGGCGTAGTCGATGATCTGAGCGCCAGGCTTACCGACATCAACAACGAAGGTTACCTTTTCCTGCTTATCTGAAAACTTCTCTAAAAAAGCCTTTTGAACATTTTCTTTACGGGTGTCCGTATCAATAGCCTGCCAAACGATGCCAGGCTCTGTCGGTTCTAAGGGACTGAGCACATGAATGGCATGAACAGCTGTCGAGGCTTCAGCAAAGTCAAGAGTCTCTTCTAAGGCTTTTAAGGATGCCTCTGAAAAGTCAATGGGTACAAGAATTCGATCTTTGGAAAATAGAACCATGAGGACACACCGCAAATACTACAGGCTATTGACAAACCGCTGATCGTCTAAATCCTGCTTGTATCATACCAAACATGGCAAGATGCGAAGGGTTACCTCACAATGCTTAGGAAACAAAATTAATTAGGCTCTACGATGGATGTACAGACGTTCCATGGAACGTCTCTTCAGCATTAATTTTTGGACCTTATAAAATCCTCATCCTTTAAATACTAAACCGCGGCCCAGGGTTGAGACTCTTTTCAAATTTAGATTGCCCCGAGCATAATCAATGTTTTAAGGACGTTTTTAGGCTTAATGGGCTGACTCATAAACTCTGAGGCCCCCACCATCTTGGCCCGCATCCGTTCAGCCATACCGCTTCCACTCCCTACCATTACAATGGGAGTCTCTTGAAATTCTGACATTCGTCGAATTTGGGCACACAGCTCGTAGCCATTAACGACCGGCATCGTTAGCTGTAGAAAGATTAGCTTTGGCCGTAGCAGCAGCAGCTGCTTTAAGACTTCGATCGGATCAGCAATGTTGGTATAGCGATAGCCCGCTGCTTCAACAATGGTTCCCATTTGTTGACTATTGGCCTGATTGTTATCTACGTAAACGATTCGAGCATTTTTGGGAATTCTCGTCTGGGCTAGCTGAATGGCGATATCATCCTGGATGCTACTTGTCTGAGCAATGGTGTCTCCCACGGGCTGCAGCTGTAGTGCCTGATTGTGCAGGTGGGGTAAAATCGCCAATGTAAACGGCTTCAGTGGCTGATGAGTTTTTAGAGCCAGATCACGCAGCGTTTGATGACCGTTGACCAGGGTACTGAGCACCTTAAAGAGTCTTGGGGATGCCAGATCTTCTAACAATGCCAGATTGTTAATAACTAGCGCATCATTCGGTCTGATTTGGGTAAGCTCAGTCTGTTCCCAATCCTCCCACTCGCGCTCTGCCTGGGACCAGATACGGACATTCTGCAGATTTATAAACGGAAAATCACAGGCTTGCTTAGACGTAATGTGATAGGTCAAAGCCTGCCCTGTCTGTTGCAGGCTCAATGTTCCCTGCTGCTGTAGATCAAACAATACTTCTGAGATACACCCAGCAACAATATCTGAGAAGACTTCACGCTTAAACTTTTTGCAGACGACTAGGCGAGCCAATCGGCTATAGGTCCAGTCAGGATAGGCACTCAACCCATATTTGAGCAGATCGGGCCGGTGTTTTAGCAGCTGGCGACACCAGCGCCGCTTGGCGTGGGTACGCGTACTGGCCCACACCAGCTGCCCTGCCAAAAAATACAACCGCCATCGGTGACCATCACCTTTGATCGACAAAATGCCAGTCAGGTGTTTCTGTCTAGCAAGCTGTATTTTTTGATCTAGTTCAGAAACAAATATATTTGAGCTGGCTATTTCGACTCTCATTAATCCCACTATCGGCAATCGGGCCTATTAGTCAAATTGTGCTTGCAAATAATTTGACTATAATCCGTAAAAACACGGTGAATGTAGCAATTCAGCCCACTTACATAATAATTACACTGATATGCGTATTTTTCTCCAGCCGTTCATAATATTGTACGGGTTAGAACGCTTCTTGTGATATGGCGCTAGGGACACCCAGCGATGCGTTCGTACCATCGACAGGGTATTTCTCTGCGTTCGCCTAGGGGACGGGGGCATGACAGATTTTGTCAGGGAGAAGATTTTAGCCGTTGCTGATTTCAAGGATGCGTCGGTCTATTGGAATTTCTATACATCAGCATCTGGCAAATAAAATCATTCCGAGGATCAGCAACGCCATATTTTACATATTCTTCTCAAATCTCTTGTACATTTCTACAGTCTCTTGATGGGTAGGCTGTTGCGAAATGTTGAGCATATCGTTACTGAGTGTTACCCATGGCTGAGCGCTGGATGTCCAGAGATTGCCAACGGGCCGCAGCCAGCTGGTGTCGTCTAATGTGCCTGGTTTAATATTTGTGATCTTTTGATTGCGCGCAGGCTGATGAAATAAGCGAGTGCCGCAAGCACCACAGAAAAAACAAGCGACAGCTCGCCCGCTGGCAGAGGGACGGCTCCACCGCTGGGGCGTACCTTTAAGAATCTGAAAAGCATCTCGCGGCACCGGCATCGACATGCCAAAAGCACTCGAAGATTGACGCTGACATTCGCGGCAGTGACAGATGTAGAGCGTTAGGGGCTCTGCTTGAATTTCGTAGCGAATTTGACCGCATTGACAGCCGCCAGTGTATGGAGAGGGCATGGTTACTAATCCCAAAATTCGTCGTCGGGCCAGTTGGTTTCCTCGTCTGCTTGAGCAGATGACGCTGATGAGGGTACGGAAACATTGTCGGGAGGTGGATTTGCGATCGCACTAGCCGATACGTCCTCATCCAATATTTCTGGACTAGACAACTGGACAATACCGGCAGCCGTGGCGGGCGGGCTGCTAGTGTCTGTGCTAGCAGATAATGGGGTCGCGTCTGACTGAGAATCCGGTTTAGGAATAGATGGCGGTCTTGGCGGTAGCTCAATCATCGGCGTTGGCTCTTTCTTTTTGGGGGTGGCGATCTCCTTAAGCCAGCCGACAAAAACGCCCACAGCCTCAATGGGATTAGGTTTCTCTCGTTTTGGCGTTGGCTCTGGTGAAACCGGGCTGTCGTCGGAAGACGGCTCTTTTTTTGCAGCTGGTTTCGAGATGGCCGCGGGCACCACAATTTTGGGAGCGAACTCATCGGCTGCAGACTGAATTAAAACCGGGCTATCGGGATCTGGCTCGCGGTCTAGGGCATCTTCTACACCATCTTCG
Source organism: Leptolyngbyaceae cyanobacterium (assembly GCA_050043465.1). Taxonomy (GTDB): domain Bacteria; phylum Cyanobacteriota; class Cyanobacteriia; order Phormidesmidales; family Phormidesmidaceae; genus Leptothoe. The sequence continues at coordinate 19,896 of JBHJIL010000081.1, forward strand.
ACAAATTCGTAGTCTTTGATGATAGGGCGACTGACAGGGCGACTCCGTTCAGACTTACCCAGTCTGATGGGGGTTTGCTGAGCAGACGGTGTCGTTTCTCGACGCAGCAGCAGCGTTTGATACCCCAACCACAGCAGCAGTCCCACCGCAGCGGTCTGTCCTAGCAGCACGGCCCCATTCATTTGTCTGGCGCAGTACCACAGCACCACGGCATAGAACATGCCGACACCGCTCCAGAAAAAGTCCGATCGACGATGCACCTCCGGCAGAATAAAGGCTGATAAATAAAAGCCTAGACTGCCCAGTCCCACTACTATGGCCAATAGATTTGCCAGCATCCGCCTCGACTCCAGCGTACAGCCTTAATTATTAACGATAAGATCCCGCTTATCGGGAGTTTTGTGGTTTAGTTTCGATTTTCTACCCGGTGTCGCTGGGCTATGGCAATCGATCACAACTAGACAACCAAAATAACTGATTACGGTTGTAAGATATCTGACTGTACTCCCGTCCCAATCCTCTTATGAGTAATCAGCCCCAGCAAATTCCTGTCGTGGTCAATGGTGCGATGGGTCGGATGGGTCGTGAAATTGTCAAAGCGATCGCAGCAGCCGACGATATGAAACTAGTTGGTGCCGTCGACCGTAAACCCGATGCCATTGGTCAAGATATCGGCGAGATAGCCGGCTGCGGACCGTTAGAAATTCCAGTCACCCATGATTTAGAAGCCACCCTGGTGATGGCTCAGAGTGAGGGCAACGCGGTGATGGTGGATGTCACCCACCCGGCCAAAATTTATGAACAGGTCAGAGCCGCCATTGCCTATGGTGTACGTCCCGTTGTCGGAACAACCGGACTGTCACCAGAGCAAATCGTCGAGCTAGCTGAGTTTGCTGAGAAGGCTAGCACTGGCTGTTTGATCATTCCTAACTTTGCCATTGGGGTGATTTTGATGCAGCAGGCGGCACTAAAGGCAGCTGAGTATTTTGACCATGTGGAAATTATTGAGCTGCACCACAACCGTAAGGCAGCTGCCCCCAGCGGCACGGCCATTAAAACCGCACAAATGCTCCAGGAAGTGAAACCGTCGTTTAATCCACCCCAGGTAGAGGAAACTGAAACGCTGTCGGGATCACGGGGCGGTACGACCGATGAAGGAATTAATATTCATAGCGTGCGTTTGCCAGGGCTAGTAGCCCACCAAGAGGTTATGTTTGGCGCACCGGGTCAGGTTTATACCTTGCGGCACGACGCCATGGATCGGGTGTGCTTTATGCCCGGTGTGCTGTTGAGTATTCGTAAGGTACTGCCGCTGAAGTCCCTGCTATACGGATTAGACAAAATTCTGTAAGTGAGTCTCCGATAGAGCCAGATAGTTAAAGCCTACTTACAGAGCTGTCTCGATCCAGCGTGCGATCGCATCCGATGGCCTCTTGAATAGTCTCAAAACCGTGCTCGTCAAGTTTTAGAAGTAGCCCGTCTAAAACATTTTTAACCATCCACGGCCCTTCATAAATCCAGCCGGTGTACACCTGCAGCAGTGATGCTCCTGCCGCGATTTTTTCCCAGGCATCGTCAGCGGTAAAAATACCGCCCACACCCACAATCGTCAGCTGCCCATTGGTTTTTTGGTAGATATATCGAATCACGTCGGTAGCCCGCTGACGTACCGGGGCGCCGCTAATGCCTCCGGCTTCTTCGGTAACCCGTTTGCCGGTAGTCGGGATATGCTGGGTCTCCAACTGCTCTTTAGCAATGGTGGTATTTGTCGCAATAATCCCCGCCAGCCGGTATTGCTGAGCTAGCTCTAAAATATCGTCAATGTCCTCCCAGGCCAGGTCTGGTGAAATTTTTACCAGCAGCGGCTTTTGTTGGGTATTAGCAGTTTGTAACGTGTCTAGAATTGGTTCAAGCTGGGAGCGGGCCTTGAGCGATCGCTACCCTGGCTTATTGTGTGATGACACATTTACAACAAAGTAGCTGCCCAGATCCTGTAGCCGCTGAAAGCTTTGCAGGTAGTCAGCCGCCGCCTTTTCCAAAGGGGTTACCTTAGATTTACCCAAGTTGATCCCCCGGGGAAAGTCTGAAGCCAACGGGACATCCTGCAGCCGCTCAGCCAGGGCGGCTGCCCCCTGGTTATTAAGCCCCATCCGATTTAAGGCCGCCCGATCCTGGGGCAAACGAAACAGTCGAGGTTTAGGATTACCGGGCTGAGCGTAGCCGGTGACGGTACCCAGCTCGGCAAAGCCAAACCCCATCATCGGCCAGCCTTCAACCGCCACTCCATCCTTATCAAATCCAGCGGCCAGCCCGAGCGGATTGGCAAATGTCTGATGCCATAGGCGCTGACTAAGACGCGGTGAGAGACGCTGACAGCTATTGTCACACCAAGCCTGAGCAAACCGCCTAACCGGCTGACTCCAGTATGGGGGAGCCGTGGGGGACTGAGCTAACCAAACAAGTGCCTGTAACGTTTGCTGATGTACGGTTTCTGGATCGGCTTTGAAGTGCTTAAACAAAAACGGCAGCAGGCTAAATTTGTAAATGTCTTGCAGCACAGACAATGCTCCCAAAGAGTCCTGTGGATTATATCTTTCAACTCAAGACATTACGGCTTTATTTGGATTTGGTTTAGCGTTATCAGCTTGCCGAGACGATAGCTGATATAAATATGGAACTCACGACATCGCAGTTGTAAATCCAAACGCTACTCCAGTAGTAAGACCGGATTGAGTTACATTTAAGACGTTTTAGCAATTGCTGATCTATAGGATGGGTCAGTCTGTAGCCGCTACTATTTGACAGTTTCTGACTGCTAACGTCATCCCGAAGATCGGTACTAGACGTTTCATTAGGCTAAATTTCAGCCAAGTTATCAAGATAGTATTCCTATTGCCAACCTCTGAGTCTTTATGGTCAGTCCCGTACCTCCAGCGACTTGTGAACAGCATTTGGCCAATCTGGGTCAGGTCCTCAAAGCTGTTTGGGAACAGGAAACAGTCGAGGCTCAGCTAGCAGAAATGGCTAACTACATGCAGCAGCTTTTTCCCCACGAGCTGACATGGATTGGACTTTACAATGATGAAGACCAAAGTCTGACCACACAAACGGCTATTCTGACCAGCGGCAAAACTTTTTTATGGCAGAAAGTCGAACTGCAGCCGGATGACGCCATCCAACAGGTGATCGAGCGAGGCTCACCAGCAGCGGTTTACGACTTGCAAGAATCTCACCGCGCCGGTGCATGGAAAGCTATCGCTAAGCGACTAGAGCTGCACGACGCGATTGTTTTTCCGATTCAGCGTCAAGATGACTGTCTAGGTATCTTGCTCCTGGGGTCTGGGCGACGCGGTATGTCCATTCGATCGGGTGTCCACAAAAAGACATTTGCCATTCTGGTCACTACACTGGCAACCATTCTCCATAGACATCAGCAAGACCATTACATAAAAACAGAGAAACGTCCGTCTCAGCCATTTTTCCAGCTATTGACCAAGCTAGAAACCATTGAGGAATTAGAGCCTCGGCTGCAGGCCATTGTCGATGCCACCCACCGATTTATCGGGGCGAGTCGCGCCCGCGCTTACTGGTTTGAACCTCAGCAGCGTTTGTTTAACCACCGCGTATCCAATGGCGGTCACAATCGACATGCCTATGCGGCGTCAGCACCGACCCAGCTGTCGGCCAGCGGCTATCAAGAGTTTTACCAGGCCCTCTCCTGCGGTGATACGGTCGTGGTCGGTGACCAGGTTTCGTCCCACACAGATACTGTGGTGGACCCCCTAAAAAAGTTATTTGATAAGCCTGCGCTGATGATAGCTCCCATCTTGATGCAGGGAGATCTACTAGGTTTTTTAGTGGTGGAGTCGGTCCAGCCTCGTCAGTGGAGTGTGCCAGAAAGACGCTATCTGACCGCTGCGGCTCAGGTGGTTAGTCTAGGTATGCCCACATCGGTCTTACAGGAGCGGGTAGCTAGTTTAGAAGCCAATCATCAGCTATCAGTGGGAATTGCCCAGAGTATCCATGGCGATCGCGACTGGCAGTCAGTGATGGCTCGATATGCTGAACAGCTAATCGCCACCTTAAAGATTGATGGACTAATGGTGCTTATTCCCGATTTGGGATGTGGCGGATTTGAGGTGAGCTACCAGCACCACGGTACTCGTAGTCGGCCAACTCAGGGGATGTGGCGATCGCTCCACGATATCGACTGGCAGCTTTTATCTCGACAGGCAGCCCCCATCTGTATTGAGAATTTAGGCAACGATTTAAAGCTGCGGGCATGGCATCCCCAGTTTTTACATATGGAGATGCAGGCCGTCATGGCCTGTAATCTTTCTCCGGGGAAGACTCCGGAGGGGATTCTACTCGTGACCGACAGCGATACACGACGCTGGAACGAAACTGAGCGCGGTCTGCTGCAGTCCGTAGGCCGACAAATTGGGTTGGTGCTGCATCAGTGGTCCCTGCAGCGGCAGGCACAGCAGCAGTCACAAATGCACGAAACCATGCAGTGGGGGCTGCGGAATCTGCAGCGTACCTTTGATGTGGCTCAGCTAGAACAGTCTGCCACCCATCACATTAGTCAGCTCCTACGGCTGCCCTTGGTCGCTTTGGTTGTATGGGAAAACGGGCAAAAGGAGGCTCGTTTGGCCTCTTCAGTGATTCGAGATCAGCAATTCGCTGCCCAGGATACCCCACCGATTCTGGTGGAGGGGGATGCTTTGATTAACTGGGCAATTCAAACAGATGGCGTCATCCAGCTTGAGTACGAAGAGCTACCGGATGTTACTCGTCAGTGGCTACGGTGTCCTGGACAGGCCCAGCTGCTGGTGGCCGCCTTGAGAACATCGCCAGAGCATACTCTGAGTGGAGCAATCGTTTTAGCTGACCAGGGAGACCGACGGTTCTCTGATCAGCAGATGAGTATGCTAGCGATGTTGGTTCATCAGCTGGCCTGGTGTCGACGTCATCTGCTGCTGACCAGTCGTCTTAATGACCAAAAGAGTCGCCTGACAGAGCTGAACTGGTACAAGCACCATCATATGGATGATGTGCGACGACAGGTTAGAGAATCTCGACGTCAGCTGACTAATTTGAAACAGGTGCCCAACCTGGGTGAACAGCCCTATTTCCATGCGGTGGAAAACCGACTGTCCAGTATTGAAAAAGAGCTGCTCCGACTCACCAGCCGAGAACGATGGGCCATGGCTTCCGATCCTCGTAAGGTGGCTCTAGTGGCGTTGCTCAACCGCCTGATGAAGCGCGTTCAAACCCAGGTGCAAAAGAAACAGCTCTGGACTCAGGTGCACTGCGATAGCAATCTGGCGCTACAGGGCGAAATGCAGAAGATAGAGTTTGTTATGTACGAGCTGGTAGCCGCCGCCTGTCGCCGTTCTCCAGCTAGAGGACGCGTGGATATCTGGAGTCGCCCTTTGGAGCAGCATTGGATTGAGCTTTCAATTACCGATGATGGGGATGTGGACGATGATATCGTCACGGCTCTAGCAAAAGAGCATCGTCGCGATCGCTTAGCGGATTCGCCGCTGGATAGACCACCAGGTCTAAATTTAGCCATCTGTAAGTCGCTGATGATTCGACTAGGTGGGGAATTTATTCTAGAGAAGTTGGATGATAATCGGATTCGTAGCTCCGTGATTTTTCCTATGAGTCGCACCGCTCAGTAAATCGGGATACTGAGCGGTGCTGAGGAGACAAACAATAGTCAGATCGTTGTCAGTCAGGCCGTCGTCTAATAAACGCTAAAGCGAGCCATCCGTGGTCTGTACTGGCATTGTCGTGGCAAGCGCAGCACTGTCAGAGGGAATCTCGATTTTAGCCGCCTGCAGCATAGGCGTTTTAAGCACCGAATCGTTAGCCAGGGTAAAGAGCGGGTTGGAAAGTACGCCAGCCAGCGAGGTGGCCACCACCGCAATCACCAGACTGATTTGAATCGGTCGCATTCCCGGCAGATTCCACTGGGGAGCAGGATAATTTTTGATGGAGTCAGACATCTCCTGGGGTTCTTTAACCACCATCATCTTGACGACTCGGATGTAGTAGTAAATTGAGATGACGCTGGTAATTAGACCAATCAGAACCAGGTTATAGGCTCCGGCCTGCCAGCCAGCCCAAAAGATATAGAGCTTACCAAAGAAGCCTGCTAGAGGTGGAATCCCCCCCAGGGACAGCAAACACAGACATAGACACAGGGTCAGCAGCGGGTCTTTTTGATAGAGCCCAGCGTATTCACTGATCTGGTCGGTGCCGGTACGCAGCGAGAAGAGGATGACGCAGGTAAATCCACCCAGGTTCATAAACAGATACACCATCAGGTAGAAAATCATACTGGCGTATCCGGCATCGGTGCCAATCACCAGACCGATCATCATAAAGCCGGCCTGACCAATGGACGAGTAGGCCAGCATGCGCTTCATACTGGTTTGAGCCAGGGCCACCACATTGCCCAAAACCATACTCAAAATCGCCAACGCGGTAAATACAAACCGCCATTCGTCAGAAACCAGAGGAAATGTACTGACCAGCAGCCGAATGGCCAGGGCAAAACCAGCTGCCTTAGACCCTACAGACAAAAAGGCCACCACCGGAGTCGGAGAGCCTTCATACACGTCGGGAGTCCACTGGTGAAAGGGAACGGCCGCCACCTTAAAGGCGATACCCGCAATTACGAATACCAGGGAAATTACTAAACCGATGGAGCTTTCACCGGTGCTAGCTGCCAAATTTGCTGCGATCGCACTTAACCGAGTTTCCCCACCCGATAGCCCATACAGCAGCGAAATGCCGTACAGAAAAATCGCAGAGCTAGCAGCACCAATCAGCAAATACTTGAGAGCCGCTTCATTGGAACGCGGGTCTCGCTTCATGTAGCCTGTCAGCAAATATGACGAAATACTGAGCGTTTCCAGGGAGACAAAAATGGTAACAAGTTCATCAGCTCCTGACAGAAACATGCCCCCTAGAGTTGCCGTCAGCAAAATTCCTAAAAATTCAGCCAGAGCCGTGCCTGACTGCTCTACGTAGCGGATGGACATCGGCACCGTTACCGCTGCTGACAGCACGATGATGCCTCTAAAAACGATGCTCAGCGCATCACTATTAAATTCACCAAAAAATGAAAGAGGATCGCCCGTATCCCACTGCAGTGCTAAAGCACCAACAGCGGCTAAACAACCAGTAATGGCGACATAGGGGACCCAACGCGATGACGCCCGCCCTTGAATCAAATCGCCTACCAAAATTACGAGAATCGTCAAAATGACAATCGCTTCAGGCAGAATCCTACCCGTGTTTAACTGAGCAGCGAGGCTTGCAAAGTCCATTGGTGCTGTGGTGCGGTATTTCCATTTGGCATCTTACCCTAGTATTCTCGCTCATCTTGAGCTTCACCAGGGGAAATTCCTAGATCTGATTAGGACTCGTCATCAATTTCCCCTATAAAAACCGGATGTGTGGGACATGTAGTACTCACTTTAGCCAACTCATCTAAAGTCCAAATCCCTACTGTAATAAAGGATGCGGCTTTAATTGATGATATGCCTTAGGTTTTTAATGGGAATGATTGAAAAAAGCTCTGTGGGCTACATTTGGAGGCTGCTGATTTTTCAGTGTCCCTAAATTTCACTCCAGCCAAATCCAGCCAAATCAATTTAAATTAAAAGATTCGTTAGAAGTCTGATATCGACCGTACAGAGCCAGTTTAGAACCCCTATCAGGCTTCGAAATCGAGAAGTATCTGACTTCAGAGGTGGACGAAATCCTCCATTTCGATCTATCGATATATAAGGCAATAGCGATACCCTGCAAACAGGCAGGTACGGCTTTCGGCACTCTACGGTTACTGTCGTCTTTGATAAATTCTGAGCTAGACGCAGCGCTTATGTATAGTTAGCCAATAAAAGCCGTCGCCATTGCTATCCTCTCGGGCATTCTTTCTAGGACTCAGATTTTTGGGTCAAGCGGTTACACCGTTTTGCTAGATCGAGTGCGGGGCCGCCGGTTCTGCACTGGCAATTTCGAAGTTACGTAGTCCGACCATTATTTTCAGTTCAGCTGTATGTCCACTCTTGTCATTGTTGAGTCACCTACAAAGGCAAAAACCATTCGAAATTATTTGCCCAAAGGCTACCGTGTGGAAGCCTCAATGGGGCACGTGCGGGATCTACCCAAATCGGCCAGTGAGATTCCAGCCAGCGTAAAAGGTGAAAAATGGGCGCAGCTGGGAGTCAATGTTGACTCTGATTTTGAACCGCTTTACCTGGTTCCCAAAGATAAGAAGAAGGTGGTCAAGACCCTCAAAGACGCGCTCAAAGAGGCCGATGAGCTGGTTCTAGCAACGGATGAAGACCGTGAGGGAGAAAGCATTAGCTGGCATCTGCTACAGCTGCTCAAGCCCAAAGTGCCAACCAAGCGGATGGTCTTTCACGAGATTACCGAAGATGCTATTCAAGCTGCCCTTGAGAGCTGTCGCGACATTGACGACCAGCTGGTGCGCGCCCAGGAGACGCGGCGGATTTTAGACCGTTTGGTTGGCTACACCCTATCACCTCTGCTCTGGAAAAAAATTGCCTGGGGTCTTTCCGCTGGCCGAGTACAGTCGGTAGCCGTCAAGCTTTTAGTAGAACGCGAACGAGATCGACGAGCATTTAAGCAGGGCTCCTACTGGGATCTTAAAGCGTCGCTGCAGCAGTCCGAGAGTCCGTTTGAAGCAAAGCTTGTCAGTCTGGGCGGCACTCGTGTGGCCAGCGGTAGTGACTTTGATGAAAACACAGGGCAAATTGCTGCCGGACGCAATGTGGTCCTTCTTGATGAAACCCAGGCTCAGGAACTAAAGCAGCGGCTAGAGGCCAGCGTTTGGACCGGTGCCAACCTAGAGGAACGGCCCTCTAGCCCCAAGCCTGCTCCACCGTTTACTACATCTACCCTGCAGCAAGAGGCCAACCGCAAGCTGCGGCTGTCTGCTCGGGACACTATGCGAACCGCCCAATCTTTATACGAGAAAGGGTTTATTACCTACATGCGTACGGATTCGGTCAATCTGTCTCAGCAGGCAGTGACCGCTGCCCGTTCCTGTGTAGAGCAAAAGTATGGGAAGGAGTACCTCAGTCCCAAGCCGCGTCAGTACGCCACCAAAAGCAAAGGGGCCCAGGAAGCTCATGAAGCCATCCGACCTGCCGGCAGTACCTTTCGCACCCCCCAGGAAACTGGACTAAAAGACCGTGAGCGCAGCCTATACGATCTAATTTGGAAGCGAACGGTAGCCTGTCAAATGGCTAACGCTCGTCAAACCCACATCACCGTCAGCATTGAAGTAGATGATGCGGTTTTTAAGGCTACGGGCAAGCGCATTGACTTTCCAGGATTTTTCCGAGCCTACGTAGAGGGCTCAGACGATCCTAATGCGGCGTTGGAAGACCGTGAAGTAACGCTGCCGCCTTTGAAGGTGGGAGACACCCCCAGCTGTACCGAGCTAGAACCCATCGGTCATGAAACCAAGCCCCCGGCTCGCTATACCGAAGCTACTCTGGTTAAAACCCTCGAAAAAGAGGGCATTGGTCGTCCGAGTACCTACGCATCAGTGATTGGAACCATCATTGACCGAGGCTATGTGCATCCTCTCAATAACAGTTTGATGCCCACCTTTACGGCGTTTGCGGTTACTGAGCTGTTGGACAATCATTTTCCAGACCTGGTGGATGTCAAATTCACCGCTCGCATGGAGCGTACCTTGGATGAAATTTCTACAGGAGAAGCCGACTGGCTCCCCTACTTAAAAAAGTTTTACTCCGGTGATGCTGGATTGGCGGGTCAGGTAGAAGAAAGAGAAAGTCAGATCGACCCGGCGGAAGCACGAACGGTGGATCTGTCCGATCTGAGTGCCAAGGTCCGGATTGGTAAGTATGGCCCGTATATTGAAGCCATCAACGAGGATAGCGACGCTGAGGCTGAAACAGTGCGGGCTTCTATCCCATTGGATGTTAGTCCTGCAGACCTCAGCGATGAGCAGGTCCAGGTGCTGCTCAAACAAAAGACCGAGGGGCCAGAAAAACTGGGCCTGCATCCAGAAACTGGTGAACCCATCTATGCGCTGATTGGTCCCTATGGTCCCTATGTCCGTCTGGGGGATAAAACCGAAGAGAATCCTAAACCTAAGCAGGTATCCCTACCAAAAGGGGTTACTCGTGAGTCTGTGGACTTGGAGATGGCAGTGGGACTGCTCTCTTTACCACGCTTGCTGGGAATGCATCCAGAAACCAACGCCAAGATCAAAGCCAGTCTGGGGCGATTTGGCCCCTATGTGGTCCACGATCAGGGGAAAGATGGGAAAGACTATCGGTCTCTAAAAGGCGATGACGATGTGCTAGCGATTACCCTAGAGCGGGCCCTAGAGCTGCTGGCTCAACCCAAACGGGGTCGGGGCCGCAAAGCCGCAAAACCTCTGCGCGAGCTAGGCAAGCATCCTGATTCTGAAGAACCCATTAATATTTATGACGGTCCCTACGGTCCTTATATCAAATATGAAAAGGTAAATGCATCTTTACCGGAGGGTAAAAAGGTCGAGGATATTACCTTGGAAGAAGCGCTAGAAATTATTTCAGCGAAGGCTGCTACCAAGAAGAAGACCACCCGCCGAAAAACGACGGCAAAGAAAACAACCGCTAAAAAAACGACTAAGAAGTCCACAACCCGAAAATCCACCACTAAAAAATCTAGTACGGCCAAAAAAGGTGGGGCTAAAAAGTCAACGACAGCCAAAAGCAAATCTACAGCCCAGCAAAAAAAGAAAAGCGTGGAGGATGACGCTGATTAGTAACGTTTAGAGTTGTTCCATATAGGGGCTCTTGGTAATGCCTTCGCACTATTGCTCCGGATGGAGTAAACCGGTGGTAGATTAAAGCGCTGTTTGTTCTTTGCCTGTTTTTGATCTATGGTCCTCAAGCAACGTCCGCCGCTGCTGGTAACGATCAGCACAGCTGTTTTGCTGGTGCTGGGTGGAGCCGCCGCTTACTTTGGTATCAGCCAGCGTCTGGCCGCTGGCCCTGAGCTTCCAGCAGGTATGGAACTGATCCCAGACGATGCTCTGATCGCTCTGACATTGACCACAGATGAGAATCAGTGGACTCGATTACGACAGCTAGGGTCGCCGGAGTCTCAGAAGCTTCTAGACCGGTGGCTTGTTACCTGGCGAGATCGCATCATTAGCGCCAACGGCTATCGCTTTAGAACAGACATTGAACCGTGGATCGGCGATCAGGTCACCATTGCATTTTTACCCAAGGCCAGCGGCCAAGAAGAGAGCATGGAACTCGTGATGGTAGCTCCCATCGCCGAGCCATTAAAAGCGCAAGACCTGCTCTCAGAACCCCAGGACGGCATTAGTTGGGTGGGTCGCAACTACAAGGACGTGGCAATCCAGTCAGTGACGGCGACCAGTGGTGAAACCTATGAAACAACGGTGTTGGGGAGCCAATGGCTGGTCGTTGCGTCGGGACCCCAGGGGGTAGAAGCCATAATTGACAATAGTTTGGATGCGAGCACCTCAATGGCCAGCAACGAAGCCTATCGTCGGGCTTTTAGGCATATAGACTTGTCCTCGGCCCCGGCCCAGATATATATCAATGCTCCAACTGCGGCGAACGCGTTGAGTGGTAAAGATACCCTACCCGGAATTAATGGTGTAGTGGCCGCCGCCGACCTGTTGCCCAACGGACTCACTATTGACGCCGTCACCTGGCTAGGGCCCGAAGACCAACCCGTATATCGAGATCTCAAGAATTCTCGTTCGACGATGTCGCAGCGGCTACCTGAGTCTACGGTTTTGATGGTGTCTACCAGCAGTATCGGTCCTGTGTGGCAGGCTTTGAGTGAAGCCGAGCAGCTCAATGCTATCCTGCCAGTCTCTGTCAATTCTCTGTCTAAGGGGCTTAAAACCCAAACCGGTCTGGACCTGAACAACGATATTTTACCTTGGCTTTCTGGCGAGTTTGCCATGGGGCTGCTGCCACCGTCTGATGCGTCACCGCTACCGACAGGTGAACTGGCCTTGGTCGCCGAAGTCACCGACCGCGAAGCGGCAATGGCAACCTGGATGCAGCTAAATGAGGTATTGACCAGCCGCTTTCGCTTTGAAGTCGAGACTAAAGAGGTGAATTCTCAACCGGTTAATCAGCTGGTGTCCTTTTATGGTGGGATCTCCATGGGATATGGCTGGCTAGACAACGATGTGACATTCTTTGGTATGGGCTCTGAGGTGCTCGATGCGATCACACCGCGCCCTAACCCCTCTTTTCGATCCAACCGTGCATTTCAAACCCTCCTAGACAGGTCTCCCCAGGATAGCAGCGGTTACTTCTTTGTCGATGTTGCTCGCTTAGGAGAACTGCAGGGCACGCTGCCTTTTCCGCCACTACCCGAGGGGGCCCTATTTTCAGCCATCAAGAGCATCGGTGTGACCACCCACGTTCAAGACGAACGCAGCCTCAGCTACAAAATTTTTGTTGAACTGCCTAAAGGTCGACGTGTCAAACCTTTGCCAACCGAAAATATCCGCCCAAACTCAGAAGAGTAGACAGCAATATACCGAGATGACTTTTCCGCTCACCTCGATACTTACCAAACGTTAGCCATAGGCAATGTAAACCCAGGCAGTTCAGGATCGCCGCTTACGCTATCAGGATTTTCAAGTATCTGAGGAACTTGATTGGGGCGATAGACGTGAACAGCTCGCTGCTTGCGGTCAATTAACCAGCCCATTAATACGCCATTTTCCATAGATTCCTGATTTTGGTCGTTAACCCATTCAGGGTGTCGTTAGCTGAGCATAGTTCAATCACAAAATCAGGACAGATAGGAGCAAAGGAGGCTTTTTCTGCTTGGATGAGTAGGGTGGTTGTCATCGCTGTATTTCCCTGAACGCGTTCTAAGATTCTAGCTTTCTTAATTTAGCCACCTTCAAGACTATAAGGTTTTAAGCAGCTGGCGTGGACGAAACAGGGTTATATCCCGATATCGATCAGGATGGTTGAGAAACATATAATGTTCGTACTCATACCAGTGACGTTCGCCTTTCTCCTGATTACAAACCCGACAGATCACCCAGAGATTTTGGAAGTTCAGTGATAGCCAAGGATACTGTGCCCGAGGGAGCTTGTGATCAATAGTGCGGCCATCACGATCGCTAAACCGCTGACCGCAAACAGGACAGTTCCAATCTGAATTATCTCTAATCCACTGTTTACTCTTAAGCGTTGTACCGCATTCACCATCACCGTTTACGTATCGCCAATGATCATACTTTCGATAGTCTTCAAAATCCTGGCTAGTGAGTCTGTGATAGCGCTTTCTGCCAACTTTATCAGCTAATTTAAAGAGTTCTTGAAGGGTTTTGTCATCATTAGCCATGGTTGGTTACAGAAGAGTTTTAGCGACGTTTGCGTTTAATAGAAGACTGATTTTTGGGTGCTTTGCTATAGTCAACAAACTCTATTTCTGTCTCTGGAAACTGCCGATCAATTTCCTCAGCAACATCGTTAACGGCAACGGATAGCTTTTGATTAAATTCTCTAATCTCTGCTGGGGTTTGATATTTGTTGCCAATTCGGTCGGCCTTGAGAAAAAGCTCTTCAAGCGTATCTTCGTTGGCATCAGACTGAAGCATTAGCTCGTTTAACTTTTGATAGAGTTTGATGACGTTATCCCAGCCAACATTCTTGTATCCATTCTCTTTTAACCAAATCTGTTCTTTTTTAGGGAGATCACTACGTCGGTTAGAATTAGAGCGCTGTACGTCGCGGTAGCTCATGCCGCTAAAGATGCGTTTTTTAGATGCCATGGTGTCTACCTTTAACCTAGCGTCCAGCGAAATAGGCGGATCATAGCCTTACGAATTTCGCTATCTTCGTACTGGAGCAGCATTTTGGTATCTCGTGCCAGTCGTAGCCGGATCTGGTCAACTACGTTTTTGAGTTCTTTATTGTCTTTCTTGAGCTGTGTATTAGCGTCGACTAGCTCATCATTATGAGTGGCCAATGTTTGAACTTTAGAAGCTAGATGCTGCTTTTCAGCAGATAAACGTTTTCTCTCTGCTTCCAATACTCGGGTTTCTTTCGTAATTGTTTGTATACGATTAGCTAATTTCTGTTTAGCCTGCTCCATGGCTGTGATCTGATCTTCAAACTGCTCATATTCCAATTTCAGCGTTTGAAACTTCTTTTCAGCGTTATTTCGCAGGCGACCAAAATATTGATTTCGCTGTCCTAGATCGGTGTTTTTCTCGGCAAACGACTCGACTAGTTTGACTGTGCTAGGCTCCCGTTGAAGCGTAGCCAATAGCTGCTCACAGTCTGCTGTGGCTAAAGACTGACTAATATTTTTATTAATACCGTATTTTTCTTTAAGTACAGTTTGCAGTTCTTTTTTTGAAGGCATTGAAGCTAGTCCTAAAAATGATGCTGATATCCGTATTGCTGACAGCTACTGATGTTTAAATTAGATTCATAGATCGTCAAAAGATATCCGTACAATTGGCGACCTTTCAACAATTTTCTCACTGAATTAGGAATGATAATTTGATTATGCTCTGATTTTTACTGTGCAGGCATGGAACACCTGTGCAGATACAATTTTGGCTCTTATAAAATCTATCGCCCTGAGTTCCTGCTGGATAAAAATGATCTAGTCCTATCCTATCCAACTGTTTACTAGTTGGCTGTTGCGTATTGGTTAAAGATTAGCTAGATGAATATCCCTAACCGGCCTACTCTTCGCTGACAGGCTCACTACTGGCAGGCTGTACTTCTTCGCGTGTAACTTCTTGGACTTCGCTGACTTCAAAAATTAGCTTAAATGGACGTCTCATGCGAGTCGCGACATAGTCCTCAAGTAGCCCTACTTGGAAGGGCGTAACCGGTTCCACACTGTAAACCGTAAGCCTCACCTCTGGCGGGCTTGCTAGCCAGTTGATATTGCTATCAATCAGTTCTAACCGGGTAAATGTGACGGTGCCGTTGACTAATGCGTCGCGGACGCTGTCTTCAGCTCGATTTTGCCGGACGAGTTCCACTAAGCTAATGGCTAGGGGCACAACCAAGGCTGCGGTAAAGAGCAGGGCAAACCGCAGTGATTTACGAGCCGTTTGAAAATGGGCATAGCCCGTGAGCCAGAAGGCCAACATGCAGGCTAAGGTAATGCCGATAAGGTAGGTCAAATACAGTAAGGCGGCTCCTTCACTTAGGGCCATTTTGCCTTGGGCCAGACCGAGGCCGATAACACAAACTGGTGGCATCAGGGCAACTGCGATCGCAGTTCCCGATAGCGTATTCGATATCTTTGGCTGTACCTTAGCAAATCCGCTGATACCGCCTGCGGTGATCGCAATGCCTAGATCCAGCAGCGTGGGTTCTGAGCGTGCCCATACCTCTGAGCCATATTCCGAAAGACCCAGCATCAGTCCGAGAGCGGTGGACAGTGCGATCGCAACCACTGTACCAACTCCTAATGCCTTAGCTCCTTCTTTGATCAGCTCAATATCGCCTTCCAAAAAACCAAAGGCCATGCCCCGAATGGGTAACATCAGCGGTGCTACCAGCATTGCTCCAATAATCACTGCTGCACTATTGGATAGCAGACCCAGCGTGGCGATAATACAGGCCCCAATGGTCATGACCACATAGTCACGATTTAGCTCCGAATCATCCATCAGGCTATCGCGAATGTATTTTAGCGCCATGGGGGATACTCGCCGCCCACCAAAATAGCGATTTGCCAACGATTGCAGCCTGTCTTTCACCATGCTTCGCCCTGCTGAAAACATATCCGCGTCCAGACTATAGCAAGTTCCTTCAGCACCTAATTCGATATTTACGTATTGCAGTTAATTAGACGCTCAAAAAAATCTGTAATCTAGCGCAGAAAAATACGCCGTTAAAGTTATTTGTTCCTGAAGATATAGATGGAATCAAAATGTGACCGGTATAGTGCTGTCTGAGGCAATTGCCCTATTTGTGGTGTTCGCATAGGAAGTTTTCATGGGTTTTCTAAGTCGTATTTTCAAACAAGACAAGCCTGCAGGTGCTAGCACCAAAGCGGGTCGTCGCACTAGCGCCAAAAAGACCGCTCCTTCTCCGACAGCGGCCGCTACCAACACTACGTCAGCTCCTGCAGAAGACGATATTCCCGACTACAAAGTAGGACTAACGGGGGAATTTGACGAAAGTGGTCTAGCCAAGCGCGTTACCTTGGCCTTTGACGAAGATTCTGATCTCGATGATGTCGAAACCCTCTGGGTAGCTCAGCTTAGCAGCAAGGTTGTCCTCAAGGGGAAAGTACCCAGTCAGGCTATTCTCGATAAGATGGTTGCTGTCGCGAAGGATGTTGAAGGAGCCACAGCTGTTGATACTAGCCAGGTAGACGTTGGCTAGGTCGATAGCAGCTCCGCGCTGAACAATAGAAAAGGGTGAGACCCGGAGTCATCACCCTTTGATGTCTTGCAATTGCTGATTTATGGAAGGTTACGATCTGCAGCTATCTGAGTTGTCCTCGAAGCTAAAATCATCTTGAGGCTCAGCAATGCCAATGTCTTATATCCTGAGTTCTTATCGTTTTGCTATCAATGAGCGCTTAGTGAGCGCCGGAATCTTTACTAAAGAGCACCAGGACTGTTCTAACGATGAGCTTAATATCATAGAAAAAGCTCCAGTTCTCTTGGTAGCGCAGGTCTAGCTTGATGACATCTTCAAACTTGGTGATGCTAGAGCGCCCGTTAACCTGCCACTCTCCAGTCATACCCGGCTTTACGTTGAGACGTTGCCATGCACCCACCTCATACTGATCGATTTCATCAGGCGTGGGCGGACGGGTCCCTACTAGACTCATATCCCCCTTAAGTACGTTCCAAAATTGGGGAAACTCATCCAGGCTAGTCTTACGCAGGAATGCACCAATTTTAGTAATACGAGGGTCGTTTTCGTTCTTAAACAGAGGTCCCTCTACTTGGTTTGCCACCTCACTTTTACGAGCTTCGGCATCTGCCACCATTGAGCGAAACTTCCAGATTCGAAAACGGCGTCCTAACCAAGAGCAGCGAGTTTGGGCAAAGAACACTGGACCGCCATCATCTAGCTTGATGATAATAGCCACTGGCACATAAACCAGAGCGGTTAAAAGTAGTCCTACTAAACCTCCCGCAATGTCAAGGGCCCGTTTTGCCTTTGAATTCACCGATGGGTGAGTTTCAGGCAGGATCTGATCCTCGGCTCTAGACGTATCAGGAGCGGCTAAGGTAATGTCAAACACCTTATCTAGCTCGGTCAGAGACAGCACCATCATGACCTGAGGTGGCACATTGACCAGCCGCAGTTTGGCACCGTTAGCAACACTCAAGCGATGGCAAATCGCCAGGGCACCAATACCACTACTGTCGATAAACCGAGTTTCTGAAAAATCTAAAACCAGCTCAGATAGATCAGAATTCTCAGCAAAAAGAGTTTGGCACTGTTTTTTAAATGCTGTCGCTTCTACTACAGCTACACTTACGGGCAGCTGTATCGTTTGATACTCCGATTGGACCAGGGCTGACGCAGGAGAAGACGTCTTAATACTATCGACCATAAATCTAATAGCAATATTTACAACAGACTGTCAGAAAATCGGCAACCTTAAGTTGCCCAGAAGTCCCACCAGACGGGTTATCTATCTATCCATCTATATATGTTGGCTTCGTCAGCTTAGCGAGCAAATCGTAAGCAGTCACTAATACTGCTAATTCTAGCTACTAGCCAAACTCAGCGTTTATGCGGTAGCCGCCCTCTGCTTGCAGTTAATTTTAAGGAAACAGCAACACAATCTAGACCAAGAAAGCGTAGTGTCCACAGAATCAATACAAACTAGACCTCAGGCTCGGTTATTTTCTTCATAATTCAAGTGACTTTTACATCACTCCCCAGGGAGTGTCATCACTTAGAACATGATTCCGGGCTGAGAATATTCATACTTACAAGGGCTAAATCTAAATTCCAGACAAAACTTGTTTTGTACGCTGCGTTGACATCTGTAAAGCAGGTATTCTTGATGCTAGATAGAGGGGTATTATCGTTCCTTAGGACGATGACTACTCCACATTTAGCGCTAAGACGGGAGTCTTCGATGAGTACGCGAAAACAAATATCCTTGCTCAGCGGTGAGGCTCAACAGGCTGTTAGCCAGTCTCGATTTGAGAATTTACCGCCACAGTCGACGCTCAATCATCGTGAGATCGTGACTTGGAAACGTAAGGTTGCTACCTTTCAAACGTCCGTAAAAACGGCTCCTACGATGCAGCAGGCTTCATTGTTTGAACAGGCGGGCGATCCTACGGATAACCTTGACCCCTTTACAATACCGCAGCAAAATACGGAGTTTTGGCGCTGGCAATTTAGTGATGTAGGTGTGGCCGCCCTGTATTTTGTAATTGACTATCAGAGCGAACTGCTGTTGTACGTTGGTGAAACGGTCAAGTCAAACCAGCGTTGGAAAGGGGAACACGATTGCAAACGATATTTGATGAACTACCGCCAGGCCCACTATCGAAATAATCTTGAAAGTCAGCTGGGGATAGCGTTTTGGCGTCATGCTCCGACCGATCGCCGCCTCCGACAAACGGTAGAATCGACCCTAATTCACCGATGGCGTTCACCCTTTAACAAGGAAAATTGGAAGTTTTGGGGAACACCGTTTATCGGTACAAGTGATTAACGATCAAAAGAACAACTTTTGAGGGGTGACAGCCGTGAGTGGTCTTGCCCCCCAAAAAAGGTTGTTGCTTCTTTCTAGACGACACCAGCATCAAAGACGCGACCAATGATGTTCTCGATGGGAGGATCGGTGACGGTTAGATCGTGAACAGGCAGCTGTGATAGAGCCTGGGAGACCGTAGTAGTCAGTGCTTCTCGACGTACTAGCAACACAACTTTACAACCATCAATAGACTGGATTTCACCATAGGTGGCTAAGTCTTCAGCGGGAACTTCTTGCGCTAGTTCAGCGGTTACCTCACGGTAGGGAGCAAATTGTTCTACCAGCTCGTTTAGAGACCCGTCATAAATCAACTGCCCTTGATAAATCAGTAGGACGCGATCGCAAAGCGCAGTGATATCGGCCATATAGTGACTGGTCAGCACAATAGTGGCCTGGTAGCGCTGATTATAGGTCTGAAGAAACTTTCGGACCGCCATCTGAGCGTTCACATCCAGTCCCAGGGTTGGCTCATCCAAAAACAGAACTCTGGGCCGGTGCAGCAGTGCCGCCAGCATTTCTGCTTTCATCCGCTCTCCAAGGGACAGCTTGCGCACCGGCTGAGTCAGCTTTTCAGTTAGATCCAGCATTTCAGCTAGCTCATGGATGCGATGCCTTAGCTCCTGAGCAGACAGGTCGTAAATAGCCCCATTAATCCGCAGTGAATCCAATGTGGGTAAATCCCAAATCAACTGCTGCTTTTGACCCATCACCAGAGTGATTTGCTCCAAAAAAGAACGTTGGCGCTGAAACGGGGTATGCCCAGCCACGCTCACCTGTCCTGTAGATGGATAGATCAGTCCGGTCAGCATCTTTAAAGTTGTCGTTTTCCCCGCTCCATTTGGACCCAAAAAACCAACGACTTCACCGGGTTCTACCGTAAAAGAAACATTGTCAACGGCTTTAACTTGACGATACTGACGCTGAAAAAAATGACGCAGTGTTCCTGTTAACCCTGGCTGCTTAATGGCGACTGGATATACCTTAGTCAAATTTTGAACATCAATAGCAGCCATAGATCTTGCCCCAAACATCAAGGGCTAACTTCTGACTCTGCGCAGTAGCAGCCATCCGTTATCTTACTGCGTTATCTCCGCTGCAGCCTCTTGATAAAGCCATCATGGGCGGGAACCGTCGGTGCGTTAGGTTGTGTCTCAATAATGGTACGGGAACTGATGTTTGTCCAATACATCTCTCGCAACAGATTGCTTTGAGGGACAAGATACCAGAATCCTCACCCAAGCTTGACAATGAAATATCCTGATAACAGAAGCAAATTCTGTTTAACTGATGGGGATCTTTTGTAAATGAGCATCACTCAGATGGCCGCATAAATCACCTCAGAAGTCGTATAAAACAACTGTGTATAAAAAGAATTTGACCCCCCAGGATGAATTAGCGATTCGTACTGTTGTCGAACGACAGCTGCAGGCGTTTCAACGCAACGACGCCCCAACAGCTTTTTCTCTTGCCTGTCCGGAACTGCAGCGTCAGCTTCATCATCCACGGGCATTTATGACTATGATCAAAGTCAACTATCAGCCGATCTACAGCCCTCGTGCGGTAATTTTTGAGGGGATTATTTATATCCAGCGGCATCCTACTTTACAAATCATGCTGATGACCCAGGGCGGAAATCTAGTTCGTGCGCTTTGCATTATGCAACAGCTGGCCGATCTGAGCTGGCGAGTTGCTGGCTGTCAGCTGCTCCCCGTGTGTATTGAAAATCGAAAACGCCTCTAATGGCTGTGTGTATGAACAGTAGCTTTTCATAAAAAATATTGGACGCTTTTAGTTCCTTTGAACTACAATACATGAGTTCTATATAGGCTGACCCATGGCTGTTCGTAAACCCCACGGAACGGTACTAACTTTTATTGAGGCTTACTGGCATCAACATCAGAGCAGCCCAACCGTACGAGAAATTATTGCCGGTACTGAGCGTTCTCAAGGCAGCATCCAAAACAGTTTGAACTGGCTGGAAGATAACCAGTACATTACCCGGCGCAAACGTAGATCTCGCAGTATTAAGGTGGTCAACTTTGATGCTTCTGAACTGCCCTACACTAACCGGCTAGAGGGCTTACCCATTCGTGGTGAAATTGCAGCTGGCTACTGTCATGAGCCCGCTACTGACGCTTATGAATGTCTCAATATTGAGTACAGCGGTCGTAAGCAAAATGACTATGTCCTAAAGATTTCAGGAGATAGCATGGTGGGTGCCGGTATTCCTGATGGTGCCTATGTAGGAATTCGACCTGTAGCCGATGACTATCGTCCTAAGCCCGGTGAGATTGTGGCGGTTTATGTTGAGGGACAAGGAGCGACCCTTAAACATTTCTTTCAGCAGGAATCTGTCGTGGTTTTAGAAGCAGCGAACCCCAAATATGATCCTATGATCTTTGATCTAGACTCTAACAGTCTTCGGGTGCAGGGTACCCACATTTTTACCCACTGGCAGTCAGCAGCACTGGTCTAACGATATTAGGTTAAGCATGCAAAAGACTGTCAGTAGTCTGTCTTATAGGTTCTAAAACAAGTACGGCTGATCTGTAGGATGACGTTGGCAGTAGAGAGACTGTCAGACAATTGATCCATTTTCAAAATCAGCCGCCGCTAAAAATTAAAGAACTGGGTGTGTCTGCTTATGTAGCAGTGATTGGTCACCTCAGAATATCTCCACAAGAAAACAGACATAAATCGCTTCATAGTCCGTAACCTAGCAGGTCTTATCTGTTGAGCGAGCGGGCTTTCAGCTGTTGATAGACAGTACCTCAAAAGGTGCAGCTCTCTTCACCAAAGTTTTACACCCGTGTGAACAAACCTGTCCCTGTAGAGAATAAGTCGCTACAGTCTAGTTCTATCAACGTCTAAAACTGATACCTCACGTCTAGAAAAATATAGGCAATAGTTGTCGACGATACCGTTTGACCCATCGCTACTGTCAATCTAAACCAGACCCATCAAATTTTCTGGATTTAGACTATCAATCGAGAAGTCTATAGGTATAAAGCTCGTTACTGATACAGATTTTCTCTTGATCTGTATCCAGAATAACCATGCATCCAATATTAAAAGACTGGTTACAAAACCTTGGCTGCCTTCTCCCTCTGGGATTCTTAAGCTTTTGTATGGCGCTAATTGCGCATTGGGTTACGACCGAAACAGGGCCTGCAAGATTGGTCATTACCTGGCAAGCAAGAATCTTAGAAGGGCAACATTATTCCAGACTAACCACGATTATTTTTTTGGTGCCTGCTCTATTACTTGCCTGGCTGGTTTCTAGAGGCTGTCGTCGGGTGCTAACCCGGCTAGGAGCCTACGACAGACCGTCTGCCAATGCCGGCTTTAATCACCACAACGGCAGTATGTAGTGTGTCTGCCCTGTTTGGACGCTGTTAGTGAATCCTAATTAATTTTGGGCATTGCCGATCCTCGAGATGTTTTTATCTGAAAAACGCTGACACATTGCATTTCTAACAGATCGGTGCATCCCTTAAATCAGCAACGGCTAATTTTGTTTCCTAAGACAAACTCACCCCCTGTGGGAATTCAATGACTCTTGTGAGATAACCGATCTAGAAACAGTTTCTAACCGAGCCGGCCATAGCCAGTTACAGAGAGGAACGAGATAGAGATATACTGCAAACGGAATAAATCCCGGACCGGTCATTAGTAGTGTAGCCGGTACCAGTCCGGCAATATTCCAAGGCACTAGAGGCGCTAGAACAACAGCCGTATTTTCTAGATCGAGGGCAACTTGCTGGTTGCTGTATGCCTGTTGGGCATAGCGAGCAGATACTAGCTGGTGGGTCAGTAAAATAGCAATGGTTTGGGTACAGCCAAAGGCAGCAGAAATCAAACTGGTCGCTGTGGTGCCGACAAACAATCCTCTCTGCTGTTGAGCAGTCTGTAGCCAGCGTCCTACCTGCTCTAGACTACGAGTGCCGGTTAGCAGTCCCGACAGTGCGGTAGAAAGGAATACTACCGTGCACACGTTGAGCATTGGCCATAGACCGCCCCCGCGTAAGATGGGTCCGAGGGAAGACTCGCTTTCTATACGAAAGCCCCACAGGGTAAAAGCTAGAATGTCTCTAGAAGAGTAGTGCTGTAACCCCATTGCTAATCCGGCGGCGACGGCCCAGCCTAAGGCAATCGTAAGTTTTACATTGACTCGTACAGCCGCCAGCACTAGCACCAGCAGTGCCGGCAACAGCGTGATGCCGTGAAGATTGAAGGTTTCAGCAATCATCTGACCGATGTCTGACTGCTGAGAATGCGCTAATGGATAAAACCATGAGAGTACACCATAAATCATCACCGTCAGCAACAAGGGTAGTAACGAGGTGAGTAGCATGGGTCTGAGATTTTGATAGATATGGGTGTTAGTGATGGCGGCTATGAGATGAGCACTAGAAGACAGTGGCGAACAGCGGTCGCCCACATAGGCACCGGCAATAATGGCACCGGCCACCAGATTTAGGTGAGGCATACCGCTACTGCGAGCCATAATCATTAGAGCCAGACCCATGGTTCCAGCTACGCCAAATGAGGTGCCAATTAAGGTGGAGACGAGGGCGGTTAAGACAAATGCGGACAGGATAAAGTACTGGGGATGAATGAGCTGGGTGCCGTAGTAGACCAGCGCTGGCACCGTACCGGCAGCGAGCCAGCTACTCATCAGTGCGGCAATCAGCAGCAAAATACTAAATACAGGCCAAGATTGTTTGGCTCCCTGCCAGCAGTATCTGAGTAGTATGTGGGCGGGATAGCCTCGGCGGTAGTGGATCAGCATAAAAAGTGCGATCGCAATCCCCAACGGCCATCCCAGTGCTATCCCATGGAATGTGCTTAATAGCAGGCAAACAAACGAAATCAGCAGTCCCAGGACAATATCCATGGTATTTCCAGCTACTCATCTGGTATTCATCTTATTGTTGCCTATTCATAATTTTTGACAGATATAATGCCCTAGCCGTACCTGTGTTTCAGTCACCAATACATGAATTTGCCCATTCTGATTATTGATGTCTATGACCTACTGCTCTCTATCATTGCTCTTTATAGCGCCCACAGACTGCTGATTATTTGGCGCTTTTATCGATATCGCCACGGTTCCCCTCAGCCCAGTCAAATATATACGGCTGACGATCTGCCAGCTATCACTGTACAACTGCCTATCTACAATGAGATGTATGTGGTTGAGCGGCTATTAACGGCCATTGCCCAGCTGGACTATCCACTGGATAAGCTAGAGATTCAGGTATTAGACGACTCTACCGATGAGACCCACGCTGTATGTCGACAGCAGGTACAACAGCTCAAACAGCGGTTTAACATTTATCATATCCGTCGATGCTGTCGTCAGGGCTTTAAGGCCGGTGCTTTAGAACATGGCCTCACCCTGGCCAGTGGAGAACTGGTGGCAATTTTTGACGCTGATTTTGTACCCCCACCAGATACATTGCTGCTGATGGTGCACTATTTTTCAAACCCGCAGGTGGGTATGGTGCAGGCCCGCTGGGACCATCTCAACCGCAGCTATTCCACCCTGACAGAGCTGCAGGCGCTGATGCTGGATGGCCACTTTGTTGCTGAGCAAACGTCTCGCAGCCGCACTGGTTGTTTTTTTAACTTTAACGGTACCGCTGGTATTTGGCGGGTAGCGGCTATAGCCGATGCAGGCGGCTGGCAACATTCTACGGTAACAGAAGATTTGGACCTGTCCTACCGTGCCCAAATGCAGGGCTGGCAGTGTGTTTATTTGCCCCACATCAAAGTTCCTGCAGAGCTACCTATGGAGATGAATTCATTTAAATCGCAACAGTTTCGTTGGGCCAAGGGCTCTAGTCAGGTAGCCAAGCTGCTACTGCCGTCTCTTCTCAGGGTTAGTCTGCCAACATATATCAAAGTTGAAGCATTTTTTCATCTGACTAACAACTTTAACTACTTGCTCATGCTGCTGCTGTTGCTGCTGTCGCTGCCCTATCAAATTTATGTGATGCCCTATGGCTGGCGATATACGCTCTTTTTCTACGGACCGCTATCACTGATTACGAGTCTCAGTTTGATCAGCTTTTATTTGGTTGCTCAGCGTCAGCCTCAGGAGAATTGGCTATCGTGGACTCTGTTGCGGAATCTACTGCTGCTGATGGGTGTGGGTATTGGTCTGAGTATTAATCAGTCCCTCGCCGTCTGTGATGGTCTACTGCGCAATAACAGAGATTTTATTCGGACGCCAAAACATGGGGTAATTGGTACCACCGAGAGCTGGATTGATAAAAAGTACCGAGCTGCTAAAAGCTGGGTGCCTTATCTAGAACTCGCTATGATAGTCTATCTGGTCTTAACACTTGCGATCGCGCTAATTAATCATCACTATCTTTCCCTACCATTTTTGCTTCTGTTCTTGGCAGGTTATATCTATACCTTTAGCCTCAGCGTATTTCAGACCCGCTAGCTGTTTCCGTAACGTCAGAGCAAAATCTGGTCCGGGGAGCCACTAGGCCCGCTATACGGTCAACCAGCTCGCCCAGAATGCCATAGAAAACCTTGATGCAACTCAGCTTAAGCCATAGCCTCCGAGCTGACAAAGCGAATAACACCGCATCCTCACTGAGGATGCGGTGTTATTGGTCGAAGCAATATAACCAGAATTGTTAACGACTGTTACAGCGCCTATTATTGAGTGTTTCCTATGGGACAGAGAACGCTGTATTTGGCTCGATTTGACTGGTCATTTTAGAGCATATTAACCGTCAATTATCTCTCAGATACACTGCTGTTTTCGATAGGCAATTAACGCAGTGGGCTAATAGTTAGAGAGATAAGACTCCAAAATATTAAATTGCTCAGGGTTAAGACTATAGTACATCCAACGCCCCTGCTGTCGAGCGGTTACTAGCCCGGCTTGCTTAAGCGTCTTTAAATGAAAAGAGAGTTTTGATTGAGCAATACTTAAACGCTCACACATATCGCCAACGCAGAACTCTCCTTCGCGTAAAAGCTCTAGTACCTGGATGCGAATTGGTTCCGATAATGCGTGAAACCCTGAAAATACGTGGTCTTGATTAGTTGAACTGTGCATGGTGATCGATTAATAAACACTAAACCTAAATATCCAAATTCAGCTAAGCGCGCCCAACTGAATCAACTGTTTTTAACCTAGCCAAAGCGAAATCTGATGGCCATCCGGACAAATACGCGAGATTTGTTTATAGCAACTGTTGTCTCTCAAAACTCTTTTCAGGGGTATAAGTTCTACCGCTTAGATATGAGCTGGTTTCGACAGCAGATATATTGTCTTCACGTTGTTTTTAATAGCTGCTACTGTAGGGTGATAATAAATGCGCAACCTTTTTAGAAAAGTTCAGGTAACCATTTTGTTGCCTTAATCTTTATATTTTCTTTAACTTAATCAAGATTGGATCGTACGGCCATCCGAACAAATACGCGAAAATTGTTTACAACAACTGTTCTTTGACTGACGATATAATCGCCAATGCGGTAAGCGAAGCCGTTGTTGCACGTAATATTCCGGAACCAAGAGAGGTCTCTTGATAGCCATGTGCGATCGCATCCGTGATTTCCCCAGGTGTCCAGCCCCCTTCTGGGCCAATCACCACCTGAAGCGATTGCTGAGGAGAATCGCTCAGAAGTGTTTGTACACAAGGTAATAGCCCAGGTGCATTGACCCGAGCAACGCAGAAATAGTTCCCTATCCGTGCTGGCTTACCCTTGAGCCAGTGACTAAAACCTATGGGTGGTGTGATTTTTGGAACATAGGTCCGTTCGCACTGCTCGGAGGCTTCTTGCGCAATACGCTGCCAGCGTACCAACTTCTTAGGGCTGGGGTTGAGCAGAGTCCGCTTGCTAAGCAAAGGCTGAATATGAGTGACACCCAGTTCTGTCGCCTGACGTACCACATCGTCAAAGCCGGTTTTAGGGAGTGCGGCCACCAGTTCTAGGGTCGCTGGCCGCTGCGGCGTGGTCAGCTTAGTAAGAATCTGGGCATAGCCCTCCGTCATGAGCTGACTTTGCCACTGCTGCCCTTCCCCATCCTGGGCGATAAACAGGTCGCCTGACTTTAGCCGTAGGACTCGCTGTAGGTAGTGAACCTGTTCATCACTCAGACGAAGCGTGTCGGCCACACACTGGGTTGGGTCAATGGTAATGCGCTGCATTCGCGGTCGTTCAAAATCCCCATGCTCTCACTAAAAATCTTAGTGGGAATTTGTCCTAACGAATACTGATAAATTCGGCCTCTTCAAGCAAAGCTTGTCCTTCATCTGACAGAAGCATGTTGACATAGGCTCGCCCCGCTGTCTCATCCCTGGATCCGTCTGCCTTGACAATGACAAACAGCCGCCGGGTTAGGGGATAGGCTCCCTCACGAAACGCAACTTTATTGATCACATTAGGCTGATTGATACAGGCTTGTCCTGCTTTCCACGGCTCTGCAAACGGCGGTACAAAAGTATCGGGCTGCTCCTGAGAGGCGATTGGGAGCGCATAGATTGAGCATTGATTAACAATTTCGGGGGCTGAGGCGTAGTAAATACCGCCTCGCTCTGCCAGTACCTGTCGGATCCCGGTAGTGGTGTCCTTAACAAAGATAACGTTTGCGCCGTAAGTCTCTGCATCAATGATCGAATCCAAAAAATATTCTGCAGTTCCAGCGGCTTCTGGGGGGCGACTATAGGCGGTAATCGGTAGATCGGGGCCGCCTAGTTCTGACCAGTTTGTGACGACACCCGTATAAATTGCCTGGAGCTGGTCAACGGATAAACCGGGTATGTCTAAATCGGGATGCACTGCCAAGGCGATCCCATCAAGGGCTGCCGGTACCTGCTCTAGGGTGAAGCCCCGCTGCTGCGCCGTATCATATTCGCTAGGCTTCAGCGGACGCGAAGATTCTGAAAACGATAGCTGACCATCTAACAGCATTTCAACCCCGGTTCCGGAGCCCGGAGCCCCGTTTGGCGGCAGCGTATATCGTAATTGGAAATCAGGAAATGCGCGGGTAATGGCCTCATTGACCGGTTTATGAACAGGAATCCAGGTAGTACTACCTCCGTAGTTAAACAAGCCTTTGGGGACGTCCTGGATACCGTCAATCTGGTCTTCTGAGACCGTCGCGACGCTACTGAGGCTACTGTCAGGGCTATCATTCTCAGAACGGAGTGCGGGCTCAGAAAAAGTTCCCCCATCTACTAGCCATGCGACTAGTCCAAAAATGCCTGCAATCAAACCGAGACCGGCCAAGGTGATCTTGAGAAGAACTCTATCTTGCTGCTGTTGCATAGTTAAGTCAGTTGGTTTGGACGTAATAGATTTTTGGCACTGCAGATTCTCGGGATGACTCTGGCTGTCAAGGACCCTGCGGTTACAGATGGGCCTAATCCCCTAAATCAGCGATCGCTGATTTTTAACGAGACCCCAGAAGGGCTCTTGAACAGTAGAGAAATACCCCCACCGCTTGGCCTCAGCCCCCTGTCAGACCCTTTAAGACAGACACTCTAAACGGTATGGGTCTGACGGACCTATGTACACAGAGCCTTCATCTAGCTAAGACGCCCAAAAAACAAAAGCGTGCCCTAAGAAAATGGCGACTCTGGTGTATGTAACCCTAAAACTACCCAAATATGCCCGCTATTGCTGAAACGACACAACGTACGGAAAAACGACCGGAATCGACCGTCTATTTATGAAGGACTAGTTAAATTCCCTGACTTTTGGGGTCCATTACTGGTCATAACTTCATAAGCCATGCAAATAAAACCGTCTGCCATCCATCATTCATCTAAAAAACTTGTTGGGTATGTGAGTCTAATGGGAAAGCTTAGTCCGTCGTGTGTTTGATCAATCAATAAAATTATTTCAAACCTATAAAATCACGGGCATGATGATTTTTCTCTGATATTTTGGGCTTAAAGGACATTGGGAGATTATGACTTTCTTGGTTTTTGCTCTGATTAACGTTCTTTAACGAAGCGGACTAAATATTTTTAGGTCTCTAACTTTACTCGTTACTATTTCTTACTTCAGACTTTTAAGGAAAAAGCTACAGTGCTTACTCAGTCAGGGTTTTGATCATGACAGCAGTCTTAAAGATTGGTGATTCGGAGCTTGATATTCGGGCGTTGTTAGAGCAGCTACAGCAGCATCAGCTGCTGCCCAGGCTGGTGCAGGAGGTGGTGATCGATCATGCGATTGAATCTGTCACCTATGATCCTGAAGATGCCTATAAGCGGTTTTGTCTGCAGCGTAATTTGGTGTCTGAAGAGCAGCAGCAGATGTGGCAAACCCAGCGCAATCTGACCCAGGAGCAAATGTACATGATGGCTCTACGGGATGCCAAAATTGCAAAATTTAAAGAAGATACTTGGGGCAATCAGGCGGAATCTTACTTTTTAGAGCGCAAAGTTAAGTTAGACCGGGTGCTGTACTCCCTGATTAGAACTAAAGATCCCAGCCTGGCCCAGGAACTTTATTTTCGTCTTAATGACGATGGCGGGTCATTTACCGACTTAGCTCGACGCTATTCGGAAGGTCAAGAAGCTCAAACGGGTGGTTTGATCGGTCCTGTTGAGCTGAGTGTTCCCCACCCGATGATTGGCAAAATGCTGTCTGTAAGCCAGCCGGGACAGCTGTGGTCTCCCACACCTATTGGTGAATGGTATGTGATCACCCGTTTAGAAAAATTTGTCCCTGCACAGTTTGATGATGCGATGCGTCAGCGCTTGATAGATGAACTATTTAAGACCTGGCTGAATGAAACTGCCCAGGCTACCGATGTACAGCCTCTTTTGCCTTGAAACGTCAGTCGAGCGTATAGTTCGCACAACCTATGACATATACCGTAAATCCTATACATCAACAGCTGAACGAGTTAGAACCGTTCAACCGCTTGCCGGCAGAGGCGCTGCAGACACTGGCTGAAAAGGGCCAGCTGCTGCGCTACCGCATGGGACAGCCTATTCTCAGGCGTGAAACGATGCCCCACCAGGTGGTTTTGATTAAAGAAGGGCAGGTACGACTGCTGGGCTACGATCCCTATACCAAAAGTCCTATTACCCTCAGGCTGCTGGGACCTGGGGATATTTTGGGTCTGGCGGGTCCGGCTAGGGGAGTAGCCTGTGAAAGTGCGATCGCATCCACCGAAATCGTCGCGGTAGCCATTCCGGTACAGGCAATCAAGCAGCTGGTTTCTAGCCATCCCAACTTTGCTAGCGCTATTCAAAATCACTGCTATCTAGCAGAGCTGTTTGAACTAGTTAGCAACTACTTCGAAAAACAGGCCCACAACGTTGGTGATATTGCTGAACTGACTGAAACGATCCAACAGGCTGGGATCGCGGTTAAAGAAGTCCCTGCCGGACAGCTAAAATATAGCGATCTCGATAGCCAGCGGCTGTGGTTTATCAGCCGTGGCAATGTTGCCTTCCACGAGCAGGGCGGTCAGCTCAGCCCCACCATGGCCTCTACAGAAGTCCTAGGAGCGGGCGGTGCGCGTCTGGTGGGTATTCCAGCCCAAGTGATTGCGGCTCAGGTTGAGAATAAAGCAGCCGAAGTTCTCAATGACGATCCCTGGAGTGATGCTAATGGGGCCGCCGTCGATATCCCCTATGCCGATGCGCTGCCCAAGGATTTCGAGCTAGATACAGAACTCAGCAATCAAGACTTCCCCCACATCCGGGCGCGGGGCGAAATGGACGCACTGGTGGCCTGTTTTGAAATGCTGGCCAAGCATTTTGGCATGCCCTTTAAGCGGGATGTGGTTCGGCGGGTCCTGACCAACCAAAACGCTCGGTTGGGGCAGGTTTCATTAGCCTCCTGTGGGGCCGTAGCTGACATGCTGGGGCTTAAGCCTCAGCTGGCTAAGGTCCCAGCCAATGCCATCAGCCGTCTGCCAAAGCTGGCTTTGATCAAATGGCGCGACAGCTATGCCGTCATTTATGAAACATCGGCCAAGAAATATGTGATCGGCTGTCCCACTGATAAGGGGCTGGTGCGTCATTCTCCTGAAGCATTTGAAGAAATCTGGGGACCCGAAGGAGAAATCCTGCTGCTAGAAACAACGGCCCAAACTCCCCAGCAGCGATTTGGTCTGTCTTGGTTTGTGCCGTCCCTACAAAAGTACAAGTGGATCCTGGTGGAGGTGCTGGTAGCCTCGTTCTTCTACCAGATTTTTAGTCTGGCTAATCCCCTGATGATCCAGGTGATTATTGACCGGGTGATTGTGCAGCAAAGTGTGGATACGCTGCACGTGCTGGGGATCTTTCTAGTCATTGTGGCAGTATTTGAAGCCATTCTAGGAAGTTTGCGCACCTATTTGTTTGTCGATACCACCAATCGGATCGACATGACCCTGGCTTCCCAGACCATCGACCACCTGCTGCGGCTGCCGCTGAAGTATTTTGACCGTCGTCCGGTGGGGGAGCTGTCTAGCCGAGTCAATGAGCTAGAAAATATCCGTCAGTTTCTCACGGGTACAGCCCTAACCGTAGTGCTAGATGCGGTGTTCTCAGTGGTTTACATCATCGTCATGCTGATATACAGCGTCAAGCTGACGGTGGTCTCGCTATCAACGATTCCACTGTTTTTGGGGCTGACGTTCTTTGTTTCACCGATTGTGCGTCGTCAGCTGCGAGCCAAGGCTGAGCAAAATGCTAAGACTCAATCGTTTCTGGTCGAAGCGCTTTCAGGTATTCAAACCGTCAAGGCTCAAAATATTGAGCTCAACACTCGCTGGAAGTGGCAGGACCGCTACAGTCGCTATGTGAGTGACGGCTTTAAGACGGTGCTGACTTCCACAACCGCGAGTTCGGCCAGTAACTTTCTAAACAAGCTTTCAGGGCTGTTGGTGCTGTGGTTTGGTGCCTATCTGGTACTAGAAGGGGAGCTGACCCTGGGGGAGCTGATTGCTTTTCGAATTATTTCGGGCTACGTGACCCAGCCGCTGCTGCGTCTCACACAGCTATGGCAAAACTTCCAAGAAACGGCGCTGTCGCTAGAGCGTCTGAGCGACATTATCGACCATCCCCAGGAGCAAGAGGAAGAGCAGCGCAGCCAAATTCCCATGCCTGATATCAAGGGCCACGTCCGGTACGAGAATTTATCCTTCCGCTTTGGGGCATCGGGGCCGCTGCAGCTGTCTAATATTAATGCTGAGTTTCCAGCGGGGCAGTTTGTGGGGCTGGTGGGTCTGAGCGGCTCGGGTATAAGTACCATGATGAAACTTCTGCCCAGGCTGTATGAACCCAACTCAGGTCGGATCTTGATTGATAACTACGATATCAACAAGGTGGAGCTGTACTCCCTAAGGCGGCAAGTGGGGATCGTCCCCCAGGACAGTTTGCTGTTTGAGGGCACCATTCAGGAAAATATCTCGCTAACCAATCCTGAGGCCACTACAGAAGAGGTTATCCAGGTGGCGAAGATTGCCTGCTGTCATGATTTTATTATGGGTCTACCGGTGGGCTACAACACCCGCGTGGGTGAGCGCGGGTCGTCGCTATCGGGGGGACAGCGTCAGCGAATTGCGATCGCACGCACGATTTTACAAAATCCCCGTCTGTTAATCTTGGACGAGGCTACCAGCGCACTTGACTACGACACTGAAGCTCAGGTGTCTGCCAATTTGATGAAATGGTCCAAAGGCCGCACCGTTTTCTTTATCACCCACCGTCTGGGTGCGCTGCGTACAGCCGATAACATTCTGGTTATGGACCAGGGGTCTATTGTCGAAGAAGGCACCCACCCAGAACTCCTTGCCCTCAAGGGGCGCTACTACTGTCTACACCAACAACAAGGGAACAGTTAGATGACATCTCAGCAAGTACAAAACGGCGGTGTGCCGAGCGGTCAACCGTTTGACCAACCAGTCATCCTGCGGCAGTCGCCTGTCTGGTCACGGGCTATCGTCTGGGCCATTCTTGGTGTCAGCAGCATCAGTATTCTGTGGGCCTTTCTCGCTAGAGTTGAAGAAACTATTCCCGCCCAGGGCAAGCTGGAACCCGTTGGTGTGGTTCAGCCGGTCCAAACCCCCAGCGGCGGTGTGATCGAAACAGTCCACGTTCGAGAAGGTGATTTGGTAGAAAAAGGAGATGTCTTAATCACCTTTAATCAAGAAGCCGCCAGAGTTGAGCTGGCGTCCCTATTAAAAATTCAAGAGCAGCTGGCCGAACAAAACGACGTCTACCGCGCTCAAAATAGCAGCGGCGATGGCAGAGTTGTGCCAGTTACCGGCGACCTGCAACAGCGCCTGGAAGAAAAGCGAACGCTTGAAGACAGCAATCGAATCTACCAGGCCCAAATTGACGGTGATACAGATGGACTATCGGCAGCTGCAGCGGCTGATGTCAACAGTGCTATAGGCGAAGCCCAGGAGCGCCAGGTTCAAAATCGTGAACAGATTAGAGATCTTAAGGGACGTCTTAGTCAGGCTCGTGCCGAACTCAGAAATGCTGAAAACGATCTGGCTACCAATGAAGAGATTCTTAGCCGGCTGCAGTGGCTAGAAAAAGAAGGTGCCGTTGCCGAGCTGAGTCGGCTCCAACAAGAACAGGAAGTCAGCACCCGCATTACCCGAGTCAGCACTCTGAAAGACGAAATCAGCCGTCTTAATGCTCAAATTAACCAGGCTGAGTCAGAAATTAAACGATCTGACTTTGAGTTTGAGCGCAGCCGCCGCGACCAGATTCGCAACAATCGTGAGCGGATTTCATCTATCGAAAGTGATTTGGGTCAAACCGTATTACAAAATGAAACTCAGCGCCAGGAGATTGGCAGCCGAAT
Organism: Leptolyngbyaceae cyanobacterium; assembly: GCA_050043465.1. Classification (GTDB taxonomy): domain Bacteria; phylum Cyanobacteriota; class Cyanobacteriia; order Phormidesmidales; family Phormidesmidaceae; genus Leptothoe. The sequence goes on from JBHJIL010000081.1 coordinate 53,484, forward strand.
TGCCCAGCTAGAAGAACAGCTTCAGTTCCGTGAGCTTACTGCGCCCGTGAGCGGAGCGGTCTTTAACCTGAAAGCCAATCAGCCTGGCTATGCGGCCAACTCCACCGAACCAATTCTAGAGATTGTGCCCCAGGATAATCTGACGGCACGGGTCTTTATCCCTAACAAGGACATTGGCTTTGTCCAGCTGACTGATGACTGTCGCACGGCGGTGCAGGCAGAAAACCAGCAGGGTATTGAAGCTGAGTGCAAGCCAGTGGATGTGCGCATTGATGCTTTTACTTACAGCGAGTACGGCGATATTGACGGCCATCTTATTAGCATCGGCTCCGACGCGCTGCCTCCCGATGACGTCTATCCGTTTTATCGATTTCCAGCCGAGATTCAGCTGCAGTCTCAGGTATTAGAGTCTAGAGGTGAAACCTACACCCTGCGCTCTGGGATGTCCCTAAATGCCAATATCAAAACAGAAAAACGAACGGTGATTTCGTTCTTTACCGATCTGTTTGTGCGCAAGAAGGATAATTTCTTCTCAAAATAATCTAGCAATCTGCCCAAAGCACTCGTCAGGCTCTTTTTTGTTCAGCCCTAGTTGAGCACACGACATAAGATGCCGTAGACAGCAGCGGCTGTAACGATGCCGTTGACAGGGCCAATGCCGATACCCGCATTGCCGGTGATGTAGGCCACCACTGAACCGACAATATAGGCAATCACCCCGGCCCAGTTAAAGGCAGGCAGCCGCGATGAAAGCTTAGGGAAGCGCCCGCCGTGACGCAGCCAAAAGTCCACCATAATGATGCCGCCCACTGGAGGAATAACCGTTCCCAGCAAAATTAGGTACTGAGGAAGCAGCTCATAGATGCCTGACAGGGTAAATACCAGCGCCAACGTAGCGCCCCCTAATACAAAAGCGTGGCGCTTACGGGTGCGAAACATGTTGGCCCCGGCAACAGAAAAGGCATAAATAGTGTTGTCCTGGGTGGTCCATACGTTGAGAATTAACAAAATTACTCCACCTGCCAGAATGCCTTGGGCTGCCAGTGCCTGAATCAGATCCTCTGATCCATAGACCAGGGTACAAAATGCGCCTGCAAATACCAGGATGCCGTTGACTAAGGCAAATGCACTGAGGGTGGAGATAACGGCGCTCTTGCCTGAGTCGGCAAAGCGGCTCCAGTTGGTTGCTTGAGTGCCCCCTGAAATAAAGGCACCAATCACCACAGCTAGGGCTGCCCCCGTTGTCATACCGCCTGTGGGTTCAGGCAGCGTGCCATCAAAGTCTCTAAATGCTAGAACCAGACTAATCGCTACTAAAATTAGCATGGCTGGAACGGCGAGACGGCTCAGCCAGTCGATGGCGCGATAGCCAATGTAGGCTGTTGCACAGAAGGCGTAGTTAAAAAACAGAACCAGGGCCACGTATAAAAAGCCTTCGCTAGGGATACCCAAAAGCTCCAACAGCACCTGCACAACTACGGCTGTGGTGAAGGCATACCAGCCGATTTGGGTAAAGCCCATAATAAAATCTACCCAGCGAGATCCCACGTCCCCAAAGCTAAATCGAGCCATGAGTACCGTTGTAAGACCGCTTTGAGAGGCAATATATCCGAGCGCCGCACAGTAGCCACCCAGGATCACATTACCAAGCAAGATAATAGCGATCAGTTGTGGAAAGCTAAAAACGGGTCCTAGGGCACCCCCGGCAAACAAGGTTGTTGACGTTAGGGCAAATCCCATTAGCAGCAGGCACAGCGACCAAAATGGTTTTCGTGCAGTCTTGGGTACCGCGCTGAGAGGATAGTCCTCGGTCACGGCGGCTTCAACAATGTTGGGTTCTGTGGATAGAGACATGGGGCGCTAGTAGAGCGTGAAGATGATGTGTCTCTATATTCATACGGGTTTTTACGGACTAAGACGGTAGCGTTTGCAACGAGGCTTAAAAAGAAGCGTAAGGAAATTTTCTGTCCCCATCAGCAAAAAAATTGATCTGCTAAATTTCAGCATTCAATTGGGCTATTGAGAGACATACCGATCGGCGCTGAGAAGATCGCCCAGCGGTTCAGTGGCTTGGCTCAGCTGAGGGTTCAGTCTGAGCCAGCGTGCGTAACTTGTGGGTCATCCACGTCAGCGACCAGGTTAGATCCGAATGACTGTAGCCTTCTTCAATTCTGATCAGCTTTTCCATATCGAGCCAGTCAGCCACCAGCTGTAGCTGCTCGGAGGTGAGGGAATCTAATAGGGCTTGTTCTGAGGCATGAAACGGTCGTTCACTCATGGGCACAGGACCGGCTTGGCTATGGCTATATCGTAGAGATGCCTCTAATGGAAAGTCCTGAGGCTAAGGCCCTAGCTTTTGTAGGACGTTAGTCCCGGATTATTTGATGGCTAGCGGAAGAGTGCGATCGCAACCACTGCCGCCATGATTCCCAGTATCAAACTGCGGCTCAAAATAAACATAACCAATCCGCCAGCAACTACCATTAGCCCCCGCCGCCACCGGCTAACCTTGCGTATGACAGGAACCTTTGAGTAGTTCCAGGGTGGGCTGTACCGTGCTATCAGCGCTTTCTCTAGAGCGCGGGCCTGTTCTTTCGGTAAGAGCAGATAATGCAGCCTAGCGCGTCTAAGCTTGGCAGCCTGAGCAAATCTGTGATGCCCTCCTCCTCTCCATCGCTGATTGAGATTGATCGATACGCCAATGTAGTAAATTTTGCGACGATTGATGACGGCATACACCCCTGATTTTTTGGGAAGCCTGCTGCGCTCTTCTAGTGATACAAAGGCCCAATGTCGCGGATAGTAGTCTGCTCTCATCTAATCTGTGACTTCAACACGCGCTATCGACGTTCAGCTCACCTTCGTGTAATCAAAAAATGTAAAGACTTTGTGTAGCTTTCCATTCAGGCTTTGGTGTAGGTACCTCTGTAGGCTACGTGTTCACATCCCTACGATTAGACAGCTGTCTCACTGCGCTATATCTGGGAATCCCAGGATACATAGACGATTTACTATGACATAAAGACCTGTTAGTCTATTCAAAATAGATACATTTGTTCGCATTCGCAGATTTCTAGTGTAAATTTCCGGACTAACATCTAGTAGAAATTGCTGATGCTTTTTAGTTCTTTTGCAAAGATTATATAAACACTGTTCCCTTAAATTACGCATGTGGATCATTAGCACGATACTAGAGGGTGGCGACCTAGAAACCGCCATCAAGAAAGCTGTCACTATGAGAGCCCAGCGCCCCAGCCATCTGCCTCCTCAAGGATTCTTACTAGCGATGCTGTCACGCATCAACCAGGTACCCGAAGTTCATGGGGCCATTGATGTCCAGGTGATTGAAGGTAGCTGAGTCCTCATCGCCAGATACCTCACTATCTAACGGACCTGACTAAATACCGTCTCTGCGATCTACATTTTCAAATTAATCAGGGCGTTCTAAAACGCTTACTCCTAGAAGAAGCATCTACCTGACTAGAAAGAATCTTAAGCGGCCTTGTCATCCACCTCATCAGCCGTTTTGACCTGAAACTTAAGGCGATCCTCAATATAGTCAATAACAACCTTGCACCCTTCAACAAAGGTGTTTTCCAGAATCTTAGTAGCGATTGGGTTCTCTAGTTCCCGTTGAATTGCGCGTTTCAGCGGTCTAGCCCCGTAGACTGGGTCGTAGCCTTTGTCTGCCACGTAGTCGATAGCTGACTCAGACACGTGCAGCGCAATTTTTTGATCGGCCAAGAGCTTGTACAGCCGCTTGAGCTGAATCGTCACGATCGCCCGCAGCTCATCCTTACTCAGCGGATGGAAGATAATCAAATCATCCACACGGTTGAGAAACTCAGGTCGGAAATGACCTCGCAAAGCGCCTAAGACCCGTTCTTGCATCTCAGCAAACTGTGATTCGTCCCCAGATACATCCAGAATGTGGTCGCTGCCAATATTACTGGTCATCACAATGACCGTATTGCGAAAGTCTACGGTGCGACCTTGGGAATCGGTGATACGACCGTCATCTAAAACCTGGAGCAAAATATTAAACACGTCTGGATGGGCTTTTTCAACCTCGTCTAGCAGAACCACAGAGTAAGGATGACGGCGCACCGCTTCTGAAAGCTGCCCCCCTTCTTCGTAGCCCACGTAGCCAGGAGGGGCTCCGATCAAGCGAGCAACAGAATGCTTTTCCATATACTCCGACATGTCCACCCGGACCAGCGCATCTTCAGTATCAAATAAGCAGTCGGCCAGGGCTCTGGCTAGCTCTGTCTTACCCACGCCGGTCGGTCCCATAAATAAGAAAGAACCAATGGGCCGACCCGGGTCTTTCATGCCTGCGCGAGCGCGGCGAATGGCAGCGGCTACCGCCGTTACCGCCTCGCTTTGTCCCACCACTCGCTGATGTAAATAACCCTCTAGCTGCAATAGTTTCTGCCGCTCGGTTTCCATCAGGCGGTTAACTGGAATTCCGGTCCAGTTGGCAACAATTTCGGCAATATCAGCTTCACTTACCTGTTCTCTTAGCAGCGTTGATCCCTTGTTCTGCATTTCTTGCAGCTGGGTATCTAGAATCTCTAGCTCTTGTTGGACTGCTTCTAATCGTCCGTACTTGATCTGAGCCGCTTTGTTTAAATCATAGGCTCGTTCAGCCTGTTCCACCTGTACTCGCAGCTGATCCTCTTCTTGCTTAAGCGCTTTAATGGCATCTAAAGCCTGTTTCTCAGACTGCCACTGCAGGGTAAATTTCTGTTGCTTTACAGACAGTTTTTCAATCTCTTTGTTGATGCGCGTTAGGCGCTGTTTTGAGGTGCGCGATGTGGATTCTTCTCCCTGTAACGAGAGCTTTTCCATTTCTAGCTGACGCAGCCGTCGATCGATTGTCTCTAGCTCTACAGGTTTGGAGGTGATCTCCATTTTGAGCTTGGCGGCAGCTTCATCGATCAGGTCAATTGCTTTATCGGGTAAAAAGCGATCGCTAATATAGCGATCCGATAGGGTGGCGGCTGCCACCAGCGCCGAGTCCACAATTTTGACACCATGGTGGGCCTCGTAGCGCTCCTTTAGTCCCCGCAAGATGGAGATCGCATCTTCCACACTGGGCTGACCGATATACACCTGCTGAAACCGACGTTCTAGAGCCGCATCTTTCTCAATGTGCTTGCGGTATTCGTCTAGAGTCGTCGCCCCAATACAGCGCAGCTCGCCCCGCGCCAGAATCGGTTTAAGTAAGTTGCCCGCATCTACATTGCTATTGCCACCACCGGCGCCTACTACCGTATGCAGCTCATCAATAAACAGCACCACCTGACCGTCGGATTCCGCAACTTCTTTAAGCACCGAGCGCAGCCGTTCTTCAAACTCACCTCGGTACTTGGCCCCCGCAATCAGGCTACCAATATCCAAAGAAATCAGCTGACGGTCCTTTAACGACTCAGGTACGTCACCGTTGACAATACGCTGGGCAAGCCCTTCAGCAATGGCTGTTTTCCCCACACCTGGTTCACCGATAAGAACAGGGTTATTTTTGGTCCGTCGCGAGACTACCTGAATCACCCGCCGGATTTCTTCATCTCGACCAATGACCGGATCCAACTTGCCGTGCTTAGCTTCTTCTGTCAGGTCGCGACCGTACTTTTCTAGGGCTTCGTAAGCGTCTTCCGGGTTTTGCCCTGTGGCTTTTTGCTTGCCTCGAACCTGGTTAATAGATGCTCGCATATTAGATACATCTAGCTCAAATCCCCGCAGCAATCGGCGACCAATACGCTCGTCTTCAGCAAAACCTAAAAGTAGATGCTCAACCGAGATAATGTCATCCTGAAGCAGCTGACGTGCGGCTTCAGCCTGGTCAAGCATCCGATCCAAGCTTTGTCCCAGGTATAGGCTACTATCGGCCGAGGCTCGGACCCGTGACTGGCGCTGAGCAAAGGTTTCCAGCTCTTGCAGAATTAGCTCTGGATCTAGCCCTGCCTTTGATAGCACCGTATCTGCTAGCCCCTGCTGTTCAATCAGTGCCACCATGACATGTTCAACTTCAAGATACTGCTGACGGAAGCGGCGCGCTACCTCTTGAGCCTGAACAATGGCGTCCCATGCCTTAGCGGTAAACTTATCGGGATTAGATGGCTGCATTGGGTCTGAATAGAGCTGGCAGGGAAATGAACAACTAAGTATATCAAGCGAAGGAATGTACTCACTGCGTACATTCCTTCTGTGACTTCTCTAAGCTGTTGCTACGGCTTCTTTGGGCTGAGAAACGGCCCGATCTTTTAACTGAATCAGTTCAACTTTATAGCCATCGGGATCGCTAACAAATGCAATCACGGTCGTGCCATGTTTCATCGGGCCAGGTTCCCGCACAACCTTGCCGCCCAATGCTTTGATTTCTTCGCAGGTTTTGTAGATATCATCGACGCCCAGGGCAATATGGCCATAGCCTTCACCCAGGTCGTAGGACTCCACACCCCAGTTGTAAGTTAGCTCGAGCACGGTGTGGTCGCTCTCATCACCGTAGCCGACAAAAGCCAGGGTGAATTTGCCCCCCGGATAGTCTTTTTTGCGCAGTAGGTTCATGCCTAGAACATCACAGTAGAACTGCAGGGACTTGTCTAAATCACCTACCCGCAACATGGTATGCAGTAAACGCATTGTCACTTTTTCCTAAGCTCAGTTTGAATTAATCCTAGCGCCAGTCTAGTTTTTATGATGGTCTTGATGGCAGCATGCCCCTAGATTGATGTGCTTTTCCTTACGTTTTTACGGTACGACTCTATCGGTGAGGCAGGATAGCACCGTATGCTGGGTTATCGTAAATCGTTCATCCTCGGTATGAACGATTCACGATGTCTCGACCAGTGAGTCTGAAATATTCCGTTCACCCCCATTTACTCATAGTTAATCCACAAGGAAGCACACATTAATGATTGACTTACTTGAAACCGCAATTGAAGAGATTCGTGCCCGCGAAATCTTGGATTCTCGAGGTCGACCCACCATCGAAGCTGAAGTGTATTTGTCTGTAGGCGCTGTGGGTCTAGCTCAGGTGCCCAGCGGCGCATCCACAGGCACATTTGAAGCTCATGAACTAAGAGATGGTGACGGACGCTACGGCGGCAAGGGTGTACTCAAAGCGGTTAATAATGTGCATGAAACCATTGCCCGTGAGCTGATGGGGCTAGATGCCCTTGACCAGATGGTGATTGACCGCACTATGATTGCGTTAGACGGTTCGGAGAACAAAGCTAACTTGGGAGCTAATGCGATCCTGGCGGTGTCTTTGGCCAATGCTAAGGCCGCAGCCCAGGCGTTGGGACTACCCCTCTATCGCTATTTGGGTGGACCTTTAGCAAATGTGCTCCCCGTGCCATTGATGAATGTCATCAATGGGGGTGCCCATGCTAACAACAACGTTGATATTCAAGAATTTATGATTGTACCCAGCGGTGCAAGCAGTTTTCGAGAAGCGCTACGTTGGGGAGCAGAAGTTTTTGCCAGCTTGAGTAAAGTGCTTGACCAAAAGGGTCTGTTGGGTGGCGTTGGCGATGAAGGCGGATTTGCTCCTAATTTAGGTTCTAACCAGGAAGCATTGGAAATTTTGCTTGCCGCTATTGAGTCGGCCGGATACAAGCCAGGGGAGCAGATTTCCCTGGCCTTAGATGTAGCTGCCAGCGAATTTTATAAAGACGGTCAATATACTTTTGATGGTGCTGCTCACTCCGCTGCAGAGACCATTGACTATCTTGACAAGTTGGCCAGTCAGTATCCAATTGTGTCTATCGAAGATGGTCTTCACGAGGAAGACTGGGACGGCTGGAAAGCGCTGACCCAAAAGATTGGTAACCGCGTTCAGCTGGTGGGAGACGATTTGTTTGTCACTAATCCCACCCGGTTGCAAAAGGGCATTGATCAAGGGTCTGCTAACTCTATTTTGATTAAGCTGAATCAGATTGGCTCTCTAACTGAAACCCTAGAAGCGATCGATTTGGCTACTCGCAACAGTCTCACCTCGGTCATCAGCCATCGCTCTGGAGAGACTGAAGATACGACCATTGCCGATTTGGCCGTGGCAACTCGGGCCGGTCAGATTAAAACGGGATCTCTCTGTCGCAGCGAGCGAGTGGCAAAATACAACCGTCTACTGCGGATTGAGGATGAGCTAGCTGAACAGGCCGTCTATGCGGGTGCTGTTGGTATGGGACCAGGTCAGGGCTAACTCCTATGGGTTTGAGGGGTATCTATTTTGTTATGGATTTCGACCGATGCCCCTTACTCGGTATTGCAATCTACTGAAGCATTCAGCAGATTGCTGGCGTACACAGCTACTGCGCTCTGAGGGGTTTAGTGATAGCGGATATCGCTAGCGGTATTTGCTATCACTCTTGGTCAGCCGGAAGGGAGGGAAGAGAGGTACCGCTTGGGGGATTTAATGACCCATCGGGGGTTGTCGGTATTGGGGTTGTAGTCGATGGATTGAGCGGGTCGTTACTTCCGGGTATGCTGCTGCCTGAACCATTGATCAGGTCCTGAATATCGGCGGGTAGTTCACCTGGTAGCCCATCTTGAGTGGGCGACTGGGTCCCAGCTGGCAGTGTCGCTAAGGCAACTCGATTTCCCCCGACAGAGCGCAGAATGTCTAATACTCGTACTACATCGTCATAGCGAGAGTCTTTTGCGGCGTAGAGAACTACGATCCCTTGGGAGTTACCGGTATAGAAGTCTCTAATCAGCCCTAATAGGTTTTGCTCCAGGATGGGGTCTTGGTCAATGTAAATTCGACCGATGGGATCAACGCTGACGTATAGGCGATCGCGACCGGTGGTCAGAGCCGCTGGAGGCAGTGCCGATCCTGTACTTGCGTTGGGCAAATCTAAGTTGATGGCTTGCTGACGACTGCCCACCGCTGCCAGAATAAAAAAGGTGAGAATGCAAAAAACGACATCGACGAGGGGCAGCAGCTCAATCTGAATATCGGTTTGTTGCTCGTCTAGATCCAGTTTCATGGCATTGCTCGCAATAGGGTAGAAAATCGGCGAATGGAGTCGCTATACAACCTTAGGACCCAGCTCGCTGGGTTTACCTTCACTGAGGGACCATGCCTGACGATACAGCAGCTCTAGTTCACTGCCTGATTGCCGAAATACCTTGGCTTGACCAAAGACTAGACCCTGAAACAGACGGAAAAACATCAGACTGACAATAGCAATAATCAGTCCTGTGGCAGTGGTGATTAAAGACTGGCCGATACCACCAGCCGCACCGCCAGCATTACCAATTGCTAGATCATTCAGGTCCAAAGAGCCGAGAGAACTCATGAGACCTAAGACCGTTCCCAGCAGTCCCAGCATGGGGGATACCGTAATTACTAGCTCTAGAACTTTTTCACCGCGACGCATAGCAGCTAGCTCTTCATTGGCAGCCGTCTCTAGGGCCAGACGAAAAACTTCAGGCTCCTGATCTTTGAGCTTAAGAGCCGCGTAGAGAAAACGTCCCATGGGCAGACGATGGGCTCGTTGGGCAATTTCAGTAGCGGCGGTCCATTCTCGGCGGGCCGCTTCTAACACTCGCCCGGCGACTTCGCGCTCGCGGGTGATGACGCGCGACCAAAACCAAATCCGCTCGATAATAGTACCGAGGGCGATTACTGATAAAACTAGTAGGGGCCACATGGCTACCCCACCTCTGGCAAATAGTTCAGTAATGTTCACGCATTTTCTCCCGTACGCTTCCTCAGACGCATGTTACCCTGCTCGGGTCCCAGATCGGCCACGATCTTTAGGGGTGGCTAGCCGCCTTTTGGGCCAGATCTAGAATTTCGTTGGCGGCGCGATCGCAAACGCCAACAGTCCCTAGCTGCTCTCGCATTGTCCTGTAGCCCTCCAACATTTTTTGCCGCTGATCCGGATTGTTCAGCAGATTTAGCGCCACCTGGCCGATGGCCTCTGGGGTGGCATCCCACTGAATAAATTCCGGTACGGTGGGCTCCATTGTCACCAGATTTACCGGTGAAACATAGGTCGCCGAAAACCGTAGCACAAACTCTGCCACCCAAGCAGTGATCCGATTGAGGCGGTACATCACCACCTGCGGAACATCCATCAAAGCAATTTCCAGATTTGTAGTCCCTGATTTAGTAATGGCCAGGTCTGCTGCTGCGATCGCAAGCATACGGTCTTCCTTAGATACCACCTGTCCCCTGAGTCCATAGACCTTGAGCGCTGTTTCAACCGGGGTACAAAAGGCATCGCGGGCCAGGGGAACCAAAAAGCGAATCTGAGGTATCTGAGACTGGAGCTGCTGAGCCGCTGCAAACATAATGGGCAAGACGTAGGTCAGTTCCTGCTGCCGCGATGCCGGTAGTAGAGTCACCACGCAGTCATCGGACCCTAAATCTAGTTGCTGCCGCGCCGCCTGCTTGGCCTGCGCCGAAGAGTAGTCGGCAAATTTATCCAACAGCGGATGACCCACCCAAGAAACATCGGCTCCCTGCTGTCGATAGTAACGAGCTTCTCCTGGGAAAATAGCCAAAATTCGGTCAGAAATCGATAGGATCTTGGCCGTATCCCCTGGAATTGTTGCGCATACCCACAGATGAGGCGCAATGTAGTAAACAATGGGTGTTTTGGGTAAGCGCTGTCGCACAAACTTGCCAATGGCTACATTGGGTCCCATATAGTCAATCAGGACCACCGCATCGGGCGCTACATCCTGCAGATGCTCTTTGGCCCGACCGCTAAGACTAAGAGCCGCCTTGAGATAGGGCAATGCTTCAAAGAGGCCAATCGAACTCACCGAGACCGTATTACCGATGAGCTTAGCTCCTGCTGCGGCCATCCGGTCTCCGCCCATAGCCGTGATCTCAAGGGCCACTCCTCGACTGGCTGCCTGACGCTCTAATGCCTCCACCAGCAGCCCTCCCTGCATATCACCTGAGACTTCTCCGGTGTGAATAAATACCCGCAGGGGGCGCTGAGAAAGAGGATTGTTTGGATGAATGGTCTCGAACTGCTGCATGGTAGAAGCGGATTTTAGAGTGGGAGTGCCTGAAATCCCTAAGACCGAGAGAGATGGCGGCCTGGGATGACTCCGCGACGGCCTTCTTGCTGCGAGGCCACTAAAAATCTGTGGAGGTGTTGCACATACTCGTTGTTGGCAACAGAGTCTAATTTATTGAGGGCCTCGCTAAATGTGTGACCTGAGCGATAGAGCAGACGGTAGGCCTGTTTTAACCCCCCATAGACGCGACCAGATTCAAGATCGCCAATCCCTGAGCGTTTAAGCCCAACCTGGTTAAGACCCCGTACACGAGAAGGATTGCCCTCGACCATCATGTAAGGGGGCACATCGCGCTCAATACGACTCATGCCGCCCACCATGGCATGGCGACCAATATGAACAAATTGGTGGATACCCACCAAACCGCTGATGCGCACGTTGGCTTCAATGTGCACATGACCGGCGAGGGCAACCGAATTCGCAATAATCACATTGTCTTGAATCACACAGTTGTGGGCCACGTGGGCATAGGCCATCAGCAGAGTGTTGTTGCCGATGCGGGTGATTTCGCCAAACCGCGTGGGGCGATTGATGGCGACATATTCGCGATTATTGTTGTCGTCACCGATGGAAACCAAACTTTCAGACCCGTCATATTTGAGATCCTGAGGTTCTAACCCAATAGCTGCTCCGGTAAAGATACGATTGCGCTTACCAATCTCAGTGTGGCCGTCCAACACTACGTGGGAGCCAATTTCAGTATCTTTACCAACACTGACTTTTTCACCAATCACCGCATAGGGACCCACTTTGACACTGGGGTGGACCTGGGCCCCTGGATGAATCACAGCCGTGGAATGAATCAGAGCAGTTTGGAGCATTGGTTTGGGTATGTTTATTCAACCACAGAAAACATCAGGGTGCCTTCGCACACTAGTTGACCATCAACTTCAGCCTTGGCCTGCATTTTGCCGAATTTTAGCCCGCGAACGCTAAGCAGCTCTGTTGTGATAACCAGCTGATCACCTGGCACAACCGGACGACGAAATCGCACTTTGTCAATACCTGCGAACATACACAGACCGTTGACACCGGGCATTTGGGTGAGAACAATTCCTCCCACCTGGGCCATGGCCTCAACAATCAGTACGCCTGGCATGATTGGACGTCCTGGAAAATGTCCTTGGAAGTGAGGTTCATTGAAGGTGACATTTTTTAGCCCGACCGCCTGTTTGCCAGGAACATAGTCAATGATGCGATCGACCAAGGCAAAGGGATAGCGGTGAGGTAATAGCGCCTGAATCTGCTCGAGGTTGAAGGTCATAGGGGCAGGATCCTCGGCGGTGGCCGGTTGAGAGTCCTGATTGATATGAGCTTTGTCTTGAATAACGGTAGCCATAGACTTTTATTAACAGCAACGGCGTAGGTGTTCTCGGCTCATGGGAAGCCGGTTGAAACTTCATCCACATCCAGAACTGTAGGGGTTTTTCGGAGAAAAACTCAAGGTTTCGAATATGGTTTATCTGCGGCACAAACAGCGGCCAACTGACGAGCCAGCTGCACGTGCAAACTGTGACTAGCTCGATAAGCTGTCACATGCATCGTAGGGAGAACACCTAATAAACTGAGATCCCCTACTAAGTCTAAAAGTTTATGACGTGCCGGTTCATTTGAAAATCGCAGGGGGGGATTCAACCAGCCGTCGCGATCGCAAACTAGGGCATTTTCTAAACTGCCACCTTTGATTAGACCCTGCGATCGCAGACCGTCAATTTGGTGAGCCATGGCAAAGGTGCGAGCCGGTGCCACCTGGGTATGAAAGTCTTCTACCGCAGGCGACCAGCTGTGCCACTGATTGCCAATGGCCGCCATTGGAAAATCAATACCGTAGCTAAATCGTATCTGTGACGCCGGTAGCGCCATCACATAGGCATCCCCGTCACGTACTATGACAGGGGTATCCAGCTGTCTACCGGCGCGAGGGACACCTTGCTCTACGGTTCCAGCCGTTTGGATTAACTGACTCCAGCCCTGGGCAGAGCCGTCCATCAGAGGCACTTCTGGACCATCAATTTCAATCCGAGCATTATCCACTCCAGCCCCCCACAGAGCTGCCAGCAGATGCTCTACCGTCCGTACCTGTCGGTCGGCGGAGCCTAGCTGGGTAGACAGCTGCGTTTGACTCACCGCTGCAACATCAGCGGGAATTTGGTGGCTATCCAAGTCGGTGCGGACAAAGTATCGACCGCTGTTAGCCTCTGCTGGTAAGACGTTGACCCGAGTTGTCTGGCCCAGGTGGAGTCCTACTCCTGTGGCTGTAACAGCAGCCGCTAGGGTGCGCTGCTGCGGGCCTGCTGCCATTAGAAGCGCTCTCCGATGCCAAAGTGAATGCGGCCATCTCCGTCATCCCCAAAGCCATAGTCAAGACGCAGGGCTCCTAGCGGTGTTTGCACGCGAACACCGGCACCATAGCCAAACCCATCACCTGGTTTACCACGAACAATGGCCGGATCTCCAGGTACGCTGCTGCCGGATCCTAAATCGGAACCATAGTCCACAAACAGGGCACCGCCCAAGAACGAAGTAAACAGCGGGAAGCGATATTCAGCAGTCGCTTGCACATAGGAGCGACCGCTGCCCAAATCGCCTTCGTCGTAGCCCCGTACCGAGTTTGTTCCTCCCAAAGAGAACGCCTCGTAGGGAGGCAGATCGCCGATTACCGTCCCGCCTTGCACATTCAGAGCAATGGTCTGAGGCCCGTCGCCAAATCTGACAAAATTTACTGGTAGATAGCGACTGTAGCTAGCTCGAACCCGATTAAAGAAAATAGTGCCATTGCCCACTGGGATCGTCTGTTCTGAGCCTAGACGTAACAAACTGCCGCTGGTGGGCGCGACAGCACTGTTGCGCTGGTCCCAAACAAAGCTAACCGGAACGCTGAGCAGATCATCGCGACCGTTGCCGCTAAAGCTGAGGTCGTTACCCAGCTGGTCTAAAGGAGACAGGTCACCGTCGCTATCTCGAATCGAAACCCGCTGATATTCTAGACCCACAGAACCGCTCCAGCCATTGTCTAGCGGTCGACCGAAGGTGACACCGCCCCCCAGGCGATTGACTCGGGGCGTATCCCCGTTGGGCAGGTCGATGTCGGTATCCCCACCGTCAAAGATCAAAGAAATTGAGCGTCGATTAAAGCCATTGACCGTATAGGACGTGCGGTGTGGGTCGCCAGCAATCCAGGGGTCGGTAAAGCCCACATCAAACAGCAGCTCGCTCTCACTCAGCTGAAATTCCGTCCGTAGGCTCTGGTTGTTGCCTCCGAGGTTATCTTGCTGATAGCTGACGCTACCAAATACGTCACCGCGCAGGTTAAAGCCAACGGCTGCACCCACTGAGCCAGTATTACCTTCGTCAATATTGACGAGTACTTTGACTTTGCGCGGGTCTTCGTCACCGGGGTCAAGGGACAAACGAACGTCATCAAAAATACCTAGACCAAATACTCGCTCTAGATCCCGTTGGATTCTGTCCTGTTGAAAAACGTCTCCAGGCTGAGTTTCAAATTCGCGGGTGACAATAAAGGGCCGAGTTTTGCCATCAATGGGTTCACCTTCTGCATCTACGGTGTTGCCATCTTCATCGATATAGCGTACTTCAATGGATTCAATCACCCCTTCAGCTACGACCAGTGTGGCCACACCGTTGTCGGAAACTTGGGGAGCTGCTGTTACTTGAGCTAGGACATAGCCCTGTTCGCGATACCACTCGTTGAGTTCTAAAATGCCATCTTGAAAGTCAATCAGGTTGAGGATCTGACCGTACTGGTCGCCAAAGATTTCATCCACCTTTTCGTCGGGTAGAACGCTCTCTGTGACGCCATCGGTGCGCACATCAACACCGGTCAAAATAGGATTGGGTTCAACGCCAAATATGACCCGTACCCCCAGATCCGTATCTTCGGGTCTGGCCCGGACGTTGGCAAAGAAGCCGGTGGAAAATACGTTGTTAATGTCTTCTTGTAGCTGGCTGCGAGTAGCTGGACGACCGGGACGCAGCGTAATTGCTTGGTAGGCAATATCTTCTAGCTCTGGGGCTAGAGGGCTGCCATCTAGGGTAACGACATCCAGCTCTGCTACTAGGACCTGGACTTCTTCTTCTTCTTCTTCCTCTTGAGCGGCTTCGTCTTCAGGAGCCTGACTTTCAGCTGGAGATTCAGGGGCAGCGGGCTCGGGCTCTTCTTCTACGAGTACAGGTTCGGGAGGTTGACCGATACCGTCTAAAAGCCGTTCTAGGGTTGCTTCAGGGGTTTCAGCATCTTGAGCTAATTGCGAGGTGGGCGGCTCAACAGCGTTGGGTTCAGGGTCTAAACTGGCGGCGGCTGTCTGCCGCGATAGCTCCTCTGTACTGTCACCGTTGGTCTCCAGCAGGGGCTCTGTTGGTTGAGTCGCGGGTTGGGCAGCGGTCTGAACGAGTTGCTCAGCCGAGTCAACAGCCCCGTCTGCGATCGCGGCCTCTGTTGAAGACTCAGGTACAGCCATCTCAGCTGCAAACACGGGCAACCCAGACAATGTCGCAACGGTGCAACAAGCCAATAGAGTCGGCGAAAAGCGCATAGGCGGTCCTGTAAACGTACTCCTTACACCACAGTGAACAGCGGCTTAAAGCCCCTGTTAATGACATACACTAAATTCGGTCGGGGGGCTATAGATCTTGCTGTAGCAGTCCCCTCGTTTTCCCTAAAAGACGAGCTTTGCCGTCTGGGGAAACAGAATTTAATATTTTCTGACAGATTCTACCGCACTGTCTTCCCCAGTACTTAATTTGTATGTGCCAGAATTCGATCTAACACCTGCTGGTAGCCTGATTCAACATCTCCTAAATCCTGACGGAATCGGTCCTTATCCATTACCCGACGGGCCTTGTCGGTTTCATTCTGATTCCATAGACGACAGGTGTCGGGGCTGATTTCGTCGGCCAGTACCAGGGTACCGTCCACCAAGGTGCCAAATTCCAGTTTGAAGTCCACCAGGGTAATACTGCAGCCGTTAAAAAAGTCGGTCAGAACCTGGTTGATGTGTCGGGCCATCTGGTCTAGCTGAGCCACCGTTTCATCGCTAGCAATATTCATCGCGCGGATGCGATCGCGCGTCAGCAGCGGGTCGCCCAGGTCGTCATTTTTGTAGTAAAACTCCACTAGAGGGGGTGTTAGCGCTGTCCCTAGCTCCATACCTGTCTGTCTACACAGACTGCCTGCCGCCAGATTACGGACGACGACTTCTAACGGCACAATCGTGACCGGTTTTACCCACATCTCTCGGTCGTTAGGAGACTTGATCCAGTGGGTGACAATTCCTTTAGACTCCAGCAGCTTAAACAAATGGGTGGACACCGCATTGTTGATGGCTCCTTTGTTGGCGATGGTGCCTCGCTTTTGAGCATTGAACGCGGTGGCATCGTCTTTAAAGTAGGTCACCAGTACCGCCGGGTCCTCGGTGGCATAGAGAATTTTTGCCTTGCCTTCGTAAAGCTTTTTCCGCTCAGCCATGGAGTCTCCCGGGGAAATTTGCATCGCCCATTTTAGCGCGGGGTGGCATCGTGGGGACGTTCCATGGAACGTCCCCACGAATATCAAATTCTATTTTGTCGTCATCACATAGACGCCGTCCCAGTCTTTAGGTGGTGGATTTTCCATGTAGGAATGAATCCGGGCAATGTGTACAGCTACGGCTTTATCGTGGGGGCGCATCACCTTGGCTCGAGTAAATATGTCTAGGGCCCGGGTAAATTTCTGGGAGGTGTAGGCTTTTCGTCCCTGATGATACAGGTCTAGAAAGTCCTGGGTCTGCTGGTCTAGCTCATAGCTTTGGCGATTGCCGATCAGCTCGTAGATCTTGACCGGTTTGGTTTTACCCTTAACCCGAGTCAGATCCAGTTCCCTCACCCACACCAGATCTCGACAGCGCTCATAGGTGTGCTCACTCATGACAATGTCGCAGCCGTATTGTTTGGTTACCCCCTCCAGCCGGGAGCTTAGATTGACCCCGTCCCCAATCACCGTGTACTCCATTTTCTTCCGGGAGCCGATGTTGCCAGACACCACTTCTCCTGAACTCAGGCCGATACCAATGTTGATTTCAGGCTGACCGCTAGCCTGACGAGAACGGTTAAAATGCACCAGTCGCTCCCGCATGTCCAGGGCGGCCTCCACTGCCGACCATCCATGGTTTTCTAAAGGTAGCGGCGCGCCAAAAACAGCCATTAGCGCATCGCCAATAAACTTGTCTAACGTCCCTTTGTGGTTAAATACGGCTTCCACCATTGTCTCAAAGTAATCATTGAGCATCGAGACGACCTGGGAGGCTTCTAAACTCTCGGTCAGTGTGGTGTAGCCACGAATATCAGAAAATAGCACCGTCACATCTCGACGCATACCGACCATCAGAGAATCTTCTCCCAAGGCCATGACTTGCTCGGCCACGCTGGGGGTCATATAGCGGTAGAGCGTCGTTTTCATCCGCTTTTCCTGACTGATGTCCTCTAGCACGACTAGACCACCCCTAACGCCCCCTCCTGGAGCCGTCAGCGGATTGACGGTCAGATTGATGCTGTGCTCTAGCTGATGCAGGTCCTGGGGCGGATTGACGGTATTCGCGGTCTGTCCCCAGAGGTAGTAGGTTTGAGCCGTATCGATATTTTCTTTGGGAAAGAGCGTTGAGGTTTTACGACGGATCTCCGATGGGATTAGCAGAGCCTGTTGACCTTCTACGGTGGCGATGGCTACCTGTAGGGTTTGTTCTGGAACATACTGCTCTGTGCCAAATTCAAGACTGTCGGCCAGGCGCGATCGCAGCCGCTCAATGGGATCCACCTCCCAAATCAAACGACCTACCAAAATAGACTCCCACTCGTGTTTGATTTGATGTGACGTCTGCTTATCGTCGTCTGCGGACACTGATGGACAGCCTAAAAGACTCAAGGCAGCGTCATTAATGGTAACAATTCGACCCCCCATATCCGTGGAGATCACCGCATCCGAAAGGCTTTGCAGAATATCTTTCTGATACTGCTTCTCGAGCAGTACATTCTCGTACAGCTGAGCATTTTCTAGGGCAATTCCCGCCTGGGTATTAAACGCCCGCATAAAAGACTCATCGGATCGCGTAAACGAGCCTTGATTTTTATTGATTAGCTGGGTGACCCCCATGATCTGCCCCGATGAATTAAACACGGGCATACACAAAATGTTGTGGGTGCGATAGCCTGTGCGATCGTCCGCTGACTTGTCGAACCGACTATCCTTATAAACGTCAGGAATATTGAGCGTTTCTCCGGTTGATGCTACATAGCCCGCAATACTGGCCTTGTCATAGGACTGTCGCAGCTCTACTAGCTCTGTACTGTTAGCCTTTTGCACCTTAGACCACAGCTCATTACCGTCCATCAGCCACAGCGTGCTGCGATCCGCCTGCATCAGCTTTCGGGCTTCCGCCATTACCGACTGTAGCGTCACCTCTAGCTCTAGACTCTGCTCTAGAGATGAAATCGCGTTGAGCAAGGCATTCAGACCTTTTTGAGTCCGAGCGGCGGTATAGAACGAATTACAGCTTTCGAGTAGTACGCCAATGGAGCGAGCAAACGATTCAAATTCCTTCTCGTCCGCTGTCGTAAACCGTTCGCCTCCAATTTTGTTGAGCAGCTGCACCACTGCAACGACGTTGTTAACGTCGTTACTAAAAATGGGCATACACAAAATATTATTTGTGCGATATCCCGTCTCCTCATCCGTTGCCCGATTAAATCGAGGATCGTCGTAGGCATTCGGAATGTTCAGCGTCTTTTTAGTCTCAGCTACATAGCCAGCAATACCTTTATTGATCGGTATTCTGATTTCGACGGCTTTCTCCTCGCCACCTTGGGCGACCTTTGACCACAGCTCCTGATTTTCATCATCCACAATAAAAATAGTGGTGCGGTCCGCCTGGAGAATCTGACCAATTTTTAAGGTAAACGCTTCTAGTAGTTCTTCTAGCAGCGTCTCCAGCGACTGATTATTAATCAGGTGAATGGCCTTGAGAAAATATTCAAATTCTTGAATGATTAACTCCAGCAGCTCGATAAATCTAGGCTTAGATAAGTGCTGAACCTGAGCCTTAAGATGACCAGGCGTGGTGCCCTGCGACAGACGGGCCAACGTGCTTTCTGCAGACGACTGAGCCATAGTGATTTATGCGAGTTCACTAAAAATATAATTTAAAGAGGAAATTTTGCTGAGCTTTGGTCCAAACTAACCAGAACAGCAAAGATTTGGCCACCCACGAGCCTCTAGGGTACACCGTCTAAAAGGATGCTATGAGCATGCCCCAAACAGTTACAGAAAGCTCTGACTACAGTATCTGGTTACAGTATTTGTACTCAGCAGCCTCCCCTATAGTTTAATCAGTTTGGCCAGATAGTCTAATTACTCCTTTGCGTTTCCCTCTTTATTCAGGCTTAAGCAGCGGAAAGGCAATCACGTCTCGAATGCTGGGGGAGTCGGTTAGCAGCATCACTAAGCGATCGATACCCATACCCATACCGCCCGTGGGGGGCATACCATACTCTAACGCTGTGACAAAGTCCTCATCCAGGCTCTGAGCTTCAAGATCGCCTGCGGCTTTTTTGGCAGCCTGGGCCTCTAGCCGCTGACGCTGATCGATCGGATCTGTCAGCTCTGAAAAACTATTGGCGGTTTCTCGACCGACGATAAACAGCTCAAATCGCTCTACTAGTCCAGGCTTTTCTCGATGGGGTTTAGCCAATGGAGAAATCTCGACCGGATAGTCTGTAATAAATGTAGGCTGTATCAGCGTCGGTTCGACCGTATGCTCAAACGCTGCATTTAGTACGTAGCCCACGCTAAGGCAGTCGTCAATATCGTCCAGTCCCGCTGCTTTGGCGGCTGCTTTGGCGGCGTCTAAATCAGTGAATTCTGCAAAATTTACACCGGTCTTTGCTTTGACCGCGTCGTGCATAGTGATGCGCTGCCAGGGTGGGCTGAGATCAATGGCCTCTCCCTGATAGGTGAGCTGGGTTGTGTCCAGTACCTCCTTAGCCGCGTTGACAATCAGAGCCTCGGTGATATCCATCATGTCGTGGTAGTCAGCGTAGGCCTGATATAGCTCAATGGATGTGAACTCCGGATTGTGCCGAGTGGAAACACCCTCATTACGAAAAATTCGTCCCATCTCAAAGACACGCTCAAAGCCGCCGACAATCAAACGCTTGAGATGCAGCTCTGTCGCAATTCGCAAATACAGCTGCATGTCCATCGTGTTGTGATAGGTAACAAAGGGACGCGCGTCAGCCCCTCCGGGCTCAGTCTGTAGTACCGGTGTCTCAATCTCAATAAAGTTTTGCTGGTCAAGATAACGTCGAATCGACGCGGTGATCTTTGCCCGTTTGCGAAAGGTATCTCGGACTTCGGGATTAACGATCAGATCCACATAGCGCTGTCGGTAGCGTTTGGCTACATCAGTCAGCCCGTGCCACTTGTCCGGTAGCGGCAGCAGCGCCTTTGTCAAGACGGCATAGGTACTCACTTTGACCGACAGCTCTCCTTTGTCGGTCCGCTTGATGGTGCCCTTGACGCCGACAAAATCCCCGACATCGGTCAACTGTTTTAGGTGGGCAAAAGCCTGCTCATCGGTCTGGGCCATGGCGGCCTGGATGGTCTTTTTGTCTAGAAACAGCTGAATTGAGCCGGTTTCATCTTGCAGTGTAAAAAAGGCTAGCTTACCAAACACCCGCCGGGCCATGACCCGACCGGCTATCCCTACTTCTACATCAATTTCTTCACCCGTTGGCAGATCGGCAAACTCTGTCTGCAGGGCTGCGGCTTGATGGGTCACATTCCAGTTGTAAGCATATGGATTTAACCCCAGCTGCTTTAACTCACTCACCTTTTGCAGACGAGCAGCACGAATTTCACGGGGACTTTGATCGTTGGGCTGGGAGCTGGCCATGCGTTAAAGGTCAGTAGGTTATGCAGGTGTTAATTGTATGGGGGGAGTGGGGAATGGGCAATGGGGAAGAGACGCTCCACGGAACGTCTGTACATGTAGGATCTGTGTCCGAACTGCTTCTGGTTATAGTGGGTGATCGTTAGGGATATGTTTTTCGAGCAGCTGGGCGACCTTTTCGGGGTCGGGAGGTTTGGCTAAAAAGTCATCGGCACCCACCATTTTGGCTCGCATCCGATCGAGAACGCCATCGCGCCCGGTCAAAATAATAATTGGTGTCAAGTAAAACGCTTCGGTACGCCGTAAAAACTTACACAGCTCGTAGCCGCTGATATTAGGCATCGTAATGTCTAGAAAAATCAGGTCCGGCTGATGCTGAGATAGGGTAGAAATCTGCTCAACCGGTTTGGTGACGGGTAACACCTCATAGCCGAGGGGCTGCACCAGTTCTGCCATGACCTTACTAACTAGCGGACTGTCGTCAATACAGGCAATTAAGCCTTTGATGCCTCCTGTAGCAGCGTTGGTAATAGCCCGAGGCGGGACGTAGGGAGCGGGGATGTCAGGAATGGCTTTGAGATCAATCCAGCCCTCGTGGAGCAGTGGCAATAGCAGCTTAATGACATCGGGAAGCGTACGGCGGGTTTGAGCAGCGATGTCCCAAAGGGTGATGTTGCCCTGCATCCAGCGGGTGAGTCGCTCATATTTGGCGGGGGACAGATTAACTCGCAGCCCCCGTGAATTGATCACAATGGGAGACAGATAGGGAAGTGCGTGGGGCAGACGTGTCGGCAAGCAATCATCACCGATGGTTTGCCACTGGCGGTAGATCTGTTGCGATCGCACCAACGCCCGTTGCACCGACAAAAACACCACCTGCTGCGACACCATCCGATTGGGATGCCAGTGAATATCCTCAGCCGGATAGTCAATCAGCGTTAGCACTACCTCGTCCACAATGCTTTGGATAATAGCCTTTGCCTGGTCCAACGAAATATGCTGCTGTTGGACTGCCTGATTAATAAAATCCACTTCCCAGTAATCATCGGGAGTCCGCATTTTAGTAAACCAGCTATTGGAAAACTGTTTACTATAGCGCCGCATACAGCGATACCAGCGTCGTACCGAATGCTGACCGCCAGTGGCGTAGATCAATCGTCCCGAATAAAAGTAAAGCTTCCAGGGGGCATCCGTCGTCGATCCCACCACTAGCTCGCCGGTACTGTGTTTTTGAGAAAGCGTTAGCAAATACTGTGCTAAAGATTGGGCCTGGGCTAGCATATTAACCACATGTCAAAGTCCGGGCTCTAAGATTTAAAAACAATCTAGAGCCGTTTTGTCTAAACTTTTTGAGTCACAAGCGCTGTCAGCAAACGATTAGATCTCGGTCATTGCTTACCTAAAAATGAATAAAGCTAGCAAAGCTGTCTGAGGAATTTTCAGATGGCTAGCTCTACTACAAGAGCCGTAGTTCAAAACAAGTTGCCCTGTGCGCCTAGTTTTCCCAGAGAATCAACGCCGCTATAGGTTGTCTGGCATTGCAGTTGGCCGCTGTGTTTATGCAGACCTGGCAAATTCCTCGGCTGCACTCACAGACGGGCTAATAGTGCCTGTATCGCTGGTGCATCCGTGCTGGAGTTCCCACACTTTGAGCACAATCAGATACTCATAAAAAGCCTGCAGCAGACACCAGGTAAAGCCCGCTCGCCCGTCTAAAATGCCTCCCAAAAAGAAGTACATATAGATAAATCGCACCAGCGGTCGCAGCGGCAGACGCAAAGATAAGTCTTTCAGGGCGCGACGGCGCTCTACCTCGGAGCGGCCTAGAACCAGGGCCCGCCAGTTCACATCGTGGTCGGACAGCTGGCGAATGGTTTCATGGGCTTCATCGGTGGAATAGCGGTTGTGTTTTTCGAGCCAGCGCTCAAAGCCTTTGCTGCAGGTGTAGTGGGGATAGGTGGTCTGCAAAAAACCGGTGGACCCCTCACAGATTTCGCGCTCGGTGTGACCGTAGTCGTCAAACCATACCTGCTGCTTGTCTAGCAGCCGTAGCTGATAGCGAGGATACTGGGTGCTATGGCGGATCCAGTGGTTCATAAACATGACGCGCTCGGCCGCGTAGTAGCCCACATGCTGACCCGACTGGGCTGCGGCAACACATTCCTCAAACAGCTCCGGGGTCATGCGCTCATCGGCTTCTAGAAGGTAGACCCACTGGTGCTTGGTAGGGACGTTTCGCAGCATCCAGGTGCGTTGTTTGCCGTGACTTTCAAAGGCATGCTGGACGGTGCGAACGGGATATTTTTGAGCGATGGGGAGGGTGCGATCGCAGCTAAACGAATCTACGACAATCACATCGTCTGACACCAGCGCCGATTCAATACAAGCCGCAATATCCCGCTCTTCATTGTGGGTCAAAATAAAAATCGAAATCATCCCGACATCCCAAAAATTGTCCAGCGGCTCAACAGGAAACACAACACCAGCTCTTATTATCAGATTGCCCGTGATTTACTATGATTCGCTAAAAAATAGGAACCCACTACAGAATATTTGGTTTAGTTTGACCGATGTGTAAAGGCTTTGCCAAATTCAGCCAAATTTAATCTATGGGTCGTAGGAGCGCGTTGCATGTAACGCCCCTACCTTTAATCCAATGCCTTTAACCGCTGATAGGCTGCCTGGGTCGCGTTGGCGGTCTCAAAGTCTTGGCAGCCGATGGCCTCTTCAGATAGAGCCTGACTGGGATGCAGCGGACATTTCAGCACCGCCTGATTGGTAAAAAAGCTACAGTCTGAGCAAGGAATCTGATGCATCACCTGCGCCCGCTGTACGCCGTCGCGGGTGGCTGCGATTATCTGCCAGATCCCTAAAATCACCATGGACCAGGCAACGACTAAGCAAATCGGGCCTAAATAGGGCTGCAGCCAGCTCATGACGTATAAAACGATGACATGAACTAGTTGAAATAGCTGATACATAAGATCTTGATCGTTCTTTGGCTATCAGCTTAGCGGCGGACAAAATTCACTCACCAGAGTGAAAATATTTGTATTAAAGATTTGGGACTTGTAAGAGTTGACTATGGCCGCTGGGTGGCGATGCCTAGCCGCACGCCGTCTAGGTTGCGAATGCGGTCCATGGCGACGACCACCTGCCCGTGGGGGGTGGCCTCATCCGCTCGCACGGTTACCATGACGGTCTGTCCTGGCTCGATCTGTGCCTGGACTTCGTCGTATAGCGACTCTAGAGTGACAGGCTGCTGGCCTAAGAATAAATTTCCCTGCGCCGTAATGGTCAAGGTGAGCGCGGCTTCCTGGCTTTCTGCTGTGGTTGCTCTGGGCAGGTTTACCGGCAGCCCTTCGGCGCGGGTTAGGTACAGAGTAGATAGGATAAAAAACGCCAGTACCGCGAATACTACATCGATCATCGGGACGATGTTGATAGTCAGGCGAGAGTCTTCGTCAGGGGGTAGTTGCATAGGTGTAGGGAGAGTTGGAGGGATTGCACAAAGTCCTAAGCACGGAAGGTGCTTTCAAATCCCTTCCCCTAATATGCTGCGGCTGGCGAATTTGATAAATATTGGCAATGAGGCAAACGTTATTCAGGCCCCCAAACCCCCAATGCTGGGGGCTTTAGAAATTAATCCCTAAAATGATTCATGAGAGATTTGAGATCAAAGTCCCCCAAACTTGGGGGATTTAGGGGGCCTCCGAAAGGCCTTGCCACGTTACGAAATAATTTGCCAGCAGTATTTCAACAAGGGAAGGTGCCATAGGCGGAGAGGTCTTCGGTCGTTAGCGATAGTCGTAGGTTACTAGGGATAATGAAGCTTTTCCCGTCCATAGTACGAAAAATATTTGTCATTGCGTCAGATTCCTACTTACAGGTACCTGACAAATACAAATGAAACTTGTTAAAACTTAAGTGCCAATGTCCTGCACTAATGCTCCATGGAAGCTATTACCCTTGCCGCTGCAACTGCTCTTGCCAAAATTGTTCTTGATAAATTCTTTGATGGAGCAGGTCAGAAGTTAGAGGAAACGGCTGTTAATCTGGGCGGCACCGTTGTTGAAAAAGCTAACGCAAAAATTTTACAGTTAGGCAATCTAATTTGGCAGCGATGCTTTAAAGGTAAGCCAGATGGGGTTGCTGAACTACCTGAGCAGGCGGCGCAGTCCGGGGCTGAAGCTGAGCAGCAGAAGCTGGCTGATTACTTAAATAAAGTGCTAGAGCAAGAGGATGACTTTACCAAGGAAGTAAAACAAATTGCGGGTGAACTTCATCAAGTGATGTTTGAGATGAAAGATATTAATGCTCGCAATGTGCAACAAGTTATGGGCGGTCAGGGGCTACAAGTCAATGACTCAAATGCTCCAGTCATTCAGGCAAAAGATAGCCCTATCAATATCAACTACAATACTTAGCCGCAGTCGCCGGAACGGGAACCGCCAAAGAAAACTACCCCAGACTATGGTCTTGAAAACTTAGTTGCCCGCGAGTTTGTGGGGCGACAGACTGAGCTGGATGAACTTGCTCAAAAGCTACAGAGTGCCGAGCAAGTAGCGATTACGGCTGTATCTGGTATGGGCGGCATTGGTAAGACGGCTCTGGTACAGCAGTACGTGCGGCAGGCGAAAGAGAAGTATCCTGGCGGGCGCTGGTACTTCAAGGTGCGAGAACAGAGCCTGGCAGCACAGCTGGTGAACGCGGCAGTCGTTTTTGGCTGGCAGCTGCCCCAGGGCATGACGGATAGTAAAGCGCAGGCACAGTGGTGCTATGGCCAGTGGCAAAGAAACTTTCCAGGAGATCGACTGCTGCTGTTAGATGATGTGCAGCAGTACAGCGATGTCAAAGAATTTTTGCCGAAAGGAGACTTTAGCTTTCCGGTGCTAATGACCTCGCGACGCAGGTTTGGCAAGCCAGTAAATCGGTTGGATTTAGGCGTGCTGCCGTTGAATGAGGCAATGGAGCTGCTGACATCCTTGATTGGTGATGATGAGCGAGTACAGACTCAAAAAGCCGATGCAGAAAAGCTGTGTGAGTGGGTAGGACGCCTACCTTTGGGGATAGAACTGATCGGTCGCTATCTGGAGCAAGATCCGGTCTCTTTTGGTGAATTTCAAGATGATTTGGAGGAAACAAGGCTACAAACGATTGCGTTGCAAGATCTGCCCGAAGAAATGGCCTACGAGTATTCCATTCAGGCCGCATTTGAACTGAGCTGGCAGACG
Source organism: Leptolyngbyaceae cyanobacterium (assembly GCA_050043465.1). Taxonomy (GTDB): domain Bacteria; phylum Cyanobacteriota; class Cyanobacteriia; order Phormidesmidales; family Phormidesmidaceae; genus Leptothoe. The sequence goes on from JBHJIL010000081.1 coordinate 79,705, forward strand.
TTGGACTCTGAAGCTAAAACTCTGATGGGGTTAGTGGCTATCTTCGCTCAGGCACCGATACCGCTAGAGCTGATTGCGGGAGCCGTACCAGAGTGGAGCAAACAAGCGCTAAGAAATTGCTTGAATAGAGTGCTGGTGCAGCGTAATTTGTTACAGCGCGATGTGGATGAAAGCTATCAGCTACACCAGCTTATCCGTGAATTTACGGCGATTAAGTTAGAAACTGAACTCAGTGTAGAAACGTCTGTACTGAAAAAGGGCGTGGCCAACTCGCTAACTAACTTTGCTAAGCAGATAGAGCCGATTGTGACGGTCAGCGTACGGCAGGTGATGACTGAGGTAATGCCGCATATGGGTTTAGTGGCCCAAGAACTAAGCCATCTCATTGTAGACAGTACAGATGCCCTATGGCCATTTATTAGTTTAGGGAGGTTTTACCAAAGTCAAAGTCTGTGGCCAGAAACAGAAAACTGGTATCAATCTTGTCTGAAAATGACGGAGAAACGGTTTGGCTCCGATCATCCCGATACCGCTACGAGTCTGAATAATTTGGCTGGGCTGTATCGATCTATGGGTCGCTACGGTGAAGCGGAACCGCTCTATGCGCGGTCTTTAGAAATCCGAGAAGCGCAGCTGGGTCCTGATCATCCCGATACCGCTGGAAGCTACAACAATATGGCAATGTTCTACTACGTATTAGAACAATATGCTGAGTCAGCTAACTTTGCTGTAAGGGCTTTAGACATCTTTCTTGCCAAACTGGGTCAAGATCATCCCAACACTCAAACTGTTCTCAACAACTTTGTTGCCATTCTACGAAAAGTAGTTGAAACAAACCAAACAGACCAACTCTCAGATCATCCTCTTACCCAGGCAATTCTCGAAAGTCTTCAATCTGAGTAGGGTGCGATGCATCGCACCCTACGCTAGTGCCTGTTGTAGCTGAGCTTTTGCTGCCTCTAGCGCCTCAGGTAGCTTGGAGGCGTCGCGACCGCCGGCTTGAGCAAAGTTAGGCCGACCGCCGCCGCCGCCGCCGGTAATTTTGGCGATGCCGCCGATAAATTTGCCTGCTTTTAGACCTTTGTCCATGGCGGGTTTGCTAAAGGCTGCCACAAGACTGACTTTACCTTCGGCTGGGATGGAGCCGAGTACTACAGCTCCGTCGCCGAGCTTTTGTAGCAGTCGCTCTGCTGCTGTCTTTAAAGAGTCAGCATCGACTTCACCCATATTGGCAACCAGTACCTGAAAGTCTCCTACCGTTTTTGCCTGGTCTAGCAGCTGGTCGGACTTGAGCAGGGCTAGCTCTGATTTGAGACCATCCACTGTTTTTTGAGTGGTTTTTAGGTCGCTCTGCAGATTGGTAATCCGGTCTAGTAGCTCCTCGGGCTTGGCTTTGAAGCGGTCGCTGAGATCTTTTACAATCTGGTCGCGAACGTTCAAATATTCCAGCACTGCTGGACCGGCAACGGCCTCGATACGGCGTACGCCAGCGGCAATGCCGGATTCGGCAATGATTTTGAAGACGCCGATTTCTGCGGTGTTGCCCACATGGGTGCCGCCGCACAGCTCCATGGATACACCGGGGAAGTCAATCACCCGTACTTCATCGCCATATTTTTCACCAAACATGGCAACTGCGCCTTTGGCTTTGGCATCGTCAATGGGCATGACTTCTACCTGGGCCCCGTGGGCCTCGGCAATCCAGGTGTTGACCTGGGCTTCTACCTGCTGCACTTCATCTGGGGTCAGCGCTCTAGGGCAGTTAAAGTCAAATCGCAGCCGGTCAAAGCTGACAAGAGAACCGGCCTGGGAAATGCTGTCGTCTACAAGTTTCTTGAGGGCTGCTTGCAGCAGATGGGTGGCGCTATGGTTCGCCTGGGCGCGACGACGACAGGCACGGTCGATCTGAGCGCTGACGCTATCGCCAACATGGAGCGTGCCGCGTTCGACTCGACCTACGTGGACGTATAAGTTGTTGTCTTTTTGCACATCGTCGATGCGAACGACTAGGTTATCGCCTGCGAAAAAGCCGCGATCGCCAATTTGCCCCCCGGACTCGGCATAGAACGGAGTCTGATCGAGCACCAGCTGGACTTCAGTCCCAGCCTCAGCCGTGTCTACGGTTTCGCCGTTGGCTAAAATGACCTTGACCAAACTCTGGCTGGTAACGTCGGTGTAGCCCAAAAAGTCAGTGGAGTCGAGACCCAGCTGGGCTAGACCGCCTTGGGCCATCAGGTCAATGGTCTCATGGGCGCTTTTGGACCGCTCTCGCTGGGCGGCCATAGCGGTTTCAAAGCCTTCGACGTCAACGGTTAATCCGTTTTCTTCGGCAATTTCCTGGGTTAGCTCCAGAGGGAAGCCAAAGGTGTCAAACAGCTTAAAGGTGTCATCGCCGGAGATTTGCTTGGGCTGGCGCTCTAGAATTTCTGCTAGCAGCTTTTCGCCGCGCTCTAGGGTTTTGAGAAACTGGGTGTCTTCTCGCTCTAGTTCGGCTTTGATGATGGATTCGCGATCGCGCAAATCAGGATAAGCCGACTCGCACAGTGCAATGGCACTTTCAGCCACCTGATTGATAAAAGCGCCTTCGATTCCCAGCAGCCGACCGTGACGTACTACACGTCGGATCAGCCGTCTCAGAATGTAGCCTCGACCCACGTTAGAGGCGGTAATCCCGTCAGAAATCATATGGACCACGGAACGCACATGGTCACCAATCACCTTAAGCGAGACTTTGGCAGACTCATCTTGCTTAAAGTAGTCCACCTGGGCGATGTCAGCGGCGGTCTGGATGATGGGAAAAATTAAGTCCGTTTCGTAGTTATTGGGCTTCTCTTGTAGAATTTGGGCCATGCGCTCTAGCCCCAGACCGGTGTCGATGTTCTGGGCCTGCAGCGGCGTCAGGTTGCCGTCGGCATCCCGGTTATACTGCATAAAAACCAAGTTGTAGAACTCGATAAACCGGGTATCGTCTTCGAGGTCAATGTCGTCATCCCCTAGCTCTGGCTGGAAGTCGTAGTAAATTTCAGAGCAGGGGCCACAGGGACCGGTGGGGCCAGAGGTCCAGAAGTTATCTTCTTCGTCCATGCGGATGATGCGTTTTTCTGGGACGCCTACCTGGTCGCGCCAAATGGCGTAGGCGTCGTCATCTTCGCGAAAGACGCTGACGACTAGATTTTTGGGAGCTAGTTTAAAGATCTCTGTGGAGAGTTCCCAGGCCCAGGCGACGGCCTGCTCTTTGAAGTAGTCGCCAAAGCTAAAGTTGCCCAGCATTTCGAAAAACGTATGGTGGCGGGCGGTGCGACCTACGTTTTCAATGTCGTTGGTGCGGATACATTTTTGGGAGGTAGTAGCCCGGTCAACGGGAGACTTACGCTGGCCTAGAAAGATGGGCTTAAAGGGCAGCATGCCGGCAATGGTGAGTAAAACCGTGGGGTCTTCGGGCACCAGTGATGCACTGGGCAGGATGGTGTGGCCTTTGTCTTCGTAGAATTTGAGAAAGGCTTGGCGAATTCCAGCGCCGGTGGTGACTGATTTTTTTAACCCAGGCTTAGACATTGTTTGGCAGGCGCGCTTGGCGGACTTATGGTTTGGGCGACTTTGTTTTTACTATTCTGACTGATGTTGCATCAAGTTTGATGAAACGGCAATGGTTTTGTTGGGATTTATTTGAGGTCTTTTTAGGGAATCTCTGGGAAGCGATGGGGTCGCTCAGGGCTTGCCCCCCTGAAACCCCCTGTTCGTGGGGACCTTCCTTCCCCACACCCCTCGCATGATCTGGTTCCGACTGGCATTAGGATAAAGGGTTGCGGCTGGGTGAGTTACGCTGCTCCGTATTCACTGCGCACCGTAAACGGGGAGAGGGTTTCTCCCGTTTTCTTGCTCAGAGTCCATCGGAATTGGAGAATCCCCAGCGTGGCTAATTGGAAGAACAAGGATTTTAAGCAATCTATACGACGCGTGGCTTCCTGGTCAGAGGCTTTTCTTAAACTTCGGCAGACTGCAGGTTTTGTTCGATGAGGTTGCAGCATTCGTCGACGGGACGGCGCTCTACCATGGCGTCTACTAGGGCGCTGTAGGCATCGGGCTGTTTTTCGATTAGGGTTTTGGCCTGGAGGGTGGACCAGCGTTGTTTGAGGGGAACTTCGGCTAGGGGGCGGTTCATTTGCTGCCACAGTAGATTGAGCTTGAGACGGTCGTCGCGTCCGCCTTGAGCGCTGCCGTAGGTGATTTCTTCGGCAGCAATACCGGCCATCCATACGGTGCAGTAGCGATCGATTTCTCGCTGGCTGATTTTGCCGACTTCTATGGCGCGATCGATGTCGTCGGTTTTGAAGACGACGCCGCCGTTGCCGTCAACGCCCGCTTTTAGGGTTTCCCAGGCAGTGAGGGTATAGGCATCGATGGGGATACCGAGTAAATATGCGGTTAAGAAGTGACCGGCCTCATGACGAACGATGCGATCGCAATAGTCTGGCGAACGCTGCGACAGCCAGTCGATCAGCAATGTGCCACCGCGACCCTGCCAGCCCAGCTGGTCAATGGACACCAGCCCCAGCAGTGTGGCGGTAACCACGGCCAGCCCCTCCGGTGAAATTGACAGCAGCGGACCTAGTAATATCAGCATCGTCACTGAAAATACTGAGACGGCGATGATATTGAGGGTGATTTGACTCATGGCATTGCAGCGATAGATGGGCGGACGGTAGTCAATTAGCAGTTGCGATCGCCAACGGTACCGTCGGGCAGCACTGTATCGCAGATAATTGCCTCAGACCAGGTTGCACCTCGCAGATTGGCACCCCTTAAATTTGCGCCCCGCCAGTCGGCCTGACCGATAATCGCTGCGGTCAGCTCCGCATTTTCGAGGTTGGCTCCCTGTAGATTTGCGCCATCAATATTTGCCTGGGTTAGAATCGCCCCGCTGAGGTTGGCTCCGCTGAGGTTGGCCTCCTGCAGTCGGGCTCCATTCATCGAGGCATCTGTCAGGTTGGCTTCGCTGAGGTTGGCCCCTTTGAGCTCCGCCAGCATTAGATTGGCTTCTTGAAGGTTAGAGTTGCTCAAATTTGCATCGCTCAGTTCGGCAATTTTGAGGTTGACTTGAGTAAAATCCTCTCCTGACAGGTCGGCTTCGCTCAAAATGCAGACTGGACAGTCCCTGAGTTCTAGGAGCATATCCACATCGTCCTGTATGTATGCCCAGCTGGGGGTTGCAAAGCTGAGTATGCCCAGCAGCGCTATCGTGACCGCGCCTAATCCCGTCGCCAACGATTTTACGTTCATGCCTTTTCCAAGTGTGAAATATTCAATTTCAGGTGTTATGCCACCTATCTCATCCTATAGCAAACCCCTGGTAAATCCTCTAGGCCACCCGTGCGATCGCGTAGGAAATCCAGTAGGGTACAATACAGCCATATATACGTGGATATATCTCACTTGCTTGAGATATTGCTACAGGGTGCGTCTTTGTTCGTTATCAATTGGCATTGCTGATGCTCGTGTGGGCTCTGTGCTATGGCCCTAAGTAGCTGAATAGACTATTTTCTGATTATTTTTGACAGAACTCAGAGCAGCAGCGACAAAAATTTTGTAGCAGCAGGTTTTCTGTATGACAGGGGCGAAACAGCAGTTTGTCTTGATCTATATGATCTTGGGCACGGTTATTGTCTCAACGTTTGTACCCATTGATTGGCAAGCCCAAGCTGAAATCCTAAGGGACTGTGTTGTTGCGGCCTGGGGGATTGGAATTGTCAATTTTGCCTATCTCAACGGGGGGCTAAACCGGCTATTGGGTATCCGACCCCGTGAACCGTTGGGATTGCTGGGTATTTTATTTTCTCCTTTTTTGCATCGCAATGCGGCCCATCTCATTGCAAATACATTGCCGTTTGCCATTTTGGGCTGGCTGGTTTTACTACAGAGTATGGAGAACTTCTACAGCCTGAGTTTTGCAATTTTGTTAGTGAGCGGATTGGGTACCTGGGTGTTTGGACGCTCAGCAATCCATTTAGGGTCGAGCGGTCTAATTTTTGGCTACCTGGGCTACTTGATTGCTCGCGGCTACTTGGAGGTAACGCTGATGACCGTTGGGTTGGCTTTTTTGGTCATGCTGCTTTATGGCGATCGGGTTTGGACGATGCTGCCTGACCCTAATGACACGACGATTTCGTGGGAAGGGCATCTGTTTGGCTTCTTGGGCGGTGTGCTGGCTGCGTCTAACCCAGAGTTTTTGGCTCAAATTGATACGTGGTTGGCCAGTCTTTAGTGGGGCGCGAACTATGTCTAGATGTTTGTTGGCCATAGCCTCAATGCCAGCAGCTATGCCACTTAATCCGCTGGCATAGCTATTAACGCCACCTCATGACTGGATTGGTTTAATCAACGTGTCTTACGTATTTGTTTTCCTAGGCTGCTTGCGGACTAGGGAGGATGTGGGACGTTCTCTTGAATAGAGCTATCATCTGTAGCCTGTTCCTAGGAGAAACCGATATTAAATCGGCTGAAGAATCTAGTGGGGGTATCCACCGTGAAAGCAATTGCCATTGCCAGTACGCTTATTTCTCTTGGCGCTGTTGTCGGTCCGGCCTGGGCTCAGGAGACTGTCGCTGAGCCTGTTATTGTTGCTCAGGCAACTCAGACATTGAGCACCGTGATTCGGAGTGATGAAACTCTCTATCTCAATAAAAATGATGTCCATGAGTACACGCTACGACTAGAAAATCGGACATCCATCGGCGATCGTTTTCTACCCGAGGGTAGTATCATTCGAGGCCAGTTTGAGCCGGTTGACGGGGGTTTGCGCTACGTAGCTAATTCAGCAGAAGTGGGCGATCGCATCTTTGAACTCGACGCGGTTTCAGAGACTCTTGCCGATCGAAAGGACCCGCGTCAAACCGATACCGATGACATTATTGAGGATGCGGCCATTGGTGCGGCGGGCGGACTGATTGTCGGTGAAGTCCTGGGCGATGCGGACTTCTTAGAGATTTTAGGCGGTGCGGCTGCTGGTGTTGTGGTGGGCAATGTAACCGCTCCAACGGTGGTGGTGGTGGAGCCGAACCAGTCGATTTTGCTCTATCAAGACTAACTGAGCTACCCCCCTACCTTTCTAGACGCGCGTTGGTGTTTAGAAACATAAACTTAAAAGCTTCAGCGGATCTGTATATCTCCGTTGAAGCTTTTTATTCTTTTTGAAAGGGTATAACTCATTATCTATTGGGGCGCTAAACTATTACTCTGGCGGCAAAGAGACGTCTGAATTATTCAAATTAGCGGGCACAGCGGTGAGTCACTGGTACCAACTTGAGGCCGATGTCGTCACACGACAGGTCAACAGCCATGTAGAGACTGGATTAACGAGTAAAACAGCTCACCAGCGCCTGTTGCGAGAGGGCCCCAATGAATTAATATCTGTCGCCGGTAAATCATCCTGGCAGGTGCTGTGGGAGCAGCTTAGCGAACCCCTGGTGGTGATGCTGATTGTGGCGGCAATCATTTCTTTAATTGTGGGGGATTTGCGCGATGCGATCGCAATTCTTGCCATTGTCATTTTTAACGCTGTTTTAGGGGTACGCCAGGAACATAAAGCCGAACAGGCAATGGCGGCGCTTAAAAAACTGTCTGTCCCCACCGTGCGCGTCAAGCGAGACGGGCAGGTGCAAGAATGCTCCATGGCGTCTGTGGTGCGTGGCGATCTGGTGCTATTAGAAGCTGGCAATGTGGTCCCGGCGGACGGCCGTCTGGTGGAAACAGCCAATCTGCAGGTGCAAGAATCGGCCCTAACCGGTGAATCAGCTCCCGTAGACAAACAGGCGACGACCGTCCTCAGCGATGAGCAGGCCCTGGGAGACCGCTGCAATATGGTCTACCACAGCACCACCATTACTCGGGGGCGCGGTATTTTTGTCGTTACCGAAACGGGGATGGGGACTGAGATTGGTCACATTGCTCGGATGCTGCAGTCGGTTGACGCTGAGCCCACCCCGTTACAAAAGCGTCTGGCCCAGCTGGGTAAAGTCCTGGGAGCCGGTGCCATTTCCATTTCCCTGGTGATTGCCGCCATGGGATTAATTCAAGGAGAACCGCTGCGGCAGATGCTGCTGACGGCGGTTAGTGTAGCCGTGGCGGCTGTGCCTGAAGGGTTGCCCGCCGTGGTGACCATTGCCCTGGCGCTGGGGGCAGAACGAATGCTAAAGCGTCAGGCCCTGATCCGTCATTTACCTGCGGTGGAGACTCTGGGCTCGGTGACGACCATCTGTTCGGATAAAACAGGGACCCTGACTGAAAACCGCATGACCGTCACTGTATTAGACATTGCTGGACAGCAAATATCGCTCTGTGATAACAACGTTGTTGGCAATCTTGCCCTAAATTTGTTGCTGCTGAGCGGTGTCTTTTGTAATGATGCGTCTCTAGATAACGACCAGGCTGTGGGCGATCCAACCGAGACCGCGCTAGTGACTGCCGCTGCTCAGGTCGGTCTGCCCAAGCGTAAGTTAGATCGGCTATGGCCCCGCATCAGCGAGGTTCCCTTTGATTCAAAACGTAAACGGATGACCACCTGTCACCGCTGTACGCAGCCGCTGAGCGCCACTATACAAGAGATGTGGCAGCAGGTGGTGCCGTCCAACACGCAGACGGTGGTCTTTAGTAAAGGGGCGCTGCACAGTCTGATGCCCACTATGGATCGAGTCTGGCTAGATAATCGAGTCCAGGTGCTAACCGACGAGCTGCGTCAGCGAATCTATCGGTCCCACGACCAGCTGGCCAACCAGGGACTGCGGGTATTAGGGCTGGCGTTTCGGCCTTTGTCGGCGGTGCCAGAGACCGACCAGTTAGAGCAAAATCTTGTCTTTTTAGGGATGATGGGGCTCATGGACCCGGCCCGTACCGAGGTTAAGGCCGCCATTGATCTCTGTCGCACAGCGGGGATTCAGGTAGTTATGATTACTGGGGACCATCCCCTCACCGCCCAGCATATTGCTCAGGATCTAGGCATTGCCAGCGACAGTTTGCTCACCGGGCAAGAGCTTAGCAAACTACCCGCCGAGCAGCTAGCAACAGCCGTGACCAAGACCGGCGTATATGCCAGAGTCACCCCGGAAGACAAGCTCAGAATTGTCCAGACGCTGCAGGGCCAGAACCACATTGTTGCCATGACGGGAGACGGGGTCAATGATGCCCCAGCTCTTAAGCAGGCGGATATTGGTGTGGCCATGGGGATAACTGGGACCGATGTGGCCAAAGAAGCTGCAGATATTGTGCTGCAGGACGATAACTTTACCTCGATTGTGGCGGCAGTGCGGGAAGGCCGGGTGATCTATGACAATATTCGCAAATTTATTAAGTACACGCTGGCAGGTAATGTGGGCCAGCTGTGGCTGTTGTTTTTGGCTCCTTTTTTAGGGATGCCCATTCCGCTGGTGCCGATCCAAATTTTATGGATTAACCTGATCGCAGATGGCCTGTTGGCGTTGGCGCTGAGCTTTGAACCCGCTGAAAAAAATGTCATGGAGCGACCGCCCTATCATCCTAATGAGAGTATTTTTAGTCGAGGTCTTGGTAAAGATATTCTTTGGATTGGGCTGCTTCTAGGACTGGTATTGTTGCTGGTGGCCTATAGCTATTGGAGTGGTAACAACCCTGCCTGGCAGACGATGGTATTTACAACGCTGGCATTTTCTCGGATTGCGCTTTCAGAAGCCGTCCGCTCGTCATCGGAGTCGCTATTTAGCATTGGGCTACTGTCTAACAAAAAACTGTTGGCAGCGGTGTTTCTAACAGCCTGTTTACAGCTGGTGGTGGTTTATGTGCCCATCGCTCAGGTGTTTTTCTCGACGGTGGCGCTAAGCGCTCAGGAGGTTGCGATCGCACTTCTGCTGGGTACCATCAGCTTTTGGGCCGTAGAAGTCAAGAAAGCCCTGACTGCATAGCTATTTAGCCGACCGGCTAAATAGCCACTGGAATCTCAATGGAAAACGTAGTTCCTTGTCCGAGCTTAGATTGGCAAGAGAGCTTGCCTTTGTGCATTTCTGTCACAATTTGATAGCTAATCGACAGTCCTAATCCTGTTCCCTTGCCCACTGGTTTAGTCGTAAAGAATGGGTTAAAAATATTGTCTAAAACATCCTCGGAAATACCAGGACCGTTATCGGCAACCTCGATCAACAAAGTCTGCGATTCCTGTTGCCAGACCGTTGAAATTCGAATTTCTGGAATCTGAATTTCTGGCGTTCTGGCCTCTTCAAAGGCGTCAATAGCATTGACGATCAGGTTCATAAAAACCTGATTCAAATGACTGACATAGCACTGTATAACCGGTATGTTTCCGTAGGACTTAACAATATCAATGGCGGAGCGATGTTTGCTGGCTTTAAGCCGATGCTTCAAAATCAGCAGGGCACTGTCTATTCCCTGGTGGATATTCACATTTTTAATGGCGGCTTCATCGACCCGAGAGAAATTTTGCATGCTCCTAACGATATCGACAATGCGACTGGTCCCCATCTTCATGGATGTCATGATCTTAGGCAGATCTTCCAAGACAAAATCCATTTCAATGTCGTCAATCTTGTTCTGGATTGGCTGTACCGGTTCTGGATACTGCTGCTGGTAGAGCCTCAGCAGCTCCAACAGTCCCGAAACGTACTCCTGCATCGGTTCTAAGTTGCTTGAAATAAACCCAACCGGATTGTTAATCTCATGGGCAATCCCTGCGGCCAGCTGCCCTAACCCCGCCATCTTTTCCCCCTGGACTAGCCGAGCCTGGGTGCTTTTTAGCGTTTGTAGGGTTTGATTGAGTGTGGCCGTTTGCTGCTGTGTCTTGTTTAATAGCTCTGCTTGCTGTAGGGCTATGCCTAACTGAGTTCCCACCTGGGCCAACAGACTGACCTCATCATCATCCCAGTACCGAGGTTTAGAGGTCTGATAGGCCATGAGCAACCCCCACAGTTTCTCTCCTTGGGAAATTGGTACAAATACCTCATTGCGCGGCAGCTGACCATCTTGCTCAGGTTTAGCAAACACATCTTGAATCATTGTCGGGCTGGGTTTGGCGGGCTGCCAGCTATCGATCATCGAGTCAGCGACAAAGGTGCCGCTCCAGTCGGCGTTAAACCGATAAATGGCCACCCGCTCGACTTCTAATAGCTGCCGCACCTCCTGGGTGGTGGTGGTAAAAATCACGTCAATGTCCAAGGACTGACGAATTTTATCAATGGTCAGTGTCAGGGCTCTTTGCCGGTCGGTTGCCTTTTGTAGAGCTGCTGCCTGTTCACGCACCTGGGCTACTGCTTCTGCCTGGTTTAGGGCTACCCCTAGCTGAGTGCTTACCTGAGACAAAAAATCAATTTCATCCGTGGCCCAATGACGCGGACAGGTATTTTGGCAGGCGATTAGCAGCCCCCACAGCCGACTGCCCTCCATGATGGGCACAATCATACAGGCTCGAGCATCAGAGCCTTCTAGTAGCGCCATGTAGGCAGCTTCGTAGTCAGTTTGCTCAGTATCATCGACGGCCAGAGTCTCCTGCTGATGGGCGTAGCAGCCTCCCTGGTTCTCCATCAGGTAAGCATCTCGAATGACTTCCTGGGTTTCCACCAGCTTGGGCCAGCCCTCGGCTACAGACTCAGCTACAAACTGACCGCTCCAGTCAGGGTTGAATTGAAAAATGACGACCCGATCGGTTTTAAAGAGTGACTGAATTCTTTGGGTTGTGGTATTAAAAATCTCTTCAAGCTGAAGCGAATCGCGAATCGCATTAATTGTTTGAGATAGGAGCTGCTGCTGCTCTAAGGCTCGTTCTCGCGAAGAGATATAGGCGATCTGAGCCGCCTGCAGCTTTAGCTGCTCTACTTGGCTCCACTGCTCGAGGGCCACTCCTAAGTGTTTAGCAATTTGATCAATAAATTCAATTTCAGAGAGCTGCCACTGGCGAGGGCTCTGAAATTGATGGATACATAGCAATCCCCATAGCTCAGTACCATTGACAATGGGCGATACTACATTGGCCTTAATACCCAGTCGCTCCAGCGTTTGAATTTGACCGCTTTCTAAATTGTTTTCATAGATATTATTTGAAACATACATCTGCCCTTCTTGATAGATAGGCGTATAGTTTTCACCAAAGCGACGGTCGTAGACATTCTCTCCTAAGATTGACGTAATCCCGACTCCGTGGTCTTCAGCTACAAACTGTCCTTCCCAGTGCTCCTCACTATGAAAGAAGAATATGCCCACCTGATCGGCTTTTAGAAGCTGTCTCACTTCCTGAGCAGTTGTTTGAAAAATCGTCTCTAAATCTAGTGATTCACGAATGCGTGTGATCACCCCAGTTAGAGACTTTTGCTGTTCGGTCTGATAGCGCAGCTGTTCTAGTAGCTTCAGCTGCTGCAGTGCAAAGCTCAGGTATTCAACAATTTGCTGAACAAATCTAGTATCGTCGACAGTCCAGTGACGCCCGTGCTCACACTGGTGTACGCACAGCAATCCCCAAGGCTGTTCACCTTGTAAAATAGGGATAACCAAATTGGCTCGAACCTGCAGTTGTTCTAAAATGTCAAGATAGGCATGACTGAGGTCGGCTGTGTAAATATCGTCCGCAACATGAATCTGGCGGCCATCCCCCTGGGTGACAAATCGTTCTTTTAAGCTGTGCCCATGGATGCGCTGAGTCAGAATTGACTGCCAGGGGTCTGATACCGTCTCAGCAATAAACTCTCCTTCCCAAGCTTGCTCGGGAGTGAACTGAAAGATAGCGACTCGATCGGCTCGTAAAAAGTTTTGTATTTCTGTGGTGACCGAGGCTAGTAGCGTATCGATGTCTAGAGCCTGACGGATCTTGCTAATGGTCTTAGCCAAGGCCTGCTCGCGATCGGTATCTTGAACCCTGCCTGGCTGCAGAGCGGGTTGACTAATGCTTTTATCCCCTTCTGCCTGCTGGAGGGCGATGCTGAGCTGTTCAACAACCTGTTGGGTAAGTTTGATCTCCTCAGGGTGCCACTGATGGCTAGACTGACAGTGATGCACCCACAGCAGCCCCCATAGAGTTTGCTGCTTAAAGATTGGAATGACGAGCTTGGCCTGCACCTGCAGCCGACTGAGAAATGCAATACACTGCGGCGTGAGGTCAGCCGCATAAATATCGGTTACAGCCCACAGCGCTCCTTGATGAGATTGGAGCGGCTCACTGCCAAAGCGGGTCTGTTCTTCTGTGGGTAGGTCTAAAATAGACGCGTAGTCTGCTGCCACATCTTCTACAACAAACTGACCTTTGTCGGTTGCTCCACCCTCAAATCTAAAGATAGCCGTTCGATCGGCTTTGAGCAGCTGTCTGACCTCCAGCACCACGTGCTTTAGGGTGGTATCGAGTTCTAGAGGACGGGCGCTAACCGACATGAGAGCGTCTTTCCAAAGTGGGACAGTGGCAGACATGTCACTACCTATAGATTGCTTGGTGTTACTAAATCTGGGGATGAGATGCATTCCATCAATCTATGAAAAGAGCTATGTATCAAAAATTTTCAACAACCAAGTCGGCGCTCGCTTGACCGTTCACCTTGCTGAACAAACGTGCTGGTTTACTAAAGAAATCTCTTACTATTTTCAAGTAAAACAGATAAATTCCGACCATTTCACCGTACGGAGATTAGGTCTGCTGTCCTCAGTCACTGTCTAAAGACCGAGGTAGAGCGGCGTTCAAAGCTTTGTTGGGTTGTGAAACTATACGCAGTCTTTATAAGTACCCCTGATACTGTTTGGTAAATGGCACCCAAAAAGACCATCTCACTTTAGTTAGACCTGATCATCAAGCAGATGGTTCCCAGTCTGTGGGAAACGGCCCATATCGTCGTCAAACTGTTATTTTGGTTCCTCATCTAATTCTAAGGATGGGACGGTCTCAGATTCTGTAGAGCGCGTTAACCTGGGGATGAATTTTCGATACCGTACGGTGAGATAGCTATGGTTGCAACCTCGTCATCCCGATCCATTGCTGATTGGCTAGGACAAGACGCTGATGACCTGATGACCTACTCAGCAAAAATACCTAGTAGCCAGCTCCATTTACCTGGACCTGATTGGGTCGATCGGATCTTTGCTCAAACCGATCGCAATCCGCAGGTTCTACGCAGTTTGCAACAGCTGTATGGAACGGGGCGGCTGGCAAATACGGGCTATCTGTCTATCTTGCCGGTAGACCAGGGGATTGAGCATTCGGCAGCCGCATCTTTTGCGCCCAATCCGATTTATTTTGACCCACAGAATATTATTGAGCTTGCGATCGCAGCCAACTGCAACGCGGTAGCTACCACCCTGGGTGTGCTGGGCATGATGTCTCGCAAATATGCCCACAAGATTCCATTTATCGTCAAACTCAACCACAACGAGCTGCGCACCTACCCCAACCAGTTTGACCAGCTCATGTTTGCTGCTGTCGAGCAAGCCTGGGACTTGGGGGCCGTTGCGGTCGGTGCCACCATCTACTTTGGCTCACCCGAAGCGGCGCGACAGATCCAAGAGGTTAGCCGCGCCTTTGCCCTAGCCCATCAGCATGGGATGGCCACAATTTTGTGGTGCTACTTACGTAACGGCGTCTTTAAGCAAGACCAGGACTATCACGTGTCTGCCGATCTGACCGGTCAGGCGAATCATCTAGGGGTCACCATTGAAGCCGATATTATTAAGCAAAAGCTGCCTCTAAATAATGGCGGCTATAAAGCCGTGACCCAGGCCACTGGTGAAACCTACGGCAAAACCCATGACCTGGTGTATTCCGACTTGACCACCGACCACCCCATCGATCTGGCCCGCTATCAGGTGCTGAACTGCTATGCCGGTCGAGCTGGGCTGATCAATTCCGGTGGAGCCTCAGGGGATAACGACTTTGCCGACGCCGTGCGGACTGCTGTGATCAACAAGCGGGCGGGCGGCTGTGGTTTGATTTCAGGTCGCAAAACATTTCAGAGGGAGTTTAAGGAAGGCGTCAAACTGTTTAATCTGATCCAGGATGTCTACCTGTCTGATGCGGTTACCGTGGCTTAGCTCACATTCGCTTTTTATCTCGCGATAGGTGGCGCTAGCGTCAATATTCTCTCAAATAGTGAATCTCAAGGCCCTGGCTTAAAAGAGTCAGGGCTTTGTAACAAACGTGCCAAATAATCCGGGTAAATCTGCAGCTGTACGAAGAGTAGAACGGACGGAAAGTCTCGTAGAAAACTGCATTAAAAGACAGCCTAAAACAGTGTTTATCATCTTGCCATAGTGGAGCTATCCAAACTGTGGCAAATCCATCAACCTAGGCTCTTTTACAGGCATCATCAGCGATCCCCAAGATAGTTACTATCTCACAGATAGCCGATTTTGCCCACTGGCATCTATCAAAAATACTGTTTTTACCCGAAGATTTTGATTCTTCTTTGGGAAGTTTTAGGTGGGCTCTGATTGCAGTTTCTAAACGTGCTTTCTCCTGTCTGTCTTGTCTCACCTTGCTCTCACCTAGCGAACTGTTATGAAACAGCAACGATTTTGGCATACCAAACGCCGCTGCCACTTATATCTGACCGTTTCCAAGTCTCCTGGAATGTTTATGTTTATGGGTAAACCTTGGAGCCCAAAGGCATTGCAGGCCCTGGGGTTTATTCAAGAACCCAATCAGCCTGAGCAGCCCGAACAGGAGCCTCTAGTTTTTGGCGATCCTTCCCGGTTTCAAGGCTCGTTTTGTAAAACCCAGGGGAAGGGGTCCTCACCCACCTGGGGCTCTGTGGGCGGATCTGGTGGTAAAGTGACGCGATCGCCCAAAAGCTAGCCTTAGCTCCCAGCCTGCCGTGTACACACAGGTTGAGCGTCATTGCGATGCGATCGCATGTGCCTACACGGTAGGCTTTTTGAGCAGCCTTCCCATACCGGATGTTGTAATATCTCTTTACGTATCCTTGCAATCTACAATCTTGCCCCACATTGCTTAAGGTTTATTTCAGATAGCTATTAGCGCTCGACCGTATGAGATCCTAGGATACTCACGGTTTAATAACACTTTAGACGCGCTTTTAGACATCTATACCCATGGCTCAATCTCAGCAATCAACGGCGATCGTTACCGGGGCCTCTTCCGGTGTTGGCCTATACGCAGCAAAAGCATTGGCCGATAGGGGCTGGCACGTGGTGATGGCCTGTCGTAATCTACCTAAGACTGAAAAGGTAGCTAAAGAAGTGGGCATCCCCAACGGCAGCTACTCCATCATTAAACTCGACCTGGCCAGTTTAGATAGCGTACGCAGCTTTGTTAAAGAATTTCGCGCCACTGGCAAGACGCTGGACTCGCTAGTGTGTAATGCGGCGGTCTATTTGCCACTGCTCAAAGAACCCATGCGTAGCGAAGACGGTTATGAGCTAAGCATGGCGACTAACCATTTGGGGCACTTTTTACTGTGCAACCTGATGCTAGAGGACCTGAAAAAGTCATCCCATCCTCGTTTGGTCATTCTTGGTACCGTAACGGCGAATCCCAAGGAACTCGGCGGTAAGATTCCCTTCCCGGCACCGCCGGACCTGGGCAACCTAGAAGGATTTGAGCAGGGCTTTAAAGCACCGGTCACCATGGCCAATGGCAAGAAGTTTAAGCCAGGTAAAGCCTACAAAGACAGCAAGCTGTGCAACGTGCTCACCATGCGTGAGCTGCACCGTCGCTATGGCGACTCTAGTAATGTTGTGTTTAGCTCGCTGTATCCGGGCTGTGTGGCTGAAACTGAGCTGTTCCGGAATCACTATTCTGCATTTCGGACTATTTTCCCTTGGTTCCAGAAGAATATTACCAAGGGCTATGTGACTGAAGCAGTAGCAGGCGATCGCGTAGCGGCAGTGGCCGCCGATCCGGGATATGAGCAGTCTGGCTACTACTGGAGCTGGGGTAATCGTCAGCAGGAGGGACGCAAGTCTTTTGTGCAAGAGATGTCGAATGAGGCATTGGACGATGTAAAAGCTCGGCGGCTGTGGGAACTGAGCGAGAAGCTGGTGGGTCTGGCTTAGGGCTTGACGATACCCCTCGCAGAAAAGTCTAGTACCCTAAGGTTCTGTAAGAGGACTTAAAGTTGTTCAGGCCCCCAAACCCCAAGTTTGGGGGCTTTGAGTATTGTCTCCCCAAACTTGATTAAACCCTAGTATGCCTGGTATCCAGGATCTTGGAGCTAATTCACTCGCACTCGCCGGGTCAGGATGGCCATGACTTCGTTGACGCGTCCGGTGGGTAGAGGGCGGCTCCAGTCGTTGGGTTCGGCGTAGTTGAGCTTATGGAGCAGCTTGATGGTGTTTTGGACGGCGTCGAGGGTGCCGAATAGGGTATGGTTAACGGTTTCGAAATCGTAGTCGGGGAGAGCATTGTCGGCAGGGGGAATGTTGGACGCGCCTGCGCCCTGGGTGTTGTCTTGAAACATGGTTTTGGTCTTTTTTAGGTGGATAAGAACCCCCTCGGGTGCCGCTGCGAGCAGCATCCGGAGAGGGATAAGGACCAAAACTCAAACCTTTGCCATCCCGCAAGTGTTGCAAACTGGAAGGACTAAGGTACATTGACATCAGCCTTCAAGCTGGCACGCTCAGCTTGTGAGGTTAGCTATCGGCAGGTGTTGGAACCACCCGCCGGTAGCGCTAAGGGATTGAGCTTTGTATAGGTCTCGCGGACCTGTTATTGACACTAGAGCACCTGATCTAGATGAGTCAAGATACAAATTGTGAAATTTGAGGTGAATAGGCGATCCGTAATCTTAGCAGACGAGATTTGATATTTTGGGTCAGGTCTCTACAAAATTATTGGCCGAGCTTTTAGATATAGCGTCGCGAAGTAGCGTAATCATCTCCTCGATACGCTCAGGCGGCTGAGGACAGGCGGCTAACATTTCGGCATTGTTTAGTTCATTCTCTAAATCCCCAACATTGACGTTAGCAGCTATCAAATCTTGCATCTGAGTCATACCATACTCAATTTTGCCTAAAACAAATGAGTAAAAGGCATGCGCCACCTTGTCTTCATCATCAACTAATTCGAGTTCGAGAACCTGTTGATAAAGTTCATCAGCTCGTTCGAGCTGTCCCTGATTCTTTAAGGCGAGTGCTAAATTAAGCCTTGCTCTAACATCTGTTTTATCGACTTCAATAGTTCGTTCAAAGGCTGTTTGGGCTAGGGATAGCTGATTCGTGAGCAAACACATCCAGCCAAGATTGTTGTTAGCTAAATAGTCATCTGGTGTTAGCTCAATAACTTTTTGATAGCTGAGAATCGCCTGATGATACTGTCCATCGTATGCCAGTGTATTTGCTAGATTCAAATGGTGGTTGGAGTTTTTAGGCTCTAGTTTAATAGCTTTTTGGTAGCTAGCGATCGCGTTCTCATATTGATACTGGATATGATAAATATAGCCTAAATTTTTGTAGGCCGTAGCATAGTCTGAGTCGAGAGCGATGGCTTTTTGGTAGCTAGCGATCGCGTCGTCATACTGCTTCAGGTCAGAGTACGTATTGCCGAGATTGTTGTAGGCTATAGCGTCATCTGGGTCGAGAGCGATGGCTTTTTGGTAGTTAACGATTGCGTCGTCATACTGCTTCAGGTCAGAGTACGTAGTACCGAGATTGTTGTAGGCCATGGAATAGTCTGGGTCGAGAGCGATGGCTTTTTGGTAGCTAGTGCTTGCGTCGTCATACTGCTTCAGATCTTGATACGTAGTCCCGAGATTGTTGTAGGCCATGGCATAGTCTGGATCGGGAGCGATTGCTTTGTGGTAGTTAACGAGTGAGTCGTCGTACTGCTTCAGGTAAGAGTACGTAGTCTCGCGAATGCTGTAGGCTGTGGTAACCTACTG